>NZ_JBIVRG010000011.1:0-87827 GCF_044755505.1 Pseudarthrobacter sp. NPDC092202 | reverse complement strand
CCGCCCCCCCCCCCCCCCGCCCCCCCCCCACCCCCTTCCCCACCCCCGCGGGCCGGGCGCCGGCCCCCGCCCCCCACCCCCCCCCCCCGCCCGGGGGGGGGGGGGGGGGCGGGCCCCCCCCCCCCCCCCCACGGCCGCGCAGGGCTCAGTCGTCGTCGTCCTTCTCCCAGGCCTCGTTGCGTGCCCGCACCTTTTCCAGCGCGTGTTCAGCCTCCTCCCGCGTCTTATACGGCCCGATCAGCTGGCTCCAGTCGGACAGCCGGTCCTCTTCGATCTCATGCGTATTGACGTTGTACCAGTACTCAGTCATCGGTGCTCCTCGTTCCGGCGGCGGGAAAGCTGGGGCGTGATCCGCGTAACTTAAATTCTTACGCGGGCCGCGCGCGGCTTCCGGTTGTTAGGCGTTCTGCAGTGCCTTATATGATCAATCTATGCCTTCCCTTGCCTCGACTGCACCCATCGGCACCCTCACCCCGGGAACCGTAGGTCCGCAGCGTCCCGTCCCGGCGTCCATCCCCCGGCCGGAGTACGTCGGAAAGCCCGCACCGGCGAAATTCACCGGTTCGGAGGTCAAAACCCCCGAAACGATCGAGAAGATCCGGATCGCGTCGAAGATCGCAGCGCAGGCCATCGTGGAGGTGGGAAAGCATATCCAGCCCGGCGTCACCACCGACCAGCTGGACAAGGTGGGCCACGAGTTCCTCCTTGACCACCACGCCTACCCGTCCACCCTCGGCTACCGGGGCTTTCCGAAGTCGCTGTGCTCATCCCTGAACGAGGTCATTTGCCATGGCATCCCGGACAGCACAGTGGTCCAGGACGGGGATATCCTCAACATCGACATCACCGCCTTCATCAACGGAGTCCACGGGGACACCAACTACACCTTCCTGGTGGGTGACGTGGACGAGGAATCCCGGTTGCTGGTGGAACGCACGCAGGAGTCGCTGAACCGGGCCATCAAGGCTGTTGCTCCCGGGCGGGAAATCAACGTCATCGGCCGGGCAATCCAGTCCTATGCCAAGCGCTTCGGCTATGGTGTTGTCCGTGATTTCACCGGGCACGGCGTGGGCGAAGCCTTCCACACCGGGCTCATCATTCCGCACTACGATGCGGCACCTGCCTACAACACGGTGATCGAGGCCGGCATGGTCTTCACGATTGAACCGATGCTCACCCTGGGCACTGTGGAGTGGGATATGTGGGCCGATGACTGGACCGTGGTCACCAAGGACCGGAAGCGCACTGCCCAGTTCGAGCACACACTGCTGGTCACGGAGTCCGGCGCGGAAATCCTCACGCTGCCCTAGCAGGCCCACCTGGCACCACCCCTACGCACGCACCATGGCCCTACCCCTTCCCGGTTCCTGACCGGACATCTTTTCCCGGCCGGCCCACCGGCCGCCGCTACCCCGCCCGCCCCTGCCACGAACGGAAAACCCATTGGCCAAGAAGGACGAGAAGTCGCACAAGAACGCCCCGCTGATCGGCATCGACATCGGAGGCACCGGAATCAAGGGCGGCATCGTCGACCTGAAGAAGGGCAAACTGCTGGGCGAACGGTTCCGGGTCCCCACCCCGCAGCCCGCCACCCCTGAATCAGTTGCCGAAGCCGTGGCCCTGGTGGTTTCCGAACTGTCTGCCCGCCCCGAGGCACCCGCTGCCGGCTCTCCCGTCGGCGTCACCTTTCCGGGCATCATCCAGCATGGCGTGGTCCACTCTGCCGCCAACGTGGACAAGAGCTGGCTCAACACGGACATTGACGCACTCCTCACTGCCCGCCTGGGCCGCCCGGTTGAGGTCATCAATGACGCCGACGCCGCCGGCCTGGCTGAGGCCCGCTACGGCGCAGGGGCCGGCGTCAAGGGCACGGTCCTGGTGATCACGCTCGGCACCGGAATCGGCTCGGCCTTCATCTTCGACGGCAAACTCGTCCCCAACGCTGAACTTGGCCACCTGGAAATTGACGGCCACGACGCCGAGACCAAAGCATCCGCAGTGGCCCGCGAACGCGATGGCCTGTCCTGGGACGAGTACAGCGTCCTGCTGCAGCGCTACTTTTCCCACGTGGAATTCCTGTTCTCGCCCGAACTGTTCATCGTCGGCGGCGGCATTTCCAAGCGCGCCGACGAGTACCTGCCCAACCTGCGGCTGCGCACGCCCATCGTGCCGGCGGTCCTGCGCAACGAGGCCGGCATCGTGGGCGCTGCCATCGAAATCGCATTGAAGCACAAGCTCGCAAAGTAGCCCGGCCTGCGTGCCGCCGTCGTCAGCTGTCCAGCAGACGACGGCGGCACGGGTGTTTAAGCGTGCAGATGCGGCACACTCATCCCCTGTTGTCCGCGCGGCGTTGGGTCCGCGGGCGCGCAGGAGGCGCACGTCATTTGGGTTTTCCTTGGAGCTGGCCTTCTTTTCGCCAGGCCGTGGTGCCGGTGGCGGCTGCGGCTTCCCCTCCGCTGCCGCCACCGGAGTCTACAGGGGGCTCTTCTCGGAGCTCTTGGCGCCCTTTGCAGCGACGCCCCGGGCGTCCTGTTCTTCCTGGCGGAGCAGGGCAATGGCAGTCTCGAAATCCTCCAGGGATTCGAAGGCCTGGTAGACGCTCGCGAAGCGGAGGTAGGCGACCTTGTCCAGCTTCTGCAGCGGTCCGAGGATGACCAGTCCCACCTCGTGGGCGTCGATTTCCGCGGCGCCGGAGGAACGGATCTGCTCTTCCACTTCCTGCGCCAGCAGCGCGAGGTCGTCCTCGCTGACCGGACGCCCCTGGCATGCTTTGCGCACGCCGTTGATCACCTTGCTGCGGCTGAAGGGCTCGCCCACGCCGGAGCGCTTGATCACGGAAAGGCTGGTGGTTTCAACGGTGGTGAACCGGCGTCCGCACTCAGGGCACTGGCGGCGGCGCCTGATAGCCGAGCCGTCATCAGCCATGCGGCTGTCCACCACCCTGGAATCGGGGTTGCGGCAGAACGGACAGTACATTGTGCCTCCCTCTCCCAGATGTTTCCGGCGGAACCGACTCTTACGCAAAACAAGCACGCGCAGCTGAGCCGTCTCCTAGTTTACGGCCCCACTCCTGCTAATAACAAGCGTGTAAGTACTACATGTAGTAGTTGCCACCACTACATGTCGTCTTTTGCCGATCAGGAGAAGCGTACGGTTACTGCGTCCCCGTGCGCCGGAAGGTCCTCCGCCCCGGACAGGCTGACGATGTGGCCGCTGACTTCCGCAAGCGCGTCACGGCTGTAATTAACCACCTGGATGGCCCGCAGGAATGTGGTGACATTCAAACCGGATGAAAACGCAGCCGTGCCGCTGGTGGGCAGGACGTGGTTGGACCCGGCACAGTAATCCCCCAGGCTGACCGGGCTGTAATCGCCCACGAAAATGGCCCCGGCATTCCGGATCCGGGCGGCGACGGCCGGGGCATCCTGCGTCATGATCTCCAGGTGTTCCGCCGCGTAGGCATCGCACGCGGCAATCCCCTGTTCCAGGTCATCCACCAGGACCACTCCGGACTGCGGACCGGAGAGCGCTTCGCGGACGCGGGCGGAGTGCTTGGTGGCCGCGGCCTGCCGGTCCAGCTCGGTGCGGACGGCGGCAGCGAGGTCCTCCGAGTCGGTAATCAGCACGGATGCTGCCTTGGGGTCGTGCTCGGCCTGGCTGATCAGGTCCGCTGCCACCAGGCGGGGCTGCGCTGTGGAGTCTGCAAGGATGGCGATTTCCGTGGTGCCCGCCTCCGAGTCGATCCCCACCACGCCTTTGACCAGACGCTTTGCGGTGGCAACAAAGATGTTGCCCGGTCCAGTGACAACATCAACGGGTTCCAGCGCCGGGCCGGCCTTCGTTGCGGCAATACCGTAGGCGAAGGCGGCGATGGCCTGGGCGCCGCCGATGGCATACACCTCGGTGATGCCCAGCAGGGCGGCAGCGGCGAGGATGGTGGGGTGCGGCAGGCCCCCGAACTCCTTTTGCGGAGGGGATGCCAGCGCAATGGACTGGACACCGGCGGCGAGGGCCGGAACCACGTTCATGATCACGGAGGATGGGTAGACGGCCAGGCCGCCCGGGACATAGAGCCCCACGCGCGCCACGGGCACCCAGTTCTGCGCCACTGCCGCGCCGTCGCCGAGCTGGACCTCGATATTCCGCGGACGCTGGCCGTCAGCGAAGCGGCGGGCCCGGCTGATGGATTCCTCCAGCGCGCTGCGGACGGACGGCTCCAGGTCCTCCAGGGCGGACGCCAGGGCCTCCCGGGGAACCAGCGGGTGGTCCTGCGCCACGCCGTCGAAACGTTGCGCGAGTTCGCCCAGCGCCGCGAAACCGCCCTGGCGGACAGCCGAAATGATGTGGTGGACCTTCTCCTCGGCGTCAGCCACGGTCTGGCCCTGGGCCCGCGGTACGGCGGCCCGTAGTGCGGCGAGGGTAAGGCTTTGGCCGCGCAGGTCAACGGTGCGGAAGTCCACGGCGGTGGCAGCGGGGCTGGCGGGGTTCTCCGAAGAAATGGTCACTGGCCTATTTTAGTGGCCTTGCCGCAGCCTCCGGCGACCCGTGTCCTCCGCCGCCGGATTGCGGCCCAGGAGGCTGAGAAGCTCCAGCACGAAAACCGAGACTGCCGTGGCGGCGGGCCACACAAGCAGGACCGGCCAGGCGCGGAGCGAAAAGGCAATGCTGGCGTTTGCCGAAGCGTCGACCGAAGGCGCCCACAGCTGCGCGGCCAGCAGCCCCGCCTGCCAGGCCAGAACTGCCCCGCACACGGCTCCCGCCAGCCCTGCCACCAGGTCCGCCTGCGGATCCTTACGCTTCTTGTCCGCCAGCACAACACCTAGGAGGCACCCGGCAAGAACCAGCAGCCCCGCCAGCGTCAGGTCCCGCGGCAGCCAGACATCCGGGTTGGTTCCGCTGCCAAAGGCCGGGTCCCTGGTAACCAGGTTCAGGCCCCCGGGCGCCAGGAGCCACCAGAGGATGCCCAGCGGGACACCTGCCGCTGCCGGAACCAGCAGCATTGTCCAAGGCAGCCGCGGGCGTGTGCGGCGGGTGGCTTTCGTCATGCAACAAACCTTAACAAATGTTCCACGGGGTCCAGCGCGGAACCGGGCCCTGCCAGGAATTCACCACCGGCACGGCAGGGCCATACCCTTGAAGGAGACCCATGTACACCACTTGCCAGCAACAGGAGTTTCCGTGACGACAAATGACGTTCCGTTCGAGCGGACGTTCAGGGAGATGTTCCGGCGCCACGCTGCCGGCGTCGCCATTATCACGGTGAACTACCAGGACCAGCCCTACGGCTTCACTGCCACCTCGGTGGCCTCACTCTCGGCGCACCCGCCGCGCTTTACGTTCAACATGGCCCGCAGCTCACGGTCGTGGCCGGCTGTCGCAAACACCACCTACCTGGGAGTGCACATGCTGGGCCTGGACAACCTGCAGCTCGCCGGCAGGTTTGCCGGCGCCGGCAACCGTTTTGAGGGCGACCATTGGGAAACGGGTCCGCACGGGGTGCCCATCCTGAAGGATGTGGCCGGCTGGCTGATTGGCGAGGTGCAGATGCGGCTGTCCTTCGAGAACAATGCCGTGGTGGTGGTCCAGGTGGTGGACGGGCAGGTGGGCGGCGACACCTCGCCGCTGCTGTACCACGGTGGCGCCTACGGCCAGCCCGTCCCGCTGGACTACGAGATCTAGCAGCGGCCCACCATAGTTGGCAGTGAAGAGGAGGACGACGACGGGACTCGCCTCCCGTCGTCGTCCTCCTGCCGCCGTAGTCCTGCCAGTTGTCGTCCTGCCGGACAGAGGCCGCCTAGGCGTCCAGGCAGGCCGGGCCGAGCAGCACCTTCAGGTCCCCGAACAGCGACGGGCTGGGGTTCACGCGCAGGTGGACCGGCAGTCCCATGATTTCCGTCCGCGTGTCGCCCTGCAGGTGCAGGCGGACTTCGGAGTTGCCGCGGTGGGTGCGGAGCACCTCGCCCAATTCCGTGACCACAGCCTCGGTGGCTTTGTAGGTGGGCATGGTGATCACCAGCGGGCCGTTGAGCCCCTCGCTGAGGTCGGGCACGGACAGCTCCATGCAGTTCAGGGTGATGGCGCCGTCATCGCGTTTCTGCAGGCGTCCCTTGACCACCACGATCAGGTCCTCCGCCAGGACAGAGGCGATGGGTCCGTAGACCTGGCCGAAGAACATGACTTCCATGGAACCGCCCAGGTCCTCAACCTCGGCCCGGGCGTACGCGTTGCCGCTGGCTTTGGCGATGCGCCGGCTCAGCGAGGTGATCATGCCGGCGATGGTGATGATCGCGCCGTCCTGCGGGCCGTCTTCACCGAGGACAGAGGTGATGCTCATCTCCGCGTGCTGGCTGAGCAGTCCCTCCAGGCCCTGCAGCGGGTGGTCGGAGACGTACAGTCCGAGCATGTCCCGTTCGAAGGAAAGCTTGTCCTTCTTCTCCCATTCAGGCAGGTCTGGGATCTCGATACTCAGCGATGACTCGGATTCGGCTTCGTCGAACCCGGCGAAGAGATCGAACTGCCCGATCGCCTCGTTCCGCTTGAGGGTGATGACGGAGTCGATGGCCTCTTCATGGATCATGGCCAGCGCCCGGCGGTGGTGGCCCAGCGAGTCGAAGGCTCCGGACTTGATCAGCGATTCGATGGTCCGCTTGTTGCAGACCACTGCGGGGACCTTCATCAGGTAGTCCTTGAAGGACGTATACGCGCCCTCGCTTTCGCGGGCGGCCACCATGGCCTCCACCACGTTCACGCCCACGTTGCGGATTGCGCCCATGCCGAAGCGGATATCGTTGCCCACCGGGGTGAAGTTCAGGGCGGACTCGTTGACGTCCGGCGGCAGCACGGTGATGCCCATGCGGCGGCACTCGTTAAGGTAGATCGCCGACTTGTCCTTGTCATCCCCCACCGACGTCAGCAGGGCAGCCATGTACTCCGGCGCGTAGTGCGCCTTGAGGTAGGCCGTCCAGTACGAGATCACGCCGTAGGCGGCGGAGTGTGCCTTGTTGAAGGCGTAGTCGGAGAAGGGAAGCAGGATGTCCCACAGCGTTTTGACGGCTTCCATGGAGTAGCCGTTGTCCTGCATGCCCTGGGAGAAGCCAGCGAACTGTTTGTCCAGCTCTGATTTCTTCTTCTTACCCATGGCGCGGCGGAGGATGTCCGCCTGGCCCAGCGAGTACCCGGCCAGTTTCTGCGCCACCGCCATAACCTGTTCCTGGTACACGATCAGGCCGTAGGTCCCGCCGAGGATCTCCTTGAGCGGTTCCTCCAGTTCCGGATGGATGGGGATCACTTCCTGGATCCCGTTCTTGCGCAGCGCGTAGTCAGTGTGGGCGTTGGCGCCCATGGGGCCCGGACGGTAGAGCGCCAGCACGGCGGAGATGTCTTCGAAGTTGTCAGGCTTCATGAGTTTGAGCAGTGACCGCATGGGTCCGCCGTCAAGCTGGAACACGCCCAGGGTGTCGCCGCGCGCCAGGAGCTCGTAGGACGGGGCGTCGTCCAGTTCGAGGTTTTCCAGGTCGAGGTCGATGCCGCGGTTCATCTTGATGTTCTCAAGGGCATCGGAAATGATCGTCAGGTTCCGCAGGCCCAGGAAGTCCATCTTGATCAGGCCGAGGCCCTCGGACGTGGGGTAATCGAACTGGGTGATCACCTGGCCGTCCTGGAACCGGCGCATGATGGGGATGACGTCGATGATGGGGTCCGAGGACATGATCACGCCGGCGGCGTGCACGCCCCACTGGCGTTTCAGGCCTTCGATGCCCAGAGCGGTCTCGAAAACCTTGGCGGCTTCGGGGTCGGTGGCAATCAGCTGCCTGAAATCCCCCGCTTCGCCGTAGCGCTTGGCTTGCGGGTTCTGGATGTCCGCCAGCGGAATATCCTTGGCCATGACTGCGGGCGGCAGGGCCTTGGTGAGCTGCTCGCCCATGCTGAAGGGATAGCCAAGCACGCGGGAGGAGTCCTTGAGCGCCTGCTTGGTCTTGATGGTGCCGTACGTAACGATCATCGCCACGCGCTCGTCACCGTACTTCCGGGTGACGTAGTCGATGACTTCGGAGCGGCGCCGGTCATCGAAGTCGACGTCGAAGTCGGGCATGGAGACACGGTCGGGGTTGAGGAAGCGCTCGAAGATCAGGCCATGGCGCAGCGGATCGAGGTCGGTGATGCGCATGGCGTACGCCACCATGGAACCTGCACCGGAACCACGGCCCGGACCTACCCGGATGCCGTTGTTCTTGGCCCAGTTGATGAAGTCGGCCACCACCAGGAAGTAGCCCGGGAAGCCCATCGAGGTGATGACGCCCAGCTCGTAGTCGGCCTGCTTGCGGACCTCGTCCGGAATCCCGCCGGGGTACCGGTACTGGAGCCCCTTGTCCACCTCCTTGACCAGCCAGGAGGTCTCATCCTCCCCCGGCGGGCACGGGAAGCGCGGCATGTAGTTGGCGTCCGTGTTGAAGGACACCTCGCAGCGTTCGGCGATCAGGAGAGTGTTGTCGCACGCCTCGGGGTGGTCCCGGAACAGCTCCCGCATCTCCTGCGGAGATTTCAGGTAGTAGCCGCTGCCGGAGAACGCGAACCGCGAACCGCCGTTGTCGTAGGTGGGTTCCAGCAGCGTGGAACCGGACTGGATGGCCAGCAGGGCCTCATGCGCTTTGGCGTCGTGCTCGTGCGTGTAGTGGAGGTCGTTCGTGGCCACCAGCGGGAGGTTCAGGTCTTTTGCGAGCCGCAACAGGTCCCCTGTGACCCGGCGTTCGATGTCCAGCCCGTGGTCCATCAGTTCGCAGAAGTAGTTCTCCGCACCAAAGATGTCCCGGAACTCGGCCGCAGCCTCCAGCGCCTCACGGTACTGGCCCAGGCGCAGCCGTGTCTGGACCTCGCCGGACGGGCAGCCGGTGGTGGCGATGAGGCCCTCGGAATAGGTGTTGAGGAGTTCGCGGTCCAGCCGGGGCCACTTACCGAAGACGGAGTCCAGGGAGGCGATGGAGGACGCCCGGAACAGGTTCCGCATTCCCACGTTGTTGTAGCTCAGGAGCGTCATGTGGGTGTAGGAGCCACCGCCGGAAATGTCGTCCTTGCGCTGGTGCTCCTCGCCCCACCGCACGCGGCTCTTGTCGCCGCGGGCCGTTCCCGGAGTCACATAGGCTTCGACGCCGATGATCGGTTTGATCCCTTTGTCCGTGGCCTTCTTCCAGAAGTCGAAGGCGCCGAAAAGGTATCCGTGGTCGGTGGTGGCAAGTGCGGGCATCCCCAGCCGCTCGGTTTCATCGAACAGCTCACCGAGCCTGGCGGCACCGTCCAGCATCGAGTACTCGGTGTGGGTGTGGAGATGGACAAACGAGTCATTGCTGGAAGTCACCGCACTATTCTATGCGCCGGGCAGGCGCGTATATCGCTAGGCCTGCCCGGACCCGAGGACTTCCAGGGCGTAGGCCAGGTCCTGCGGGTAGTCGCTGGTGACCCGCACGCGCTCCCCCGTCACGGGGTGGTCGAACCCCAGTTCGCGGGCGTGCAGCCACTGCCGCGTCAGGCCGAGGGTGGCGGCCAGCCGCGGATCGGCTCCGTAGGTGAGATCTCCGGCACAGGGATGCCGGAGCGCGGAAAAGTGGACGCGGATCTGGTGGGTGCGGCCCGTTTCCAGGTGGACCTCCACCAGGCTGGCTTTGCCGAACGCCTCAAGGACCTCGTAGTGCGTGACGGACGGACGCCCGTCCTCAATCACCGCGAAGCGCCAGTCATGCCCTGGGTGCCGGCCGATGGGCGCGTCGATGGTTCCCGCCAGGGGATCGGGCAGGCCCTGCACCACCGCATGGTAGACCTTGTCCACGGTGCGTTCCTTGAAGGCCCTTTTCAGGACCGTGTAGGCACGCTCGGACTTCGCCACCACCATCACGCCGGACGTCCCGACGTCAAGCCGGTGCACGATCCCTGCCCGCTCCGGCGACCCGGACGTGGAAATGCGGTAGCCGGCCCCTGCGAGGCCTCCGACGACGGTTGGTCCCACCCACCCCGGCGAGGGGTGGGCGGCAACGCCGACCGGTTTGTCGACGACAATGAAATCCTCGTCGTCCAGCAGGATCTTCAGGCCTTCCACAACTTCCTCCACGACTTCAAGCGGGTCACGCCGTTCCGGCATGCTGACCTGGAGGACATCGCCCGCCACCAGCTTTGCCGACTTTCCCAGCGGCTTGCCTTTGCTCTGCACATGGCCCTCCGCTAGAAGGGACGCGGCGAGGGACCGCGAAATGCCCAGGAGGGCGGCAAGGCCGGCGTCCGCACGGGCTCCGCCGTACTCGTCGGCAACAACAATGTGCTCAGGCATCGCCGGACTTGTCCTTGTGTTCGGGGGTGAGCCTGCTTCCATCCAGGGTGATGCCCCGCAGCGTCAGGATGCAGATGATGGCAACGGCGGACACCACCGCCGAGTCCGCGATGTTGAAAATGGCGAAATTGGGGAGCTGGATGAAATCCACCACATGCCCCATGCCGAAGGAGGGTTCCCGGAACAGCCGGTCGGTAAGGTTGCCCAGGGCCCCGCCCAGGAGCAGGCCCAGGGCTAGGGACCACCACACCGAGCCCAGCTTGCGGACCTGGAAGAGGATGGCCACGGACACCGCGGCCATGATGATGGAAAACACCCAGGTGACGTTTTCGCCGATGGAGAAGGCCGCTCCCGAATTCCGGATGAAGTACCAGTGCAGCAGCGGCGGGAACACAGGGATCCGTTCACCCTCCACCATGCTGGAGGTGACCCAGAGCTTGGTGAGCTGGTCCAGGACGTAGGCGAAAAGGGCGAACCCGGCGAAGACGGAGAGCAGTACCGCCCGGCGCGGTCGCGGTGAGGGTGGGACAGGGCGTGCGGGATCCGCAGCAAGTTCGTCAGTCATGGTGCTTTCATTCGTACAACAGGTGTCAATGCCAAAAGCCGGTGGCCGAGGAATCCTCAGCCACCGGCTTTCAGAATACGTGCTTTGACGGACTAGTTGGCTTCGCTGACTTCCGGCGTAGCCACGGAACCGCGGGCGTCAAGGTCGCGCAGCTGGCCTTCAATGTAGGCCTTCAGGCGTGAGCGGTAATCGCGTTCGAAGCCGCGGAGCTGCTCCACCTTGCGCTCCAGGACCGAGCGCTGCTGCTCGAGGGCGCCCAGGATCTTGCGGGACTTCTCCTGTGCGTCGTTGACCAGGCTGCTGGCTTCGATCTGCGCCTCGGCGATGATCTTGTCCTTCTGGGCCTGGCCGTCGGCCACGTGGCGGTCGTGCATCTGCTGGGCCATGGCCAGGAGGCCGGCTGCGGATTCTGCAGAAGGTGTTGCGACGGCGGCGGGTGCGGAGGCCGCAGGGGCTGCAGCGGCAGCCGGCTGGACGTCCTTCTTCTTGCTGGCTTCGGCAGCCTTGGCTTCGGCTTCTGCCTTTTCGCGTGCCTCGTCCTTGTCGGCCTTGACGGGCGCGGGGACCTTCTCCACGACGGGAGCAGCGGCCGAGCTGGCAGGAACGCTGGAACCGGCTTCGGCGAGCTTCTTGCGAAGTTCGTCGTTCTCCTGGTTCAGGCGGCGGAGTTCAACGACGATCTCGTCCAGGAAGTCATCGACTTCATCCTGGTCGTACCCTTCGCGGAACTTGGTCGGCTGAAAGCGCTTGTTGACAACGTCTTCTGGCGTCAAAGCCATCTGGTCACCTCACTGGTCTAGTTAGTCAGTAGGCCTTCCGGCCGTCAAAACTACGGTACCTAAATTTGGTCTGGTTACTCTAATTCAACACTGCGGTGTCAAACGTGAGTTTTCTTCGCTTCACAGTAGCTGTTCCCGGTGGGGTCCACCCTGTGCTGCTAGGTCTAAAGGGGGTAAATCAGGCCAGGTTCCTGGTGATCCCCATCGCAATGCTGACGGCGATGAACAGAACCAGGAAGCCCAGGTCCAGGGAGATGCCGCCAAGGCGCAGGGGCGGAATCACCCGGCGCAGTACTTTCAAGGGCGGATCAGTAATGGAGTACACCGCATGGGCAGCCACCAGGGCAACACCGCGCGGACGCCATTCACGGGCGAACATCTGCACCCAGTCAAAGACGAGGCGGATAATCAGGGCAACGAAGAACAGAAGCAGCGCGAGATAGACAAGCCCGAAAGCAATTCCCATGACTTAATTCATATCTCCATGTTCATCTGGGGTACCGCGGCTTCCTGCCGAGGTGTCCCGTCTATTTCAACACAGATGCCAGACAGGTGTCCCTGCCTGGCATCCGCCTGCTGCCCCAGGTTCAGCTCTGGTTGAAGAAGCTTGCCTGCGTTTCGCTGATTTTCTTGTCGTCACCGATGACTTCAACGTACGACGGCGACAGCAGGAACACCTTGTTGGTAACCCGCTCGATGCTTCCGCGGAGTCCGAAGACCAGTCCGGCGGAGAAGTCCACCAGGCGCTTGGCGTCGGCCTCGCCCATGTCCGTAACGTTCATGATCACAGGGATTCCATCACGGAAGCTCTCACCGATGAGCTTGGCATCGTTGTAGGAGCGCGGGTGGATAGTGGTGATCTGGCGAAGCCCGCTGGTCTCTTCGCGGCTCGAGGCCGCACGTTTGATGGGGGTCACTGGCGCGCGGTATTCCTCTTCGGGGGTGTAGGACGTTTCGCGGCTGACCTCACGGACGGGTGCGGGTGCACGGCGCTCCTCGCGGTCAGCTTCCATAGTTTCGTCCTCATCCTTACGTGTTGTCTGTTGCTCGGACTCGTAATGCTCATCGCCGTCGGCGAGCCCAAGATAGATCATTGTCTTGCGCAGAGCGCCGGCCATGGTCGACTCCTAATCGTGTCCCGTAAGCGGGCCGCCCAATGACTTGACTGCACTGGAGTCCCCCGCCCATCACTTGCAATAGCTCCGACGCTACCCCACGGCGGGACGCGATCCGAGAATATCGGAACCGATTCGCAGGTGTGTCGCTCCGAACGCGATGGCGGCCTCAAGGTCCTGGCTCATGCCGGCGGAGATGGCGGAGGCTCCGGGGTGCTGCGCCACCAGCTGCGAAGAGACTACGGCCAGTTTTTCGAAGGCGGGCTCCGGCGGTGCGCCCAACGGGGCCACTGCCATGACGCCTGCCAGCCGCAGGCCGTCGACTGCTGCTATCCGGTCGGCCAGGAGCAGCACGTCGTCGGGTGCTGCGCCTCCCCGGTGAGCACCGGCGTCGCCGGCTTGGTCTTCAAGGTTGACCTGGATGAAGCAGTCCAGGGGCGCGCGCCCTGTGGCGGCGCGCTCGTTCTGCATCGCCTTCGCCAGGGCATCCACGAGTTGCGGCCGGTCCACCGAGTGCACGGCTGAAGCGTAGCGGACCACCGACTTGGCTTTTTTTGTCTGCAGTTGGCCCACAAAGTGCCAGGTCAGCCCGCAGTCGGCCAGGATCCCGGCTTTCCCTGCAGCCTCCTGGTCCCTGTTTTCCCCGACGTCGGTGACTCCCAGGGCGGCGAGCCGCCGGATGTCTTCCGCGGGATGGAACTTGGTGACCACAATCAGGGTGGGCAGCCTGTCGGTGCGTCCGGCCGCCGCGGCAGCAGAGCTTATCCGGCGCCTGACCGCTTCAAGCCGCCCGGCCAGCTCAGCCGCGCGCGGATCACCGGCGGCTGCACCGCCGTCGTTCAGCGCGGAGTCAGTCATGGCACCAGACCAGGCCGGCGAAACGTCCCGTGCCCGTGTCGCGGCGGTAGGAGTAGAGGGAATCTGTTTCCAGGGTGCAGGGACCGGCGTATTCGATCGCAACGCCGGCGTCTTCGAGCTGGCTGCGGGCGCCGGCCGGAAGGTCCAGCGCCGGGGTTCCCCAGGACGTGGTGGACCAGGTGGCAGGTACGGCCGCAGCTACCTCGTCCCGCAGGGCAGCCGGGACTTCGTAGCAGGAGCCGCAGATGGACGGACCGAGCCAGGCCCGTATGCTCGTAGCTCCGAGGGACGCCATGGCTTCCAAGGCGGCAGGAATGACCCCGTTGGCCACACCGGGCCGCCCTGCGTGGACAGCGGCCAGGACGGGACCGTCCGCGGACGTCCCTGCGAGCAGGAGCGGGATGCAGTCAGCCACCATGACCGCCAGCGGCACAGACCCCGAAACCATTGCGTCAGCTTCCGGCGTACCACTGCCCGGCTCCATCACGGCAACCGTGGTGCCGTGCACCTGGTTCATGAACCGCAGGCCGCGGGGCTCAATGCCCACGGCCGCCTCAAGCTGCTGGCGCCGCCGCTGGACGGTGCCGGGGTCGTCGCCCACGTGCAGTGCGAGGTTTCCCGCGCCGCTGTCCGTAAAAGCGGCCGAGACCCCGGGAAGGATCTCGGCCCGCCAATGGAACAAGCTGCGGCCTACTTCAGGAAGTCGGGGACATCCAGGTCATCCGAGCGGCTGCCGGTGAGGTCCGGTTCCACCACGGAGGGAAGGTCCACGTCGAAGCCGGAGTCGGCAGGGACGGCCGCCGGGCGCTGCTGTCCCCAGTTGCTGAGCCCTGCTGCGCCTACGCCCGCGTGGACGGGCTGGACGTGCACCTGGTGGTTTCCGGCGGAGGGTGCCTGCGACGGAGCGGGGGCCGCTGCCGGGGCGGCGGGCCGCTGGGGCGCAACCTGGGGCTGTGACTGGTCCATGGACGGCGAGGTGGCCTTGACGTCGTCGAAACCGGCAGCAATAACCGTTACGCGGGCCTCGTCGCCGAGGGCGTCGTCGATCACGGCACCGAAGATGATGTTCGCCTCCGGGTGGGCGACCTCCTGGACCAGGCGCGCGGCTTCGTTGATCTCGAACAGGCCGAGGTCGGAACCGCCCTGGATGGACAGCAGGACGCCGTGGGCACCATCGATGGAAGCTTCCAGCAGCGGTGAGGCGATGGCAAGCTCGGCTGCCTTGACGGCGCGGTCTTCACCCCGGGCGGAGCCGATGCCCATCAGCGCGGAACCGGCACCCTGCATGACCGACTTCACGTCGGCGAAGTCGAGGTTGATCAGGCCCGGGGTGGTGATGAGGTCCGTGATGCCCTGGACACCCGAGAGGAGCACCTGGTCTGCTGAACGGAAGGCGTCCAGGACGGACACGTTGCGGTCGCTGATGGACAGGAGCCGGTCGTTGGGGATCACGATGAGGGTGTCCACCTCGTCCCGGAGGGCGTCGATGCCGGCCTCTGCGGAACCGGCGCGGCGGCGGCCCTCGAACGTGAAGGGACGGGTGACCACGCCAATGGTCAGCGCTCCCAGGGACCGGGCGATGCGGGCGACGACGGGTGCGCCGCCGGTGCCCGTGCCGCCGCCCTCGCCGGCGGTGACGAAGACCATGTCCGCGCCGCGGAGCACTTCCTCGATCTCGTCAGCGTGGTCTTCGGCGGCCTGCTTGCCGACCTCGGGGTTGGCGCCTGCACCGAGCCCGCGGGTCAGCTCGCGTCCGACGTCGAGCTTCACGTCCGCGTCGCTCATGAGCAGGGCCTGGGCGTCGGTATTGATGGCGATGAATTCAACACCGCGGAGGCCGACCTCGATCATGCGGTTGACTGCGTTCACGCCACCGCCGCCGATGCCGACGACTTTGATGACGGCCAAGTAATTCTGCGGAGCTGCCACGTTACGTGTCCCTTGTTCGTGTCTTATTGCGAAAACTGATGGAGAGCTTGAAGCCTGTAACCTTAACCTTCGAGTTGAAGGTTATAGTTATGTCAAGTAACTCATGTCTGTGACGGTATTTCCTATGGTTGCCACATTCAATAACCGGCTCCGCGTGTCGGATTAATACCGGAAAGAAACCCGTCAGCGCGTCACCGGGTGCCGGGGCACACTGACGTCGTAAACCTTGACCGGGTTCTTGGGATCAGCAGGAACTTTCAGGAGTGCGGCCAGGACTTTGGCCTTGAGCTCCTTCTCCCCCGCGTTGCCCCAGATGATGGTTTGGCCGTCCACCAGCTTGAGTTCCACCGCGTCCACCGACTGCGCGGAGGCATTGGAAAGCCTGGCGAGGACGTCGGCAGGCAGGGCGCCGAGGACGGCGGCTGTTGCACGGAAGAGATCCTGGCCGATGGTTCCCGCTCCGCCGTCGATGACGGGCAGGGAGACGGACGCGGGATCGGCGGTGGCAGCGAGCTGCACGCCCTCGACGTCCACGAGCTGGTACTGCTCTCCCTGTTTGACCAGGGCCACCGGCACCCGTTCCCGGACCTGCACGGCCAGCCCTGAGGGCGGCCGGGCTTCAGCGGAGACTGACTTGACCTGGACCAGGGGCTCCAGCAGCCTGGCCACCTCGTCGTCACTGATCTGCGGCAGGGGCTTCCCCCGCAGGGGCTCAAGTGCGGATTCCACTTGGGCGGGTGTCAGGAGGCGGGTCCCTGATACGGAGATGGTGTCAACGGCCAGGACCGGCGAGAAAATGGCCGCCGCCAGGAGGCCCGCCACAAGGGCGACGAGCGTGGCGCCCACGGCGAGGATATTGCGCTTGCGGCGCTTGCCCTTCGGCTCCGGAAAAGCCACCACGTTCTCCGCGGCTGCCGCTGGCGGCTCCGCTTTCCTGCCCCTGCCCAGGCCGGGAATGCCGGCCAGCTTCGGCTTTGCCGGCTCCTTGGCTTTGGCACCGCCCGCGGGAGCCGGCTCCGGAACGCTCCGGGAGGCTGAGATGACGTCGTCCGCGGCGGGTCCGGTACTTCCACCGGTGCCGGTATCTCCAGCGGTGCCGCCGGACCGGCCCGGGCGGCCTTTGGAGGTGTAGGTGGGGCGGCGGGTGCTAGCCACGCAAGGCCTCGACGATCTGCGGCCCGTACGCCGTGACATCGCCGGCGCCGGCCGTCAGCACAATGTCCCCGGGCTCGGCTGCGGCCGTCAGAGCGGCGACGGCGTCGCGGGCGGCCACCAGGCGTCCTCCGTGGTCCAGGTGGTCGGCGATGAGCTGGCTGGTCACGCCCGGAATGGGATCTTCGCGGGCGGGATAGATATCCAGCACCAGGGCGGTGTCTGCGAGGTTGAGCGCCCCGGCGAACTCCTGCGCGAACTCGCGGGTGCGGGAGAACAGGTGGGGCTGGAAGAGGACGTGCACCTTGTGCGTGCCGGCCACCGAACGTGCCGCGGCGAGGGCGGCCCGGACTTCAGTCGGGTGGTGGGCGTAGTCATCGAACACGCGGATCCCGCAGGCCTCGCCTTTGAGCTCGAAGCGGCGGGAGGCGCCGGAAAAGTGCGCCAGGGCGGCCGCGGCCGCTGCGGGGTCGACTCCAAGTTCAAGCGCGACGGCGAACGCGGCCGCGGCGTTCAGCGCGTTGTGGCGCCCGGGCACCTGCAGCGCCAGCGGAAAACGTCCGGAGGCCGTGGAGACCGCTACGTCACCGGGACCGCCGTCGTGCAGCACGAGGTCCACACCCTCACTGGTTCCATAGAGCACCACGCGGGTGTTGCCCCTGGTCCGCGTCCGTTCGGCGAGGGCCAGCGCACCGGCGTCGTCCGCGCACGCAACCAGCACGCCGTCCGCTGGAAGCAGCGCGGTAAACCTGTCAAAGGATTCGTAAACGGCCTCGGCCGTCCCGTAGTGGTCAAGGTGGTCCGGTTCAACGTTGGTGACCACGGCGATCCTGGGCCGGTAGTTGAGGAAGGAGCCGTCGGATTCGTCAGCCTCGGCCACGAAGATTCCGGAACTCCCGTGCGCCGCGTTGACCCCAAGGGCTGGAACATTGGCGCCAATGGCGAAGGAAGGGTCCAGTCCGGCGCCCTGCAGCAGGACCGTGACCATGGACGTGGTGGTGGACTTGCCGTGAGTGCCTGCCACGGTGACCACCGTGTCGCCGCCCATGGTGGCGGCCAGGGCCTCGGACCGGTGCAGCACCGGCAGCCCCGCTTCCCTGGCGGCAACAACTTCGGGGTTGTCCGGGCGGATGGCGGATCCTGCCACCACCGTCTGGGCATCGCCCAGGTTGGCGGAGGCATATCCGACGGCGATGCGGGCACCCGCGGCGGCAAGGTCCGCCATCACCGGCAGGTCCTTCGCGTCGGAGCCGCTGACGGGAACGCCGCGGGCGACCATGATCCGGGCCACGGCCGACATTCCGACGCCTCCGATTCCGACGAAGTGGACGCGGCCCAGGGATTCGAGGCTGGGGACGGTGGCGTGGTTCATGATGCTGCTGCTTCCAGGATGAGGTCGGCCATGCGCTGATCGGCATTTCGGATACCAAGCCGGTAGGAACTGCCGGCCATGGCCGCAAGCCGCTCCTGGTCCATGGCGAGCGGGATCAGTTCCCTGTCCACCCATTCGGGGGTGAAGTCGCGGTCATTCACCAGCAGGGCGCCCCCGGCAGCCACCAGTCCCGCAGCGTTCAGGGCCTGCTCGCCGTTGCCGATGGGCAGCGGCACCAGCACAGCGGGAACGCCGACGGCGGCAACCTCGCAGACGGTGGCCGCGCCGGAGCGGGCAAGCAGTACGTCCGCCGCCGCATAGGCGAGCTCCATGCCGTCGACGTACTCCACCTGCCGGTAGTCCTTGGCGGCCAGCGGCAGGCCGTCAGCGCCCATGACAGCCTTGCCGCGTCCGGTGATGTGCAGGGTCTGGATACCGGCTGCGGACAGCCGGTCAACGGCGGCGGCAATGGTGCGGTTAATGCTCTGGGCGCCGGAGGATCCTCCGGTGACGATCAGCGAGGGCTTTGCGGGATCCAGTCCGAGGGCCGCGCGGGCAGCGGTGCGCGCTGCTGCCCTGTCCAGGCCCGAGATCTCGGTGCGCATGGGCATTCCCACGTGCATGGCGTGGCGGAGGGGGGTGTTGGCGAAGGCTACCGCGACGCGGCGGGTCATCAGGGCACCCACCCTGTTCGCGAGTCCGGGACGCGCGTTCGCTTCATGGATCACAATGGGGATCCGGCGCTTGCGGGCGGCCAGGTACATGGGCGTGCATACATAGCCGCCCACCCCCACGAGGACATCGGCGGCCGCTGTGTCCAGGATTGTTCCGGCCTGGCGTACCGCCCCGGCCAGCCTGGCGGGGAGCCGGAGCAGGTCCGCTGAAGGCCGCCGCGGGAACGGCACCCGGTCGATGGTTGCCAGTTCCACCCCGGCGGCGGGAACCAGCCTGGTTTCCATCCCGGACGGCGTGCCGACGGCGAGGATGGCGGCGTCCGGGGAGGCATTCCGGAGTGCCGCGGCGATGGCGAGCAGCGGGCTGATGTGTCCGGCAGTGCCGCCGCCGGCCAGGACGATGGACGGGGTTTTGGTGGTCATGGAGGGCTAGGTACGCTTTCTCGCTGTTTTCTTCCGGTCCGCGTTTTTCCGCGCCGGCTTGGCCTTCAACTTAAGCATCCGCTTGGGCCGGATCGCCGGGGCCATCTGCTCCCTGGCCAGGGAAAGGACAACACCGATGGCGCAGAGCGACATCAGCAGTGCCGAGCCGCCGTAGGAGATGAAGGGCAGCGGCACGCCGATGACGGGCATTAGGCCCGTCACCACGGACATGTTCACCGTGGCCTGGCCCAGCAGCCACACCATGATGGTGCCGGCGAGGACGCGGTGGAACATGTCCTCCTGGGCCACTACCACGCGGTAGATTGCGGCTCCCAGGATGGCGAAAAGGATCAGGACGACGACGGTCCCCACCAGTCCGAGTTCCTCGCCGATGATGGCGAAGATGAAGTCGTTGTGGGCTTCGGGGATCCAGCTGTACTTTTGCCGGCTTTGTCCCAGCCCAACCCCGAACCATCCGCCGGAGGCGAGCCCGTAAAGGCCGTTGGTTGCCTGGTAGTTGGCGTCAATACCGTCGGCACAGGACTGCCCGGTCCACCACGAGGTGATGCGGCACATGCGGTTGGAGCTGGTCACGGCCATGACGGCCGTTCCGGCGGCGGCGGCCAGGCCTGCGATGCCGAACAGGTAGAGGGGTGCCCCGGCGAAGAAGAGCGCGGCGGCCGTGACCATCATGATGATCATGGCCGTTCCGAGGTCGTTCCCCACCAGGACCAGTCCAACGATGATGATGGCCATGGGGACGGCCGGGACCGCGACGTGCTGCCAGCGGCTGAGCAGCTTCCCCTTCCGGGCCAGGACGGTGGCCATCCACAGCGCGAGTGCCAGCTTGGACGCTTCGGAGGGCTGGAAGGTGATCCCGCCAAGGTCGATCCAGTTCTTGTTGCCGTTGACCTCCGCGCCAACGAGCTGGACCAGGCCAAGGAGGACAACGGCGGCGATAATAGCGGGCCATGCGAGGCGCTTGAGCCACACCACGTTGATCCTGGAGAGCACGAACATGGTGAAGATGCCGATAGCGGCGAACATGCCCTGCTTCAGGGCATCCCCGTACGGCGACTTGCCGGCGGCGATCGATTCCACGCTGGAGGCGGAGAGGACCATCATGATGCCGATGGCCGTCAGTGCGAGGGTGGATCCCAGGATGAGGTAATACGTGGAGCCGTTCCTGGACGTTCCGGTCCCCTCCAGCGCCGACCAGAATTTGCGGTAGGCGGCCCGCAGGCGGGTGCCGGCAGCGGCCGGGGGCCGGACTGGTGATGCGGAGGAGCCGGGACGCGGCTTGCCTGCCTGCTTCCGGGCTGGCGGGCGTGTGGGCGTGCTGACCATTGTTACTCCTCGCCGGTCTGGGCCTGCCCTTCCACCAGCTCGCGGACAGCTTCGATGAAAGTGCCACCACGGTGAGCGTAGGAAGAGAACTGATCCATGGAAGCAGCTGCCGGAGCCATCAGCACAGTATCGCCGGACCCGGCCAGCTGGGCTGCTGACGCAACTGCGCGGGACATAACGGCTTTCCCGGCGGCGGGAGAACCGGCCTCTGTGCCGTCTGTTGCAGCAGTCTGCACCTGTTCAGTTTCACCCGGGGCCGTCCCGATCACGGGGACATCGGGCGCGTGTCGCCGGAGGGCATCCGCCAGCGCTGAGGAATCAGTTCCGATGAGCACCACGGCCTTGAGCCGCTGGGCGTGTTCCCGCACCAGGTCGTCATAGGTCACTCCTTTGGAGAGTCCTCCGGCGATCCAGATGACGTTGCTGAAGGCGGCCAGGGAGGCCGAAGCCGCGTGCGGGTTGGTCGCTTTCGAGTCGTTGATCCACAGGACACCGTTGTGGCGGGCTACCGGCTGGATACGGTGGTCTCCCGGTACATAGTCCTGGATCCCCTGCCGGACAGCCTTGGGCTCGACGCCGTAGGCACGTACCAGTCCTGCGGCCGCCAGGGCGTTCGCCACCATGTGCCGGGGCGCCAGCGCGCCGAGGTCGGCCATGGCGGCAAGTTCCGCGGCGCTGTTTTGGCGCTCTTCGATGAACGCCCGGTCCACCAGGAGCCCTTCCACAACACCGAGCATGCTGACAGCGGGAGTGACGGTGGTGAATCCGACGGCGCGGCAGCCTTCCACCACGTCTGCGTTTTCCACCATCCGCTCGGTTTCGATCTGCTCCGCGTTGTAGAGGCAGGCCTTTTGGGTGCGTTCATATACCTTGGCCTTGTCCGCCAGGTACGAGTCGTAGGATCCATGCCAGTCGACGTGGTCCTCGGCGACGTTCAGGCAGACACTGGCCACCGGCGAGAGGGATTCGGACCAGTGCAGCTGGAAACTGGAAAGCTCCACGGCCAGGACGTCGTACTCCACCGGATCCCGGAGCGCATCCAGGATGGGCGTCCCCACGTTTCCTACCGCGATGGCCTTCAGCCCCGCCGCCCGCAGCATTGATTCGGTAAGCCCCACCGTGGTGGTCTTTCCGTTGGTTCCGGTAATGGCAAGCCAGTCCGCGGTCTTGCGGCCTTCCCGCACGCGCACCCGCCAGGCCAGCTCAACATCTCCCCATACCGGAATGTGGGCCCGTGCGGCCGCAGCCAGCAGGGCCTGGTCCGGCCGCCACCCCGGCGACGTGACAATCAGTTCCGGCAGCTCGCCGTCGATCCTGGGAATGCGCGTGACTGCGTCCTCGCCCAGCAGGACGTCCGCAGCACCGACAATTTTCAGGGTGTCCGCGTGGGCTTTCGCCGTGTCGCTGGTGGCGGCGTCCACAACCACCACACGGGCGCCGAGTTCGATCAGGGTGTCCGCAGCGGCGAACCCCGAGACCCCGATGCCGGTGACAACCACCCGCAGTCCGGACCAGTCGGAGTCCCAGCTCACGAGGTTCTGGAGGCGTGGGGAAACGGTCACAACAGCACAACCCATTCAGCGTAGAAGATTCCCAGGCCCACGGCGACGAAGAGTCCGCCGAGGATCCAGAAGCGGACCACCACCGTCACTTCCGCCCAGCCCTGGAGTTCAAAGTGGTGCTGCAAAGGCGCCATCTTGAAGACGCGTTTGCCCCCGGTGGCTTTGAAGTAGCCCACCTGGATGATGACGGACAGTGTGATCAGGACGAACAGCCCGCCGATGATGCCCAGCAGCAGCTCGGTCCTGGAAAGGATGGCGAAGCCCGCGATGGCACCGCCGATGGCCAGCGAGCCGGTATCGCCCATGAAGATCTTCGCCGGAGAGGTGTTCCACCAGAGGAAGCCCACCAGGGCCGCGCTCATGATGGCTGCCAGCAGGGCGAGGTCCAGGGGGTCCCGGACCAGGTAGCAGCCGCTGCCTGCCTCGCGGGGGGAACCGCAGGCCTGGTTGCTCTGCCAGATTCCCATGAGGGTGTAGGCGCCGAACACCATCACCGAGGCCCCGGCCGCCAGCCCGTCGAGGCCGTCGGTGAGGTTCACGCCGTTGGTGGCAGCGGTAACGATCAGGTTGGACCAGATGACGAAGAGGATGGCCCCCAGCACCGTCCCGCCGAAAGCCAGGTCCAGCCACGGCAGGTCCCGCACCAGGGAGATCTTGGTGGAAGCCGGCGTGAGGCCGGTTTCATCCGGAAAGTTCAGGGCGAGGATGGCGAACATAATGCCGACGGCGGCCTGCAGGATCAGCTTGGCCTTGGCGTCGAGGCCCAGGCTGCGCTGGCGCGAAATCTTGATGAAGTCGTCCAGGAACCCCACAAGGCCCATGCCGACCATCAGGAACAGCAGGATGAGGGCAGATGCCGAGGGGCCCGGGGAAGCCGGGTTCACCATCAGCATGATGAGGTGGGTCAGCCCATAGCTCAAGAGCACGGCAGCAACCACCACGGTCCCGCCCATGGTGGGCGTTCCACGTTTTGTGTGGTGGGAGGTGGGCCCGTCGTCGCGGATGAACTGTCCGTACCCGCGGCGCACCAGGAGCCGGATGAAGAGCGGCGTGCCCACCAGCGCGAACAGCAGGGCCAGTCCGGCGCCGATCAAAAGTGCAATCACAGCAGAGTGCTCCTTTCATCGGCGGGTTGCGGGGTTTGTCGGGGTAATGCTATCCGATCGCCCAAGTGGCGAAGTCCAACGCTGTTGGACGATTTGAACAGCACCAGGTCGCCGGGTTCGAGTTCGGCGTCCAGCAGTTCGAAGGCTTCGTCGGCGGTCTCGGCGAAGACGCACTCGTCCCCCCAGGAGCCCTCCTGGACGGCGGAGACGTAGAGCGCGCGGGCTTCCCTGCCCACCACCACCAGCCGGGAGATATTGAGCCGGACCACCTGGGTGCCCACGGCCGTGTGCTCGCGGATGGAGTCCTCGCCGAGCTCCAGCATGGCGCCCAGGACTGCCCAGGTGCGCCTGCCCTGCCCAAGGTCGGCGAGCGTGCGCAGCGCGGCACGCATGGATTCCGGGTTGGCGTTGTAGGCATCGTTGATGATGGTTACGCCGTCCGCGCGTTCCGTGCGCTCCATCCGCCACCGGCTCGCGGCCGCCTGGCTGCTGAGCGCCGCGGCGATGTCTGCGCCGGGAATACCTGCTGCCCACGCGGCTGCTGCCGCTGCCAGCAGGTTGCCCGTGTGGTGGGCGCCGATCAGCCGGCTCCTCACGTGGTGCGGCGTGTCCTCTCCGGGGAGGAGGAGGTCGAATTCGGGGTTGCCGCCATTGTTGGTGTCCGCGTTGAGTGCCTGCACGGCGGCGTCGGGCCGCCCTTCTGCGGAGAAGCCGACAACGGAGGCAACGGTGCGTGCGCGCATGGCCGCCACCCGGTCGTCGTCGAGGTTGATGACAGCGGTTCCGGAGGCTGCAAGGCCTTCCACCATTTCGCCCTTGGCCAGGGCGATGTTGTCCACTCCCCCGAATTCGCCCGCGTGGGCAGTTCCCACGCCAAGCACCACACCGATGTCCGGCTTGACCATGTCTGCGAGGTAGCTGATGTGGCCGATGCCTGTGGCGCCCATCTCGATGACCAGGTACCGGGTGTCGGTTCCGGCGGTGAAGACCGTAAGGGGCACCCCGATCTCGCCGTTGTAGGAACCGCGCGGGGCCACCGTGTTGCCGTGCAGGGCGAAGATCCCTGCGAGCAGGTCCTTGGTGGTGGTCTTCCCCGCCGAGCCGGTGATGCCGATGACTGTCAGCTCGTCGTGTGCTTCCGCACGGGCGGCGCGGATCCTGCGGACGGCCTCCGCAGCGAGTGCGCCCATGGCCAGTACGGCATCAGGAACAACGATGGAAGGGTACGGGGTGCCGTCAGGGCCGGTCACGGGGCGCTCCACGAGGGCCAGCGTGGCACCCGCGGCAAAGGCATCCGCTGTGAAGTCGTGTCCGTCAGCGTACTCGCCGGGTTTCGCCACGTAGAGCGACCCCTGCGTGGCTTCGCGGGAATCCGTGACCACCGAAAGAGGCGTGATTCCGGGATCGGCGTCCAGGCGCCCCTTGGTGATATCGGCAATTTCCGCCGCAGTAAATGCAATCATCTCGGTCTAGGACTCTATCCGGTCGTCTTGGAGAACGTTGAATCCCCTGGCTGTCAAGGCGCTGCGCAGCTCAACCCTGTCGTCGAGGGCGAGGTTCACGCCTTTCACTTCCTGCCACACCTCGTGGCCGCGGCCGGCCACCAGGATGGTGTCGTGCGGCCGGGCGAGTTCCACGGCGCGTTGAATGGCCGTGTCGCGGGGGAACACCTCCAGCACCGTGCAGGGCAGCTTTTCCTTTTCCTTGGCCTCCCTGGCCCCTGCAAGGACATCGGCGCGGATGGCCGCCGCGTCCTCGTCGTGGGGGTCGTCGTCGGTGATGATCACCGTGTCGGCAAGCCGGGCGGCGATGGCGCCCATGGCCGGCCGTTTGCCCTGGTCCCGCTGGCCTGTCGCACCAAACACAACGATCAGCCGGGACCCCGGTTCCGGCGACCGGACAGCTTCGAGTGCCCGGGCCAGCGCGTCGGTGTTGTGGGCGAAATCCACGACGGCGGCCGGCTGTTCGGAGACCAGCTGCATCCGTCCCGGTACGGCCACCGTAAAGGGATCGCCGGCGTCGAGGGCAGCCTGCAGCGTGGCGGCGTCCACGCCGCCGGCGAGCACCATTACTGCCGCCAGGGCAGCGTTGGCGACGTTGAAGCTTCCGGGAAGCCCCGTGTGGACGCGCAGGACGGTACCGCCGGGGCCGCTGAGCGTGAACTCCGTGCCCAGCCCGCGGGGCACGGTTTCCGTAACGGTCCAGTCGGCTGGGTTATCCCGGGAGGTGCTGAGGGTGGTGACCGGCACCCCGGCGCTGCCGGCAAGGCGGCGGCCCCATTCGTCGTCGACAGTCACTACGGCCTTCCGCGCACGGGCTGGCGTGAAGAGCTCCGCCTTCGTGGCGAAATAGTCCTCCATGGTGTGGTGCAGGTCCAGGTGGTCCTGGGTGAGGTTGGTGAAGCCCGCGACGTCGAAGAGCACGCCGTCCACCCGCTGGTAGGAAATCGCGTGGGACGAGACTTCCATCGCCGCCGCGTTGATGGCTTTTTCCTGCATGAGCGCCAGCAGCCCGTGGACTTCCGGGGACTCCGGAGTGGTGAGGAGGCTGGGGATGGGGTCTCCACCGGCCAGGATCTCTATGGTGCCGATCAGGCCGGTCTTTTTGCCAAGCGAACGCAGCAGCGAGGTAATGAAGTAGGTGGTGGTGGTCTTGCCGTTGGTGCCTGTCACGCCGAACAGCTGCGGGGACGTGTCCTGCCCGCTGCGGTAGATCATGGCGGAGAGCGGGCCCACCACGTTCCGGGGGGCGTCAACCACCAGCACAGGGACCGCGGTGTCGGAGGAGAGGGCAAGCAGGCGGGCTCCGGCCTCGTCCGTCAGGACGGCCGCCGCTCCCGCTTCAATGGCCTGGGCGGCGAAGTCGGCGCCGTGCCGGACAGCGCCGGGCAGGGCCACGTACAGGTCGCCGGGTTCCACGGTGCGGGAGTTCAGCGAGATGCCTGTCACGGCCACGTCCGCCGAGGCCCCCGGGATGACGACGCCGACAGCGTCACCAATGCTTTCCAGCCGGACCGCCTCCACAGCGGAGGGGCGGAAGCGTGCCTGGCTGCCCTGTCCCTGCGGGGCAAGTCCCTGAGGGGCAGGGCGCTGATCGGACGCGTTGAACTCTGACAAGGGATCTCCGATGGTGCTAGTGGACCGTGCCCGGCGTGGACCAGCCGAAGCAGCCGGGGCTGCTGCGGCTGCTGCCGGAGAATTACTTGGCGAACTGGGCCAGCCTGGCCGGTTCACCCGTGGACGGCTGGACGTTGTAGGTCCGCAGTGCCTGGCTCATGACCGACCGGAAGACCGGCCCGTTGGTAATCCCGTAGATGCTGCCCTTGGGCCGCTGGAGTACCACCTCAACAATAAACCGCGGATCATCCATGGGTGCCATGCCCACGATCGAGGCGGTGTAGCCGCAAAAGCCGGACTTGCCGTCGTCGCACGGGGACTCCGACGTGCCGGTCTTTGCCCCCACCCGGTAGCCGTCGATGCCGGCGTCCTTGATCTGGCCCTCCGTCACTGCGCTCTCCAGGATGTCCTGCACCTGCTGGGCGGTACCCTCCGACACGATCTGGCGTGGTTCCGCCGGCGCAACCTTTTCCTCGGTTCCGTCCGCGGAAACGTACGCGTCGATGAGGCGCGGCTGCAGCATCACGCCGTTGTTGGCGATGGACTGGAATGCTCGCACGGTCTGCAGGGTGGACTGGGAGACTCCCTGGCCGAACAGGACCGTGAATTCCTGCCTGCCGTCCCACTGCTGCCACGGCGTAAGTATCCCGGAGGCCGTGGCGGGCAGGCCAATGTCCGGAGCTTCGCCGATGCCGAACTTCTTCAGCCATTCGTAGCGCTGTTCCTTGCTCAGCCGCTGCCCGGCCATGACGGTTCCGGTGTTCATCGAGTAGCCCAGGATGCCGGCGAGCGTCCGCTCTTCCGTCCCATGCGCAAAGGAGTCACTGAAGGTCTGGCCGTTTACCGTGTAGGTCGGGTCCAGGGTGAATTCGTCGAGCGGGCCTGCCTTGCCCTCTTCAATCAAAGCGGCCACGGTCATCATCTTCTGCACCGAGCCGGGTTCGTAGGCTGCGGTGACAGAGCGGACACCGCGGTCCTTCGCTGCCACCCTGCCGGGATCGTTCGGGTCCGGCGCGTTGGTGTCCGCCATGGCCACCAGGTCCCCGGTCTTTGCGTCCATCACGATGATGGAGCCCCACTCGGCATTCAGTTTCTCCGTCTGGCTTTGGATAGCCTGCTGCGCGAAGTACTGGAGGTCCGAGTTGAGGGTGAGCTTGACGTCCTTGCCGTCCTCCGGCGGGGTGAGTTCATCCACGCCGACAGGTATGCGCAGGCCGTCCGCGCCGATCTCGAACAGCCTCTTGCCGTCCGCACCCTTCAGGAGTCCATCCTGGGTCTGCTCGATCCCCGCCTGGCCGGTGGTGCCGTCCTGGAGGAAACCGATGATGCCGCCCGCCACAGATCCGTTCGGGTAGACACGCTTGCTGACGCCCTCGGTCACGATGCCGGGGATCTGGAGCTGCGAGATGCGGTCCTCAACATCGGGCTTCACGTCCTTGGCCACAATGTAATAGGGCTGCTGCCCGGTGACGGCCTCGCGGATCGCGTCTTTTTCCATGCCGAGGGCGCCCGCCAGTTCCGTCAGCCCCTGCTCCCGGCTGACGTCCACCAGCTTCTCCTTGGCGTCGTCCAGTCGCTTGAACGTCTCCGTTTTGGTGTTGACGCGCTGGTCCACCACCACGTTGTAGCGGATCACGCTGTTGGCGAGCACGGTACCCCGGGAGTCCAGGATGCTTCCGCGTTCTGCCGGCAGGACGGTTTGCTTCATCCGGCTGTTCAGGGCGGCCTCGGCCATGCCGCCGACGTCCAGTCCCTGCACCAGGAAGAGCTTGCCGCCCACCACCAGCAGGAGCGTCAGCATAATGCCGAGGCCCAGGCGCAAGCGCTTGGTGGCGTTGGGCACCCTGCTGTTGTTTGCCTTGCCGGTCCTCTGCGCCACCGTGATAATCCTTGCTATTCGACCCTGCTGCCTGCCAGACCTGCCGTCTTACTGTCCGGGCACCTTTTGTTCCGGTGCGGGGACGGATCCCCCGTTCAGCTCAACGGCGGCCGCGGCGGCGGCCGTTGCAGCTGCAGCTGCGGCTGCAGCAGCGGGATCACCGGCTGCCGGGGCCGCAGCGCCCGGTGTTGCCGTGCCGGAGGCAGCAGCACCGGCTGCTTCGCCGTCCTGGGCCGCTGGAGCCGCCGCTTCGGCCGGCTTGCGGCTTGCCAGCGGTTCGCCCTTGGTTGCCGGCGGGACGACGATCAACTGTCCAGCCACGGCTGGGGCGGGGATGACAGCCCCTTCCGCGCTTCCCTTGACGGCGGGCGTCGCCTTGCCGGTGACAGAAAGGGTGGACAGATCGATCTGGCCTTTGACGGTGGAGGCCACCATTCCCAGTTCCTTGGCTTTCGCGGCCAGGTTCTGGGGTGCTTCAAAGTTCTGCACCTGCTGGGTGAGGTCCTGGTTCTGCTTGGTCAAGGTACTCTGCTTGGCCCGCAGTTCCACCAGCTGGTACTGAGCGGTGGACACCGAGATGTTCAGCACCAGTACGGCAATAAGGGCCAGTGCAAGCATGGCGAAGCACAGCACCACAAACGGTGCCCGGCGCTTGCGGGGTACCGTGCGTACCACCGACAGCGGAGTCCGGGACTTCCGGCCGTCGTCGGAGGTGCGTGCGGGAAGATTCCTGCCGGCCGCCGAACTGCCGGAAGCGACGGGAAAGTTCTTGACGGCAGCGGTGCTCATGCAGCTCTCCTGGCTCTGATTCGTTCCGCCGCGCGCAGTCTTGCAGAGGCAGCACGCGGGTTTTCGGCGATTTCGACGGCGGTGGGCACCTCGGTGCCTTTGGTGAGGGTTTTCAGTTCGGCCTTATGCTCTTCCAGCTCCACAGGGAATCCGAGCGGGGCCGACGATTTGGACCGTGCCTGCAGGACGCTCTTGACGATCTTGTCCTCCAGCGAGTGGTAGGACATGACAACAATCCGTCCTCCCATGGCCAGGGAGTCCACTGCGGCCGGAACAGCACGCTCCAGGACGTCGAGTTCTTCGTTGACCTCGATCCTGAGAGCCTGGAAAGTCCGCTTGGCGGGGTGCCCGCCAGACTTTGCCGCGGACGCCGGAACCACCGACCGGATCTGTTCCACAAGCTCTCCGGTTGTGGCGAAGGGCTTGGCGGCCCGTGCTGCAACAATCCTGTTTGCGATCCGGCCCGCGAACTTTTCCTCGCCCCACTTCCGGATGATCCTGACGAGTTCCTCTTCGGAGTAGTTGTTTACGACGTCCGCCGCGGTCTGGCCGCGGCTGGTGTCCATCCGCATGTCAAGGGGGGCGTCAAAGGAGTAGGCGAACCCGCGTTCGCGTTCGTCGAGCTGGAGTGAGGAGACACCGAGGTCCATCAGGATGCCGTGGACCTCGGGGACGCCAAGGTCAGCCAGGACATCCTGGATCTCGTCGTAAACGGCGTGTACCAGATCGGTGCGGGCGGCGAACGGGGCCAGCCGCTCGCCGGCAAGCGCAAGCGCTTCTTCATCGCGGTCGATGCCAATGAGGTGCAGGTCCGGAAAACGCTGCAGCATGGCCTCGGAATGGCCGCCCATGCCCAGGGTCGCGTCAACGGCTACCGGGGTTTCTCCGCGCAGCCTGGCTGCCTCGAATCCTGGTGCTAACAAATTGATGCACCGGTCCCGAAGGACCGGCACATGGCGTTCGGACGTGGGCTTCGGGTGTTCGTTCATGCCTCGTCCTTTCTCGCCGTCGGGTGTTGCCTTTGGTGCTTCTGGAACCAGATCCCCATCCGCGCCTATCGTCCGCCAGCCTGGCTCCGGGGAAGTGAGCCAGGATGGCCAGCCGATGGGCGGCTGGAGATCTCATCCAAGAAACTGCCTGCTGTCCCCCCGGTCAGAGAATGCCCGGAATGGGGTCATCAGTCTCAGAGAAGGCTGTTTCCTTCTCTGCGAGGTAGTCGCTCCAAGCCTGGGCGTCCCAGATCTCGGCGCGTGAGCCGGCGCCGATGACGGCAAGCTCCCTGCCGAGGCCTGCATACTCCCGGAGCGCCGGTGGAATAGTCACGCGCCCCTGCTTGTCAGGTACCTCGTCCGAGGCTCCAGAGAGAAAAACGCGGATGTAGTCCCGCGCCTGCTTGGAGGAAATTGGTGCCTCCCGCATTTGCTCGTGGACCCGCGCAAATTCCTTCTCGCTGAAGACGTAGATGCAACGTTCCTGGCCCCTTGTGAGCACCAGCCCGCTGGCGAGTTCCTCACGGAACTTGGCGGGGAGGATAATCCGTCCCTTTTCATCCAGACGCGGCGAGTGAGTGCCAAGAAACACTGGCCCACCGCCTGTCCATGTCAGGAACTGCACATCCCCTATGTTGCAACTACCCTCTTATGTCCTCCACATTACTCCACTTTCCCCCACAGTCAACGCAAACAGGGCTGCCGGACCTCCACTTCATGGGAAAAGAACGGTGAACTGGCGCGGATTTAGGCGCGGTGGTGGAAAGTGGAGGAATTCTGCTGCCTGGCGATTCCCCTGGTGCGGAAAGCGGGCGCCGGCTGGGCAGCTGACGCGGGGACTTTCCCGCCTGATCGCCAGCACATCAGGGGTGTTTCGACGAAGGCCGCGTTAAACGCGAAACGACCCGCCATTGGCGGGTCGTTTCACAATGACTCCCTAAGGGAGGGAAGTGGGGATGCCGTCACGGCAGCGCCCGATGGGTTCAGGGTTCGCCCCTGCGCCTTTCATCCCAGCGCTCCTCGAGGCTGCTCATGAAGGAGTTCTTCTGCTTACCGGGCTTTCGGTTGCCTGCCTTGGATCCCGGCTTCGCGGCCGCGCTGCTGCGCATGGTGGCGAAATAGACGCCGCCCCCCATCACTATGAAGCCCAACACTCCAACGAAGATATTTTGGAGAGTGACACCCACGAGCAACAGGAAGACGCCAGCCAAGGCGCAGAGGACGCCAATCACCACGTGCCTCGTGGACCATGAACGCCCTGGGTCTGAACCCATGGAATTTGCGAACTTCGGGTCGTCCTCGTGAAGCTGCTTCTCCAGCTGCTCAAGCAGCTTCTGTTCGTGCTCCGACAGCGGCATCACGACCTCCTTTTGTAGGCCAACGTCCGGGCTGATCCCAGCCACTACTTCTGCTCCGTTAACGGCTGTTGTGCCTTAGAGGTTCCCGCCCTGCCCACATTGGCAAAAGTCGGTAACCAGGCACGCGGCCGCAGGAGCGGGAGCATGTCCAAGAGGGTCCGGCAGTAAGTCCAGTCACTCAAAAACTATGTACATCTAAGGATAGTTTGTTGAGGGCCGTTCTGAAAGACGGCAATGACTTAACGACGAGCCCCTGACCGCCGTAACCGGGGCCTTATCCAGGGCCGGCTCCTGGCTCCATCAAGCGGGCAGGAAGGACGGATTTGCTGCCGAACTTGCGCGCCACCTCATCGAGGGCCTGTTCCGCCGCACGCCAGTTCTCATCCCGCCGGTCGATGCTCAGCTGCAGCGAGGTGCGGGCTGCATCTTCCAGCTGTTCGGCGCGTACGCCCACAAGCCGCACGGTCATGGCCCTCTCCCCTACCGACTCCAGCAGCTGAAGTGCCACCGAATAGATCAGCTGGGCGCTGTCCACCGGGGTGTGTACCGTCCGGCTGCGCGTGATGGTTGAGAAATCGGCAAACCGTAATTTCAGCGCGATGGTCCGGGCCACCATCCCGGAGCTTCGCAGGCGCGAGGCCGTCCGGTGGGAGAGCCGCAGGAGTTCGCGGTGGAGCAGGGCGTCGTCCGCCGTGTCGACGGCAAAGGTCTCCTCGGCGCCGATGCTCTTTTCCAGCCGGACCGGAGTCACTGCACGGTGGTCTATACCCCAGGACAGCTGGTGGACATGCTCTCCCGTGGCACCCAGCATCCTCTTAAGGGTGGCCACCGGCGTTGCTGCGACATCGGCGACCGTCCTGATGCCCATCTTTGCCAGTACATCCGCCGTTTTGGCTCCTACGCCCCACAGCGCCCCAACCGGCAGGCTATGGAGGTAGGGAACGGTTTCGTCAGGGCCAATCAGGAGAAGTCCGTCCGGCTTGCAGCGTGTTGACGCAATCTTGGCCACGAACTTTGATTCCGCTATCCCCACCGACGCGGTGATGCCCAGCTCCGAGGCTACCTGGCGCCGGATCATCTCACCGATGCCCCGCGGTGGCCCAAGGCGGCGGATGGCGCCAGTGACGTCGAGGAACGCCTCGTCGACGCTGAGGGGTTCCACGAGTTCCGTGACGGACCCGAAAATAGCCATCAGCTGGGCTGAGACCTCGTAGTACAGCTTGTGGCGCGGTTCGATGATGACCGCCTGCGGACACATCCGGGACGCCACGGCCATCGGCATGGCCGATTTCACTCCGAACGCACGGGCCTCGTAGGAGGCAGAGAGGACTACGGAACGGTCCGCGGGGAAGCCGACAATGACGGGCCTGCCGCGCAGCTCAGGGCGCGTCCGCAGCTCGACAGATACGTAAAAGGCATCCATGTCCACGTGCATGATGCATTTGCGCCTGCGTCCCGGAAGCAGCGCTCCGGGTGGCTGGTTCTTACCGTCGGGCCCCACGGCTGCAATCCTAGCCGTTTTGTACTGACTAAACTGAAGGCTGAATCCGGCATCAACACCAGGAGGAAAGTCCCTGTGACGGTCTTTGGAAACCTCAAGCCAGCAGGCACGGCAGCTCTCGCTGCAGGCGCAGCCCTGGCCCTTGCAGCCTGCAGTCCAACTCCGTCAGCAAGCCCGGACCCTTCGGCCTCCGCCCCGGCGCCGGCGGCTTCCGAGTCCACCATTACTGCTTCCCCGAGCCCTTCGGCTACGCCCAACACCTCCGCCACGGTTGGCGCCCTCGTGTCTGGGTTCCCCCAGCAGCTCCTTCCCCTGATGCCGGGCGCCACCGTTGTCTCAAGCAGTTTCGATAAAGCATCCACCCCCGCAACTGCCGCGCTGGTGGGGACCGTTGCGGCCCCCACCGCAGCAGTCCTCGACTTCTACGTCAAGGCGCTTGAAGGGCAGGGCTTCAAGGCCGTACCCGGCGAGGCCGTGGGGGCAGTGGCTTCCAGGGACTTCGTCCGGGGTGATACCGAGACTGTTAACATCTCCGTTGTTGAAGCAGCGGGAGTTTCCACTTTCACCATCGGCGCCAACGTGCCAGCTGAGTCAGCCAAGTGACGGCGGCCGAGCAGCTCAGGCATGAACAGGCAGACTTCGTGGCGGCGGTGGCCGGCGAGCTGACCGGGTTCCTTGCCTCGCGGCAGTCAGTCATGTCCTCCATTTCCCCGGACATTGATCCAATCATGGGTTCAATCTCCAACCTGGTCACCGGCGGCAAGCGCCTGCGGGCCCTGATGTGCTACTGGGGCTGGCGGGGAGCCGGCGGAGAACCGGCAGCCCGGCAGGTGGTCACTGCAGGCGCCGCCCTCGAGTTGTTCCAGGCCGCTGCACTGATCCACGACGACATCATCGACCGTTCCGATACCAGGCGGGGCGGACCCAGCGTCCACCGCCGGTTCAGCGATCTGCACGGCTCACAAGGCTGGGCGCTGGACAGCGAGCGTTTCGGGCAGGCCGCGGCCATACTGGCGGGAGATCTTTGCCTGTCCTTCAGCGAGGAAGCCTTCACGGACATTGGCGAGCGGGCAGCTGCGGGCAGCAGGGCAAGGCTGATCTTCAACCTCATGCGGGCTGAAGTGATGGCAGGCCAGTATCTGGACATCCTGGAAGAAGTGGCCGGGCCCGCGAGGGACCGCGCAGGCGCAGTTTCGCGGGCGCAGTCCATCATCCGTTTCAAGTCCGCCAAGTACTCCACGGAACATCCGCTGGCACTTGGAGGAGCCCTCGCGGGAGCGTCCGATGACCTGCTCCGTGGCTACTCGGCGTTTGCACTGCCCCTGGGGGAAGCGTTCCAGCTCCGGGATGACGTGCTCGGCGTGTTTGGTGACCCGCTGACAACCGGCAAGCCGGCCGGCGACGACCTGAGGGAGGGGAAGCGCACGGTACTGGTTGCCTTGGCCATGGACCAGGCAACGGCTGGCGAGGCGGCCTTCATCGACGCCAGGCTTGGGAGCCCGGACCTCTCGGAAGAAGACATCAACGAGCTCCGGCGGATCATTGAGGAGTCCGGGGCGCTGGCGGCCACCGAGGTCCTCATCAATGAATTCGGTGCCGCCGCGTTCGAGGCCCTGGAGGCACTCCCCCTGGTCGAGCTGCCAAAGACTGCCCTTCGGAGGCTGGCTGAAGCGACTGTCAGCCGGGCCTCCTAGCGGCTTGCGGCCGGCCAGCGAAGTGCCGTGCCGCAATTACCGGGCGGGTGCCCGGATTCACGATTGCCTGGAATTACCAGGCGAGCGTCTGAGCCCTTCGACGTATTTCTGTTTTCCGGCCCTCACGCAGGGCATCAATGGGGCGTCCGCGCAATGACTCATCCGGGGTAAAGAGCCATACGATCAGGTCCTCGTCCGAATATCCGGCGTCGGACAGGACAACAATTGTTCCCTTGAGGCTGTCCACCACCTGGCCGTCCTGGATAAATTCCGCGGGCACCGACCTGATTCTCCGGTCACCAACCCGCAGCGCCGCCAGGGCTCGTTCATCAAGCAGGCTGTGCACCTTTGTGATGGAAACATCCAGTAAACGGGCGACGTCGGGCAGGGGCAACCATTCGCCCACAAGGTTTTCTACGTTACTCACGGATCAAGGTTGCCACGGCGTGCGCCCCGTCGCCTAGTTGATGCATTCAGCGGGTATCCATTGACCTGCGGACACTCCCGAAATTATTCCTTGCAGCTGTTCCCTGAATTCTTGTGCTAATCAACAATCCGTGAGAGATTCTCATTGACCACATTTGTAACAGCATTAACAGCAGTAACAGTAGTATCGGAAACAGCGGCATCCCCGCCCGCGCCCGCAGTTGAGAAGAGGATTCTTTCCATGACGATGTCCCGCTCGCACAAGCAGCCCCCCAAGCCGAGCCTGCCTATGCTCGCCGCAACGACGGCAGCGCTGCCAGCGGTTGTACTGTCATCCCTGGCCCTGGCCCAGCCCGCTGCTGCCGAGCAGCCCGTCCGCTCCATCCCGGGCACCCTTGCAGCGGCCATGAAAGCCCAGGCCGCACAGGCGACCGCGGCAGTGATCCCGGCGTCGTCGGTCTCGACGGCCATCCCCTCCGCATTCAAGCCCTCACAGCCGCAGGCTCCGGCCGAGTACACAATTGCCCGCGGCGACACGATCAGCGCCATTGCCGGCAAATTCGGGCTGGACACCGCTGAGGTCCTGAAGCTGAACAACCTGCAGGCGAACACGATCATTTACCCCGGCCAGAAGATCAAGCTTTCCGGTTCGGCCACTGCGCCGGCAGCACCCTCCGCCGCGCCCGCTCCTTCCGCTCCCGCAGCCGCACCTGCCGGCGGAGCCACCTACACGGTGAAGCCCGGTGACACGCTGGGTGCCATCGCCGCCCGGCACAACGTAGGCCTGTCCGATGTGTTCTCGTGGAACAACCTCAACATGCGCTCCATCATCTACCCGGGGCAGAAGATCAAGGTGGGTGCCGGCGATGCGGCTCCCGCGCCCGCCGCGGCTCCTTCCGGGGGCGGGCTTGCCTCAACCTCAGCTCCTGCCGCGCCTGCGGCTCCCGTTTCCGGCTCCTACACCGTCAAAGCCGGAGACACGCTCTCCGCGATAGCGTCCCGGCACGGCGTTAAGCTCTCCGAACTGCTGTCCGCCAACCGCCTGGCCATGACCAGCGTCATCTACCCGGGCAACAAGCTGGCCATCCCTGGTTCCAACGGCCAGGCTGCCGCGCCGCAGCCGGCCGCCTCGGTAACCCCGCTGGTCCCGAGCTCATTCCTCGGATTCAGCTACCCTGCCGCAGTTGTCAGCTCCGCGAACGAGAACAAGGCGTTGCTGAACGCCTCCCCGGTGCCTTCCCGCGCCGAAATGCGGAACATCGTGGCGGACACCGCCCGCCGCATGGGCGTGGAACCCTCCTTGGCCCTTGCGTTCGCGCACCAGGAATCCGGCTTCGACCAGCGGGCAGTTTCCCCGGCAAACGCCATCGGAACCATGCAGGTCATCCCTACCTCCGGCCAGTGGGCATCTGACCTTGTGGGACGCAAGCTGAACCTGCTGGACCCCTATGACAACGCCACGGCCGGCGTGGCAATCATCCGCCAACTCCTGGCCACCAGCAAGGACAAGGACACGGCTATCGCAGGCTACTACCAGGGCCAGTACTCGGTGAGCAAGTACGGTATGTACGACGACACCAAGGCCTATGTCGCAGCCATCAAGGCACACCAGAAAAACTTCGGCTGAACTGCCGGAACACCAAGCGCCCTGTAGCGGCGGGGCATTCGGCACGGGTCCGGACCGGTATTGGTTCGGGCCCGTTCCGTTGCGGGGATTAGGATCGTAGGGTGCAGGAACACGTGTCTGACCCCCTTGTAGGAACGCTGGTGGACAACCGGTACGCCGTGCGGTCCAAGCTCGCACGCGGCGGCATGTCCACGGTCTACCTTGCCACGGACCAGCGGCTGGAGCGGGACGTGGCCCTCAAGGTGCTGCATCCGCACCTCGCCGCTGATGACAACTTCCTAGGCAGGCTCGGCCGGGAGGCCAAGGCGGCTGCACAGCTGTCCCACCCCCACGTGGTGGGGGTCCTCGACCAGGGGAACGACGGCCCCACGGCGTACCTGGTCATGGAATACATCAAGGGCCACACCCTGCGTGACCTTATTAATGAGAAGGGCGCCCTGCCGCTGCGGCTGGCACTGGCGCTGATCGACCCGGTGGTGGAAGGGCTCGGCGCCGCCCATGCCGCCGGCTTCATCCACCGCGACGTGAAGCCGGAGAATGTTCTGATCTCCGACGACGGACGGATCAAGATCGGGGATTTCGGCCTGGCCCGCGCCGTCACCACCGCCACCAGCACCGGCGCCCTGATCGGTACGGTCGCTTACCTCTCCCCTGAACTCGTCCTGGGACGCCCGGCTGACGCGCGCAGCGACATCTACTCCCTGGGCATCATGCTGTACGAGATGCTTACCGGACGGCAGCCGTTCGACGGCGAAGTGCCCATCCAGGTGGCGTACCAGCACGTCCACGGCACAGTGGGGCCGCCGTCGGCCCTGGTCCCGGGCCTGGCCGCCGAAGTGGACGAACTCGTGCAGTGGTGTACCGCCAGCGACCCCGAGAACCGGCCGGTGGACGGGAATGCCCTGCTCCAGGAATTGCGGCACATCAGGACCAACCTGACGGATGCTGAACTGGACCTGCGTCCGCCCGCGGCTGCTGCAGGGGCAGCAGGCACCCCGCGCGGGGACCAACGGCTTCCGCCTCGCAAAAATCCGTCCCCGCCCCTGGGTCCCCCTCCGCCCCGGGAGCCTGCCGGGGGCAATGAAACCGAGTTTATCGACGGCACGCGGGCTGACACCGGGCACGTCCAGCATCCCACCGAGGTCATCGGCCGCACCAACAATCCCACAACGGTGCTGCCATACGGACAGCCGGCAGCGCCCGCCTACCCGCCCTCGCCGCGCCCGTCCCGGTCCAACATGCAGCCTTCTGGTCCGGTGCCCGGCGGTGCCAGGCGCACCCTTTCACCACCCGACGAGGACCAGGCATGGGCTCCCCCTCCCCGGGTGCTGGGCAAACGCGCCCAACGCAAGGCGGACAGGGAGGATGAAAGGGTACGCGCCCGGGCTGCGGCCACCCCCGCACGGACGCTGCGAGAGGGAAATCCCCGCCGCCGCGGCGTCCTGTGGGTGATGATCCTGGTGGTTGCCGCCCTCTTGGCCACGGGCGCGGGCTGGTTTTTCGGTATGGGCCCCGGCGCCGCCGCGTCAATCCCCTCCGTCGCCAACAAAACCGTGGCGCAGGCGCAGCAGCTGCTCAGCGACGCCGGCTTCCAGTCCGTCACCAGGGACGTCTTCGACGACGACGTGCCTTCGGGTCTGGTGGTGGGCAGCGAACCGGCCGAGGGCGCGGAAATCCGGAAGTTCCAGCCCGTGTCCCTTTTCGTCTCCAAGGGTCCCCAGCTTTTTCCGCTGCCCGAGCTGTCCGGCGGCACTTTGGAGGCGGCCAAGAACGGCCTCAACGCTGCGGAAATGGCGCTGGGCCCTGTGACGGAACAGTTCAATGAGCAGGCTCCCGCCGGTACAGTCCTGTCGCAGGATCCCGCGGCAGGTACGGATGTCCGGCGCGGCACGCCCGTGAGCCTCATCGTGTCCAAGGGACCAGAGCCCATCCCCGTGCCGGTGGTTGTGGGCCAGGACCAGGACGATGCCGCTGCTGCCATCACGGCATCCGGGCTCCAGCCGGAGGTGGCCGGCGAGCAGGTCTTCAGCCGGGACGTTCCCAAAGGCGCTGTAGTCAGCCAGGCACCGGCGGACGGAACGCTCACCCGGGGCGGCACCGTGACCCTGACCATCTCCAAGGGACCCCGGATGGTTGAGGTTCCCAGCTACATCGGCAAGCAGGCCAAGGAAGCCGAACAGGCACTGCGCCAGCTCGGCTTCGACGTGAAAGTGAACAATATCCTCGGCGGCTTCTTCGGCACGGTCCGGGATCAAGATCCCGTAAACAAGGAAGTCCCCGAGGGCTCGGTGATTACCCTGACGGTGGTGTAGGCGAGGAACCGCCCACACCACCGGACGGTGTCAGCGCTTGGCTAGGGCTCCGGCTACCAGGAAGGCCATTTCGAGGGACTGCATGTGGTTTAGCCGCGGGTCGCAGACCGACTCGTAACGGTCCAGGAACGCGTCCTGGTCCACGGGGTCGGCCCCGCCAAGGCACTCCGCGACGTCGTCGCCGGTCATTTCCACGTGCAGGCCGCCGGGAACGGTCCCCAGCGCGTGGTGCACTTCGAAGAAGCCGCGCACCTCGTCAATGACGTCGTCGAAATTGCGTGTCTTGTAGCCGTTGGGGGACGTCACGGTGTTTCCATGCATGGGGTCGGTGACCCACAGAACCTGCGCGCCGGACGCGGTGACTTTTTCGACGACGGCGGGCAGCTTCTCGCGGATGTTGCCGGCCCCCATGCGGGTGATGAATGTCAGCCGGCCGGGTTCCCGCTCCGGATCCAGCTTGTCGATCAGCCGGAGGGCGTCATCTCCGGTGGTGGACGGGCCCAGCTTCACGCCGATGGGGTTCCGTACCCGCGAGAGGAAGTCAACGTGCGCGTGGTCCAGTTCGCGGGTCCGCTCGCCAATCCAGAGGAAGTGGGCGGAGGTGTCGTACGGGAATCCGGTGCGTGAATCGATCCGGGTCAACGCCCGCTCGTAGTCCAGCAGCAGTGCTTCGTGGCTGGCAAAGAATTCGACCCGTTTCAGGGCTTCGAAGTCTGCGCCGCAGGAGGCCATGAACTTGATGGCACGGTCGATGTCGCGGGCCAGGGACTCGTAGCGTGCGTGTGCCGGGTTTTCGGTGAAGCCCTTGTTCCACTGGTGTACCGAACGCAGGTCCGCGAACCCGCCCTGTGTGAAGGCGCGGATGAGGTTCAGCGTGGAAGCGGACGTGTGGTACGCGCGGAGCATCCGGGAGGCGTCGTGGCCCCGGGACTCTGGAGTGAACTCGTAACCGTTCACGATGTCGCCCCGGTAGGCGGGAAGGGTTACGCCGTCGCGGGTCTCGTCATTGGATGAACGGGGCTTGGCGAACTGTCCGGCCATGCGGCCCATCTTAATGACGGGCATGGCGGCACCGTAGGTGAGCACCACGGCCATCTGGAGGATGGTCTTGACCCGGGCACTGATCTTGTCTGCCGTGGCGGCCTCGAAGGTTTCGGCGCAGTCACCGCCCTGCAGCAGGAAGGCCTTGCCCTGGGCGGCGGCGGCCAGCCGCTCGCGGAGGACGTCCACCTCTCCGGCAAAAACCAGCGGGGGAAGGACGGAGAGTTCCCTCACCGAGGCGTCGAACACGTCACGGTCCTGCCAGCTTGGCTGCTGCGAGATGGGGAGGTCCCGCCAGTGATCAAGTCCGGGATAGTCGGCTGCTCCGCTCTGGGCGGTGCTGGACAGCGAAAAGGCGGGTTTTGCAGATAGCTCAGTCACCATCTAAGACTAGCGGTCGCGCAGGTCCCCGGGACACCGCGCTGTCACGCACACCGCCCGCAACGTCACAACCCGCTCACCCGGCGGCGGCAGCCCCGCCGTCGTCCGCTTTGCGCATGTCCTGCGGGATGCCTTGGTTGTCGCCGGGAGAGGGCTCCCCACTGCCGCCATCAGGCGCCGGGGATGCCAGGGGCTCTGCGGTAGCTGCCGGCTCCACGGCCTTGCCCGCCAGCCGCAGCTTTACCACCGCGGCGTACTCGTCCACGTATTCCTGCCCGGAGAGCCGCATCAGTTCGAACATGATCTGATCGGTGACTTTCCGCTGGATGTCGCGGTCCTCCGCCTGGTCCCGGTAGCGGCTGAAGTCGAGGGGCTCGCCGAAGATCATGCCAATCCTGCGGATGTTCGGCAGCCTCTTGCCGATGGGCTGCACCTTGTCCGTTCCGATCATTGCGACAGGTACCACCGGAACCCCGGCCTGCAGCGCAAGCCTGGCCACGCCAACTTTGCCCCTGTAGAGCCTGGAGTCCGGGCTCCGCGTCCCCTCCGGATAGATGCCCAGAAGTCCGCCATTCAAGAGGACCTCCATGCCGGCTGTCAGCGAGGCTGCCGAGGCAGCTCCCCCGGACCGGTCCATGGGCAGCTGGTTGGTCAGGCGGAAGAACAGGGCAGTCAGCCTGCCCTTTATACCCGTGCCGGTGAAGTACTCCGATTTGGCCAGGAAAACCACCGGCCGGCGGACCATCAACGGCATGAAGATGGAATCGGAAAAAGAGAGGTGGTTGGACGCAATAATTGCCGGGCCGTCAGCCGGAATGTTGTCCAGTCCCTTGACCCAGGGGCGGAAAAGGAGCTTCAGCACAGGACCGAGGAAGATCCGCTTCATGACCCAATAGAACACGTGAGAAACCCCTCCGGAAGGCGGCCTGCAGGCCCCGCGTCGGGCCTGTCCGGCAGTTCAATGCAACCCTACTCTAGTGAGAATTGTCCGGAACAGTGACACGATGGTGGCATGAGCGAAAGCAGCATCCCGTCCCCTCCTGCCGCTTTCAGCTATCCCGGGCACGGGCCCAATGCACGGATTGGCATAGCCATCTGCCATGGCTTCACGGGAAGCCCCCTCAGTGTCCTGCCGTGGGCCCAGCACCTTGCCTCGCAGGGTTACGCCGTAACCGTCCCCCTGCTGCCGGGCCATGGGACCGACTGGCGCCAGTTGGCGGGGACGCGCTGGAGCGACTGGTACCGCAGCTTCGAGGCCGCCTACCTGGAGCTCGAGCGGACAACGGGGACATGCTTCGTGGCCGGACTTTCAATGGGTGGGGCCATTGCGCTGCTGGCCGCCTCCAGGCACAACGTTGCCGGGGTGTCCGTGGTCAACCCGGGCCTGAGCTTCTACGACCGCCGGGTCCGGGTGATCGGAGTGCTGAAGTACTTCCAGCGGACAACCCTCCCTATAGAAGAGGAACAGGCGACCGCTGCAGTCACCAATGACGGGGACTACTCCCGCACTCCCCTGGCTGCCGTGCACGAGCTGAAGAAGCTGTTTGGCGCCGCTGCCCGCGGCCTGCCCAAGGTCACGGCACCTGTCCAGGTCTTCAAGTCCCGCACCGACGCGGTGGTTCCGCCAACTTCCCTGGCTCTGCTCCGCAAAGGCCTCGGCGCGCACCTCACTGATGTGGTGGACCTCCACAGCAGCGGACATGTGGCTACGCTGGATGTGGACGCCCCGGAGATCTTTGCGAAATCCAGTGCTTTCTTCCACGCCCTCGCCCGCCAGAACACCGCATTGGAGACTCCATGACCTCCGGCCTGGACCACAGTCCCTTCAGCAGCAGCTGCAGCGGCGGGGGGCCCCGCATCGGCGTGGTCCTCTCCCATGGGTTTACCGGCAGCCCGCACGGGTTGCGTGCCTGGGCCCAGGCCCTGGCCGGCGCCGGCTTCGCCGTGCGCATGCCCCTGCTGCCCGGACACGGCACCAGCTGGCAGGAACTGGCCCGTACGCGGTGGCAGCAGTGGCACGGTGCCTTGGATGACGCCTACCTGGAGCTGGACGCGGACTGCGACTACGTCTTTTCGGCAGGATTGAGCATGGGCGGCGCGCTGGCCCTGCGGATCGCTGCCACCCGGCCAGTGGCCGGGGTGGTCCTGGTCAACCCGGGACTGGTCATTGACGATCCGCGCGCTCCGCTCGCCGGCATCCTGAAGCTGGTCATGAAAAGTACGCCGGCCATCGGAAACGACATCCTCAAAGAGGGTATGGACGAAGGCGCCTATGCCCGGACCCCGGTAGCTGCCGCGCATGAGCTCAACAAGCTGTTCAAGGACACCATCAGGATCCTGCCCCGGGTCACCGCCCCCGTCCGGGTCTACCGCTCCGCCATTGACCACGTGGTCTCGGACTCCAGCATCCATGCGCTCCGCCGCGGACTGACGCACGCGCCCCTGGACCTGGTCCGCCTCGAGAACAGCTACCACGTGGCGACCCTGGACAACGACGCCGAGCAGATCTTCCAGGGCTCCGTGGAGTTCATCCGGGCGGTTGTTTCCGGCGGAAATCCGGAACGGCCGGCGGCAAGTGCAGCATCGGACCTGGAGGCCACGCACCATGGACAGGCCTGATTCCGGATCCCAGGACCAGGGCGCCAACCAGGACGACGCCGTCTGGCTGGACCTGGTGGCCCGGCTTGAATCCGGTTCCCCCGACGCGGGCACCGGCAGCACCACTGGCACTGGCACCGTCATCGATCCCGCCACGGATGCGGCACCGCACCAGGATACGGCGGCGCCGGGTGCAAGGCCGCCCGCGTTCCGCGACTTCGATCCGCTCGGCCTTGCGGGTACAGCTCCTGCCGAGTTGTCCGCGGCAGAGCGGCAGGCCCCCGCGCAGACCCCGGGCCCCGGCACTGAAGCAGGCTTCCCATCCGGACCCCGTGATTACGGTGTGGACCCGGATGACGGTGAATTCGTCCCCGAGGAACCGCCCAGCCTGGCCGGAACGGATCCGTTGACCATGCTTGCCTGGCTGGCCGCCGTGGGCGGACCGGTAGCGCTCCTGTTGTCCGTGATGTTCTGGCGCTCCGCCCCGCTCCTGGCCATCGTGGGAATCGTTGCGGCGTTTGTCCTGGGAACCGTGTACCTGATCATGAAGCTGCCGCAGGAAAAAGACGAGAACGACGACGGCGCACGCGTCTAGCGCGGCCGGCCCTCCCCAGCTGCGCGGCCAGGCAACAGAGCACCGCCAGGCAACAGAGGAAAGAGTGCGCCTGATAGCGTCAGCGGCGCGCCCGGCTGCTGACGCGGGACAGGTCTGCAGCTCCAATGAGTCCCGCGTTCGGCCCAAGGGCAGCGAGCTGGATGCCGGCGGCCGGCCGGAAACCCCGCCCCGTCAGGTTGCGGGCGAATGCCTTCCGTGCGGGCTCCACCAACAGGTCCCCTGCTGAGCACAGTCCGCCGCCGATAACGAAAAGCCCGGGGTCCAGCGCCGCCGCCAGGTTGGCCAGCCCGAGCCCGAGCCACTCCCCCACTTCCTCGATCAGCTCCCGGCACGCCGGGTCGCCGGCAAGTGCGAGCTCCGTGACAATCGCACCCGTAATGAGCTCGGTCCGCCCGCCCACAGCCGCGAGCAGGTCCTGCGCCACCGGGGAGTTTGCCTGGGCCAGGATCCGCGCTTCGCGCCCTAACGCATTCCCGGACGCATACTGTTCCCAGCAGCCGCGGTTTCCGCATTCACACCGGTGCCCGCCGGGCATGATGATCTGGTGGCCAAACTCGCCGGCCACGCCGAACCGTCCACGCTCCACCCTGCCGTCCATCACCATGGCACCGCCGATGCCGGTACCCAGGGTGATGCACACCAGGCGGTCTTCCCCCTGCCCGGCTCCAAAGCGCCATTCCGCCCAGGCCGCGGCATCGGCATCGTTGGTCAGGAGTACCGGCCGGCGGAGGAGCTGCTGCAGGTTTGCCCGCAGCGGCTCATTCCGCCAGGCCAGGTGCGGGCTGAAAAGCACCGTTCCACCGTCGAGGTCCATCCACCCGGCGGCGCCGATGCCTACCGACCAGATCCGGTGGCCCCTGCCGAGCTCCTCCACCAGCTCCACGATGACCTGCTCCACTGCCCGGGGGTCGCTGCCGGGGGTGGCGCGCCGCGCTTCGCTGAGGATGCGGCCGTCGGCATCCACAACTCCCGCGGCCACCTTGGTGCCGCCGATGTCGATGCCAATGGCGAGGCCTTTGCGGCCGAGGCGCAAGTGCTCACGGAAGCCACCGCCGTCGTGCTGTGTCCGCGCCCGGCGCGAGGTGGGCCGCGCCCTCCAGGGGGCAGGTCTGCTCAGGGGCCCGGGCTGGTTGCCGGGGGGCGGTGCGTACATAGTTCCCCATTCTAGGTGGGCACATTCCACGGCACCGTGTGGACAGGCGGAGTTGCCGCCCACATGTCGCAGCGCACCGTTGACGGCAAAGTTACTGGCCAGTAACTTTAGATACTGCATGGTCCGGCACGGGCGTACTAGTCTTTAGGCATGCCCCTGTGCGGGACCTCGGATATCAAAGGAGCTATAGTGCGCGAATTCAGTGTTCCGCCTCTTGTTGTTGTCCCACCGGAGACCAACATCACCGACCTTGTGCTGCGGCAGGCAGCAAAGGCCAGCAACCCGGCACTCTTTTCGCGGCTCGATGCCTCCGGATCCTGGCAGGACATTTCCGCCACCGATTTCCTGGCTGACGTCAGGGCGCTGGCAAAGGGGCTGATGGCCAGCGGCGTGGGAGCCGGCGACCGCGTGGGCATCATGTCCCGCACCCGCTATGAATGGTCCCTGGTGGACTTTGCCATCTGGTTCGCCGGAGCCGTCTCCGTTCCCATTTACGAAACGTCCTCACCCTCGCAGGTTGCGTGGAACCTCGGTGACTCCGGTGCTGTGGCCGCCTTCGGCGAGGCAGCCCACCATGAGGACATCATCCGCCAGGCGGTCACGGCGGAAGCGCTGACCTCGCTCCAGCATGTCTGGCAGCTCGAAGGCAACGGTCTCGATGCCCTCCGCGAAGCCGGCCGGGGCGTCAGCGACGACGACCTTGAGGCCCGCAGGAAAACCGCCGGGCTGCGCGACACCGCCACCATCATCTACACCTCCGGCACCACAGGCAGGCCCAAGGGGTGCGAACTCACGCACGGAAACTTCGTTGAGCTCTCAGACAACGCGCTGGCCATCATTGGCGAGATTGTCCATGAAAACGCCAAGACCATCATGTTCCTTCCCCTGGCGCACGTCTTCGCCCGCTTTATCTCAGTCCTCGCCATGGCCGCCGGCACCACCGTGGCCCACACCCCGGACATCAAGAACCTCCTGGCAGACCTGCAGAGTTACGAGCCGACCTTCATCCTCGCGGTGCCGCGCGTCTTCGAAAAGGTCTACAACTCCGCCCTGACGAAGGCCGAGGACGGCGGGAAGGGAGCGATCTTCCACAAGGCGGCAGAGACTGCCATCGCGTACTCCAGGGCCCGGCAGGACGGCCGCATCGGCCTGGGCCTCAAGCTCCGCCACGCACTGTTCGACAAGCTCGTCTACGGAAAGCTGCGGGCGGCAATGGGCGGGCACGTGGCCCACGCAGTCTCCGGCGGAGGCCCCCTGGGCGAACGCCTGGGGCACTTCTTCCAGGGCATCGGACTACAGGTGCTCGAGGGATACGGCCTGACCGAAACCACCGCCCCCATATCCGTGAACACCCCGTCACTGATCAAAATCGGTTCCGTTGGGAAGCCCCTGCCCGGCAACTCGGTCAGGATCGCCGAGGACGGGGAGATCCTTGCCAAGGGCGTCTGCGTCATGCGCGGCTACTACCAGCGGCCCGACCTCACGGGCGAGACGTTCGACGACGGGTGGCTGCGTACCGGTGACATCGGCCGCCTGGATGAGGACGGCTTTGTCTGGATCACCGGGCGCAAGAAGGAAATCATCGTCACCGCCGGCGGCAAGAACGTCATTCCGGCCCTGCTGGAAGACCAGATCCGCGCCGATGCGCTTGTCTCGCAGGTGCTGGTGGTGGGAGACAACCGGCCGTTCATCGGCGCGCTGGTCACCCTGGACCAGGAAGCCCTCCCCGGCTGGCTGCAGCGCCACAACCTCCCCGCGGACACCTCCATTGCGGACGCCGCGAACAACCCGGTGGTCAAGGCGGCAGTCCAGGACCTGATCACAGCGGCCAACACCTCAGTCTCACAGGCCGAGGCCATCAAGTCGTTCCGCATCGTCCCCGCAGACTTCACAGAAGCATCCGGGCACCTGACGCCGTCCATGAAGGTCAAGCGTGCCCAGGTCATGAAGGACTTCGAGACGGTCATCGAAGAGATGTACGCCGCACCGCGTTCGTAGCAGGCACCACTGGGCGGGCCCCGGTCCTCTGCGTGCTATTCCCGCGCCCCTCTAGGGCCGCTTCGCGGCGAGCAGGGGCGCGGGGCCCCTTTTACGCACGCTGCCGGACCGCGGTCCGCCACAGCGCCCGCCGTCCAGTCAGGCGGTGGCTTCGGCTTTAAAGACAAGTGAGGGCCCTCGTTAGGGAGGGCCCTCACTTGTCTTAGTTGCCTGCTCCGGCTACTGCTCCACCACCAGGAGAAGGTCTCCGCCTTCCACCTGTTCCACGGCGGAGATGGCGAGCCGGGAAACCTTGCCGGCTGCCGGCGTCGTAATTGACGCCTCCATCTTCATCGCCTCGATGGTGGCCACGGTGTCGCCTGCCTTGACCTCGTCGCCCTGCTTGACGGTCAGGGTGACGGCACCGGCGAAGGGCGCCGCAACGTGGCCGGGCTGGCCCGGGTCCGCCTTCTCGGCAGCCTTGACGTTGCTCACCACGGACCGGTCGCGGACGACAACGGGCCGGGACTGGCCGTTGAGCGTACACATGACGGTGCGCATACCCTTCTCGTCCGGCTCCGACACCGCTTCCAGGGAAGCGATGAGGCGCACGCCCTTCTCCAGCTGGATCTCATGTTCCGCGCCGCGCTGCAGGCCGTAGAGGTAGTCGCGCGTATCCAGGACGGAGAGGTTGCCGTAGGTTTCCACGCTCTTGAGGTAGTCCTTGGTGGGACCGTCGAAAAGCAGCCGGTTGAGGGTGTGCTGCCGGGTCTTGGAATCGGATTTCAGGGCCGCACTGTCTTCGGCGCTCAGTTCAACGTCCCGGACCTTCACGCTGCGGCCCTGCAGGGCCTTGGTGCGGAACGGTTCCGGCCACCCGCCCGGGGGGTCGCCAAGCTCGCCGGATAGGAACCCGATGACCGAATCCGGGATGTCGTAGTTCTGCGGGTTCTCGTTGAAGTCTGCGGGGTCCGCGTTCAGGCCCACCAGGTGCAGGGCCAGGTCGCCAACAACCTTCGACGACGGCGTGACCTTGACCAGGCGGCCAAGGATGCGGTCAGCGGCGGTGTACATGTCCTCGATCGCCTCAAACCGTTCGCCCAGGCCCAGCGCCATGGCCTGCTGGCGGAGGTTGGACAGCTGTCCGCCCGGAATTTCGTGCTGATACACCCGTCCGGTGGGGCCCGGCAGGCCGGATTCGAAGGGCGCGTAGACCCGGCGGACCGCTTCCCAGTACGGCTCGAGTGAGCTGACGGCGGCCAGGCTCAGCCCGGTGTCGCGGGGGGTGTGGGCCAGTGCTGCAACCAGGGCAGAGGCCGACGGCTGGCTGGTGGTTCCGGCGAGCGATGCGGAGGCCACGTCCACGGCGTCAACGCCGGCGTCCACGGCAGCCAGGAGCGTGGCCAGCTGGCCGCCCGCGGTGTCGTGGGTGTGCAGGTGCATCGGCAGGTCGAAGCGGTCCCGGAGGGCCGCAACGAGCTTCGCGGCAGCGGCGGGACGGAGCAGGCCTGCCATGTCCTTGATCGCCAGGATGTGGGCTCCGGCGTCCACGATCTTTTGCGCCAGCTCCAGGTAGTAGTCCAGCGTGTAGAGCGTTTCTTCCGGGTCCAGCATGTCCGCCGTGTAGCACAGCGCCACTTCGGCTACGGCGGTGCCGGTTGCCCGGACTGCCCGGATGGCGGGTGCCATCTGGCTGACGTCGTTCAGGGCGTCGAAAATCCGGAAAATATCGATGCCGGTGGCTGCCGCCTCATTGACGAACGCCTCGGTGACTTCCTCGGGGTAGGGCGTGTAGCCCACCGTGTTACGGCCGCGCAGGAGCATCTGCAGGCACACGTTCGGGAGCGCCTTGCGAAGGGCGGCGAGCCGGTCCCAGGGGTCTTCGCCCAGGAACCTGAGGGCCACGTCATAGGTGGCACCGCCCCAGGCCTCGACGGACAGCAGCTCCGGCAGGAGCGCAGTGACCGCCGGGCCGGCTGCCACCAGGTCCCTGGTGCGCACCCGGGTAGCCAGCAGCGACTGGTGTGCGTCACGGAAGGTGGTGTCCGTGACAGCGACCGCGTTCTGTTCCCGGAGCGCCTTCGCAAAACCATCAGGTCCGAGTTCAAGCAGCTTCTGGCGCGAGCCGGGTTCAGCCTGCTTGTCCTTAACCGAGGGCAGCTTGCTGGCCGGGTTGGAATGGACAGTCAGTTCACCATTGGGCTTGTTGACGGTGACTTCGGCAAGCCAGGTGAGGAGCTTGGTGCCGCGGTCTGCGGAGACCCGGGCCTTGAGCAGCTGGGGACGCTCGTCAATGAAGGACGTAGCCACATCCCCCGCAATGAAATCGGCGTCGTCAAGCACTGCCTGCAGGAACGAGATGTTCGTCGAGACGCCGCGGATGCGGAACTCTGCCAGTGCACGGCGGGCCCGGGCGACGGCGGACGGGTAGTCCCTCCCCCGGCAGGTCAGCTTCACCAGCATGGAATCGAAGTGCGGGCTGATTTCGGCACCCGAGTACACCGTGCCGCCGTCGAGCCGTACTCCTGCGCCGCCGGCGGACCGGTAACCGGTGATTTTTCCGACGTCCGGACGGAAGCCGTTCGCGGGGTCCTCCGTGGTGATGCGGCTCTGCAGCGCAGCGCCCTTGAGGTGCACCGTTTCCTGCGAGAGGCCCAGGTCCGCCAGCGTCTCGCCGGAGGCGATGCGCATCTGCGCCTGGACCAGGTCGACGTCGGTGACTTCCTCCGTGACGGTGTGCTCCACCTGGATGCGGGGGTTCATTTCGATGAAGACGTGCTGGCCGGCGCGCTCACCGACAGTATCAACGAGGAACTCAACGGTGCCGGCGTTGACGTAGTTCAGTGCCTTGGCGAACTTGACGGCGTCCCGGTAGAGCGCCTGGCGGATGCCTTCATCCAGGTTGGGGGCCGGCGCGATCTCGATGACCTTCTGGTGGCGGCGCTGGATGGAGCAGTCGCGTTCGAAGAGGTGCATGACGTTACCCTCGGCGTCGGCCAGGATCTGCACCTCGATGTGGCGCGGGCGAAGGACTGCCTGCTCCAGGAACATGGTGGGGTCACCGAACGCCGCATCGGCTTCGCGCATGGCGGACTGCAAGGCTTCCGGCAGGGCTTCGCGGGTGTCCACCCGGCGCATGCCGCGGCCGCCGCCGCCGGCAACGGCCTTGGCGAAGATGGGAAAGCCGATTTCGTCGGCAGCGGCAATAAGTTCGTCCAGGTCCTTGGACGGCGCACTGGATTTCAGGACCGGCACGCCGGCGTCACGTGCAGCCTTCAGGGCGGCCACCTTGTTGCCCGCGAGTTCCAGGACCTCTGCGGGCGGCCCCACAAACGTGATGCCGGCAGCCTTGGCTGCGCGGGCAAGGTCGGGGTTCTCGGAAAGGAAGCCGTAGCCCGGGTAGATGGCGTCCGCGCCGGATTCCTTGGCTACCCGCACCACTTCATCGACATCCAGGTACGCCCGGACGGGGTGGCCTTCTTCGCCAATCAGGTAGGCCTCGTCCGCTTTCTGGCGGTGGATCGAGTTCCTGTCCTCATGGGGGAATACGGCAACGGTCTTTGCGCCCAGCTCGTAGCCGGCGCGGAAGGCCCTGATCGCGATTTCGCCGCGGTTGGCCACCAGAACTTTGGAAAACATACTTCTCCTGCATCATTGCGGGTGGATCGGTGAGTGGTCACAGTGTCTAGGACCTACAAGGACAAACACAAATCTTTGTGGCCACCGTCACAGATTTTGCCGTCATGTCCCGAACCCGTTTGCCGACGCGGGCAGAAACCGCCCCCGCAGCACAGTCGGTGCCATGCCGACGCCCAATAAAGCAGGATTCGCCGACGCATCCACATATGATGAGTAGGGCGGCAGGACCGTCCGGCTTCGGCACTGCCGGAGCAAACATTACCCCCAACACGGCATCCGGCGTTAGGTTTTGGTCTCTCAAGTGCAAGTAGTCAGCATCAGCAGCCTTAAGGGTGGAGTCGGCAAGACTTCCGTCACCACAGGATTGGCGTCTGCGGCGCTGGCCGCAGGCATCAGCACGCTGGTGGTGGACCTTGATCCCCATGCAGATGCCACCACCGCACTGGGCGTTCAACCCGGCGACCAGATGGACATCGGCCGGATGCTCAAAAGTCCCCGGCGGGCCAATCTGGCCGACAACGTGGTGCGCAGCAGTTGGACGGCGCGCGCAGGGTCCAACGGTTCCGGCCCCGCAGTCCTGGACGTCGCCGTCGGGTCCGCCTACACGGGCATTTACGACCGCCCGGACCTCCGCCGCCGCGATCTCCGCCGGCTCTCGTCGGTGCTGGCCACCGGTGGCGACTACCAGCTGGTCCTGGTGGACTGCCCGCCCTCCCTCAACGGGCTGACCCGGATGGCGTGGACTGCCAGTGACAAGGTGGCGCTGGTTGCCGAGCCCGGACTGTTCTCGGTGGCCGGGACCGAGCGGACCATGCGGGCCATCCAGCTTTTCCGGCAGGAATTCGCCCCCAACCTCTCGCCTGCAGGCATCGTGGCGAACCGGGTACGGTCAGGATCCTCCGAACACACCTACCGGCTCGCGGAAATGGAGTCCATGTTCGGCGACCTCCTCCTGAGCCCCCGTATCCCCGAGCAGGCCAACTGGCAGCAGATCCAGGGCGCCGCCCACCCCGTACACCACTGGCCCGGAGAGTCGGCAAAATCTGCCGCGGCACTCTTTGATGACCTGCTGGCAAACCTGATGGCAGTGGGAAGCGGCCTGCGCAGCCGCGCCCGGTAAGGCCTGCAGCAACCGGCTTATAACGGATAAGGGCCGCCCTCCATGTGGAGGGCGGCCCTTATCCGTTATAAAGCCTCAGCTGATTTTGCGGGCAGCCCGGCGCTTGCTCAGTTCGTCGTCCGGAAAGGACTGTTCAGCCGCATGCTCGCTGGGAAGCGATGCGAGGCTTCCCTCGACTTCACGCCAGACGCGGCCCACGGCGATGCCGAAGACGCCCTGTCCGCCCTGGACAAGATCGATGACTTCGTCGGCGGAGGTGCACTCGTAGACGCTCGCGCCGTCGCTCATCAGCGTGATCTGGGCAAGGTCCTCGACACCGCGTTCCCGCAGGTGTTCCACAGCGGTGCGGATCTGCTGCAGCGACACTCCCGTGTCCAGGAGCCTCTTGACCACCTTCAGGACAAGGATGTCCCGGAAGCCGTAGAGGCGCTGCGATCCGGATCCGGCAGCACCGCGAACCGCGGGCTCCACCAGGCCGGTCCGGGCCCAGTAGTCGAGCTGGCGGTAGGTGATCCCGGCGGCCTTGCATGCCGTGGGGCCACGGTAGCCGGCGTCCTCATCCAACACGGGGAGGTCCTCGGTAAACAGGAGGCCCTGGGCACCGCTCGCGGGCACAGCAACACCAGCCGTGGGCTGCTTCAGCCCGCCTGCTTCGCCTTTGGGACTCACCTGGATCCTCCTTGTCATGCGCTCCCGGGTAACTACTGCAGCAGCGGTGCATGAAGACCATGCATGTAATTTTCGCGGGGCGCACTTTACAGTGTGACTTGCGAGGCTGCCGTAAGCAATGGGAACTTGATACTTCGACGTTAGGCCCGGGGGCCTGCAAGGTCAAAGACCCTAAGGGGTTTGATGAGGCGTGTCGAAAGATTCACCCTCAACTTTAACCTTAACGTGACCTTAGCCGTCGAAATCCTCGGGCTCCACGTCGTCCAGGAACTCACGGAACCGGCGCAGTTCGCGCTCTTCATCAACCGTGGGACCCGGTTCGGTGTCCTCGCCCTCGTCATGCTCGGTGATGCGCACCCCGGCCTCATCCATGACTGAATCGGCGCACCAGATCCGGCATTTCGCACGCAGTGCCACCGCAAGTGCATCCGAGGCCCGCGAACTCACCGTGGTGCCGTTCTCGAACTGCAGCTGGCCGTAAAAGATGTTGTCTTCCACCGCCACAATATTGACGCTGACCACAGAGTGTCCTAGCGCTTCCACCACGTCCACCAGCAGGTCGTGGGTCATGGGACGGGGCGGCACCACGCCCTGCTGCGCCAGGGCGATGGCGCTGGCTTCGGGGGTACCGATCCAGATGGGAACGTGCCGCTCACCATGCATCTCCCGAAGCAGGACCAGCGGCTGGTTGGAAGGCAGTTCGATGCGAACGCCTACAATCTCGACTTCAATCATCAGATGTCCATGCGTGAGATATGGTCCTGCACCAGAGCCCGGTGCAGGGTGAGGCAGAGGTCGCTGATTTCGCGGGCGGCTTCAGCGGCGCGCGCCTGGGACGCTGCATCCTTGCGGGATGCCAGCGGCGCCACTGCACGTTCCACCAGGCCGAACTCCCGCTCGGCAGCCGCCTGGAAGGGACGCAGGTGCCGGGGTTCAAGACCGTGGCTTTCCAGCTGGACACAGGCACGGGCCACCTGGAGGGCGTGCTCGTCGAATTGCCCGTTGGCATGGCTGATCAGGCCGAAGCTCAGGAGGGCCTGCAGCAGTGGCACGCTGGCGCCCGATTCAGTGCGGAGCTGTTCCTCGGTGAGCTTGCGCCCGCGGCTCTGCAGTTCGGCAGCCAGCTCGTCGGAGACGATGCGGGGGGAAACGACGACGCCGGGCGGCAGGTTCTCCGGGCGTTCGCCCCTGTCGATCGCGTCAAGGTAGTCCTTGATGACCTTCAGCGGAAGGTATTGGTCCCGCTGGAGGGCCAGCACGAAGCGCAGCCGCTCGACGTCGCCGTCGGAGTACTGGCGGTATCCGGCAGGCGTCCGGCGCGGATTGATCAGCCCTTTTTCCTCGAGGAACCTGATTTTGGACGCAGTCATGCCGGGAAAGTCCTCGCTGAGCTGTGCGAGGACTTCCCCTATGTTGAGGACCTGGGGTCCCCGGCGTTCCGGTTGTGCCATTGCCACAGGCAGTGGTCCCCGGCTCAGCCGCGGCCTGCAGCGGTGGCAGGGCTCAGGTAGAAGGTGAGGCGGAACTTGCCGATCTGGACTTCGCTGCCGGACTTGAGCTCAACGCTGTCCACGCGGTCGTGGTTGACGTAGGTCCCGTTCAGGCTGTTCTTGTCCACGACTTCGAAGCTCCGGGCGGTGCGGCGGAACTCGACGTGGCGGCGGGAAACCGTGACATCGTCCAGGAAGATGTCGGCGTCCGGGTGCCGGCCCGCCGTGGTGACATCGGAATCGAGCAGGAACCGGGCCCCGGCGTTGGGGCCGCTGTGGGCAACCAGGAGCGCCGAGCCAGCCGGCAGTGCCTCCACGGAACTGCGTTCTTCGGACGAAAGCTTGGGGGTAATCGTGGGCTCATCCCTCACCGGGGTGAGATGGATGGAGGTGGTCTCCGACTCTCTGGCCGCACCCGAGCCGTATTCCCCGTCGGCAGGGTTCTGTGTGTGGCCAGCCATGGACTCCTCCTCTTTTCAGCTGCGGCCATCAGGCGCGCAACCAACATCTGCCCACCGGGCCTGCAGCGCAGGTCCGGAACCGGCCGCCGATCCGGCCGCTGACGTGCGAAGACATTCTGGCTTCGCCCCGGGCCGGACCGGAAAAACCGGTTAGCTTTAGCCTACCTGCTGTTCGTACTCCGATGCACTGAGCAATGAGTCGACGGCGTCGGCTTCGGCAAGCTTGATCTCAATAAGCCAGCCGTCCCCATAGGGATCGGTGTTGATGAGCGCGGAATCGGTGTCAAGGGACTCATTCCGGCCCACAACTTCGCCGCTGACGGGGGCGTAGATGTCGCTGACGCTCTTAGTGGACTCCACCTCGCCGACAACTTCGTTTGCCGTAATCCTGGTGCCGACTTCCGGCATCTGGGCGTAGACAACATCCCCGAGGGCATCCTGGGCAAAGTCGGTGATCCCCACCCGGACCACGCCGTCGGCATTGGGGGCGGTGACCCACTCGTGTTCGGCGGTGTAGGACAGATCTTCGGGAATGTTGCTCATCAGGGGCCTTTCATCGGGTCGAACACCACTGTCAACGCGGCCCGGGAAACGGGCCGCGTTGAAAGTATAGGCACATCCGGCGGGGCGTTTGCCGGGGTTTCTGACAAGATGGGACGCATGAGCGCATGCATGGGCAGCGGCGACGCCAGGAACGGCGGATGACGGATGCCTGAGCTGCCCGAGGTCTCCGGCCTGGCCGGCTTCCTGGCCGACCATCTGCAGGGAACCGTTGTTTCCAAAGTGCAGATCGTGTCCTTTGCCGTCCTCAAGACAGCGGATCCGCCCTTCAGTTCGCTCGAAGGCAGGACCGTGACCGGCGTACGGCGCTTCGGGAAGTTCATCAGCATAGACACGGGAGGAGTTTCCCTTGTCTTCCATCTCGCCAGGGCGGGCTGGGTGCGCTTCACGGACTCCCCCACGGATGCCCAGCTGAGGATGGGCAAGGGGCACATCGCCGCCCGCCTTGCGTTCACCGGCCCCGGCGGCCCCCGTGGGTTCGACCTTACCGAGGCCGGAACCAAGAAGAGCCTTGCGGTTTACGTGGTGCGGGACCCCCAGGAGGTGCCGGGCATCGCAACGCTGGGCCCGGACCCGTTCGCTGCCGCGTTCGACGCCGATATGCTGGCTGAGATCCTTGCCGGCAGCTCCCAGCAGATCAAGGGTCTCCTCCGGAACCAGGGCGTGATCGCCGGGATCGGCAACGCCTACAGCGACGAAATCCTGCATGCGGCGCGGATCTCCCCCTTCGCCACTGCCAAGTCCCTGGACCGCGGAACTGTCCAGGTCCTGTACGACGCCATCCACGACATCCTGGGAACGGCGATGGCCGAGGCCCAGGGCAAGCCGCCCAAGGACCTCAAGGACGTCAAAAGGAGCCACATGCGGGTCCATGCCCGGGCCGGGCAGCCGTGCCCCGTCTGCGGGGACACAGTCCACGAAGTCTCCTTTGCGGACACCGCGCTGCAGTACTGCCCCACCTGCCAGACGAAGGGCAAGATCCTGGCCGACCGCAGGACCTCGAAGTTCCTCAAGTAGGGAGGCCGGCATCCCGCCCGCAACGTGCCATGGACGCCGATCCACGAACTTTCCGGGCTCAAGGATGTAGCACCCCCAACATTCGGCGACTGCGGCAGCGCCGCGGCGGGTGACGCTGGTGGAAAGATTGCGGTTCGGGACTTCTGGTCCTACCCGGGCACGTTCCTGGGGCGTAGCGTCTTGACCAAAGCTCGCATGTCTCCATCAGCGCGAAGGGGTCACAATGCGCCGGTTTCGACCCACCGTCCTCGTCATGACCTTGGCCCTCGCCCTCGGAGGTGGCCTCGGGGGCACGGCCCTGGGGCCGCCGCCCGCGGCCGCTGCATCAGCGGTGGCTGCGCAGCGGAGCGTTACGGCATCGATGACGGTCGAGCAGACCGGCGACGACGCGATCGTCCAGCACTATGAGCAACTCGGCGGCAGCGCTTCATTCCTCGGCACGCCAGTCGGCAGCGCGTACGACATCGCTGGGGGTCGCGCCCAGGACTACACCGGAGGCACGATTTACTGGAGCCCCGGCACCGGAGCGCGCGAGGTGCACGGGGCGATCCGCGGACGCTATCTCGCGTTCGGCGGACCGGCCGGCCTACTGGGCTTCCCACTCACGGACGAGACCACCACTCCGGGCGCCGCTGGTCAGTACAATGACTTCGCCGGAGGATCGGTCTACTGGAGCCCCGGCACCGGAGCGCGCGAGGTGCACGGGGCCATCCGCGGACGCTATCTCGCATTCGGCGGACCGGCCGGCCTACTGGGCTTCCCACTCACGGACGAGACCACCACTCCGGGCGCTGCTGGTCAGTACAATGACTTCGCCGGAGGATCGGTCTACTGGAGCCCCGGCACCGGAGCGCGCGAGGTGCACGGGGCGATCCGCGGACGCTATCTCGCATTCGGCGGACCAGCCGGCCTACTGGGCTTCCCACTCACGGACGAGACCGGCACCCCCGACGGGGTCGGCCGGTACAACCACTTCAGCGGCACGAACGCCAGCTCGTCGATCTACTGGTCGCCCGCCACGGGAGCCCACGAGGTGTACGGAGCCATCCGAGCCCAGTGGGTGGCCCTCGGTTGGGAGCGCAGCCGGCTCGGCTACCCGACCAGCGGCGAGTACGGCATCACGGGCGGGCGCCGCAGCGACTTCCAGCACGGTTCCATCCTGTGGCACGCGGCCAGCGGCAGGACCGACGTCATCTACACCGGGGTCCCGTCGGCGCTCCTGGGCGTGGACCTCGAGCGCATTCAGACTACGCAGAAGGTTGTCGCTCTCACGTTCGACGCCGGCGCCAACGACGCCGCCCTCCGATCGATCCTCACCACCCTCGCAGCCAACGGCGTCCCGGGCACTTTCTTCCTCACCGGAGACTGGGTGAACCAGTTCCCCTCCGACCCGGCGCTGATCTACAACGCGGGGCATCGGATCGGCAATCACTCCATGACCCACCCAGATTTCACAACCCTGACCGACGCCCAGATCGCGGCCCAGATCAGCAGCGCGCAGAAGACCATCGAGGCCGCTGGAGGAGACCCGCGCCCGTTCTTCCGCTTCCCGTTCGGCGCTCGCGATTCCCGCACGATTGGAGACGTCAACGCAGCAGGTTACGCGGCGGTCCGGTGGACCGTTGACACCTTGGGCTGGCAAGGCACCATGAACGGAACGCGCGGCCCGAGCTTCATTGTCCAGCGCGTCATGGCATTCGTGCAGCCCGGAGAGATCGTCCTGATGCACCTCGGCTCTAACCCCGACGACGGCTCAACGCTCGACGCAGCGGCCCTCCCACAGGTGATCTCCCAGCTCCGGGCGGCAGGCTACGGCTTCGTGACCCTCGACGCCGCCCTCGGCTAGCTGGGACGCTGTGCTGGGCACCGAGAGGCATCAAATGGTCAAGGAGAAACCAAGACTTCCTCGCTTTACGCCTTCCACTGGCGCCTGAGGACGTCGACGGGAGCAGAACGGGAGGGACGCAGGGCCGGGACCACGTCCTTGTCGCGGGCGGCCACCGGCGCGCTTCGGCGGCAGTGTTGACCGAGGCAGGCTCCTCCCGGGGGAGCATCAAGGCGTCCATGAGCGGGCTCGGGGCCAATCCCCCGGTCAATGACCGGTGATCACTCGAACGGGGTCCTTCGCTGGTTGTTCACCCGGCCGCTCCAAAGGCCTGGCACGGCCACCCTGAAGCGCCGGCCGGTCACAGCCTGTTTTGACGGGTTTTCGCTGACTGGTTTAAATCCCGCAAACGCAAAAGCCGCGGAAACCCTAGAGTTTCCGCGGCTTTGTGGTCGGGCTGACAGGATTTGAACCTGCGACCCCTTGACCCCCAGTCAAGTGCGCTACCAAGCTGCGCTACAGCCCGCTGGTTCCGCCGTTCTCCGCTGAACTCAAACCCGAAGGTTTTCATCAGCAGTCCGGCCGAACCACCTAGAAGAGCTTACACGATCCGGAGGGGTGCCTGTGACACTTTCCGGTGATCAGCCCCCAAGGTGTGTCGCAATTAACGCTTCTTGCCGCGCTTTTCGCGCACGCGCATGCTGACCTCGATGGGCGTGCCTTCGAAGCCGAACGTTTCCCGCAGCCGGCGGGTGATGAAGCGCCGGTATCCGGGGTCCAGGAATCCGGTGGTGAACAGCACGAACTTCGGCGGCCGGCTTGACGCCTGGGTGCCGAAGAGGATGCGCGGCTGCTTTCCGCCGCGGACGGGGTGCGGGTGCGCGGCAACGAGCTCGCCAAGGAACGCGTTGAGGCGGCCCGTGGCAATGCGCTTGTCCCAGTTCTCCAGCGCCAGGTCCAGGGCCGGCACCAGGCGGTCCTTGTGCCATCCGGTCTTGGCCGAGATGTTCACGCGGGGTGCCCAGTCCACGTGGGCCAGGTCCTGCTCAATTTCACGCTCGAGGTAGCGCCGGCGTTCGTCGTCGAGCAGGTCCCACTTGTTGAAGGCCAGCACCAGGGCCCGGCCTGACTCAATGGCGAGCTGCAGGATCCGGACGTCCTGCTCGCTGAGGACTTCGTCAACGGCGAGGAGCACGACGGCGACCTCCGCCTTTTCGAGCGCGGCCTGGGTACGGAGGGAGGCGTAGTAGTCCGCACCCTGTGCCATGTGCTGGCGGCGGCGGATGCCTGCCGTGTCCACGAAGCGCCAGGTGCGGCCGCCGAGTTCGATGAACTCGTCCACCGGATCGCGGGTGGTGCCGGCGGTGTTGTCCACCACCACGCGTTCAGTCCCGGCCAGTTTGTTCAGCAGGGAGGACTTGCCCACGTTGGGGCGGCCGATCAGGGCGATGCGGCGGGGACCGCCGGAGCGTTCCAGGCCCTCGATGGTGGAGAACTCGGGGAGCACGTCCATCACGTGGTCCAGCAGGTCCGCCACGCCGCGGCCGTGCAGCGCGGAGACAGGGTAGGGCTCGCCGAAGCCGAGGCCCCACAGGGTGGCGGAGTCCGCCTCCTGGGCAAAGTCGTCCACCTTGTTGGCCACCATGATGACCGGCTTCTTGCTGCGCCGCAGCATTTTCATGACGCCTTCATCGGTGGCGGTTGCCCCCACGGCAGAGTCCACCACGAAGAGGACTGCGTCCGCGAGTTCAACGGCCATCTCGGCCTGCTCGGCTACGCGGGCATGGATGCCGCGGGCGTCGTGCTCCCAGCCTCCGGTGTCCACCAGGGTGAAGTTGCGTCCGTTCCAGTTCGCGGAATACATAACGCGGTCGCGGGTGACGCCGGGGGTGTCCTCGACGACGGCTTCCCGGCGCCCAAGGATTCGGTTCACCAGCGTGGACTTACCCACGTTCGGCCGGCCGATGATGGCCAGGACGGGATCGAGCTTGACGGGACCGTCAAAGTCCTCGTCGCCGTATTCGCCGCTGAGCAGTGCGGCGTCTTCCTCGTCGAGGTCATAGTCCTCCAGGCCCGCCCGGAGGGACGCAGCGCGGAGCTCGGCCTCGTCATCGTCGATGGCAGCCAGCCGTTCGGCCACCTGGTCCGTGCCCGTGGGCGTGTATTCGTCTTCGCCGGCGCCGAAGTGGCCGGGAGTTTGAGTCGTATCGCTCATTGCACTGTCCTTAAGTGGTCATCTGCCGGCGTCCCGGCTACTGCTGTTAAGTCTTGGCGGGCATCTGCGAAAGGCAGTGGCTGCCCGCTGAGTTGAATGGAGTCCTGGACGTGCCCTGCCAGCGCGGCGCGGATTTCCAGCGCCGCCCTGTCCATTGAAGCACGCCCGCTTTCCCCTGCCCGGCGGGCAAGGGTGAGGGCATTTCCGAAGCTGACGTGGAAACGCCTGCCGGGCCGGGGCACGGAATCCACGTGCTCGTCTCCCCTGCGGGTGCCCAGGATGGCCACGGGGACCACCGGGGCCCCGGAATTCAGGGCCAGCCAGGCGACGCCGCCGTTAATGTCTTCTGCAGCCCCGCTCCCCCTGGTTCCTTCGGGAAGGATGCCGACGCACCGGCCGGCGTCGAGCACTTCCTTGCACCGCTGCAGGGCGGTACGGTCGCCGCGCCTGTCCACCGGCAACTGGCCGGAAGCGGTCAATACCTGGCCGAGGAAGCCCTTGAACATCTCCTGTTTGACCAGGATGTGCATAGGGCGCGGTGCGGCACCGAACATGACCGGACCGTCCAGGAAGCTGATGTGGTTGCCCGCGAAGATCACGGGGCCGCCGGTGGGCACATTTTCCTTGCCCGTGACGGTGGTCCGGTAGACCATATGGTCGAGAATCCAGCCCACCGGCCTGCTCCACGCCATGGTCAGGCCGGAGGGAACACCCGGCAGGGAGGTGGCGGCGGCGCGTTCAGTCACGGTTGAGGACCTTTGTGACGATCACCAGGGCGGCGGCGACGGTCTGGTCGAAGTCCAGGTCCGACGAGTCCAGGGTCACCACCCCGGAGGCGGCCGTGGTGAAATTCACCACGGAGGAGTCCTTGGCATCGCGGTGGGTCACCTGCGCCGCCAGCTCCTCGGCGTTCTGGGTGCCGCCCAGCTGGATTCCGCGCCGCCGCAGCCGCGCTTCCTCACTGGCCGTGAGCAGCATCCGGACTTCCGCTCCGGGCGCGACGACGGTAGTGATGTCCCTGCCTTCCACCACCATGCGGCGGTGGTGCTTTTCGATCAGTTCCCGCTGCCGGCGGATCAGCTCAGTCCTTGCCCCCAGGGTAGTGGCCACGGCGCTGACGGAAGAGGAGATGGCGGGCTCGCGGATGGCGTCGGTGACGTCGACGCCGTCCACCCGCACGTACTCCTCCGCGGGGCTGGTGCTCAGTTCCAGGACCAGGTCCCGGGCGGCCTGCTCCACTGCTGCGGCGTCTTCGAGGTCGATGCCCTGACTGACGCAGAACCAGGTGAGGGCACGGTACATCGCGCCGGTGTCCAGGTAGGCGAGCCTGAGCCTGCGGGCCACTTCCTTGCTGACGCTGGACTTGCCGGAGCCGGACGGGCCGTCAATGGCCACCACCAGCGGCCGGCCGATGCGCAGCGCGGGCATGGTATCGAGAAGTTCCTGTGTCATTACTGGAGTACCCGCCATCCGCGGTCGTTGAGTGCTTCGATCAGGTGGTCATGCTTGTTCGGCAACACGGATATTTCCACCATACCCACGTTCTGGCCTGAAGAGTGGTCCAGGCGGAGGTCCTCCAGGTTGACGCCGATCTCGCCTATCTCCGTGAGGAGCCGCGCGATCTGTCCGGGTTTGTCGTCCACCAGGACGGTCAGCCAGGAGTACGCCTGCGGCGGTCCGCCGTGCTTGCCCGGAATGCGGGCCTGGCCGGCGTTGCCTTCGCTCATGAGCTGCGCGAGGTCCAGCCGTGCGCCGGGAGCCGTGGGTTGCTCGAGTGTTCCGATCAGGCGGTTGAGGTCATCCCTGACGCCGTAGAGGATTTCCACGACTTTCGCCGCGTTGCCGCCGAGGATCTGGACCCACAGGGACGGATCGCTCGCAGCTATCCGGGTGACGTCCCGCAGCCCGTTGCCGGCCAGGGACAGGGCATGCAGCGGCGTACCCTGGAGCCGGCTCGCGAGCAGCGAGGACATGACCTGGGGCAGGTGGGAGACCAGGGCAACAGCTTCGTCGTGCTCGTCGGCCGTGAACTGGGAGACCACCGCGCCAAGGTCCGACGCCAGGGACCGCGCCGCCTGGAGGGCAGCGCCAGAGGTTTCCTCTGACGGGCACACCACCCACGGCATCGAGGTGAACAGCTCGCCGCGGGCAGCCACCGGGCCTGACTTTTCCCGCCCGGCCATGGGGTGTGTACCCACGTACCGGGAGAGGTCGACGCCGCGGCGCCGCAGGCTGTCCAGGATATCCGCCTTGACGCTGGCTATGTCCACCACAATGGAGCCGGGAAAATCCGAAAGGGCTTTTTCCACGACGTCGGCTGTAACGTCCGGCGGAGCGGCAACCACCACCAGCTGGGGGACGGCGCTGCCGAGTTCCGGCAGCGGCCGGCCCGCACCGATGTCCACGGCGACCGCCTGGTTGGTGGGCGAGGGGTCGGAAAGGAACACCGGGACGCCACGTCCGCGCAGGCCCAGGCCAATGCTGGCGCCGAGCAGGCCGGTCCCGAGGACCACCACCGGACCATCCAGGTGCCCGCGGCCCTGGCTGTGGAAGGCGGACATGCCTCAGAGCCCTACGGATGCCAGCAGATGCCCGACTTCCTGCTTGCCGAGGTTGCGGATGCTGCCCTGGCGCTGGTCACCCAGGCCGATGGGACCTACCTTGACGCGGACCAGGCGGAGGACCGGGAAGCCGACGGCGTCGAACAGGCGCCGGACAATGCGGTTCTTGCCCGAGTGGAGGACAACCTCGATCAGGACGTGGCCGGGGGTGGAGTCAACGAGGCGGAAGGAGTCCACGGACGCGAAACCGTCCTCCAGTTCCACGCCTTCCTTGAGCTGGGCGCCGATCCCCTGCGGGAAGGGACCGCGGACCTGCACCAGGTACGTCTTGGGCACCTCGTAGGAAGGGTGCGTCAGGCGGTTGGCCAGTTCGCCGTCGTTTGTCAGCAGCAGCAGTCCCTCGGTGGCGACGTCGAGGCGCCCAACGTGGAACAGGCGTTCGCCGGTGTTCTTGTTGCTCTTGAGGAAATCGCTGATGCACGGGCGGCCTTCAGGGTCCTCCATGGTGGAGACAACGCCCTTCGGCTTGTTGAAGACCATGTAGACGAGGTTTTCATCCAGCTGGATCCGCAGGCCGTCCACGTGGATGACGGCGGTTTTGGGGTCGACCCGGACGCCGAGCTCGGTGACTACCTGTCCGTCCACTTCCACGCGGCCCTCGGCAATCATCTCCTCGCAGACGCGGCGTGAGGCGACCCCGGCCGAGGCCATGACCTTCTGCAGGCGCACGCCGTCGGCGTCGTGGAGTTCCGACTGGGGAACGTCGCCGCGCGGGCCCTTCTTGCGCGAGGGCCTGCGGACTGGTCCCAGGTTCTGGCCGAAGCGTTCGCTTCCGAAGGCGCGGGAGGCTGCGGCGCCCGGTGCGCCGGTGCGCGGCTTGGGCTTAAGGGCGCCCGGAGTGCCCGGGGCCTTCTTCGCTCCGGGCTTGCGCGCTGCAGGCTTCCGTGAGGAAGGCCTGGCGGCCTTCGGATCTGCGGAACTGCGGCCCTGCTGGGGGCCGTCCGATGCCAGATCCGGATCGATGAAGCGCTCTTCGCGCGGCTTGGGTGCGCGCTGCGGGCGGTCGCTGCCGAACCCGCCGCCCCGCTTCGGGGCACCGCCGCGGAAACCGCCGGCTGACTTGCCACCCTGGGAGGTGTTGTTGCGCTGGGGATTGTTGCGTCCCGAGCTGTTACGTGGTGAACCCTGGCGTCCCGCCTGTGTCATGACCCGTCCTTCAATTGTTTGGCCGGAAAGGTGTCCAGAGACAACCTTAACCAGCCGTGCAGAAATAATCTGCCCTGATAAATACTGTTGCCCAGGCAGCGCGACGCTGCCTAGATCCCGTCGGCGTCGTAGTACTCCGCGATGCCGTCTAGGCCCGGAAGATGTGGAGACAACTGCGGCAGTTCCGCCACAGAGCCGATTCCCATCCGTTCCAGGAAATACGACGTGGTCCGGTAGAGCATGGCCCCGGATTCCGGATCCGTTCCCGAATCCTCGATCAACCCGCGCTGGGCGAGTGTCCGCACCACAGAGTCAACATTGACACCCCGAATTGCCGAAACCCTGGCCCTGGAGACGGGCTGGCGGTACGCGATGACCGCGAGCGTTTCCAGGGCTGCCTGCGTAAGCCTGGCAGTCTGACCTTCGAGCACATATTTGCCAACAATGTCGGCAAAGTCCGCGCGCGAGTAGATCCGCCAGCCACCGGCGATGTTCCGCAATTCAAAACCCCGGGGGCTGGAGCCAAAACCAGCGGCGCTGGCTTGATCCATATCCGGGGCTTTAACAGTATAGCCGCTATACTCGCGCTGCAGTTCGGCCAGCAGGGCGCCGACCGTTTCAACGGTCAGTCCAAGGCCTGCGGCCAGTTCCTCCTCCGTGGCCGGCTGGTCGATGACCATCAAGACAGCTTCAATGGCAGCCTTGGCCCCGCCCGGGAGGTTTTCGACGTCTTCCTCCGCCAATCGCGCGTCTTCCGTGGCTTCCTTGGTCACAGCTGCTCCTCGAATTCTTCGCTTAGGTTCTCTGCCGACCACTGCCGCCTGCCGGCGGTCCAGTGGACGGCAAGATCCGCCAGCGGCGACAACTGGTCGAATGAAACCGCCTTGTCCCGGAACAATTCCAGCAGCGCCAGGAACCTCGCAACCACCACAAGCGTGGATTCGGCGTCGGCGATGATGGCCCGGAATGTCAGCGGCGATTCCCGCTGGAGCCGCAACCCGACTATTTCTGCCTGCTCCTTGACGCTGACGTTGCCGCCGTGGAGGTGGGCCAGCCCAACTTCGGTGGGTTTGGGGGCCTTGGGCCGCAGCGCCGCTTCCGCCAGCGCGGCGAACTGTTCGGGGGTGTGCTTCCATACCAGTTCCGGGAGCATGGCGGCGAAATGCTCTTCAAGGGCAACCTGCCGGGGATAGCGCATGGCTTCCTGGTGCAGGGTCTCGCCCAGGAGGCCTGCCACATGCTTGAAGGCCTTGTACTGCAGGAGCCGGGCAAAAAGCAGGTCCCTGGCCTCGAGCAGTGCCATGTCCTCGTCGTCTTCCACCTCGCCGGCCGGAAGGAGCCTGGCAGCTTTGATGTCCAGGAGCGTCGCGGCGATCACCAGGAACTCGCTGGCTTCATCCAGCGCCCATTCCCCGCCACGTGCCTGCAGGTTCCGGATGTACTTGATGAACTCGTCCGTCACCGTGGCCAGGGCCACCTCGGTGATGTCCAGCTGGTGCTTCGCGATCAGCCCCAGCAGGAGGTCGAAGGGACCCGTGAAGTTGGCCAGCCGCACCTCGAAGCCGGGCTTGGATTCGGCCACGTCCTGGCTAGGGCGCGCCGCCGCGCGAGATCAGCTCTTTGGCCAGGCGCCGGTAGGCGTCCGCGCCCACGTGGTTGCCGGCGTAGCTGGTGATCGGCTCAGCGGCCACGGTGGCGTCGGCAAACTTGATGGAACGCTTGATGACAGTCTCGAAGACCTTGTCCCCGAAAGCTTCCACCAGCCGCGTGATGACTTCACGGCTGTGCAGGGTGCGGGCGTCGTACATCGTGGCGAGCACCCCGTCCACCTGCAGGCGCGGGTTAAGCCGGTCCTGCACTTTGTCGATGGTCTCCACCAGCAGAGCCACAGCGCGAAGGGCGAAGAACTCGCAGATCAGCGGGATGATGACGCCGTGGGCCGCGGTCAGCGCGTTCACGGTCAGCAGGCCCAGGGAGGGCTGGCAGTCGATGAGGACGACGTCGTAATCGTCCTCGACTTTCTTCAGCGCCCGGTCCAGGACCTGTTCACGCGCCACTTCATTGACCAACTGGACTTCGGCAGCGGAAAGGTCGATGTTGGCCGGCAACAGGTCCACGTTCTCCACGCCGGTCTGGTGGATGGCGTCACGGATGTTGACCTTGCGGTCCATCAGCACGTTGTAGACCGTAAGGTCCAGTTCGTGGGGGTTCACGCCGAGGCCTGCCGACAACGCACCCTGGGGATCGAAATCGACCAGGAGCACCCGGCGGCCGTATTCCGCCAGCGCTGCCGCGAGGTTGATGGTGGAGGTGGTCTTGCCGACGCCGCCTTTTTGGTTGACCATGGCGATCACACGCGCCGGACCGTGGGAGGACAGCGGTGCCGGTTCCGGGAACTCCCGGTATGGGCGGCCCGTGGGGCCCATCACCGCGTTGTCCAGGTCAAATTCCGTGCCCTCCAGAGTTGCCGAACCCTGTTCGCTGCTCACGTATCTATCCACACTTTCGATGACGGTGATTTCCTGCCGCTGGATGCCAGCGCCGTTCCTTCTTCTTCCCAAGGTTACAGCGACCGACACGGTATTCGGCGGAACTTGACTTTCCACCCATGTTGAGCCTTGACCCTCTAGCTGAGGTCGAAGGTTGGTTTATTCGAGGCACAAAGCAGCCCCCGCGGCCATGGCTGCGGGGGCTGCTGTGCTGCTACTGGGGTGCGCGGCTGGCGGCTGGCGCCTAGACGGCGGCCGGAACGCGCGGAGCTTCGGTTCCCGTGGCTGCGGGCTCGGTGTGGCCGTGGCCGGCGATCATGGTCTGCTCGTCGAAGGGCAGCTTGCCGGAGAGCACCTGGTCAACCTGGCCCCGTTCGATCTCCTTCACCCAGGTGCCGATCAGCACGGTGGCCACGGCGTTGCCGGTGAAGTTGGTCAGGGCGCGGGCCTCGGACATAAAGCGGTCGATTCCGACGATCATGCCGACGCCGCCGAGCAGTTCCGGCTTGTGGGCCTGCAAGCCGGCAGCGAGGGTGGCCAGGCCGGCGCCGGTGACGCCGGCGGCGCCCTTGGAAGCGATGATCATGAAGACCAGCAGCGAAACCTGGGCTCCCAGGTCCAGCGGGGTTCCCATGGCGTTGGCGACGAACAGGGAAGCCATGGTCAGGTAGATGGCTGTGCCGTCCAGGTTGAAGGAGTAGCCCGTGGGAACGGTGACGCCAACCACCGGCTTGGAAACGCCGAGGTGCTCCATCTTTGCGATCAGGCGGGGCAGCGCGGCTTCGGAGGAGGACGTGGAGAAGATCAGCAGGTATTCGCGGCCCAGGTACTTCATGAGCTTGAAGATGTTGACGCCGGTCACGATTTTCAGCAGTCCGCCGAGGATGATGACGATGAACAGTGCGCAGGTGATGTAGAAGGCCGCCATCAGGGTGAACATGCTGACGATGGCCTGGAAGCCGGTGGCTCCCACGACGGCGGCGATGGCACCGAATGCACCCACGGGTGCAAGCCACATGATCATGATGAGGATGCGGAAGACGAGTGCCTGGCCGTGGCCGATGGCCTTGAGGATGGGTGCACCCTGCGGGCCCATCTTCTGGAGGGCGAAACCTACGAGGAGGGCAGCAAAGAGCGTGGGAAGGACCGGAATGTCACCCGGGATGATTCCGAGGAGGAAGGCAACGGTGCTGTCGACTTCTGCCTTCTTGGAGGGATCGTACGGCGCCAGCTTCAGGCCTTCGCCCGGGTGGATCATGTTGCCGACCACCAGGCCGATGGCGAGCGCGAAGGTTGACATCAGCACGAAGTAGCCCAGGGCCAGTCCACCGACCTTGCCCACCGTGGCGGCCTTGGCGATGGAGCCAATGCCCAGGACGATGGTGCAGAAGATGATGGGCGCAATCATCATCTTGATGAGCTTGATGAATCCATCGCCGAGCGGCTTGAGGGACTTGCCCACCTCGGGGAACATCAGGCCCACCACGGCGCCGAGGATAACGGCGGCGATGACGGCAATGTAGAGGTAGTGCGATTTGTCGATGCCCTTGCGCCGCGTCTTCACGGTGTCAAGCGACTCTCCTCGTTGAGAAGCCATGATGTGTCTCCTTATATGGATAATCTGATAGACGCTGCGGCACATTCTTTGGGCTCTACGCGTCCTCCGGTGTGATATCCATCATTGGGTACGCCGTGACCCAGCTCACCGTTGCGTTCATATTGGTCGCGGTGCCGTTCAAATTGGTCGTGGCGCACGGGATTTCCACAGGATTGCACCGGAAGGGCGTCGGGAGGTACACATGATCCACCCCTGGAGCATCGCCCGCCGGCTTTTTGTGGCGAACCTGCTGATCGTGGTGGTGTTTATCGCCATCGTCGGTTCGGCGACGTTCGTCGATGCCCGGGACCGTACCTACGATGAAGCCGGCCAACGGATGGCGGGGATTGCCGCAGCCATCGCGGCCAGCCCCCTGGTGCTGGATGCGGCCTCCAGCCCGGACCCGACGGGGACGCTCCAGCCCTACGCCAGGGACGTCATGGCGGAGGCCGACGTCGACTTCATCACCATCATGGCCCCGGACCGGACGCGGTGGACGCATCCGCGGGACGAGGAAATCGGCCGGCCGTACATCGGCTCCATCGACGCCGCGCTGCAGGGCGGGCAGCATACCGAAGTGACGGCGGGGACGTTGGGCCCCTCGGTGCGGACCATTGTTCCGGTCAAGGACCAGGCGGGCGAGGTGAAGGCACTGGTGGCCGTGGGCGTTACGGTCCGTACGGTGGATGTCGCCTTTGCCGGACGCCTGCCTGCCCTGCTGTCGATTGGCCTCGCCCTGCTGGTGGGAGGTTCGCTGGCATCCTGGTTCCTGGGCCGGTACCTCCGACGCGTGACCCGTGGCTGGGGGCCGGAGCAGCTCTCGCAGCTGTTTGCCTACTACGAATCCGTCCTGCATTCGGTGCGCGAAGGCCTGATCCTCATCGACACGAAGGGGCGCGTGGTCATGTACAACGACCAGGCGGGGGAACTGCTGGGCCTCGAAGGTGCCGGCAGCAAGGACCCAACCATGCCGCCGTCGCTGGCGGAGTTGCCGCTCGAGGAGGAACTCCGGGACCTGTTCGAATCCGGACGGCCCGCCAAGGACGAAATCATCCTTACGGGTTCCCGTGTGCTGGTGGTCAACCAGGGACCGGCAAGGGCGCCAGGCTCTCCGGGGACCCGCGGCAGGACACCCGTCTACGGTACGGTGGCAACGCTGCGCGACCGTACCGAAATCGAGGCACTGGGCAACGAACTGGAAACCATGCGGACACTGTCCGGAGCCCTCCGCGCCCAGACCCACGAGCACGCCAACAGGCTCCACACCATGGTCTCGCTCCTGGAGCTGGGCCGTACGCAGGAAGCCCTGGATTTTGCCACCCGGGACCTGGAACTGAGCCAGCAGCTGACCGATGACATGGTCAGTTCCGTTGATGAACCCGTCCTTGGCGCACTGGTCATGGGCAAGGTGGCTGAAGCCCACGAACGCGGGGTCCAGCTGGACGTTGCCACGCTGGGTTCCGGTACGGTGGCGGGGGTAGCCGTGCAGGACCTGGTGACAATCCTGGGAAACCTGCTGGACAATGCCATCGATGCGGCTGCGGACGGTCCCCCGCCCCGGCGCGTGCAGCTGACCGTGGAATCGGATGAGGAGGGACTGGACATCGCCGTCCACGATTCCGGCGCCGCCCTGGACGCCCAGTCCGCGGATCGCATCTTCCGGCACGGCTTCAGCACCAAGCCTTCCGGGCCCGGCGGCCGCGGCATCGGGCTGGCGCTGGTCCGGCAGGCAGTGCAGCGTCTGGGCGGTACCCTGACCATTAACGGACGGCGCGGAGCGAAATTCGAAGTATTCCTACCCGCGGCGGCGTCCCCGCAGAAGGAGCACAGACCGTGAGCAACATCCGGGTCCTCGTCGTTGAGGACGAGGCCATCGCATCGGCGGCGCACGCAGCCTACATCGGGCGGCTGCCGGGCTTTGAGCTTGCCGGAAGCGCACCGGACGGCCAGTCCGCCCTCCGGCTGCTCGGTGAGCTCTCTGCGGCGGGCAACCCGGTGGAGCTGGTCCTCCTGGACATGAACCTGCCGGACCTCCACGGCTTGGACATTGCGCGGCGGATGCGGGCGGCGGGAATCCTGGCCGACATCATCGCCATCACCGCCGTCCGGGAGCTGGCCATCGTCCGGAGCGCCGTGGCCATCGGGGTGGTGCAGTACCTGATCAAGCCGTTCACGTTCGCCACGTTCGCCGACAAGCTGGAAAGCTACCGGCAGTTCCGGCAGCAGCTCGCGGGCCCGGACGCCGGCTCGGGAAAAGCCGGAGCATCCCAAAGCGAAGTGGACCAGGCTTTCGCAAGCCTGCGGGCGCCGTCGGAACTGCCCCTGCCCAAAGGCCTCTCCGCATCCACGCTGGGCTCGGTGCAGGAGTTCGTCAGGCAACACAGCGTCGCCGTGTCCGCCACGGAAGTCATGGACGCCCTGGGCATGTCCCGTGTCACCGCCCGCCGCTACCTCGAGTACCTGGCGGACGCCGGCACGGTCTCCAGGACAGCCCGCTACGGGACACCGGGCAGGCCGGAAAACGAGTACCGCTGGAGTGGGCGCTGACCCAGCTGCTGGCTAAGGCCACCGCCGCTAGTCGCCGCTGCTAGTTTCCGCTGCCGCCGGGACGTAGGCTCCCGATCAGCTGGTCGATCACCCCGGCGTCTTCGATCGTAGACGGCACCGTGTACTCCTCGCCGTCGGCAATCTGGCGCATGGTCTTGCGGAGGATCTTCCCGGACCGGGTCTTGGGCAGGGCATCTACCACCGTCACGTGCTTGAAGTCCGCAACAGCGCCGATGTCCCGCCGGACCATCGCCACCAGGTCCTTGGCCAGGATGTCCTCGGCCACCTCGACCCCGGACTTGAGCACGACGTAGCCGCTGGGCCGCTGGCCTTTCAGGGGGTCGGCCAGGCCGATCACCGCGCACTCGGCGACGGCCGGATGCTGCCCGATGACCTGTTCCATGGCGCCCGTGGACAGCCGGTGCCCGGCAACATTGATGATGTCATCGGTCCGCCCCATGACAAACACGTAGCCTTCCGCGTCCCGGTAGCCGGAGTCGCCGGTGGCGTAGCACCCCTCGAAAGCCTGCAGGTAGGAGGAGATATACCGTTCGTCGTCGCCCCAAAGCGTGGCCAGGGTCCCGGGCGGCAGTGGCAGCCCGAGCACGATGTTCCCCTCCGTGCCGGGTGCCACCTCCCCGCCAAGGCCGTCCACGATGCTGAGCCTGAACCCCGGCATCGGGACGCTGGGCGAACCTGCCTTGATGGGCAGTTCTTCCAGGCCGCGGGGATTGGCGCAGATGGCCCAGCCCGTTTCCGTCTGCCACCAGTGGTCCACCACAGGAACGCCAACCGACCGGGAGGCCCAGTGGAACGTGTCCGTGTCCAGCCGCTCCCCCGCCGTGAAAAGCGTGCGCAGGCTGGAGACGTCGTAGTTCCGCAGCAGGTCCGCCCCGGGGTCTGCCTTCCGGATGGCCCGCAGCGCTGTGGGGGCGGTGAACAAGACGTTGACCCCGTGCTCCTGGATCACCCGCCAAAACGCGCCGGCATCAGGCGTTCCAACCGGCTTGCCCTCATAGAGGACAGTGGTGGCACCGGCAAGCAAGGGGCCGTAGACGATGTAGGAGTGCCCTACCACCCAGCCGACATCCGACGCGGTCCACATGACGTCCCCGGGACCGGCGTCGTAGATGTTTTCCATGGTCCAGCTGAGCGCGACGGCGTGGCCGCCGTTGTCCCGCACCACGCCTTTGGGCGTCCCGGTGGTGCCTGAGGTGTAGAGGATGTACAGCGGGTCCGTGGCCGCGACGTCCACGGGGGCGGCAGGTTCCGCAACGGCCATTTCCAAGTCCCAGTCATGCCAGCCGCGGCCCGTCGCCGTGTTGGCGAACCCGTCACGTGCCCGGACGATTACGGGAAGGTCCGGTACCCCAGCAAGTTCAAGGGCTTCCGCGACGGCGGGGAGGTACTCAATGCGGCGGGACGGCTCGATTCCTCCGGAAGCCGTGACCACGACGGCGGGAGCGGCGTCGCGGATGCGTGCTGCAAGTTCCTTCGGGGCAAACCCGCCGAAGACCACCGAATGGACGGCTCCAAGACGCGCTGTTGCCAGCATGGCGATGGCAGCCTCGGGAATCATCGGCATATAGATCACGACGCGGTCCCCCTTGCCAACACCGCGGTTGCGGAGGGCGCCGGCAAAGCGTGCCACCAGCCGGGTGAGTTCCGTGTAGGTGAAGCGCTGGCGGGTGCCGAGCATGGCGGAATCGTAGATCAGCGCGTCCTGGTCCCCCCGGCCGGCTTCCACGTGGCGGTCAAGGGCGTTGTAGGAGGTATTGAGGACGCCGTCAGGGAACCAGGTGAAGAGCGGAGCCCGGCTTGAGTCGAGGGCGCGCCGGGGCGGCACCGACCAGGAAACCTTGGCGGCGGCATTGAGCCAAAACTCGCCCGGCTTCCCGAGGCTTTGTTCGTAGCTGTCCCGATAGCTGCTGGTGACCATGAAGCACTTCCCATCCACGACGTTGTGTAGGGGACATGCTAGCGGGGAACACGAAGGCGAAACAAGGCTTTATGTATACACAGACTGCCCGAATATGCATTCAGCAAGGTTCTCATTGGAATAAGGGGAAGTTCTGTATACACTGAGGGGGTTCGATACCGAAGGAGGCAACGATGCGCGCCAGTGACAGGGCCTACGCCGCGCTACGCGACGACATCACCGAGTGGCGCCTCCTCCCGGGCACGGTGCTTGCTGAGGTGGAGCAGTCCGAACGCCTCGGCGTTTCACGGACTCCACTGCGGGAGGCGCTGGGCCGGCTTACCGCCGAAGGGCTCACGACGACGGCGGGCAGCCGAGGCGTCGTCGTCACCGACGTTTCGCTCGATGACATCGACGAACTCTTCGAGCTGCGCGAAACCCTTGAAAGCAAGGCCGCCGCCCTGGCAGCCGAGCGCGGGGACCCTGGCGTCTTCCTCCAGCTCCACAAGGAGCTGGTCGAGGCCCCGGCCCTTATCGAGAGCAGCGACCCCGGCCGGCATGCCTACTACGATCTTGCCGGGCGTTTGGATGCCGCCATCGATGCCGCAGTGTCCAACTCCTACCTGGCACAGGCCATGCGCGGCCTGCGGGTGCACCTGGTGCGCGTGCGCCGCCTCGCGGCCGACGATGCCCAGCGGCTCACGGCCGCGGCAGCCGAGCACGCAGCCATCGCCGAAGCGATCGCCGCCCGGAATCCCCGGCTGGCCGAGGCCGCCACCATCCTCCACCTGCACCGAAGCCTTTCGCACGTCAAGAACACGCACACACCCCACCACAAGGAGCACCATGGTTAAGGAACACCACGTCCGGGTTTACAAGAGCGAGGAAAACCTGCCCCGCGAGGAGCAGCTCGCCTACAAGATCGCCAAGGTGGCCACCGATCCCGTCCCGGTAACGCCCGAGGTGGCCGACATGGTGATCAACCGGGTCATCGACAACGCGTCCGTGGCCATCGCTTCCCTGAACCGGGCACCGATTGTGGCGGCCCGCGCCCAGGCCCTGGCACACGGCCCCAGCACCGGCGGGCAGGGGGCCAAGGTCTTCGGCATTGGCGAGCGCGTGTCACCGGAATGGGCGGCGTGGGCCAACGGGGTTGCCGTGCGGGAACTGGACTACCATGACACGTTCCTGGCCGCCGACTACTCACATCCAGGGGACAACATCCCGCCGATCCTGGCTGTTGCCCAGCACACCGGTTCCAGCGGACAGGAGCTCATCCGCGGCATCACCACCGGGTACGAGATCCAGGTGAACCTGGTCAAGGCCATCTGCCTGCACAAGCACAAGATCGACCACGTGGCCCACCTTGGCCCGTCGGCAGCGGCCGGCATCGGCACCCTGCTGGGGCTCGACGTCGAAACCATCTTCCAGTCCGTCGGCCAGGCCCTGCACACCACCACCGCCACGCGGCAGTCGCGGAAGGGCGAGATCTCCACCTGGAAGGCGCACGCTCCTGCCTTCGCGGGAAAGATGGCCGTTGAGGCCGCAGACCGTGCCATGCGCGGGCAGACCTCTCCCGTTCCCATCTACGAGGGCGAGGACGGAGTCATCGCGTGGATGTTGGACGGCCCGGACGCCTCCTACCTGGTGCCGCTGCCGGAGGCCGGGGAAGCAAAGCGGGCCATCCTGGACACCTACACCAAGGAACACTCCGCCGAGTACCAGGCACAGGCCTGGATCGACCTTGCCCGGAAACTGAACCGCGAACATCCGGAGGCCACGGACCCGGCCAACGTGAAGTCCGTCCTGATCAAAACGAGCCACCACACGCACTATGTCATCGGCTCCGGCGCCAATGATCCGCAGAAGTACTCCCCCACCGCCTCAAGGGAAACGCTGGACCACTCCATCCCGTACATCTTCACGGTCGCCCTGCAGGACGGGTCCTGGCACCACGTGGACTCCTACTCCCCGGAACGCGCCGCACGGCCGGACACTGTTGACCTGTGGCAGAAGGTCAGCACCGAGGAAGACCCCGAGTGGACCCGCCGCTACCATTCCCTGGACATTGCCGAAAAGGCGTTTGGCGGCTCGGTGGAGATCACCCTGACGGACGGCACGGTCATCAAGGACAGCATCGCGGTTGCCGACGCCCACCCCCTCGGTGCCAGGCCCTTTGGCCGCGAGCAGTACATCAATAAGTTCCGCACCCTCGCCGCCGGACTTGTGGAGGAGGCCGAGATTGAAAGGTTCCTCGCCGCCGTCGAACGCCTGCCGGAACTCGCCGCCGGCGAGCTGGACCAGCTGAACATCACCGCCGCCTCCGGCGTCATCGACCTCAACGCCGCACCGAAGGGACTCTTCTAGTGCTGTACTCGAAGACCACCCCTGAGCAGAAGCGGCTCCGGTTCCGCGAGCTCCTCGCCTCCGGGACCATCGGGCAGTTCCCGGGCGCCTTCAACCCGCTCTCGGCCCGGCTCATCGAGGAAAAAGGGTTCGCCGGGGTGTACATCTCCGGCGCGGTGCTGGCCAACGACCTCGGCCTCCCGGACATCGGACTGACCACCCTGACCGAGGTTGCCACCCGTGCCGGGCAGATTGCCCGCATGACGGACCTGCCCGCCATCGTGGACGCAGACACCGGGTTCGGTGAGCCGATGAACGTGGCGCGCACCGTGCAGGAACTTGAGAACGCCGGCCTGGCAGGACTGCACATCGAGGACCAGTTCAACCCCAAGCGTTGCGGCCACCTGGACGGCAAGAACGTAGTGGACCTGGAGACGGCCACCAAGCGCATCCGGGCGGCTGCGGATGCCCGCCGGGACCCGAACTTCCTGATCATGGCCCGCACCGACATCCGCGCCACGGACGGACTGGCGGCCGCGCAGGACAGGGCAAAAGCACTCGTGGACGCCGGCGCCGACGCGATTTTCCCGGAAGCCATGAAGGACCTCAGCGAGTTCCAGGCCATCCGCGATGCCGTGGACGTGCCCATCCTGGCCAACATGACGGAGTTCGGAAAGAGCGACCTTTTCACGGTGGACCAGCTGGCAGCAGTGGGCGTGAACATGGTGATCTATCCGGTCACCCTGCTCCGTAGTGCCATGGGCGCTGCTGAGCGTACGCTGGACTCGATCAAGGCTGAGGGAACGCAGGAGGCGCAGGTTGGCAGCATGCTGACCCGTGCGCGGCTGTACGACCTCGTCGACTACGAGGCCTACAACCGTTTTGACACCGGGGTCTTCAATTTCCAGGTCCCCGGAAAGCACTAAAGGACCACCGCCGGCCGCGGCCGGCATCCGAAAGGCGACAGGAACAAGGGAGTTTCAGCATGGCTGAACAGGACATCAAAAAAGGTCTCGCCGGGGTCGTAGTGGACTACACGTCCGTTTCGAAGGTCAACCCGGACACCAACTCGCTGCTGTACCGCGGCTACCCGGTCCAGGAGCTCGCGGCGCGGTGCAGCTTTGAGGAAGTCGCGTACCTGCTCTGGAACGGTGAGCTGCCCACCGCGGACCAGCTGGCTGAGTTCACCGCCCGGGAGCGCGCCGGCCGCGCCCTGGACCCGGTGGTCAAGCAGGTGATCGATGCCCTTCCCACCAGCTCCCACCCCATGGATGTGTGCCGGACAGCGGCCTCGGTCATGGGTGCCAGGCATCCGCTGGCGGAGGATTCATCCCGGGAAGCCAACATGGCAAAGGCCGTGGACCTGTTCGCAGCGATGCCGGCGGTGGTGGCGTATGACCAGCGGCGCAGGCACGGGCAAGCCGCCATTGAGCCGCGTGAGGATCTTGGCTATTCGGCCAACTTCCTGTGGATGGCCTTCGGTGAGGAACAGGTCCCCGAAGTGGTGGAGGCCTTCAACGTTTCCATGATCCTTTACGCCGAACACAGCTTTAACGCCTCAACCTTCACGGCGCGGGTGATCACCTCCACGCTCTCGGACCTGCACTCAGCGGTCACGGGCGCCATCGGCGCCCTGAAGGGCCCGCTGCACGGCGGGGCAAACGAGGCTGTCATGCACACCTTCGACGAGATCGGCATCCGGCCGGAGGAATCGCTGGAAGAAGCGGCAGCGCGGGCCAAGGCCTGGATGGAGGACGCCCTGGCCCACAAGAAGAAGGTGATGGGCTTTGGCCACCGGGTGTACAAGCACGGCGACTCCCGGGTCCCCACCATGAAGGCGGCCCTGGACAAGATGATCGCGCACTACGGACGGCCGGAACTCCTGGGCTTGTACCAGGGGCTCGAGACCGCCATGGACGAGGCAAAAGCCATCAAGCCCAACCTCGACTATCCGGCGGGACCCACCTACCACCTGATGGGCTTCGACACCGAGACGTTCACTCCCCTGTTCGTCGCCAGCCGGATCACGGGCTGGACGGCGCACATCATGGAGCAGCTGGACTCGAACTCCCTGATCCGTCCGCTGAGCGAATACGTTGGTCCGGAGGAACGGCACCTGGGGTAAGCTCCGCCCCTGCGGAAAGCACGACGACGGCCTGTTGGCCCCGGCGGTGCGGCCACCCTCCAAGGTGGCCGTGCCGCCGTCGTTTTTCCTGTTGACAGTCCTGGTCCTGACGGGCCTAGGACAGCAGGCTCTCGGAGGAGGCGACGGCTTCGTTGTCGTTGTCCATGGTCACAACGATGTTGACCTTCCCGCCTTCCAGCACCACCGGCAGCCAATGGTCCGCGTCCTGCCACATCCGGTCCGCAGGCAGGGTTGCGGTATCAAACCAGGCCGGTGCGATTTCGGCGCTTTCCGTGGGTTCGCCGTCCCAGCGGACGGCTGTGAACAGCCGCGTGTGCATGTCCCACTCCGGCTTGGCCGGGAACACGAACCGGATGATTCCGGCGTCCCGGAGGTCCTCGTGCCGGAGCACGACGTCGGCTTCCTCCCGCACCTCGCGGATTGCCGCTTCCGCGTCGCTCTCGCCCGGTTCCACGTGGCCGCCGATGCCAACGATCTTTCCGCGCCCAAAGCCCGTCTTCTTCAACCCCAGCAGGACCTGGGAGACGCCGTCAACCTCCCGGAGCAGGAAACAGAGGGCAACCGCAGCAGCCATGCTCAGCCCAGTGCCCGTGGATGCGCGGCGGCATAGATCTCCCGCAAGGTGTCGGCCGTGACCAGGGTGTACACCTGCGTGGTGGTCACCGAGGCGTGCCCCAGGAGCTCCTGGACCACGCGGACGTCGGCACCGCCCTCGAGCAGGTGGGTGGCAAAGGAATGCCGGAGGGTGTGGGGTGAGACGTCCTTGGTGATGTTTGCCTTTTCGGCCGCCGCCTTCAAGATGGTCCAGGCGCTCTGCCGGCTGATCCGTCCGCCGCGGGCGTTGAGGAACAGCGCCGGGGTGCCTTTTCCCTTGGCTGCCAGCAGGGGCCGGCCCCGCACCAGGTAGGCTTCGAGCGCCCTGGCACCATAGGAGCCAAGGGGCACCAGCCGTTCTTTGGAACCTTTGCCGAAGAGCCGCACGATGGCTGGGCCGGACGCCTCAGCATCCAGTGAGATGTCGTCAACATCCAGGCCCACGGCCTCGCTGATCCGCGCTCCGGTGGAATACAGGAATTCAAGGAGGGCCCGGTCGCGCAGCCCCGTTGCCGTGTCCGTTCCGGCCGCTTCGAGGATCCGGGTGACTTCGTCCACGCTGATGGCCTTCGGCAGCCGCTTCCCAGGCATGGGCGGGTGGACTTCACTGGCGGGATCCGTGGGCGTGAAGCCCTCCAACGCCCAGAACTTGTGGAGGCCGCGGACGGCGACCACGGTCCTGGCGGCGGACCTGACGCCCAGGGTGGAGCCGCCGTCGGACCCGTCTGTCAGCGCACGGACGTACCCGGTGACGTGGTGGCGGGTAATGTCCTCCGGACGGGTGCAGCCGGCCGCTGACAGGTAGCGGGCATAACGGGTGAGATCCCGTTTGTAGGCGGCCAAGGTGTTAGTTGCCAGGCCGCGCTCCACACCCATGTGCTGCAGGTAGTCGATAATGCCCCGGTCAACCGCCGTGGGCGGGGAGGGGGGCGGTGCTGCGTCCCGGACCGGCGCGGCCGGGGCCGCCTCGGCGACAGCCGGCCCTGCGGACGCCAGTTCTGCGGAGGGTGGTGGCACCATCAGCGCTGGCTGGGGTGCGCAGGCCAGGGTGCGTCCGCGGGACGGAGCCCCTCAAATCCGCTGGCGCGCGCGGCGGCGGCTGCAAGGATTCCGACGACGGCGGACGGGTTGTGGAGCCTTCCGGCCAGTACCGAGTCCACGGCGTCGTCCAGGCTGATCCAGTGGAACTCGATCTCCGCTTCCTCATCCGTCCGCTCGTGGCGTTCGTGGTGGGGTACCTCGATCAGGTCCCGGGCCAGGTAGATCCTGATGGCCTCGCTGGAAGATCCCGGTGAGTTGAAGAAGTCCGCCAGGACGTTCCAGGTTCCCGCGGCAAGGTCTGCTTCCTCGGCGAGTTCGCGGGCGGCCCCCACCACGAAGTCCTCGCCCTCAATATCCAGCAGGCCGGCGGGGATCTCCCAGAGATCCATGCCCACCGGATGGCGGTACTGCCTGAGGAGGAGGATCTGGCCGGCAGCGTTCATGGGCAGGACGGCCACCGCACCGGGGTGGTCGATGTAGTCGCGGGTGAGTGCTTCGCCCGTTTCCTGCAGCTGGAAGCTGTCGCTGACCACATCCCAGATCCGGCCTTCATAGACCTTCTCGGTAGACAAAAGACGGCGCGGGCTCGGTGCATCCGAAACCTGCTTCGCAGCAGGGGTGGCTTCAGGTGTACCGGGCATCGCGCCGTCCTTTTTCTGTTGGAACTACTTAGCGGCTACCGTACCGGACTGCAGGGCCTCGGTTGCACCGGCATCCGCGGTCCCGGCCGTGTCGGAGCCCTTCTGGTGGTTCAGGGCTGCCTTGACCAGGCCCGCGAAGAGCGGGTGCGGCCGGGTGGGACGCGAGCTCAGCTCAGGGTGCGCCTGCGTGGCCACGTAGTACGGGTGGACGTCCGCGGGCAGCTCGACGAATTCAACGAGCTTGCCGTCCGGGGACGTGCCGGAGAAGACCAGGCCTTCGGCTGCGATCTGGTCGCGGTACTTGTTGTTGACCTCGTAGCGGTGGCGGTGGCGTTCGCTGACGGTGGTTTTGCCGTAGGTCTCGGCAATGACGGATCCGGGATCAAGCTTTGCTTCGTAGAGGCCCAGGCGCATGGTGCCGCCCAGGTCGCCGCGGCCTTCGACGAACTCCAGCTGCTCTTCCATGGTGGCGATGACCGGGTACTTGGAGTCCGGCTCGAATTCGCTGGATGACGCGCCTTCGAGGCCCACCACGTTGCGGGCGTATTCGATGACCATGCACTGCAGGCCCAGGCAGAGGCCCAGGACGGGCAGCTTGGTTTCGCGGGCGAACTTCAGGGCGCCGAGCTTGCCCTCAAGTCCCCGGATGCCAAAGCCGCCGGGGACGCAGATCGCGTCGACGCCGTCGAGCGCTGCAACGGCGCCCTCACGGGTTTCGCATTCGTCCGACGGGACCCAACGGATCTTGACCTTGGTGTCGTTGGCGAAGCCGCCGGCGCGCAGGGCCTCAGTCACTGAAAGGTAGGCGTCGGGCAGGTCGATGTACTTGCCCACCAGTGCGATCTCAACCTCATGCTTGGGGTTGTGGACCGCTTCGAGCAGCTTGTCCCAGCTGGTCCAGTCCACGTCCTTGAAGGGCAGGTCTAGGGCGCGCACGATGTACGAGTCCAGGCCCTGCGTGTGGAGGGTCTTGGGAATGTCGTAGATGCTGGGGGCGTCGGCGGCGTTGACCACGGCGTCGATGTCGACGTCGCACATCCGGCCGATCTTTTCCCGCATGGCATCGGGCACTTCGCGGTCCGAGCGGATGACGATCGCTTCGGGCTGGATGCCGATGGAGCGCAGGGCTGCGACAGAGTGCTGGGTGGGCTTGGTCTTCAGCTCCTGGGACGGCCCGATGTACGGGACCAGGGAGACGTGGAGGAAGAAAACGTTGGTACGGCCGATGTCCTGCCGCACCTGGCGGGCCGATTCGAGGAACGGCTGGGATTCGATGTCACCCACGGTGCCGCCGATTTCGGTGATGATGACGTCCGGGGCATTCTTGCCCTCAGCCGGCAGGCGCATGCGGCGCTTGATCTCATCGGTGATGTGCGGGATGACCTGGACGGTGTCGCCGAGGTATTCGCCGCGGCGCTCCTTGGCGATGACGGTGGAGTACACCTGCCCCGTGGTCACGTTGGCCGAACCCTCAAGGTTTTCGTCGAGGAAGCGCTCGTAGTGCCCGATGTCCAGGTCCGTCTCGGCGCCGTCGTCAGTGACGAAGACTTCGCCGTGCTGGAAGGGGTTCATGGTGCCCGGATCCACATTCAGGTAGGGATCGAGCTTCTGCATAGTCACAGACAGGCCGCGTGCGCGCAGCAGGTGGCCGAGGCTTGATGCCGTCAGTCCCTTACCGAGCGAGGACGCCACACCACCGGTTACGAAGATGTGTTTGGTCGTCTTGGATGAACCCGGGAACCGGGAATTTACACGGGAATTTGATCGCTGCACCACGGAATTCGAGCTTATCATCATTTGAGCCTTCCACGGATCGCCGGCAGTGTTCCCCAAACGTCAAAGTCTGCCCTTCGGCCGTCCGCCGATCAAGGGGCGGCCGGCACGCCGGGCACTCCCCCTGCCCGCTTTCAGGCCCCCTGGGGCAGGAGTTTCGCGTCGTCCAGCAGTTCCTGGGCGTGGGCCTGCGCCGACTCAGAATCCTCCTGGCCGGCCAGCATGCGGGCCAACTCGCGGACCCTTTCCGGCCCGTCGAGGAGGCGGACATCACTGGACGTGAACCCGGTGGCGGTTCCGCCGTCGGCTCCCCGGACGGACGTCTTTGTGACGGTGACGTGCTGGTCCGCAAAAGCGGCCACCTGAGGCAGGTGCGTGACCACCAGCACCTGTACATGGCGGGCCAGCATGGCAAGCCTGCGGCCGATCTCGACGGCGGCGCGGCCGCCCACTCCGGCATCCACCTCATCGAAGACGAACGTCGGGACCGGATCCACGGCTGCCAGAACCACCTCGATGGCGAGCATGACGCGGGACAGTTCACCGCCGGAGGCACCTTTGCCAAGGGGCCGGGCGGGGGCACCGGAGTGCGGCTGCAGCAGGAAGCTGATCTCGTTCGCGCCGTGCGGCCCCAGCTGGCCACCGGATTCAATGTTGATGACCAGGGTTGCATCAGCCATGGCCAGCGCCTTCAGCTCCGCACTGACCCGGGCTGAGAGGTCCTTCGCAGCCTTGGCCCTGATTTTGCTGATGGCTGCGGCCTGCTTCTTCAGGTCTGCTTCTGCCTGGACCACTTCCGCGTCCAGCTTTTCGATCCTGGTGGAGTCGTCCTGCAGCTCATCAAACCGGACGCGGGCGTTCTCCGCCCAGACCAGGACCTCGTCAATGGTCGGTGCGTATTTGCGGACCAGTTTGGCCAGGACGGCCCGGCGTTCCTCGATCTCCGCGAGCCGTTCAGGGCCTTCTGTGTCCAGTCCCGCCTGGTAGCTGGCCAGTTCGGTGGCAATGTCGTTCAGCAGGAAGCCCACCTCGGCCAGGCGGGCGGCCGCGGAGCCCAGCTCGGCGTCGTGCTCGGCCACATGTTCAAGCGTCCGTTTGGCGGCATCAACCAGGGTGGTGGCATCCCCCTCGTCGCCGAAGTCCTCCGCGGTAAGCGCCTGGTGGGCCGTGCTGGCAGCGATGCGGAGCTCCTCCACATTGGCCAGCTTCACCGCTTCCGCCTTGAGCACTTCGTCCTCCCCCGGCTGCGGATCAACCTCGTCTATTTCGGCGAGGGCGCTCTGCAGGGATTCAGCCTCGCGCAGCCTGTCGCGTGCGGCGCTGCGGAGGGTGTCCAGCTCGGCCTGGCTGGACTTCCAGCGGTTGAAAAGGTCCTGGTAGGCGGCCAGCGGGCCGGCCAGCGCGTCGCCGGCAAACTTGTCCAGGGCACCGCGCTGGGCAGCAGTTCCCTTGAGCCGGATCTGGTCTGACTGTCCATGGACCACTACCAGGGTCTCGCCGATTTCGGCGAGGACACCCACCGGCGCGGCCCTGCCGCCCAGGAAGGCGCGGCTGCGGCCGTCCGAGCCCAGGCGACGTGCGAGGATCAGCTCCGCGCCGCCGTCGAACTCCTCCGCCTCTGCCCCGGCCTCTAAGGCCCTGGCAATGGCGGGGTGGCCGGCGTCGAGCTTCAGCACTGCCTCGGCGGTGGCGCTCTTGGCGCCGCTCCTGACGGCTCCGGCATCGGAGCGCGCGCCCAGGAGGAGCCCGACGGCGGTGACCACCATGGTCTTGCCGGCACCGGTCTCGCCGGTCACCACGCTCAAGCCAGGCCCGAGCGGCAGCGTTGCGTCGGTGATGACGCCAAGGTCGCGGATTCTCAGTTCTTCAAGCATGGCTTCACTTTGCGATGGTGGGATCGTTGTCGTCGCCGGGCTGGTCCGGCTGGGGCACCTGGAGCGGAGGCATGGGCCGCGGGGTCCTGACAATGGGTATGGGGCCGGTGTGGATGGCGTCCGCTTTGGGTACAGGTCCCCGCCAGCCGTGGATCGGCAGCTCGAACTTGCGGACCAGCCGTGCCGAGAACGGCGTCTGGTGGGTGCGCGCGAGCCGCACCGGCGTAGCTGATTTTGTGACCTCAACCCGCGCACCCGGCGGCAGGTCCACGGAGCGCCTGCCATCACACCACAGGACGCCCTGGGCATCCGTCCGGCCAAGGACTTCCACAGCCAACTTGGAACGGGGCGAGACCACCAGCGGCTTGGCGAAGAGTGCGTGGGCACTGATGGGGACGATGACCAGTGCCTCCACCTCGGGCCAGACCACGGGACCGCCGGCCGAAAAGCCGTACGCCGTGGACCCGGTGGGGGTGGCCAGCACGATGCCGTCGCAGCCAAAGGACGTGAGGGGACGCTCGTCCACTTCGGTCACAACCTCGAGCATGCGTTCGCGGTTGGCTTTCTCGATGGCCGCTTCGTTCAGCGCCCAGGTGTGCCAGATCTTCTGGCCGCGGACCCACACCTGGACATCGATGGTCATCCGCTCTTCCACCGTGTACTCGCGGCTGGCGATCCACTCGACGGTCTGGGCCAGGTCCGCCCGCTCGCTTTCGGCCAGGAAGCCAACATGGCCAAGGTTGACGCCCAGCAGCGGCACGTCCACTTCCCGGACGAGTTCGGCGGCGCGCAAGATGGTGCCGTCCCCGCCGAGGACCATCACCAGTTCAACATCCGGGAGCTGGACGTGGTCGTGGAGGACCTCCACGGGCTGGGCAAGATGTCCGAAGAAGCGCTCCATGTCCGCAAGTTCGGATTCCTGCATGACCGGCACGATGCCTGAGGCGTGCAGGAGGGCGCACGCTTCCCACGCAGCCTTCAGCGAGTCCTCGCGGCCGGTATGGGCGAGGACCAGTACACGCCTGCTCATCAGGTTCCGCTCTCTAGTGGTTCGGCCAGATTCGTCCGAGCAAGGCAGCAGCCGCTGCCTCCCGCTCTTCGATCTTAGGCAGGTCTTGGCTGATCCTGCGTTTTATCCACAGGAAGTATTCAACGTTTCCGTCCTGGCCCGGCAACGGACTCTGCGCAAGGCCCCTTAGGTCGAGCCCGGCGTCGAGCGCTGCCCTGGCTACTTTCTCCACCGCCAGGCGCCGTTCCCGCTCGGAAGTCACCACGCCGGTCCGTCCCAGCCGGTCCTTCCCGATTTCGAACTGCGGCTTCACCATCAGCACCAGGTCCCCACCGGGCTCGGTGCATTCCGCGAGTGGACGGACAACCAGGGTGAGGGAGATGAAAGAGAGGTCGGCAACGGTGAGTTCCGCCGTGCCCCCGATGTCCGCGGGCGACATGTACCGGACGTTCAGTCCCTCGTGGACTTCCACACGGGGATCTTCCCGCAGCCGCTGCACCAGCTGGCCGTGTCCGACGTCGACCGCCACCACGTGCGCGGCCCCGCGCCGAAGCAGGACGTCCGTGAACCCGCCGGTGGAGGCGCCGGCGTCGAGGCACCTCTTGCCCTCCGGTTGGACTTCCGGGAAGGCGTCAAGCGCGCCGGCCAGTTTGTGCCCTGCCCGGCTTACGTAGGTGTCCCGTTCGTCGTGGTCGACTTCAAGGGGCTTGTCCTCGTCCACCTGCAGGGACGCCTTGGCCAGGACCTGGCCTGCTGAGCTGACCTTGCCCTCGGCAATCAAGGCGGCTGCGTGCGTTCGGGACCTCGCGAGACCGCGGGCAACCAAGGCCTGGTCGAGGCGTGCCGGCATCAGGCCGCGCCGCCCGTCGGGTCCGCACCTGCGGGCGCGCTGTCATTGGGAACTGTGTTCAGCGCGGCCAGCAGTTCATCGTGGAGTTCGTTGTACACCTTTTCGTGGTCGGACACCGGGACCTGCGGAAGGGTGCCAAGCCGCGCCAGTGCCTGTGCCACCACGGGGTCCGTCACTTCCGCATCCCCGAGGCCGGGCCAGTCCGGGGAAGGCTGGGCTGCTGCGGATTCCGGTTCGGTCAGCTCAGTCATTGCACCAGTCTAGTGATCCATCCACACCAGATCGGGAGCCTGGGGCGTGGAGGCGTCAGGCGTCGCGGCCCACCATGCAGCGCAGGCAGCGCGCCAGGAGTCCAGGTTGTCCTGGCTGCCGATGATGCCCACCGCGCCGTTGGCCACGCGTGCCGTAGCAAGGCCACAGGTGTAGGTGCCGTCGTGGTGCTCCACCTCGGGGTACGGCCGGTGCAGGTCCGCCAGGTTGCTGATGATGTAGTCCGGGCGTTCGGCGGCCCGGGCGGCCAGAATGGTCTGGCGGGTGTCGACGCCCGTCAGCACCGCCACGGTGGCGAAGCCTGCGTTGTTGCCGCCCAGGATGTCCGTGTCCAGCCGGTCCCCCACCACCAGCGGCCGTTCGGCCCCAAGCCGTTTGGCTGCGGAGTGGAAGAGCGGGGCCTCCGGTTTGCCGGCCACGCGAGGCGTTTGGCCTGTGGCTGCCGCTACAGCCGCCACCAACGTTCCGTTTCCGGGGGCAATGCCTCGGGCCTGCGGTATGGACATGTCCGTGTTCGTGGCCACCCACAGTGCTCCGGCGTTCACCACGTAGGTGGCTTCGGCCAGGTCTTTCCACCCGATCTCGGGATTGAAGCCCTGGACAACCGCCACCGGGCCCTCATCCTGGCTGTATACCGGCACCAGGCCAACGAGTTCGATTTCGGCGGCAAGGGCCGGGCTGCCGGTGATGAGGATCCGCGAGCCGGGAGCCAGCAGGGACGCGAGCAGATCCGCGGCGGCCTGTGAGGAACTCACCACCTGGTGGTCCTCGGCCGGCGCCCCCAGGTCGCGGAGATGGGCTGCAACCTGGGCCGGGGAACGCGACGCGTTGTTCGTCACGTATCCCAGGCCCACGCCGATGCCGGAGAGCTGCTTCAACGACTCAATGGCACCGGGGATGGCGTGCGGACCGGCGTAGACCACGCCGTCCAGGTCCGCCAGCAGTGCATCGAACAGGGAGATCAGGGGAACGTTGGCCATTCTTCAGTCTTCCCGGCGGTCCTGGTGCTCGGCGGCGTCATCCTGTTCGTCGGCGGCGCTGCCTGCGTCCGCTCCGGCGGATTCCAGCTCGTCCTGTTCCACCGAATCCTCGTCAGACTCGACGTCGTCGGAAACAAAGTAGTCAGCTTCCTGGTCGTCGATACTCGCATCCTGCGGCTCAGAATCCTGCAACTCCGCAGTGGCCTCTGCTGCGTGCAGCTCTGCGGCCTGCGCGGCGGGGGCACCTTCAGCGGATACAGCCTTGGGAGCAGTTTCGGACGCTTGCGAAGCACGGTCGAGGAGACGGCGGCGCTCTGCTTCCTCCCTCGCTTCTTCCTCCTCGTCCCAGCCGAGATCAATAATGTCCGGCTCTTCATCCACGCCTTGTCCCAGCGCGTTTTCAGCCACCACTGCCTGCTTCCGCCACTTCTCGGCTTCATCGTCGCGGCCCACGCCAGCCAGGGCGTCGGCGTACGCACGGAACAGCCGGGGGCTGTACGAGAACGCCCGGTTGATGTCCAGCTGCGGGATTTCCAGTTCGGCTACCGCAGCGTCCAGCTGTCCAAGGTCGGTCCTGGCCCCTGCTGCCACAATGGCGAGTTCTGCCTTGCCGGGAGCGTCCAGGTCCTGGGCTTCCTCGGACCGGGCAACGTCAAGGGCGCGGTCAGGGCGTCCCAGTCCCCGCTCGCAGTCGGCCATGACTGGGAGATGGACGTTGGAGCCACTGATGCGGCGGTAGGTGCGGAATTCGCGGAGGGCTTCGCCGTAGTGCCCGGCTGCGTAGGCGGTCAGGCCCACGGCTTCCCGGACAGCCGCCAGCCTGCCGCCGCGGCGGCTTGCAGCGAGGGCGTGCTGGAAGGCGAGTTCCGGTTCTTCATCAATGAGCCGGCCGGCCATCACCAGGTGGCGGGCAACCCATTCCGCGCTTTTTGCTTCGAGCGTCTTGATCTGGTGCTGGGTGGCGCGGTCGAGTTCCTTGCCCGTGACGTCCTCATCGATCTGCGGAGACCTCTCCCGGTCCGGACGGTTCGCGCTGCGGAGGTCACGGACGTTGGGTTCGCGAACGGGGCGGTCTTCCTGCCGGTCCCGGCCGAAGGTACGGGGACCTGAGTCCCCGCGGCCCGGGCCACGATCGAAACTGCGCGGTGCACGGTCCTGGCGGTCACCGCGGCCGGGCCGCTCGCTGCGTTCTCCGAAGGGCCTCCGGTTTTCTCCACCACCGAAACCGCGGCGGTCCCCTTCGCCATCACGGCGCGGACGATCACCAAAGGGCTTCTGGTCCCGATCACCATAGGGCTTACGATCGCGATCACCGAACGGCTTCCGCTCACCACCACCGAAACCGCGGCGGTCGCCCTCGCCCTCACGGCGCGGACGATCACCAAACGGCTTCCGCTCACCACCACCACTGAACGGCTTACGGTCACGGTCGCCGAATGGCTTCCGCTCACCACCACCGAAACCGCGGCGGTCGCCCTCGCCCTCACGGCGCGGACGATCACCAAAAGGCTTCTGGTCCCGATCACCATAGGGCTTACGATCGCGATCACCGAACGGCTTCCGCTCACCACCACCGCTAAACGGCTTACGGTCACGGTCGCCGAATGGCTTCCGCTCACCACCACCGGAGGGACGTCCGGATGAGTCGCCGCCGTCACGGTTGGCGCGGGACCGGAAACCCCGGGGATCCCCGCCTGAATTGTTATTGCCGCGGAACCCGCCGCGGTCATTCCCGCCGCGATTGCCGCCATTGTGCTCAGCCATGTGGATTCCTCCTGTTGTGAGCCGACCACTGGCGCAACTGCAGCCGCTCGTATCCGTGTTTCGTTTCCTACGCAACCCGAAATCAAGCGCTTCGAAGTCCGTACATCTTCATCAATTCTAGAGGAGTCATCCCGCAGAGCATCACGAGCGAAGCCCAGGCGGCCGCATCGTGGGAAGATTCACACCCTCTCTCACTTGATGTCGGGTTTCCCGGGACGCTCTCGCTCACGGTGTGGGTGGTGGGGGCCGGCAGGAGGTGGAATTGCATGCCCCGGGGGAACCGGCGTTCAGTGGGAGAGGATCACCCGGGAAATCGACATCGAGTGAGTGAGAATCCCCCTGAAACCGGCGTCGGGTGCTGCGCTGATGCGTCCCTGGCCTCGGCGTCAGGTGCGTGGCATGGGCGCGTGGTCGTGTTTTGGGTGTGGTGTGTTAAATGTGGGAGGCCCCAACCGTGGTGGTTGGGGCCTCGACCAATGTGTGTCCGGCGGTGACCTACTCTCCCACACCCTCCCGGGTGCAGTACCATCGGCGCTGTGGGTCTTAGCTTCCGGGTTCGGAATGGGACCG
>NZ_JBIVRG010000010.1:0-169180 GCF_044755505.1 Pseudarthrobacter sp. NPDC092202 | reverse complement strand
GTTGTTGCAGCCGGGGAAGGGGCATTTGCCGTCCCGCATCCGCAGCCAGTTCCGCATCGCTTTGGTGACCCGGTAGCTGGTCCGCCCGATCTCCAACGGCGCCCCGTCCCGCGGATCAACGAGGACCCGGTGGAACGAATCGGCACCGTTCGCAACCAGGTCCCTCGCCATGGACGGCGGGATCGGCCCGAAGCCGTCGAGCATGGCCGGCTCATCGGTCTCTCCCGTCAGGGAGAATACCGGCACGGTGACGAGGACCTGTGCCCGGACCGCCGACGACAGCCCGGCGGGATCCATCCCGGCACCCGCCCCGTCGCTGGTACCTGTGCTGTTGCCTGCAAGGACGCTGGAAATGTCGTCACACCCGCGACTGCTACCGCCATTGCTGCCGCTGGTGAGGATCGCTTCGGCGAAGTCGTCGGCCCGGATCTGGGTGAGGGTCCGGGGCTCATCGGGTCCCTGTGCGGCCCGGGCGAGGGCGTTGAGCCGGTTCCAGCCCGCCGCGGCCTGATGCGCGGGGAGATAGGCCGAAAGCCAGGCCATGCCGTCCTGGTCCGGCCGGTACTCGACCCGCCGGTCCACCACAGCCTTGGCGTGGCGTTTCTCGATCGATTCGGCGTGGTGGCGTTCGCGCCAGGTGCGGGCTTTGTGCCTGAGCCGGTGCGCGGGGATTTCCCCGACCGCTGCCGCAGTGGTGGGCCTGGGCGTGTTGGGGTCGAGGAAGTGGGCCTCGAGGGCCGCGGCGCCGGCGGGGTCGAGGGTGGCTGCCTCGTCCGCCAGGGCCTGGGCGTGCTGCCAGGAGATTGCTCCGGCCTGCAGGGCTGAGAGGGTCAGGGGCAGGGTCGTGTCCAGGGCGTGGGACGCGGCCAGGAACGAGCTTGCGGCCCGCGGCCCGATGGCCAGTACTGCCCCGATTTCCGCGGTGATGGCCATGTCCTGCGCCTGCACCGGCGCCCCGGGAGGGGCAAGGGCGTGGGCGGTGTCCGCGTACTTCATGGCAGCCCGGGCTTTCAGGCCTGCGAGCCCGGCTTCTGCTTCCTTGGCACCGGCGAGAATATCCAGGGTCCCATCGGCCAGCCCGGCCAACGGATCAGCAGCCGAGAACGGCTCTGAACCACACGCGTCCACCTCCGCATTGAGCACAGCAAGGGCGGCCCTGATGTCCGCAAACGCCTTCTCCACCGCTTCGCTGCCCATGCACTAATCATGGGGGGAGGGTCTGACATTTACGCCGGAAGAGGCCGGGCGCGCGGGAAACCAGGCAAACCAGAACTGCTCGGAGACGAATTCGGCCGCCATCGGCGGGTGACGCCGTTGTCACCTGCTGATGGCGGCCGAAGCTTAGGCGGGCAGTCTCAAGTATCTGCCCGGGTTGATACCCGGCGGGGGCGAACCCATGCCGGGAGGGGAGAATCAGATAGTGACTGCCCCGTTGGCGGTCTCGAAAGTCACCGAAAGGATCCCGGGGGTTCCGTGCGGTGCCACCCACTCCACGGCTACGTCTTCCAGCGGCTTCTCCACGGGTTCACCCAGCCACTCGGTTACCCGGGCGGCAGAGCCGGCTATGGTGAGGCAACTCATCTTGACGTTGCTCTCATAAGCGTTGGAGGGGTGCAGGGAAGGATCGCCCTCCCACTTGAGCATGTACGGGACCTGGGGGTCCGCGATCAGGCCGAGGATGCCGATCTGCTTCCAAACCAGTTCGCGGCCGTCAGGGAACTTACGGTTGCCGTTGACCGAGGAGCGGCCAAGGCGTTCCTCGAAGGGAGCCAGGTCATCTACCTCGACGCACCAGCCCATCCAGCCGCCGCCGGCTGCAGATCGTGCACGCACTGCCTGGCCGAAGGGCGCCTTGTCCGAAGCCGGGTGGTCCAGGACCTCAACGACCTCAAGGTACTTGTGCCCCGCGAGCGGGATGATCATATTCCGGGTTCCGAACCGCGGGTGGACTCCACCCTTTACTGCCTCGACGCCGAGGGCAGAGGAAATCCGGTCAGTGGTGGCAGCCAGGCCATCGTGTTCACAGGCGTAAGAGACGTGATCCATGCGCATGGCAACATCTTGGCACTTTGTGATCGGGCTCTCAGCTAAGGGTAGCCTTACTGGGCTCCGGGCTCTCAGTCGTGCTGAAATTCACGCCCACAACAAGCCGAGGGTCCGATTGTTGCCAGCCCTGGACACTGTTACCAGACGTGCTGGCGATGAGGCGGACGGTGCCGCTGCAACTCCTGCAGCTGGCATCTGTGGGGCTGCCCGGGGGATCACGCCGGTAGTTTTGAGCGATTGTCGTCGCTTCGCCGGCATCGCAACGGCACGCCATCAACACCTTTAGAGCCGTTCGGTCCATATGCTTCCGTTGGACCAGTAGATGATGCCGTTTTCGAAGCGCTGGGCACGAGTGGACGTATTCAAGGAGTACTCGTCCGTGACCGGGCGCCCGATAAAGGCGTAGCCTCCCCTCCGCTCATACTCCCAGCGGATGGCCCCCTGCAGCAGCCTGGTTCCATACTGAGGTGTGAAGTAAAAGGTTCCACCCTGGAAAGCCTGGACCGCACCTCCCTCAAGCCAGCGGCTCTCATCGGACACAGGGTAGCCGGCTACGCCGGTCTGGCCGCCCTTATTCCACCACGCCTCCCGGATTCCGGCGCCGATGTAGTGAAGGCCAATTTGCGGTGTGTAGTACATGGTTCCATTCGTGAAGTGCTGGGCTATGGCTCCGCCGCCCAGAGACTCCTCGTCCCGGATGGGGTAGCCCGAGTCATGCCCGTTGAACCACTTCTTCTCAATGGCACCCCACAGCGGGTGTGCCCCACCTTGGGGCGACCAGAAAATCAACCCGTATTGGAACTGTTGCTGCGCTCCGCCCTGGACTGTTTGTTCCTGGCTGATGGCCGCGCCCAGCTGGGACGTTGGTCCGCCCATTGAGTCGTACTTGGCCCCGATCGCCCCCGCCACCGAAAAGTTGTTGACGGAAGCCGATCCGGTGTACAGCAGACGGTTGGGCGTTCCACTTCCGGATCCTGCAACCTTTCCTCCCGTCGCGGACGAGAGCAGCCGGTCGGTCACCTGGCTGGGGGTCAAAAGGGGGTTGCCTGAGAGGAGGACAGCGGCAGCACCAGCCACATGCGGCGTAGCCATGGACGTTCCGCTGAGTGACGCCGTGGCCGTTGCGGAAGTATGCCAGGCGGAGCTGACGCCGACGCCCGGCGCGTAGAGGTCAACGCATTTGCCAAAATTGGAGAAGGAGGCCTGGCGGTCCGAAGAATCGCTTGCCGCGACCGTGATCGCCGACGCCGTGCGGGCTGGAGAAGCCGTGCAGGCGTCAACGGCGTTGTTCCCCGCTGAGACAATGGCCGGGAGGCCGTTGGTGATGACGGCCTGGACTGCTGCGTCGAGCACGCTGCTGGTGGGTCCGCCGATGCTCAGGTTAACTACGGCGGGGGTGCCAGGGCGGTGATGATCTGCAATCCAGTCCAGCCCCGCGATGATGTCCGAATAGAGGCCGGAGCCATCGCATGCGAGTGCCCGCACCGGAACGAGGGTGGCGGATTTGGCCACACCATGGACGGCGCCGCCGATGACTCCTGCCACGTGCGTGCCATGGCCGTTGCAGTCGCTTGATCCCAGGCCGTCAGCCTTTGCTGTCCATCCGGCGCTGACCCGGCCGCCGAAATCGGCATGGGATGCGAGGATCCCGGTATCCACTACGTAGGCGCTGACGCCCTGGCCGGAGGCGGCAGGTGTGTAGGAGCCGGAGAGGGGCAGCGCCTGTTGATCGATCCGGTCGAGGCCCCACGGCGCGTTACGCTGCACCTCGGAGACCGTGACAGCGTGGTCCGGCTCCACTGTTGCGGCCCGGCCTGAGCGCAGCAGGGCGGCAGCCTGCCCCGGGCTGGCCTCGATGGCCGCGCCCTTCACCGCCTTCGTAAATGTTCTGTTGACGCCGATTCCCTGGGCGCGGAGGGCTGCCGCCTCGGCCGCGACGTCCTTGCCCGGAGCGAATTGCACAAGGTAGCGGCCGCCATCGTCAGCAGCGGCAGAAGGAGCGGCGTGTGCTGCGGATGCCGGCCAGGGACCGGCTGCCACCGCGCCTGAGCAGAGGGCGACGGCGGAGAGCAGGACGGTGCGACGTGCCAGGCGAGAGAACTGGGGCAACTGAAGTGTTCCTTTGGTATGGAAGCTGAAAGGCGATGAGACGGGTTCCCGGCTCAAATCTAACGGGGGACCGGTGGCAAACGGCCAAACTTCGCGCAATCCTGCGCATCTTCTGCGGAACCTTGGGAGATCAACATACGGTGCCTCCCAGCGCTGCGTCCGGCGGGGTGCGTCCCGCAGGAGGGCGGGGAAGTCACAACCGGTCACACTCATGGCGGCGGGCACATGCTGTTCCTACACTGGGCTCAGGTCATGAGCGCCAGCACCAAGCCCCGGCTTGCTGGCCGGCAACCCTCCTTCCGCGGTGGGGTGCCCCGGGTGAGGACCTGGCTGTCCGGCAAAGGCCGGACAGCAAGCGCGGCCCGCGGTGCTTTGAGCATGCCGGGCCCAGTCAAAGGAGCCTTAGATGTCCAACGGATGGTCATTCGAAACCCGCCAGATCCACGCAGGCCAGGAGCCGGACAGTGCCACGGGCGCCCGTGCACTCCCTATCTACCAGACCACGTCCTTCGTGTTCCCCAGCGCCGAGAGCGCCGCCAACCGTTTCGCCCTTGCTGAACTGGCACCTATCTACACCCGCATCGGCAACCCCACCCAGGAAGCCGTGGAACAGCGGATCGCCAGCCTTGAAGGCGGGCTCGGGGCACTGCTGCTCAGCTCAGGCCAGGCCGCAGAAACCTTCGCTGTCCTGAACATCGCGGAAGCCGGCGACCATATCGTCGCAAGCCCCAGCCTTTACGGCGGAACCTACAATCTCTTTGCCCATACCCTGAAGAAGTTCGGCATTTCGGTCACCTTCGTGGCGGACCCGGACAACCTGGAGCAGTGGCGCGACGCCGTGCAGCCCAACACCAAGCTCTTTTTCGGGGAAGTGGTCTCCAACCCCCGCCAGGACGTCCTGGACATAGAAGGTATCTCCCAGGTGGCCCACGATGCCGGGGTGCCCCTCATTGTGGACAACACCCTGTCCACCCCGTACCTGATCCGGCCGCTGGAATGGGGAGCGGACATCGTGATCCATTCGGCAACCAAGTACCTGGGCGGCCACGGTTCCGCCATTGCCGGCGTGATCGTGGACTCCGGGAAGTTCGACTTCGGCAAGGACCCGGCGAAGTTCCCGGGCTTCAACACCCCGGACCCCACCTACAACGGGCTGGTGTACGCCCGCGACCTCGGCAAGGACGGTGCCCTGGGCGCCAACCTGTCCTACATCCTCAAAGCGCGCGTCCAGCTGCTCCGGGACCTTGGTTCCGCCGTCTCCCCGTTCAACGCCTTCCTCATTGCCCAGGGGCTGGAAACGTTGAGCCTGCGCGTGGAGCGTCACGTTGCCAACGCCCTGGACGTGGCGCAGTGGCTGGAAGCGCGTGACGACGTCGAATCGGTCGCCTACGCGGGGCTGCCCTCCAGCCCCTGGTACGAGAGGGGCCGCAAATATGGCCCCAAGGGCACGGGCGCGATCGTGTCCTTCAACCTCGCCGGCGGGGCGGAGGCCGGCAAGCGCTTCGTGGACGCGCTCGAACTGCACTCCCATGTGGCCAACATCGGTGACGTCCGCTCCCTTGTCATCCATCCCGCGTCGACCACCCACAGCCAGCTCTCCCCGGAGCAGCAGGCGGTGGCCGGGGTAACGCCCGGCCTGGTCCGGTTGTCTGTGGGAATCGAACACATCGATGACATCCTGGCCGACCTGGAAGCGGGCTTCCGTGCCGCCAAGGCGGCCACGGGCGCCTGAGCAGGAGCAAGGGCCGACGGCGGGGTCCCGGGCCGGGCGGGCGTGCCTGCCGGGCCCGGGACCGTCACAACCAGTCACACTCTTGGCGGCAGGCGGGTGCTGTTTCGTACACTCGAACCAGGTCATGAGTGCCAGTGACAGCCCCGGCTTGCTGGCCGGCAACCCTCCTTCCGCGGTGGGGTGCCCCGGGTGAAGACCTGGCCTGCCGGTCATTCGACGGCAGGCAAGCGCGTAAGAAGAGGTCTTGCCATGACGGTTACCGTCGCCCGTACCACCGTTTCCGGACACGGAATAGTCCGCTATGCCTCCATTGGGGGACTGGAACTTGAAGCCGGCGGCTACCTGCCGGACGTCACGCTGGCCTACGAAACCTGGGGCACCCTCAACGCGGACGCCAGCAATGCCGTCCTGATCGAGCACGCACTGACCGGCAGTACCCACGTGACCCGTGGCGATACCGATGAACCGGGCTGGTGGGAGCAGCTGGCCGGGCCGGGTGCACCGGTGGACACGGACCGCTTTTTTGTAGTGTCCATCAACATTGTGGGCGGTTGCTACGGGTCCACGGGGCCGTCCTCGCCGGCACCGGACGGGACTCCCTGGGGATCCCGGTTTCCCCTGGTCACGCTGCGGGACAGCACTGTGGCGGAGGCCCGGCTGGCCGACAAGCTGGGAATCAAGAGCTGGTTTGCGGTGCTGGGCGGTTCCATGGGCGGAGCCCGCGCCCTGGAGTGGGCCATCACCTTCCCCGAACGGGTGCAGCGCTGCGGAGTGATCTCCATCGGCGCTGCCAGCACAGCCGAGCAGATTGCCTTTGCCCAGGCACAGACCCTGGCGATCCGCCAGGATGCGAATTTCAACGGGGGCGATTACTACCGCGGCCCCTTTCCCGAGGATGGCCTGGCCCTGGCCCGGCGGATTGCGCACATCACCTACCGCTCCGCGGCGGAACTGGAAGGCAGGTTTGGCCGCGCACCCCAGGCTCCGGAGTCACCCCTGCAGGGCGGGGTCCTGGCCAACCGAGGCCGCTACCAGGTGGAAAGCTACCTGGACCACCAGGGGAACAAGCTGGTCCGGCGGTTTGATGCCAACAGCTACATCGCCATCACCGAGGCCCTGATGAGCCACGACATCTGCCGGGGTAGGGGGCCGCTTCCCGAGACCCTGGCGCGGTCAGGTGCGCGTTTCTTCGTGGCAGCCGTGGACTCGGACCGCCTCTACTTCCCGGCCCAGTCCCGCGAACTTGCCGCAGCCCTCCCCGGAGAAGTGGACGTGCACCTCATCACAGCGCCGATAGGCCATGACGGCTTCCTGACGGAAATAGGCCAGCTGGGCCACCAGCTCAGGGCACATCTCTCGGACTAAAACCGAGGTTCGCGGGCAAGTGGATGTGCATTTATGCAGATAGCCTCTGCATGATTCGCCGTTGAGCTTGGCGTTCAGGCGGACCATACTCGTTGGGACCCGGCGGTTCGTGGCCAAAATCACACGTATCCGCCACAGCCTGTCCCAGTGGTGTCGAAGAAGACGCCGAAGGAGTTCATCAATGAGTACGGAAAAGTCCGCCGCGCGGCGGCCCGAGGAAACCGATGTCAAGGCCTCCGGCCTGAAGAAAGTCGTCACGGCCTCCATGGCCGGCACCGTGGTTGAGTGGTACGAGTTCTTCCTTTACGCCTCCGCCGCCACCCTGGTGTTCGGCAAGCTGTTCTTCCCCAACTCCGGAACAGAGCTGGACGGCATCATTGCAGCCTTCGTCACCTACGCCGTCGGCTTCGTTGCCCGCCCCATCGGTGGCATCGTCTTCGGCCACTTTGGCGACAAGTTCGGCCGCAAGCAGTTGCTGCAGCTGAGCATCATCCTGGTGGGTGTTGCCACCTTCCTCATGGGCTGCCTGCCCACATTTGCGCAGATCGGCTACTGGGCCCCTGCCCTGCTGGTGTTCCTGCGCTTCGTCCAGGGCTTCGCAGTAGGCGGCGAGTGGGGCGGCGCTGTGCTGCTCGTCGCCGAGCACAGCCCGAACAAGTCCCGCGGTTTCTGGTCCAGCTGGCCGCAGTCCGCCGTCCCCATGGGCAACCTGCTCGCCACGGCCGTGCTGTTCACCCTCTCCTCCACCCTTTCCCCCGAAGCCTTCCTCGGCTGGGGCTGGCGCGTAGCCTTCTGGCTCTCCGCAGTGATCGTCATCATCGGCTACTACATCCGCACCAAAGTCCAGGACGCGCCGATCTTCCTGGAGGCCCGCAAGGAAGTCACCGTCGAGAACAAGGGCTACGGTGTGGCCGAGGTCTTCCGCCGGTACCCGCGCGGCGTATTCACCGCCATGGGCCTGCGCTTCGCGGAGAACATCCTCTACTACCTTGTTGTCACGTTCTCCATCACCTACCTGAAAGTGGTTGTGCAGACGGACACATCCCGCATCCTGCTCCTCCTGCTGGTGGCACACTTCATCCACTTCTGCGCAGTCCCGCTGGTGGGCAAGATGTCGGATTCCCTGGGACGCCGCCCGGTCTACATGGCCGGTGCAATCCTCGCCGGAACCTGGGGCTTCTTCGCTTTCCCCATGATGGACACCGCCAACGATCTCGTCATCCTGGCTGCCATCACCATCGGCCTGCTGTTCCACGCCCTGATGTACGCCGGCCAGCCGTCCATCATGGCGGAAATGTTCCCCACCCGCATGCGGTATTCCGGCGTTTCCCTCGGTTACCAGGTGACCTCCATCGTGGCCGGTTCCCTGGCGCCGATCATCGCCAGCTCGCTGCTGGGCAGCTTCGGTTCGTCCCTTCCGGTGGCGTTCTACCTCCTGGGCGCCTGCGTGGTCACCGCGGTCTCCGTCTTCTTCCTCAAGGAAACCCGCGGCATCTCACTTCATGATGTCGATGCCGCCGACGCGAAGGGCACGGCCGATCTTCTGGCCGCCGCCAAGAAATAAAGCCGACAGGCATTCCTCACGGCACAGCACCACGGACAGGGCGGCTGCCCGGACCTGCATGCCCCGCAGGTCCGGGCAGCCGCGTGTCCACACACCTAAGGTCAGGAACACCATGCGAGCAGCAGTCCTCTATTCCACAGTTCCTTCAGGCACCAGCTATGCCGAAGCGCAGCCCCTGGTGGTCCAGGAGCTCAGCCGTCCCGAACCCCGCGCCGGCGAGCTTGGCGTCACAATTACCTACTCCAGCCTGTGCCATTCGGACCTGTCAGTGGTGGACGGTTCCCGCGTCAGGCCGCTTCCCATGGCACTGGGGCATGAAGCAGTAGGGCGCGTGGCCGCGGTGGGCGAGGGCGTCACGGACGTGTCCGTGGGGGACCACGTGGTCCTCGTCTTCGTTCCCAGTTGCGGCTCCTGCCGTGCCTGCCGGGCGGGGCGGCCCGCGCTCTGCCACCGGGCCGCAGAGGTCAACGGCTCGGGTGACCTTTTGCACGGCGAAGCCCTGCTGCGCACGCCCGCGGGGGAGCGGATCAACCACCACCTTGGAGTTTCGGCCTTCGCGGATTATGCGGTGGTTGCCCGCGAGTCAGTGGTGGTGATTGACGACGACGTCCCCGACACAGTCGCGGCGATGTTCGGCTGCGCCGTGCTCACCGGAATGGGCGCAGTCCTCAACACGGCCGCCATCCAGGAAAGCCAGTCCGTGGCAGTTTTCGGGCTCGGCGCGGTGGGGCTTTCGGCCGTTATGGCCGCGGCGCTCGCCGGTGCTTCCGCCGTTATTGCGATTGATCCCAACACCGCCAAGCATGGGCTGGCCATGGAGTGCGGTGCAACAGCGGTGGGGACTCCGGAGGACGCCGCCCGCCTGATCGCCGAAGCCGCCGGTGACGGTGTGGACATCGCAGTTGAGGCCGTGGGCTCGGCCCGGGTGATCGCGTCCTGCCTTGGGCACGTGACGAGGGGCGGCGCCGTGGTCTCCGTCGGCCTGCCGCACCCCACTGCAGAGCTGACAGTGCCTGCCCTGCAGTTCGCCGGGGCGGGCAAGCGGCTGCTGGGCTCGTACATGGGCGACGCCGTACCGGACCGGGACATTCCCCTCTACCTGGGATACTGGCGCGACGGCCGGTTGCCCGTGGAGCTGCTGCACACCGACACCAGGCCCCTCGCCGAGATCAACGAAGGACTCGATGCGCTCGCCGCCGGGCAGGTGGTGAGGCGGCTTTTCCAGGCGTGAAGCGTGGCCGGCTGCTGGCTCCTTGGTGGCTGACTCCCAGGTCGCTGAAGGACAGGTTACTGGCACGTCAAGCCGCCAGCAGGTCACGCGGCCAATAGATCCTGGCGTTCCGCCACCTCCTGCTGAAGCGCACCAATCACGGCCTGGACCCGGGCGGACCGCAGCGATTCCGGCCGTGCCACTGCCCAAATGGGGACCTGGCGCTGGAAGGCGCCAGCGAGCACCGGAACGAACTCCGGGTTGCGAGCCACCATGAAGTTCGGCAGCAGGCCGATTCCGGCGCCCCGGCGCACCGCCTCCACCTGGGCAAAGATGCTCGTTGCCTGGAAACTTGATTTCGGCATGGGCAGCTGGGAGGAGCGGTGCCCCAGCTCGGCAACCTGGAGCGCCGACTCAACGTAGGAGACGAATCCGTGCTGCCCCACGCCGTCGGGCGTCTCCGGCAGGCCGCGCTCCGCGGCGTAGGCGGGGCTGGCGTAGAGCCGGAGGAAGTAGTTGGTCAGGAAGATGGCCTGCGCGTTGCTCACGTCGGTGCTGCCCACCACCACCTCCAGGTCCACACCGGAGCGGTTCTGGCTGACCCGCCGCGTGGCGCTCAACATCTCCACGTTCAGCATCGGGTGCCGCTGCTGGAGGCGGACCAGCGCGGGCGTTACGAATTCGGCGCCGAAACCGTCCGAGGTGCTGATGCGCACCATGCCGGACAGGGCGTCCCGGTCCCGGCTTGTGGCAGCAGCCAGGGAGCCGAGCGTTTCCTCGATCCTTTCCGCCGCGGCCACGGCTGAAGCCCCGAGCTCCGTCAGTTCCCACCCGTGCGGGCTGCGCTCCAAGGTGCGGCCGCCCAGTTGCCTGTCCAGTGCCAGGATCCGGCGCGAGATGGTGGTGTGTGTTGTGCCCAGCGTTTCGGCAACGGCGTTAAAACGCCCAAGCCGGGCCACCGTCAACAGAATGAGTAAGTCGTCCGGACTCGGAAGCTGTGCCATCCCTACCTCTCAGCCGTGTGCATCCATGCACATGGCCTCTGTGAATTTTTACCTTGATTGCACTTTAGCGGGATGTGAGGGTGGACACAGACCTTGCGGCCGTCGGCCGGAGAAAAAGCGAAGGAGCTTATGCCATGGCAGTCATTGGTTGGATCGGTTTGGGAAACATGGGCGGTTCCATGTCGGCGAACCTCGCAAAGGCCGGGCACGACGTACGGGGGTTCGACCTCAACCCGGCCGCCCTCGCCGCCGCGGTAACCGGAGGGGTTAAGCCGGCCGGCAGCATCGCAGAAGCCGTGGCGGGCGCCGACGCCGTCTTCACCATGCTTCCGAAAGGCGAGCACGCAAAGGCGGTCTACCTCGGCGGGGACGGGGTGCTGGCGCACGCCGACGCGCGTACCCTCCTCATCGATTCCTCCACCATCGATATCGCCGCGGCGAAGGAACTGCACGACGCCGCCGCTGCCGCCGGCTTCCGCTTCGTCGACGCCCCGGTTTCGGGCGGGATGAGCGGCGCAAAGGCCGGAACCCTGACGTTCATGGTAGGCGGCGAACCTGGCGCCGTGGAGGAGGCCAGCAGCTTCATCGAGCCGATGGCCGCCAATGTCATCCCCACCGGCGGACCCACCACGGGGCAGGCGGCCAAGATCTGCAACAACCTGATGCTCCTTATCAACCTGGCGTCCACGGCGGAGGGTGCCGTGCTGGCCGACAGGCTGGGCCTGGACAAGAAGGTGTTCTGGGACATCGCCTCGGTCTCCTCCGGCGACAGCTGGGCGCTGCGGACCTGGTATCCCGTTCCGGGCGTCGTTCCCACCGCCGCGTCCAACAATGATTTCGCACCAACGTTCACCGCGGAACTGGCGAACAAGGACATCGGCCTGGCCATAAGCGCCGCCGAGGACACCGGCACACCGCTGGAAATCGGCAGGCACGTGCAGCAGCTGTACCAGCGCCTCATTGACGCAGGCGAGTCCGGAAAAGACTGCTCCATGATCATCAGGCTTGCCGATGGTTCGCTTGGTCCGGCGAAGTAGCCGCCTTTTTTGAGGCCCCACCCGCGGGCACCACAGCCATCTGAACTCCCTTAGAAAGAGACCTCCGTGCACACTATTCCGCATTACATCAACGGCACCCGCGTCACCGATGCCGAGCGGTTCGGCCCCGTCTTCAACCCTGCCACCGGCGAGCAGGAAAAGCAGGTGGCGCTTGCCTCAGCGGCCAGGGTTGAGGAAGCCATAGGCGCTGCCAAAGCCGCGCTGCCGGCCTGGCGGGCTGCGAGCCTCGCCAAGCGGACCAACATCTTTTTCCGCGTCCGCGAAATACTCAACGACCGCAAGTCCGAGCTCGCCGCGATCCTGACCAGCGAGCACGGCAAAGTCCTCTCCGACGCCGAGGGGGAAATCTCCCGCGGACTGGAGAACATCGAGTTCGCCACCGGCCTCTCCCACATGCTCAAGGGCGAACGCTCCGAGCAGGTGTCCAGCGGTGTGGATGTCCATTCCGTCCGGCAGCCCGTGGGCGTGGTGGCCTGCATTACGCCGTTCAACTTCCCCGCCATGGTGCCGCTGTGGATGATCGGCAGCGCCCTGGCGTGCGGCAACACGGTGCTTTTGAAACCCAGCGAGAAGGACCCGTCCTCCGCCGTGTTCATCGCAGAGGTCTTCGCCGAGGCAGGACTTCCGGCCGGTGTGCTGAACGTGGTCCAGGGCGATAAGGAAGCTGTTGACACCCTCCTGGAACACCGGGATGTCAAAGCGGTCAGCTTCGTCGGATCAACGCCCATCGCCCGGTCGATCTACAAGAGGGCGGCGGACCACGGCAAACGCGTCCAGGCCCTTGGCGGAGCCAAGAACCACATGGTGGTCCTGCCTGATGCGGACCTGGACATGGCCGCAGACGCCGCCATCTCCGCCGCCTACGGCTCTGCGGGTGAGCGCTGCATGGCGGTGAGTGTGCTCGTGGCCGTAGGCAGCATCGCCGATGACCTTGTGGCGGCAATCAAGAGCCGGATGGCCACCCTGAAAATCGGATCCGGCACGGACCCGGCTTCCCAGATGGGTCCGCTGATCACGGCCGAACACCGCGAGAAGGTTGCCTCCTACGTTGCCGGCGCCGAAAACGAGGGTGCAACCGTGGTTGTGGACGGCCGGACGCAGCAGTTCGATTCGAACGGGTTCTTCATCGGCGTCAGCCTGGTGGACCACGTCAAGCCCGGCATGAAGGTCTACGACGACGAGATCTTCGGCCCGGTCCTGTCTGTGGTCCGGGTGGACAGCTACAGTGACGCCGTCCGTCTGGTGAATGACAACGAGTTCGGCAACGGGGTTGCCATTTTCACCCGCGACGGCGGCGCAGCGCGGCAGTTCGAGTTCGACGTCGAGGCCGGGATGGTGGGCGTGAATGTGCCCATTCCGGTGCCGGTAGGCACCTTCTCTTTCGGCGGCTGGAAGAACTCCCTGTTCGGTGACACCCACATGTACGGACCGGACAGCATCCGGTTCTACACCCGCGGCAAGGTAGTGACAACCCGCTGGCCGGACCCGGCAACGTCAGTCATCGACCTGGGCTTCCCGCAGGTGGACTGAGCCGGCAGGTGGAATAAGTCAACTGACCTGGACCCGGGAGTCCCGCCCACGTTGCTCCTGTCCGGCCGGGGTCAGCCGTTCATGATCTCGCTGCGGCGGGTCATGTACTCCTCGACGGACAGCTCACCGTTGCTGTACTGCTGGTCCAGTTCCGCGAGCTTGCGCGCCCGGAACCCCTGCGGGGCCGACGGCGGCGGCGGGGGAGTGGCCGGGGCTGAAGGCTGTTGCGGGGCTTCTTCGTGCTGGTTCTGGCCGTAGGGCTGCTGCCCGTACGGCGGAAACTGCTGGTCCGTGGGCGGGACCGGCGGGACGGGCTGGATCGGCGGCAGGGGCTGGCTGGGCGGGAGCGGTGCAGGCCGCTCTATCTGGCGGAAACCGCCCGCGAGGTAGTCCTGCTGGGTGAAGCCGTCCCGCGGCTGCTTGCTCTGCGGACCGTTGGAGCCAAAGTCCCCGGGCCCGGGGAACTGACCAGCGCCGGGGAACTGACCAGCCCCGGGGAATTGCCCTGCGCCGGGGAACTGCTCCGGGTACCGTCCCGAGAAGGTTTGCTCCTGGTTCCGGCGGGCCACAGACTTCCGGTACATCCGCATGGCCATCGGAATCACGAATGACAGGATGATGATCCAGAAAAACAGGTTGCTCACGGTGCTAAGCCTCTCGTGTGTGTCCCTCCAGCTTAACCCCGGCGCGTTAGCAGCGGACTCAGTTCCGGCTTCCGGCGGCCTGCCCCAGCGGACCCTCGCCGGAGCCCAGCGGAACGCCCGGACCAAAGACGGGACCCGGCGTCGGCCGCTTCGCCGTGATGCCGTCTCCTGACGACTGGTTGCGCAGCCGGCGCAGCACCCAGGGCACAAAGTACTGGCGGGCCCACACCAGGTCCCCGGACCGCGCCTCCCGCCAGCTCCGTGGCGGGAACGGCTTGGGCTGCAGTGGCTGCAGGGTGTGCTCCACGTTCAGTGAATCAAGCACCATGGCGGCAATCGTGTGGTGGCCCAGGGGCGAGAAATGAAGCCGGTCCTCGTCCCACATCTGGGGGTCGCCGAGCTGGCGGAGGGACCACATGTCAGCAATGACGGCGTCGTGCCGGGCAGCGACAGTTCGCAGGTTCTCGTTGTAGATGGCCACCTTGCTGCGGATCCTGCCGAGCACGGACGTGCCGGTGTCCGGGCCATTGAACAGCACCACCGTGGCGCCGCCCATGGTGAGGATCTGAACCACGGAATCGAGCTTCGCGGCGAGGACATCCGGGTCCCCGCCCCGGCGGAGGAGGTCGTTGCCGCCCGCGGAGAGGGTAACCAGGTCAGGCTTCAGCGCAAGGCACGCGGCGAGCTGCTGGTCCACGATCTGCTGCAGCAGCCGGCCGCGGACGGCAAGGTTGGCATAGGCGAAGTCCGGCTGGATCCGGCCCAGTTCCTCGGCAACGCGGTCCGCCCAGCCGCGGTACCCGCCCGGGCTTGAAGGCTCGGGATCCCCGATGCCCTCCGTGAAAGAGTCACCCATGGCCACATACCGGGTCCACGGGTGGGAGCCGGCGGTCATGGATGGGGTCTCGATGGCGCTTGTGTCACTCACGGTCCTATCCTGCCTTTCGCTTCCCTGGCTACGCCAACGTAGGTAGTTACCTGTGGGTAACTGGTATGAATGGAAACCATGACTGACGCCGAAGTATTTCCTGCCCCTGTTGTCCTGTGGTCCCATCCGGAGGACCAGCGCGATGGCAAGCCCCTGCTGGTGCTCCTGCACGGCTACGGCGCGAACGAACAGGACCTGCTGAGCCTGGCCGACCTGCTGCCCGGCGGCTTTGCCGTAGCGTCCGTCCGCGCCCCCATCGCTATGGGTCCGGGGTTCACCTGGTTCCCGCTCACGGCCTCCATCGACTACTCGCTGGACCGCGTCAAGGAAGCATCGGCCTACGTGCTCGAATGGATCGACGCCATCAAGGTAGGGCACCCGTCCGTGTCACTGCTCGGCTTCTCCATGGGCATGGCTATGGCCACCACGCTCCTGCGCCAGCGGCCCACGGACTTCGCCGCCGTCGTCGGACTTTCAGGCTTCGTGGTGGACGCCGGCGACGATCCCAGCTTCAAGGACTCCGAGCTGGACGGCACCGTGCCCATGTTCTGGGGCCGGGACCAGCAGGACCCAGTGATCACACCGGACAAGATCGAATTCACCATGGGCTGGGTGCGCAAGCACGTCAAGCTCACCAAGGTCCTCTACACCGGCATGTGGCACGGTATCAACCAGCAGGAGATCGGGCACGTGGGGGAGTTCCTCACCCACGAGGTCCTGAAGAAGTAGGAAGAACGACGGCGGGCGGCGGCCCAGTGCCGCCCCGCGCCGTCAGGCTGCGGGCGCCACCACGCGCACGGTCTGGCCGTTCACCGTCACGGTGTCGCCATTGTGCAGCTGCCGGCCGCGGCGGTCGTCGATCTCCCCGTTGACCTTGACCAGCCCGTTCTTGATGAGCTCCGCGGCCTCCACGCCGTCCTCCACCAGGTTGGCGAGCTTCAGGAGCTGGCCCAGGCGGATCATGCTGTCGCGGATGGTGATCTCTTCAACATTGCTCATAGAAGCAATGATGCCTGACGTAGGGTTGATTCAATGACTTCCAGCCCCCGCCTGCCGCTGCTCGCAGGCCTTCCGCTCGCGGTGGGCGCGGGCCTCGCCATTCCCGTCCAGGGCCGGATTAACGGCGCCCTCGGCACCCGCCTCGACGACGGCATCGCCGCTGCGGTGGTGAGCTTCAGCACAGGCCTGGTGGTGATGGTCCTGGTCTCGCTGCTCCTGCCGAGCGGCAGGGCCGGCCTGGCCAGGATCCTGCCCGCGGTCCGCAGCAGGGCGTTTCCGCGCATCTACGTCCTTGCCGGCGGCATCGGTGCGCTCTTCGTCTTCGCGCAGTCCTTCACGGTGGGCATCCTCGGCGTGGCGCTTTTTACCGTGGCAACGGTCACCGGCCAGACGGTCAGCGGCCTGCTGGTGGACAAGCTGGGCATTGGACCGGCGGGCCGGAAGCAAGTCACGGCCATCCGCGTCATCGGCTGCCTCCTGACCATCGCCGCCGTCGCCTGGGCTGTGTCACCACGGTTCGCCGCAGCAGGTGGCGCCCAGGGTATGGCGGCCGACGGCGGGGCAGGACCAGGCGGCCCCGCAGCGCTCCTGGTCCCGCTCCTCCTGCCGGTGGCGGCAGGGTTCCTGATGAGCTTCCAGCAGGCCATGAATGGGACGGCCACCGTCCATTACGGCACACCCATCGCGGCCACCCTGGTCAACTTCATTGCGGGTTCCGTTGTGCTGTGGACGGCTTACGCGGTGAAGGTTACGGTGGCCGGACCGGGGAACCCGCTGCCCGCTGAGTGGTGGTACTACCTTGGCGGTCCCATGGGATGCGTTTTCATCGGCCTTGGTGCGCTGCTGGTCCGGAGCCTGGGCGTGCTGGTCACCGGGCTGGGCATGATCGCCGGGCAGTTGCTCGGCTCGCTTGCCCTCGATGTGGTGCTGCCAACGCCGGGATCAATCGTGGCGCCGGCCACGGTCCTTGGCACCGTCCTGACCCTCGCCGCCATCATCCTGGCCACCCTGCCCTGGCCGCGGGGCGCCCTGCGCAGGTAGCGCCTGCGCAGATAACACCCGGGCAGGCAGCGGCCGGTAGGCTAGGGCACGCAGCTTTTTCGCATTTTTCCTTCACCCGCCCCGCCCTGCAGCCAGAGGTATTCCGCCGCTGGCTTCGCCGGGGCCAGAAACCGCGGACCGCACCCAGCGGCCCTGTAGAAATTGGAGTTACCCCCATGGCAGCAAAATCCGTACTCGACCAGGTCATCTCCCTCTCCAAGCGCAGGGGATTCGTGTTCCAGGCCGGTGAGATCTACGGAGGTTCGCGCTCTGCCTGGGACTACGGGCCCCTCGGCGCCGAGCTGAAGGAAAACATCAAGCGGCAGTGGTGGCAGTCCATGGTCCGCGGCCGCGAGGACGTGGTGGGCCTGGACTCCTCCGTGATCCTGCCCCGCCAGGTGTGGGAGGCCTCCGGCCACGTGGAGGTCTTCTCGGATCCGCTGGTTGAATGCCTTTCCTGCCACAAGCGCTACCGCGCGGACCACCTCGAGGAAGAGTACGAGGAAAAGAAGGGCCGCCCCGCCGAGAACGGCCTCAAGGACATCGCCTGTGCCAACTGCGGCACCCGCGGCGAATGGACCGAACCGCAGGAATTCTCCGGCCTGCTCAAGACCTACCTGGGTCCCGTTGCCAGCGAAGAGGGCCTGCACTACCTGCGCCCCGAAACGGCGCAGGGCATCTTCGTGAACTTCAACAACGTGCTCACCACGTCGCGGAAGAAGCCGCCGTTCGGCATCGGCCAGATCGGCAAGTCCTTCCGCAACGAGATCACCCCGGGCAACTTCATCTTCCGCACCCGGGAGTTTGAGCAGATGGAAATGGAGTTCTTCGTCGAGCCCGGCACGGATGAAGAGTGGCACCAGTACTGGATGAAGGAGCGCATGGCGTGGTACACGGGCCTGGGCATCCGGGAAGAGAACCTGCGCTTCTTCGAGCACCCGCAGGAAAAGCTCAGCCACTACTCCAAGGGCACCACGGACATCGAGTACCGCTTCGGCTTCCAGGGTTCCGAGTGGGGTGAGCTGGAAGGCATCGCCAACCGCACCGACTTTGACCTCTCCACCCACGCCAAGGCCTCCGGAACGGACCTGAGCTACTTCAACCAGGCCACCAACGAGCGCTACACCCCGTACGTGATCGAGCCTGCCGCGGGCCTGACCCGCTCCTTCATGGCGTTCCTGGTGGACGCCTACACCGAGGACGAGGCCCCCAACGCCAAGGGCGGCGTGGACGTCCGTACCGTCCTGAAGCTGGATCCGCGGCTGGCGCCGGTCAAGGCTGCAGTCCTGCCGCTGAGCCGCAACGAGGACCTGTCCCCGAAGGCGAAGGACCTCGGCGCCCAGCTGCGCAAGAACTGGAACATCGACTTCGATGACGCCGGCGCAATCGGCCGCCGCTACCGCCGCCAGGACGAGATCGGCACCCCGTTCTGCATCACGGTGGACTTCGACACCCTCGAGGACCAGGCCGTGACCATCCGCGAGCGGGACACCATGAGCCAGGAACGCGTTTCCCTGGACAAGGTGGAGGGCTACCTGGCCGCACGCCTGATCGGCGCCTGAGCATGGCCATCGAATACCGCGAATGGCGTGAAGGCGATGACCTGGCGCTGCTGGAAATCTGGGGCGGCCCGGAGACCCACCAGGCGCGCCAGTTCCGCGGCGCCCTGGCGGTTTCCTCTGCCGGGACCAACGGCACGCCGTGGCGGCGCTGCATTGTGGCCGAGGACGTGATCGACGGCGTTGGGATTCCGGTTGCCGCCGGCGTCGTTTACGAAGCCTCCCTGCATCCCGAGCGGCTCTGGGCCTACATAGAGGTGGCGCGGGACCACCGGCGCTCCGGCATCGGTGCCACCCTGCTGGCGATGTTGCGCCGCGAAGCTGAGCACTCGCCGTCGGGCGTTACCAAGCTCCGCGCCAAGGTGGAGCCGGGCACCCCGGGGGCCGCCTTCGCTGAAGCCTTCGAACTGGCGCCCATCCAGCGGTCCCGGCTGGTGGTCATTGAACCGGGAGCCCTGCGGTTGCCGGTGTTTCCTGCCGACAGCAACGGCGGCGGGCCGGCCAATGACGAGAACGCCGGCTCCGACGTCGTGATGGACCTGGCCACGGGCTCCGTGGAGCTGACCGATGTGGTGGGCAGGTACTACACCTCCATCCACGGCTGGGATTCACCGGGCGTGCTGTCGGTGGGACAGGTGCAGAAGCTTTTCCTGGACGACCTCACCGGTGCGCACGGCGCAATCGTGCTGCGTGCCCGGCCCGAATCGGCTTTCGGGGCGGGAGTTGCTCCCAGCAAGAAGGGCCGGATCCGGGCTTTCGCCGTGAGCTATGCCGCGCCGGCAGACCCGGATGCGGCACCGGGCCAGGAGGATACCGGGGCGGAAACACCCACGGATGTCTTCGTCGGCCACGAGCCCGCGCTGGCCCCGGACGACGCCGCTGAAGCCGTCCGCGACATGCTCGCGCTGATCGCGTACCAGCACCCGGTCATGCTGGAACTGGACGACTCAATGGCCGCCCTCCGTGCCGCCGTCGAGCCCCTGCTCGACAACGGCAAGGCCCGGCTGGCAGGCGCGGAGACCCTGGTGGTCTCGGACTAGGCGCCGTTACCCAACCAGGCCGCAGCAGGTGTCGTTATGGAGCCCCGTTTCGACACCTGCTGCTGCCTAGTTTGGGCGGGGATCACGACGGCGGCCCCTGGCTGCGTCCTGCGCGTCGAGTAGCTGCCGCTCGGGTTCGGTCGGTGCGCTGCCGCCCAGGTGGGCGGGCATCCACCATGCGCCGGGCTCCGGCTGCAGCGGAAAGTCCACAATGCACTTCCCGACCCCGTCCTGGAGGCGGGCACGGAGTTCCTTAGTACCGGCCTCAACATCGTCGCCCGGCGCGAAGGCTAGCGGCTCACCCACATGGAGCCGGACCGGTGCCCGCCATGTCCTTCCGGGCGAAAAACCGTGGCCTCGGGTAAGGATCCGGTGGGCGCCCCAGACGGAGACGGGGATGACCGGAACCCCGGCTTCGGCCGCCATCCGGACCGCGCCGGTCCTGCACTCGCGGACGGTGAAGCTGCGGCTCACGCCCGCCTCGGGGAACACGCCCACATACTCCCCGGCGCGCAGCTTGGCCACCGCGGCATCGTAGGCGTCTGAACGGCCGCTGAACCCCACCACCACGTGGCCGGCAGCACTGATGGCCGGTCCGGCAAGCCAGTGATCGGCGGCGCCCTGATGGACCAGGAACCGCAGCTCCGCGCGCGAGTGCTCCCACAGCAGGAGCTCGGCGACGGCAAAATCGACGTAGCCAAAGTGCGTGATGGCAAAAACGGCGCCGTTGCCCGGAACCACAGCCCTGGAGGTGCCGGTCCTCGGCCCCGGAGGCGGCAGGTGTTCCGTCCCGCTGCTGATGATCCGGATCCGGAAGACCCGGCGAAGCAGGAGTGCACAGCGGACGATCACACGGTAGAAGGGGTCATTGGGTGCGGGACGCCATGCCATGGAAAGTCCCTACAGGGTTACCTGGACGGACGATTCCGGCAGCAGCCTGGTGAAGTCCGCGGGAAGGGGGAGCTCCTTGCCGATGCTTTCGGAGAATGCCTTAATCACAAAGCCGGTGGTCAGCGTCTGCCACACCCCGATTTTGCGGAGCATGAAGTGGCCTGCACCCTTAAGGGCAACGTACTGCATGCTGGCGGCCTCGGCGGAGGCGCGCCGCGCGAAGAGCAGGGACGCCGAAGCGCTGGTCCACCTGTCCGTGGTTCCGTGGACGATCAGCACCTTGCGGTTGGCGACGCCGGACGTGGGAGTTGACGGGTTGAGCCAGGGGGCAAGGGCGACGACGGCCTCCACCCCTGGGTGGTCCGCGGCGCACACGGCGGTGAGCCCGCCCATGGAATGGCCCACCAGGAACACCGGCACGTCAGGGTGCTGCTCCCGGATCCTTGCGAGTGCCCAGCGGGCGTCCTGCAGCGGCGACATGTCCGGGCCGTTCCAGCCGCGGACGCTGTTGCGGAGCGACCACACGGCCAGCCCGTGCTTCCGGCCGGCGCGGTGCAGGTCCCAGGCGAAGGGCACCATCCTGGCCGGGCTCAGGTGCCTGGCCTCCACGGGCTCACGGCTTTGGGACTTGCCCCCGTGCAGGACCAGGGCAACTCCCCGGGTGGGACCTGACGACTCCCGAACGCTGAGCACTGCCTCGCGGGCAGTGCCGGATGCTTCGAACGGGCGCGGGGCCCCCTTTTCCGAATTGCTGTTGGCCATACCTGGTACCTCCCAGTCCCCGATAATCCATTTATAAACCCTACGGTGCCGGACGTAGAGTTCAACGTATGAGGTTCTACAGCTGATGGGGTCCGGTCACTCCCACGCTTCCACAGGTCATTCGGAGCCGACGCCTCAGGCGATGGCTGCACGGCGGAAGGCAAACCGCATCCTCGCGGCAGTGCTGATTCCGCTGACGCTCCTCACCCTCGCGGGGATGGCCATGCTCTGGCCCTCGGGCAGCAAGGAGGGCATCTCCCTGGCCAACCCCTACTCGGCCGCGCCCGGGGTCACCTTCGACACCGGCACCATCCAAAGCGTGGTGACGGAAAACTGCATGCAGGGAATTGCCCAGCAGGGCCCGGACGGCCAGGCCCAAAACCAGCAGGGCCAGCAAAGCCAACAGGGGTCCGACTGCACCTTTGCCTTCACGGAGCCGGACAAGGGCGGAAGCCCGGTCAAGGTGGTGATCAACCCGGACGTGGCCAAATCCCACGGGGTGAAGACCGGCGACCAGATCCGGTACCTGAACCTGTCCAACGCCCAAGGCGCGTCCGCCGCCCAGGGTTCGCCAGCCTTCATCTTCGTTGACTTCGTGCGGACCCTGCCGATCGTCCTGCTGGCATTGCTGTACGCAGCGGTAGTGATAGCCGTGGCCCGCTGGAGGGGACTGCGCGCCCTGATCGGGCTTGTGGGCGCCTACTTCGTGCTGGCAAGCTTCATGCTTCCCGGGCTGGTGGAAGGAAAACCGCCGCTCCTGCTGGCCCTGGTGGGGTCCACGGTGATCATGATTGGGGTCCTGTACTTCGCCCACGGCTTTTCCGCCCGGACCTCCACCGCACTGCTGGGCACCATGTTCGGGCTGGGGATCACGGCGCTCCTGGCCGCGTGGGCAACCGGTGCCGCCAACCTTGCCGGGGTGGGGAACCACGAGGCAACCACCCTGGTGAACACTTCCGCCAACATCTCGATTTCGGGCGTCATACTGTGCGGGCTCATCATCTCCGGCCTGGGCGTCCTCAATGACGTGACCATCACCCAGTCCTCCGCTGTGTGGGAGCTCTACGAACTGGCGCCGGGCAGCAGTGCCCGGAAACTCTTCACCTCGGCCATGCGGATCGGGCGCGACCACATCGCGTCCACTGTCTACACCATCGCCTTCGCCTACGCCGGCGCGGCCCTTCCCATCCTCATCATCGTGATGCTCTACGATCGCCCGCTCGCCGACACCCTTACCAGCGCGGAGCTCTCCGAGGAAGTCATCCGCACCCTTGTGGGCTCTATCGGCCTGGTCCTGGCCATTCCGGTCACCACGCTGATCGCCGTGCTGGTGGTCAAGGCCACCGGCGTCCGGGCAGGAATCCCGGAGGCGCCGGCGGCACGGGCGCCCGAAGCAATCAGCCTGGATGAACCGGGGGTGACTGACACCGGGTCGCTGGCCGCCGCGGCCCTTGACCGCCAGTCACGCCTTCCCGCCGGAGACCAGGACGACGCACCAGCCACCAGGCGGGGACGCCGGGCGGACCGCGGTTGAGCCACTCCGGTTGGCTCCACCTTCTGGCCACTTCAGTTGACCAACCCGGCCGGCCGCCCGATTTGCCCGGCTTTGCAACAATGGACAGGTGACTGTTGCAGCAACTCCTCCCGCCCCCAAGCTGGAACTCCCGCCCCTGAAGCTGGGTCCCATCACCGTGGACACGCCAGTGATCCTGGCGCCCATGGCCGGCATCACCAACTCCGCCTTCCGCCGTCTCTGCCGTGAATACGGCGGCGGAATGTACGTGGCGGAGATGGTGACGTCCCGCGCCCTGGTGGAACGGACGCCGGAATCGCTCCGCATCATTTCGCATGACGACGACGAAAAGGTCCGGTCTGTCCAGCTGTACGGCGTGGACCCGGTCACGGTGGGCAGCGCCGTGCGGATGCTGGTGGAAGAGGACCGCGCAGACCACATCGACCTGAACTTCGGCTGCCCGGTGCCCAAGGTCACCCGCCGGGGCGGCGGCTCGGCCCTGCCCTGGAAGATCGACCTTTTCACCTCCATCGTGCAGACCGCCGTCAAGGAAGCGTCGAAGGGCAATGTCCCGCTGACCATCAAGATGCGCAAGGGCATCGACGACGACCATCTCACGTACCTCGACGCCGGCCGCATCGCCCGCGATTCCGGGGTCGCCGCCGTCGCCCTTCACGGCCGCACGGCCGCGCAGTTCTACTCCGGACAGGCCGACTGGTCCGCCATCGCACGGCTGCGTGAGGCCCTGCCGGACATCCCGGTACTGGGCAACGGTGACATCTGGTCCGCGGAAGACGCCGTCCGGATGGTCCGCGAAACCGGTGTTGACGGCGTGGTGGTGGGCCGCGGCTGCCAGGGCCGGCCCTGGCTGTTCGGTGACCTGCAGGCGGCCTTCGAAGGCAGCGACATCCGGCATAAGCCGAATCTGGGCCAGGTAGCCCAGGGCGTCTACCGGCACGCCGAACTGATGGTGGAGACGTTCGGTGACGAGGGCAAGGCGCTGCGGGAGATCCGCAAGCACATCGCCTGGTATTTCAAGGGCTACGTGGTGGGCGGCGAACTCCGTACCCGGATGGCGCTGGTGAACAGCCTCGAGGAGCTGCGCGCCGCCCTGGACGAGCTGGACACCGCCTCTCCCTACCCGGGTGTCGATGCCGAAGGCCCCCGCGGCCGCGCCGGCTCACCCAAGCGCCCCGCGCTGCCCAAGGACTGGCTCGAGTCCCGGGCCCTCAACGCCGACCAGTCGCGGGACATCTCCGCGGCGGAACTGGATGTTTCCGGTGGCTGAGACGCGCACTGCCGCCCCCGTCTTGCCGGGCTACGACACCCACGACTCCGCCCGGTGGGTGGAGGAGCCGCCCAAGAACGTCTACCGCTCCGACTTTGAACGGGATCGCGCCCGGGTGCTCCATTCCTCGGCGCTCCGCCGGCTGGGCGCCAAAACCCAGGTGGTGGCACCGGACACGGATGATTTTGTCCGCACCCGCCTGACCCACAGCCTCGAGGTCGCCCAGGTGGGCCGCGAGCTGGGGCGCTCCCTTGGCTGCGATCCGGACGTCGTGGACACCGCCTGCCTCAGCCACGACCTCGGCCACCCGCCGTTCGGGCACAACGGGGAATCGGCTCTGAACGAGGTGGCCCACGCCATCGGCGGCTTCGAGGGCAACGCCCAGACCCTGCGGCTGCTGACCCGGCTGGAGCCCAAGGTGCTGACGCCCGACGGCCAGCCCGCAGGCCTGAACCTCACCAGGGCCAGCCTGGATGCGGCAGCCAAATACCCGTGGTCCGCGCTGGAAGCCCCGGTGATCCACGGCCAGCGCACCAGCAAGTTCGGCGCCTATGAGGACGACCTGCCGATCTTCAACTGGATCCGGGAGGGGGCTCCGGAGCGCCGCTCCTGCCTGGAGGCCCAGGTGATGGACCTTGCTGACGACATCTCCTACTCGGTGCACGACGTCGAGGACGCAATCGTGGCGGGGCACTTCCAGCTGCGCTGGATGGACAACCCGGACCACCGTGCCCGGGTGGTGGGGTACGCCAAGCAGTGGTACCTGCCGCACAACGATCCCGCCGCCATCGACGCCGCCCTGGCCCGGCTTGAAGCCACGGACGTCTGGGTGCGCGAGGCCGACGGCAGCCGCAAGTCCATGGCGGCCCTGAAGAACATGACCAGCCAGCTGATCGGCAGGTTCTGCCAGAGCGCGCTGGAAACCACCCGCGCCGTGTACGGTCCGGAGAACCTGACGCGCTTCAACGCCGAACTCATGGTTCCGGACGAGACCGTCATGGAGATCGCCGTCATGAAGGGCCTGGCCACCACGTTCGTGATGACCACCGAGCACCGCCAGCCCATCTACGAGCGCCAGCGGGAGGTGCTCCACGCCCTGGTCACGGCCCTGAGCGCCACCGGCGACCGCCACCTGGAACCGATGTTCGCGGCGGACTGGAGGGACGCGCCCGACGACGGTGCGCGCCTTCGCGTGGTGATCGACCAGGTGGCGTCGCTGACCGACGGCTCGGCACTGGCCATGTACGAGCGGCTGGTGGGGAGCCTGCCGTCGCTGTGGTGATTGGCGCTGTGGTGAGGTATCCCACGTGGCACCCGTCGCCGTCGTACCCCAAGGCTAGGATGGCTCTGTGCCAGGGCTGATCAAACGCGAAGATATTGACGAAGTACGCCAGCGCACGGACATCAAGGAAGTGGTTGACGGGTACGTCACGCTCAAGGGCGCCGGGCTGGGGACCTTCAAAGGCCTGTGCCCCTTCCACGACGAACGTTCCCCTTCCTTCACTGTCCGGCCGCAGGTTGGCCGGTACCACTGCTTTGGCTGCGGTGAGGACGGCGACGTCATTGCGTTCGTGCAGAAGCAGGACCACAGTTCGTTCCAGGAAGCCGTGGAGAAGCTGGCCGCCCGGATCGGCTACGAGCTGCGGTATGAGGACGGCGGAACCGGGCCCAACCGGGAGGAAGTGGGGCGCCGGCAGCGGCTGCTGGATGCCCACAAGATCGCCGACGAGTTTTTCCAGGGGCAGCTGCTGACGCCCGGGGCCGCGGAAGCGCGCACCTTCCTGCATGGGCGCGGCTTCGACCGGGCAGCCGCAGAGCAATTCGGCGTCGGGTACGCACCGCAGGGCTGGGACGCGCTCCTCAAGCACCTCCGCGGCCGGGGCTTCACTGACGCTGAGCTGAAGCTGACGGGCATGTTCTCCGAAGGCAACAGGGGGATCTATGACCGCTTCCGCGGCCGCCTCATCTGGCCCATCCGGGACATCGCCGGGGACACCATCGGCTTCGGCGCCCGGAAGCTTTACGAGGACGACCAAGGCCCGAAGTACCTCAACACCCCTGAGACCACGCTCTACAAAAAGTCCCAGGTACTCTACGGGATCGACCTCGCCAAACGGAACATCGCCAAGGAGCGGCAACTGGTGGTGGTGGAGGGCTATACGGACGTGATGGCCTGCCACCTTGCAGGAATCACGACGGCGGTGGCCACCTGCGGCACCGCGTTCGGCACCGAGCACATCAAGATTGCCCGCCGCCTGCTCTCCGACGACGGCACCGGGGGAGAGGTCATCTTCACCTTTGACGGCGACGCCGCCGGGCAGAAAGCCGCTCTGCGCGCCTTCGAGGAGGACCAGCGCTTCACCGCCCAGACCTACGTGGCGGTGGAGCCCTCCGGCGCGGATCCCTGCGACCTGCGCCAAAGCAGGGGCGATGAAGCCGTGCACGCCCTGGTGCAGTCCCGCCGGCCGCTTTTCGAGTTCGCCATCCGGACCACCCTGAAGCAGTTCAACCTGGACACAGTGGAGGGGCGCGTCCAGGGCCTGAAAGCCTCCGTGCCGGTGGTTGCCGCCATCCGGGACGCCTCTACCCGGACGGGCTACTGCCAGGCGCTCACGGGCTGGCTGGGGATGCCGGACCCCAACGAGGTGCTGCGCCTGGTCACGGCAGAAGTCAAAAATGCCGCCAAGCGCGGCGACCAGGGCGGGGCCCCCGCTCCCGCGACCCGGACCTCCGCGACTCCCTCCGCCCCCGCAGCCGCACCGGGAGGTCCCGGCGTTGCTGCAGGGCCGCCGTCGGGAGCCGTGCCGTCCTACCACCGGCCCGACCCCCGGGACCCCGTGGCCTCCATGGAACGGCAGGCGCTGGAGGTTGCGTTGCAGGAGCCCTCGCTCCTGGTTGGCGGCGTCTGGGAACGCTTTTCGGCTGCCCGCTTTGCCACCCCCGCTTTCCAAGCCGTCCACGACGCCATGCGGGCCACGGACCCGGCCCTCGCCGCCGACCCCGTCCGGTGGGTCGAGCACGTGATGCACGAGGTTCCGGAACCGTTGCGCCCCCTGGTGTCCGAGCTGGCTGTTGTTCCGCTGCCCGCCAGCACCGAGGAAGCGGTGCAGAAGTATTGCCGGGACATCCTCTCCCGGCTGTTCGAGCTTCAGATCACGCGGGTCAAGGCGGACAAGATGGGCCAGCTCCAGCGGCTGGACCCTGCGGCTGACCCGGAAACCTACCAGCGCCTCAACCGCGAACTCATGATGCTGGAGATGGAACGCCGGGCGCTCAGGTCTGATGCCTGACCCCCGATTTCGCTTCCAGCCGGGGTCTTTGCTAGGCTAATACCCGCTTCATTCCTCCTTAGCTCAATTGGCAGAGCATTCGACTGTTAATCGAAGGGTTGCTGGTTCAAGTCCAGCAGGAGGAGCGCGCAATCCCCGTTCCGGCCTCCGGAACGGGGATTTTTTTATGCCGGAAGCTGCCCTCCAGGGCCGCAGGGATGCCGATTTCACTTTGTCCGGAATCCTTTGCTAATGTCATACCTGCTTCATTCCTCCTTAGCTCAATTGGCAGAGCATTCGACTGTTAATCGAAGGGTTGCTGGTTCAAGTCCAGCAGGAGGAGCAAACCGAAAAAATCCCCGTTCCTCCCTTGTGGGGGACGGGGATTTTTGTTTTCTAGACGAAGTCCATTTCCACCTGGAGGAAGCGCTCCGCCTCCACGATGGCGGCCAGGAACGCCTCTTTCTCGGTGGGTGACTTCCGGGGCTGGCGGGGATTCCACTCGTGGGGGGCCGAATGGATGCGGACCACTCCTGAGTCTGGTGGCGCGTAGAAGATCCCGAAGCGCTGCACGGGCCATTCGGGGGAGGTCTCGGGGGCTACCAGCAGGGCGGCGTTGAAGGCGGGGTTGAACCACTGCGCGATGGGCCGGCGGCGGTCCTCAGTGAACAGCCCGGCGGCATAGAGCGCTGCAGACTGTTCGCCTGTCTGGGCACACAGCCGCTCCCACCACAGTGGCAGTATCCGGTTATCGCACCGTTGCCATGTGGCCGGAAGCGGCGGTTGTTCCTGCCAGGTGGGCACAAACACCATTTTATCGCGGGTACCCTGCAGGCGGCAGGCCATCCACGTCCGCCGCGCGCTTTGCCTGCTCCCGGTTGCGGCGGCGTCAGGGTCGGTTCCAGGGCCCCGGGTTGACCCGGTACAGCAGCGCCGAACCTGCAATCATGCCCAGGACAATGCCCATGGCGGGGTTGCCCATGGCCCTGCCCGCAAAGTAGCCCGCGACGGCGCCCAGCACCGCGCCGAGGAAGAGTCCCCGGCGATTCCGGTGCGGCCTGCGCTTTGAGGTGTCCTTCATGGCGTCAGTGGATCGAGGGAACGGTACGTGGCCGGACCACCAGCCACAGGGCTGCCATGGCAAGCAGGATGCACGCTCCCTGCACCGCGCCCATGGGTGCGGCGCTGGTGATGCCCAGCCAGCCGACAACCGGGGAAATGAGCCCTGCCATCATGAACGTCGAGAATCCGAGCAGGGAAGCTGCGGTGCCGGCCTGGCCCGCATGGCCGGCCAGGGCGAGCACCTGAACGCAGGGGAACATGAAGCCAGTCCCCAGGATGTAGAACCACAAGGGAACCAGCACGCCCCAGAGGCCGAACCCCAGCTGGTCGAACACCACGATCAGCGTGGCCATCACGAACATCCAGGCAGTGGCAGCAGCGATGATCCACTGCGGCGGCACCCGGCGGATGAGGCGGGAGCTGGTTTGGATGCCGGCCACGATGCCCAGCGAGTTGATGCCGAACAGCAGGCCGTACTCCTGGGGCGAAAAGCCGAAAACGTCCTGGAACAGGAACGGGGAAGCGGACAAATAGGTGAACAAGCCGCCAAAGTTCAGCCCCGCCACAAACAGCAGCCCCACAAAGACCCTGTCGCTGAAAAGGATCCGGTAGCGCTGGCGCGCGGTCAGGCCGCTCTGGCGGCGCTTTTCAGGAGGCAGGGTCTCGCGGACCAGGAACAGGGCAGAGACGATCACCAGGGTCCCGTAGGCGGCAAGGAACACGAAGATCCCGGGCCACTCCATCACCAGGAGCAGCTGTGAACCGATCACCGGCGCCAAAATGGGTGCCAGGCCGTTCACCAGTGCCATGCGGGAAAACATCTTCACCATGGCATAACCCGAGAAAAGGTCCCGGACCATTGCCATGGCCACAACGCCGCCGCCGGCAGCCCCCACGCCCATCAGGACGCGGGAAATGCCCAGCATGGTGATATCCGTGGACAGGGCGGCACCCACGGACGCCGCGATGTGCAGTGCCGTTGCCAGGATGAGCGGGGTCCGGCGCCCGAACCTGTCGCTGAAGGGGCCCACCACCAGCTGGCCGATGGCAAAGCCCACGGTGGTGCCGGCCAGGGTCAGCTGGACCTGGGCCTCGGTCACGCCGAGGCTCTCCTCCAGGGCCGGGAACGCGGGAAGGTAAAGATCGATCGTGAACGGACCCAACGCCGTAAGGGCGCCGAGCAGCAGGATGTAAAGGAGTTTCCGGCGGCGGCTCAACAGGTCGCCCGGATTGCTGGGAATGGTCACGGAGATCAATCCTAGGCCCGGCGCTGCCTAATTTTGCAGCGTTGTAGGGCACGCCGCACGGCAAGCCCCGAAGTTCGCCCTTAACCTGAATGATAGTTTTGGTGCGGGGACTGTGCAGCTGCACTTTCCTGCAGCATACGGAAGCCGATTCGACCCATAACCAGTAAGGCGGAACCGATGAGCGGACGTCACAGCGGGCGTACCAGCCAGGGATTGCGCATCACTGCGCTGCCCAGGACGCTTAAACTCCTTTTCCGGTTGGCGCCGCGCCAGCTCAACGACGAAATCGCCTTCGCGAAGATCGAGCTCAAGCGCAAGGGAATCCAGGTCGGGGTTGCCGCTGCCTTTTTCGCCGTCGCCCTCGTTTTCCTTCTCTTCCTGGTGGTGGGCCTCATCGTCGCAGCCATCATGGGACTGGCAACCATCATGCCCGCCTGGCTGGCAGCCCTCCTGGTGTCCGCGGCCTTCCTCCTGATAGCGCTGATCGGCGGCCTGATCGGCGCCCGCAAGTTCAAGAAGGCCATGCCGCTCATGCCGGAGGAGACCATCCGCGGCATCAAACACGATATCGGTGTGGCCAAAGAAGGCTCTTCGTTCAACCCCGCTGTCCTTGATCCCAACAGTCCCGAGGCCAAGGCCGCGAAGGCCGCAAAGGATGAAGCGGCTGCCAAGGCCAAGGCCGAGAAGGCAGCCAAGGCCGCTGAGCACGACAAGGAATTCCCGCACGCCTCCGAGCCCGAGCTGGTACGCCGGCTCAGCCAGCGCCGCCACCACCTCACCGAAGTGCGCGACGAACTCGGCACCGAGCTGGACGTCAAGACCCAGGGAAGGTACCTGCTGGCAACGGCCCAGGACAAACTGCGGGAGGGCCAGGCCCTGGCCGGCCACGGCCGGGACATCGCCGGGCAGAAGTTCGCAGCATTGTCCGGATCCGCAGACCTGGAACAACGCTGGAAGCCGCTGGCAGCCTTCATCGCCGCGGGAACCGTCTTCCTGGTCCTGGTGCGCAAGCTCCTCCGGACGTACTAGCACCGGTAGCGGGCGGGCGTTCCGGCAGCCCGCGGAAGTTCAGGGAAAAACGGCAATAGCGCTCGCAGGGGGCAGCAGGAAGGAAAGGGGGACGGGGTGAAGTTCATTGGTGCCGGCTCCCGTCCCGGACGCCCCCAGGTTGACCACGACCTCGTGTTCACCATTCCCAACCTGCTCACCGTGGTGCGTTTCATGGGGGTGCCGCTCTTCATTTGGCTTGTCCTGGGCCAAAAGGAATACGGTGCCGCCGTTGTGGTCCTGGCCGTCATGGCCAGCACCGACTGGGTTGACGGGTACATCGCCCGCCGCTTCGACCAAACCTCCAAACTCGGCAGGGTCCTGGACCCCATCGCCGACCGCCTGGCGCTCATAGCGGTGGCTGTCACGCTGGTGATTGCCGGCGTCGTCCATTGGCTTTACCTGGCCGCCCTGGTGGTCCCGGACGCTGTCCTGCTGACCATGACGCTGTTCTTCTTCCGGGGCCACCCGGACCTTCCCGTCAGTGTGGTCGGCAAGGTGCGCACCGGCCTGCTGCTGCTGGGAACCCCTCTGCTGGTCCTCTCACGGCTGGACACAGGGTTCTCCACTGCATTGTTCGTCGCCGCGTGGATAGTCCTGGGCCTGGGCCTGGTTGGCCACTGGATTGCTGCCTACAACTACTTCTGGGCCATCCTGCGGAAGGGCAGAATGCAGGCACATCACGACGACGGGGCCGCCTGATGGTGTGGATGGCAGTCGGTCTTGCGCTGCTTGGCGCCTTCTGCCTCGCCCTTGGTGCGCAGCGCCAGGGGAGTGCCGTCAAAGCCGACACCGGCGGCCTTGCCCTGAGCTCCAATGGCTTCCTGCGCCTGCTCCGGAATCCGCGCTGGGTGTTCGGCCTGCTGCTGCTGTGTGCCGGCATGGCCATGAACGCCGTGGCGCTCGTTTCGGCCCCGCTGACGGTTGTGCAGCCCATCGGCGCCATCGCCCTGGTGATCACCACGATCATCAATGCCAAGGACCAGGACCTCACCATCAACCGGGCAACCGTGGTGGCTATCGCGGCGTGCGTGACCGGCTCCGCGCTCTTCGTCCTCCTGGCTGTCAACGTCACACAGGAAAACCACGATGTAACCCTCGCCGACGAGGTCACCATCGTGCTGCTGCTGGCGCTCGCCGTCGGACTCTTCGGCACCCTGGCCGTTATGTTCAGGCACCGGATCAACGCTTTCGTCTATATCCTGGGTGCCGGGGTCCTCTTCGGGTTCGTGGCCGTCCTGACCCGGATCATCGGCAAACACCTGCTCGATCCCAACGGGCTGTTCCTGCTGAACGTGCAGTGGTACTCCGTGGTGGCCCTGATCGCGGCGGGCGGGCTGGGGTCGTGGTTCGTCCAGAGCGCCTACTCGTCGGGTCCGCCGGACCTGGTGATCGCAGGGCTCACCGTGATCGATCCGCTGGTGGGCATTGCGATCGGCATTGTGATCCTCGGCGAACTGCGGCCGGATGTCCACGCCGTGATGGCCATTGCCATGGGAACCGCCGCCTCCCTTGCTATCGTTGGGGTGATCGCCCTTTCCAGGCACCATCCTGAGGTCACGAAGCGCAAGAAGGACGCGCGGAAGGCCGTGGGCAGGGCGAGCCGCTAGCCACTGTCCACCTGATCCCATCCCTCATTCCGCAAGCAAGATTCACCACGAGGCCAGGCGCCACCGCGCCGCCGGCCAACTGTGCTGCCAGTACATGCTGTCCGCACCGTGACCATCAGGAGCTCTCCACGTGACCACGCCCGCAGACCAGCGTCCCCTGACCATCCTGATCGCTGCAGACACCTATCCGCCGCACGTCAACGGAGCGGCGCAGTTCGGCTACCGACTGGCCAAGGGAATGACCGGCCGCGGGCACGACGTCCATGTGCTGGCCTGCCGCGCGGACAACGGAAAGAGCTTTACGGAGTTCCGGCCTGAGGGGACGGTCCACAGGCTCCGTTCCCACGGCGTCCCCACGCACGAGTACTTCCGTATTTGCCTGCCCTGGGAGATCAAGAAGGAAATCAGCCTCCTTTTTGACCGGGTAAAGCCCGATGTGGTGCACATCCAGAGCCACTACATGATCGGCGAGCACGTCCTGTACGAGGCCGTGAAGCGCGGCGTCCGGATTGTTGCCACCAACCATTTCATGCCGGAGAACCTTAACCCGTTCCTGCCGTTTCCGCAGTGGTTCAAGGACATTATCGGGAAGATTTCCTGGAAGGACATGGGCAAAGTGATGGGCAAGGCGGACGTGGTCACCACGCCCACCCCGCTTGCCGCCAAGGCCATGCACCAGCACGCCTTCCTGCGCAAGGTCCTGCCGTTGTCCAACGGTATTGACTCCGCCGCCTACGAACTCCAGCCCGGCGAGCAGATCGAACCCCATGAGCACCCCACCGTGATGTTCGCCGGCCGGCTGGCCGAGGAAAAGCACGTGGACGTGCTCATCGAAGCCGTCAGCAAGACTCCGCCGGAACTTAACGTCCACCTCGAGATTGTCGGCGGCGGCGAAGTCCGGTCCTCCCTGGAAGATGTGGTCCGCCGGCTGCGGATGACCGACCGGGTGAAGTTCCTGGGCCTCGCCAGCGACGAGGAGCTGCGCCGGGCCTACATCCAGGCCGACCTGTTCTGCATGCCAGGAACGGCAGAGCTGCAGTCCCTGGTTACGCTCGAGGCGATGTCTGCCTCCACCCCTGTGGTGCTGGCCGATGCCATGGCCCTGCCGCACCTGGTGCGCGACGGCGAAAACGGCTACCTGTTCACGCCGAATGACAGTGACGACCTTGCCAAGAAGATCACCATGGTCCTGGAGCTGCCAGCGGACCAGCGCGCCGCCATGGGCCAGGCCAGCCGGCAGATGGTGGAACCCCACAGCATCGAGGGCACGTTGCAGACTTTCGAGGACCTGTACCGTGGAGCACGCTTCGAAGACAAAGTGGTCTGAACGCTTTCCCGGATTTGCTAGAGTAATTTTGCCCTGGCACCGCGTACCGATCGCGGGCGGCCCGGGCATGGGGGGCTATAGCTCAGCTGGTTAGAGCGCGGGACTCATAATCCTAAGGTCCTCGGTTCAAGTCCGAGTAGCCCTACTTTCTGATACCGGCCGTTGGGCAGGGCTGTCGCAGCCGAGAGCCGCTGGCGAATCAGATGCGGTTCCCCGCTTCCGGTGGTCGGTAGCCGCAACAGCTGGATCCCGTGCGTACGGCAGATCTCGTCCTTCAGGTGGTCCCGGGCCTTCTGTGTCTGGTCGTCTTCATGGAAGGCAAACCCGTCAACCTCGATCGCGAGGACCGGCCTGTTGGTGATGCGGTTGTAAACCATGAAGTCAACGCTGGCCCGGTTCCGGACAAAGGTGGCCTGCTTGGTGGTGAGCCTGGACAGGTCAGGCAGCAGGTTACCCAAGAGGACCTGCGGGGCTACGGCCAAGTCCTTGAATGGCTCCTCGGCAATTATGTCGAGCAGCACTGTCCACATGATGTTCTCGGAAGCGAAAGTGGAAGTTGTCTGCAGACGGGCGGCTAAAGGCTGAAGCGCTGCTGAATATTCTTTGTACAGGAGGTCGAAAACAGAAAGGACCCCACTCTCGAAGACACCGTCGTCTGGATCCTGGTAGTGGATGAAATGGACCAGGTCACGAAGATGGCGGCTGGCAGGGAGCATGTCGTGATTTGTCACCAGGACAAAACGCTTGATGGCCCGGGAAACCGCTACGTTGACCAGTTGTGGGCTATCCACGAAGTCGACCCCGGAATTCCCGTCCCTGGTCTCGTCCAGGACCGTGCTCATTATGATGATTTCTTTTTCACGGCCCTGGAACTTATGGACTGTGTCAGCCTGGATGCTGTTGAGCAGGGCATCCGCCACTTTGTCCACTTGCCTGCGGTACGGGGTGACCACTCCGATATCCTCGTGCCGGGTGCCTGAGCAGAACCGTTCCAGAACTTCCTTCGCAATGACATCGGCTTCGCGCTGGTTGGTCCGCCCTCCGCCCAGGTGCTGCCGCATGTGATTACCGGGGGCCGTGCGCACCACTGCAAGTGCCGTCCCTTCCGGGTCACTCTTGGTGTAGGGCACAAGCTGCCCGCCGTAAAACTTCCTGTTGCAGAAGTCGATGATCGCAGGATCGCAGCGGTAGTGTTCGCGAAGCATCGTCCGGGGAACGTCGGCCCCGAAGCGCTCGATGCTAGAAGACAGGATGTTGTGCCGCCCGTAGTCGTAGCTCGGCGCCGGTGCTGGGCTGGCACGTTTGGCAGCTCCCAAGTCTGCAATGTGTTGAAGCTGCTGCAGGTCTCCGACGACTATCACATTGCGCGCGCAGGAGAGCGCCAGGCCTGCAGCGAGCAGGTCGACTTGGGAAGCCTCATCGATAATCAAGTAATCGAACAAGTATCCGTCAGGGACGCTTCTCCGCAAGGAGTGGCAAGTACTCAACACCACTGGATAGCTGTTGGTAAACGATGTGAACTGCCGGAGGTAGGAGTTGTCTGTGTAGTCCTGTGGCCGGACGCCGGCATAGCGGCGATACAGACTTGCCTTGAGCGACTCCTGCGATACATGCCGCAATTCATCCTCGAGCGCGGCAAAGTCGTTTTCGGCCAGATGTATGGCGGCCTGCTCAATCTGCTTATCCAATTCCGCAATCTTGATGTCGTAGTAGGCTGCCTGAAGACGCATGACTACGTCGGTGTCACCGTGATCTATGGTCCGGGTCGATCCGTACCGGAAACGGCTCCTTATTTTGCGAAACAGCCGTCGTAGCGGGGCCTCGTTCGCTGGAATTGAAGCTGTCTCAGCCAGGAACTCAAGGATGCGACTGGACGGCCCCTGCAGCAGGGCCAGGGCCGGCAGGGGAGCCGGATCGTGCTTGGCGACGTGGTGGCCGAAGTGGCGCTGTTCAAGCTTGTAGGCATCAAGTTCCTGGCGCTTTACTGCCAGTTCCCTGGCCACTACTTGTAACCGCTGCAGGCGCGAGTCGAGTTCCGATATCCCGCCAGCGTCTGGCATTGCAACAGGAGACGCTCCCGCGCTGCGTTGCATAGCCATATTCTGGGCGTGCTGTTGCTCGAAGAAATCGCGTCTTAGATCGGTCCGCCTCAAGTCTGCAACAACGTGACCGAATCCCTCCTTGGCCAATTTGTCGCGAACATTTTCCACGGCGGCATTGTTAGAGGACACGATGCCCACGCTCTTCCCCGGGTAGCGAATGATGTTTGCCACCAGGTTGAGGATTGTCTGTGTTTTTCCCGTGCCCGGCGGTCCGTCGATCACTGAGATACGGTGGGTGAGACCCTTTCTGAGGGCTTCCCGCTGGCTGATGTTGGAAGAGAACGGAAAGATATAGCCCTCACCCTCAGCCTCAGGATCGGGAGCGTGCCCGTGAAGGTAGAGATTGAGGACGCTTTCCTGCGGGACTGTGCGAAAGTTCGCGTAGGGTCCGCGCAGTGGATCGTCCTGCGCCAAGTGGGACACGACGTCCTGCCAGTAGCTCAGGATCTTGTGTGCATCACTCCCGGTGTCAGGGTTTTGGGCGATGCTGACTTCTTCATGACGACAAGTCCGGTAACTCTCGCCGGCCCTGTCTGGGAAGAAAGCCCTCCACCATGTCCCGGCCGGTCCGCGAAAGCACAACAGGTCAGTGACCCCATGGAGGGTCTGGCCGTTGAAACGCACGGAGGTCCCGCGGTCAATGTTTGTGCTGACGGGGTCACGGAGGATCGTCACGTTCCGTTCCGCATACCTGTAGCCACGGGGGCCCTTCGCCGTCCGGAAGGTGATGTGGATGACGTCCCCGTCGACTTCGTAATCCAGCACTTCAGACGTCTTGTCCACAATGCCCTGTTGGTCCCTGCGGCGGATCAGGACTGCCTCGCGGCGCGGATCAATCAAGACATTTCCCCCCAAGTGAAGTGTTTGCTCCGTTGCGCTCCGACGTTACAGAACTTCCTGGCACGATTCATCCGGAGGACCGTCCGCTGCGAGCCGGGGCGCGGGTTCACTGAGCCGTTGCGGCAGCGATATACATGCGGTAAGTTACTCACCAGTAACTTAGTGGGTCCAAAGGACCAATCCGGAGACCCTGCCGCTGATCACTTGTGAGGTAACCATGTCCACCACCGCTGCCGACCTCAACGACCTTCCCTATGCCGATAGCGACTTCTACGCCTTCGAGCAACTGCTCAGCGACAAAGAGCGGGACCGGCTGGCGGAGATCAGGGAATTCCTGGCCCGCGAGGTGCGGCCCATCGCGGTGGACTTCTGGAACCGGGGAGAGTTCCCCATGGAGCTCATCCCGAAGCTCGCTGATATCGACCTCGTCAGCCCGGTGCGCCGGCAGGGCCACTCGAACCTGTTTGCCGGCCTGCTCCACGCTGAGGTGACCCGGGCCGATGCTTCCATTGCCACCTTCATGGGAGTCCATGACGGACTGTTCACCGGTTCCATTGAAGCTCTGGCTTCGCAGGAGCAAAAGGATGCCTGGCTCCCGGAGATCTACAGCATGAAGAAAATCGGGGCTTTTGGCCTCACGGAGCCGCTTGGCGGCTCGGACGTTGCAGGCGGAACCCGCACTACCGCGCGCAGGGAGGGAGGCTCCTGGATCCTGAACGGGGAAAAGCGCTGGATCGGAAATGCAACCTTCTCCGACTGGGTGGTGGTCTACGCCCGCGACCTGGCCGATGACAAGGTCAAGGGCTTCCTGGTTGATACGGCACTCGATGGTTTCAGCGCCAGCAAAATCGAGAACAAGATTGCGCTCCGCACCGTCCAGAACGCCGACATCAAGCTGGACAACGTGGTGGTGCCCGACTTCTTCAAGCTTGCCAACGCCAACAGCTTCCGCGACGTCAACAAGGTCCTGAAGGTCACCCGGCTCGGTGTCGCATGGCAGGCCGTCGGCCAGCAACTGGCTGCTTTCGACGTGGCCCGGCGCTATGCCGTGGAGCGCCACCAGTTTGGGCGGCCCCTGGCTTCCTTCCAGCTGGTGCAAAGCCAGCTGGTCCAGATCCTGGGCAATGCCGTCAGCTCCATGGGCATGATGGTCCGGCTCTCCCAGCTGGAGGACGCCGGCGAGGCCAAGGATGAGCAGTCCGCACTGGCCAAGGCGTTCACCACTGCCCGGATGCGTGAAAGCGTGGCCATCGGCAGGAGCCTCCTGGGCGGCAACGGCATTGTGACGGACTTTGAGATGGCCAAAATCTTTGCCGATGCGGAGGCCATCTATTCCTACGAAGGAACGCATGAGATCAATACGCTGGTGACCGGCCGGGCGATCACCGGGATCTCCGCCATCGTCTAAGGCCCGCCCGGACGGCATGCTCCCAGGCCTGCTGCCGTTACCTGTCCAGCGGCAGCAGGATCGATGGCCTCAGGTCCATCACGAACTGCAGTGGATCCACGTAGTCTTCCCCGCGCCGGACACCCCAATGGACGCAGGGCGCGGCGGCGCAGTGCCCCGGGCGCACCGTGCCGATGACCTGCCCGGCTGCCACGGGGGCGCCCGCGGCCAGGGAGCTGTCAACCGGTTCAAAGCTGCTCCGCAGCCCATCCCCATGGTCGACGGTGATCACCGGCCGGTCCACCACCACGCCCACGAAGCTGACCGTGCCTGCCGCCGGGGCGGTGACCGGTGCGCCGTCGGCCGCTGCACCCAGGTCAACGCCCCGGTGGCCGCTGAGCCACGGCTTGGGTGGGGGATCGAAGTCCCGGAGCACCTGCGGGCGGGGAGCGAGCGGCCATTGCCACGAGGGTGCGGCGGTCTCCGAGAGTACAGCGGTCTCCGAGGGTGCGGCAGGCGCCGCGTGGTGACGACCCGTCTCTTGCGGGGAGTATGCGGGTCCGTACGCCAGGGGCTCGCCTGCCGGGGACAGGGAGGCCGGCAGCAGGAGAAGGGCTGCGAGCCGCAGTGGTGGTTTCATGCCACCAGAATGCTCCTGCTGTGAAGGCACCGGGAGAGCCCGCCGGGGCTATGTGGACAAGCCCCCTGCCGGCGTCGTTTCCGTCCCCGTCGGTGTCCTCCGGCTGAAGGTGCCTGTAGTACACTTGGTGGAGCAGTTTGCTGCGCCCTCAATGCTTTCGGTCCGGCGGATATCCCAGTGGTTTTTCCAACGGCATATGCCCGTGTCCGGAATGCGTCGGCACATCTCATTCAGGAGTGTGGGGGAGCAACGGCTGACTACGCGCATCCAGCCCTCCAGAAGCGACGCTCCGGCCTCGCCGACGGGGGATCAGGCCTCCTGCGGTCAGGACCATCGTCCTGATGGGAAGCATGGTGGATGCCAGGAGCACGGCCCAGCCTGGGCCACGCTAATCAACCGTCAACTATTGGCAGGGTAAGAAGCCTCCGGGCTCTCTCATGAATGACCTGCCGGAAGGAGCGTCGGCATGCCCGTCGTAACCATGCGCCAGCTGCTTGACAGCGGCGTCCACTTTGGACACCAGACCCGCCGTTGGAACCCGAAGATGAAGCGCTTCATCTTCACCGAGCGCAACGGCATCTACATCATCGACCTTCAGCAGTCGCTGTCCTACATCGACCGCGCCTACGAGTTCGTGAAGGCCACCGTTGCACACGGCGGCACCGTACTCTTCGTCGGCACCAAGAAGCAGGCCCAGGAAGCAATTGCCGAGCAGGCAACCCGCGTTGGCCAGCCGTACGTGAACCAGCGTTGGCTCGGCGGTATGCTGACCAACTTCCAGACGGTCGCCAAGCGCATCCAGCGCATGAAGGAACTCGAAGAGATCGACTTCGACGACGTCGCCGGTTCCGCGTACACCAAGAAGGAGCTGCTGCTCCTCAAGCGCGAACTCACCAAGCTGGAGTCCAACCTCGGCGGTATCCGCAACCTGACCAAGGCACCTTCCGTGCTCTGGATCGTGGACACCAAGAAGGAGCACCTCGCCGTTGACGAGGCCAAGAAGCTGAACATCCCGGTTGTGGCCATCCTGGACACCAACTGCGATCCTGACGAAGTCGACTTCCCGATCCCGGGCAACGACGACGCCATCCGCTCCGTGAACCTCCTCACCCGCGTTGTTGCAGACGCCGTTGCCGAGGGCCTGATCGCCCGTAACCAGCGCGCCACCGGCACCACGGAAGCCCCGGAAGAGCCGCTGGCTGAGTGGGAGCGCGAGCTCCTCGAAGGCAGCAAGGCTGAAGAGGCTGCCGCTCCGGCCGCTGAAGAGGCTGCTGCTCCGGCTGCCGAGGAAGCTCCGGCCGCTGCCGAGGCTCCCGCCGAAGACGCCAAGTAACACAAGTACATCCGGATTTTCCGGCGCTGCCTGCAGCGCCGGAGCTGCTGACAGGATGGCGGCCCACCCGTGGGCTGCCGTCCTGTCAGTCCGTACACCACAACACATTTCTAGACAGAGGGGTTCACATGGCGAACTACACTGCCGCGGACATCAAGGCCCTGCGCGAGCGCACCGGCGCCGGCATGATGGACGTCAAGAAGGCTCTTGACGAGGCCAACGGTGACGCCGAGAAGGCCATCGAGATCATCCGCATCAAGGGCCTCAAGGGCGCCACCAAGCGCGAGGGCCGCTCCACCGCCGAAGGCCTGGTGGCCGCAAAGGTCAGCAACGGCGTCGGCGTCATGATCGAAGTCAACTGCGAGACCGACTTCGTGGCCAAGGCTGACAAGTTCATCCAGCTGGCTGACAAGGTCCTGGCCGTTGCCATCGAGTCCGGCGCTGCCGACCTCGAGACCCTGCTCGCCACCGATGTTGACGGCAAGCCCCTCTCCGAGGTCGTCGTCGAAGAGGGCGCCATCCTGGGCGAAAAGGTTGTTGTCCGCCGTATCTCCCGCATCGAGGGCGCAACGGTTGACGCTTACCTGCACAAGACCTCCAAGGACCTCCCGGCCCAGGTTGGCGTGCTGTTCGCTGTTGACGGTGAAGGCGAAGCCGCTGCCACCGCAGCCCACGACGTCGCAGTCCACATCGCTGCCATGGCTCCGAACTACCTGACCCGCGAGGACGTCCCGTCCGACCTGGTCGAGTCCGAGCGCCGCATCGCCGAAGAGACCGCCAAGGCCGAGGGCAAGCCCGAGGCTGCGCTCACCAAGATCGTGGAAGGCCGCGTTACCGGCTTCTACAAGGGTGAGGTCCTGGTTGACCAGGCATTCGCGAAGGACGCCAAGAAGTCCGTGGCACAGGTCCTCACGGAGGCCGGTGTCAAGGGAACCGCGTTCACGCGTTTCCGCGTCGGCTCCTAGTCGAAACTGCAAGGGGGTGGCCACTTCGGTGGCCGCCCCTTTTGCATGCGCGGGGGAGGCCCCTGTGGGAGAGGCCCGTATAGGACCTTTGGCCGCGCAGCAGGATAACCTTTTTAGAGTCCACCAACGGGAAGGCATCATGGAAGCCGTCAACACTGTAATCCAGCCAGAGAAAAGCCGACGCCGGGTCCTCTTGAAGCTCTCGGGTGAAGTCTTCGGCGGCGGAAAGCTGGGCGTTGACCCTGAGACCGTCCGCGACGTCGCCAAGCAGATCGCCGCAGCCGTCCCCCAGGTGGAGGTGGCCATCGTCGTCGGCGGCGGCAACTTCTTCCGCGGCGCGGAGCTTTCCCAGAGCGGCATGGACCGTTCCCGCGCAGACTACATGGGCATGCTCGGCACCGTGATGAACTGCCTTGCCCTCCAGGACTTCCTTGAACAGGCCGGCGTCGAAACCCGGGTCCAGAGCGCCATCACCATGGGGCAGGTCGCCGAGGCCTACATTCCCCGCCGCGCCATCCGCCACATGGAAAAAGGCCGCGTGGTCATCTTCGGTGCCGGTGCAGGCCTGCCCTACTTCTCCACCGACACCGTCGCCGCCCAGCGTGCCCTCGAGGTCCACGCCGACGTGGTCCTCATGGCCAAGAGCGGCGTGGACGCCGTTTACACTGCCGACCCCAAGAAGGACCCCACCGCCGAGCGGCTGGAAACCCTCAGCTACGACGACGCCCTCCGCCGCGACATCCGTGTCATGGACCAGACCGCCATGACCATGTGCAAGGACAACGACCTTTCCATGGTGGTCTTCGGCATGGAAGGCGAAGGCAACGTCACCAGGGCCATCCTCGGCGAAAAGCTGGGCACGCTGGTCACCGCCTAGCTCCGGCTAGGATGATTTCAGGACTGTTCCGTCCCTGCCCCCGCGGGCAGGGACGGGCCAGCATCAAAGAACCACGATTGTGCATGGACCCGGCGCCCCGGACTGCACCAGAATCTGAGGAGAGACCGTGATCGAAGAAACCTTGCTCGAAGCCGAAGAAAAGATGGACAAGGCCGTAGAGGTAGCCAAGGAAGACTTCGCTTCCGTCCGCACCGGGCGTGCCAACCCGGGCCTGTACAACAAGGTCCTGGTGGAGTACTACGGTTCCCCCACCCCGCTGCAGCAGCTCGCCTCGTTCGCCATCCCGGACGCCCGCACCATCCTCATCACGCCCTTCGACAAGACGGCGCTGCGCGACATTGAGCGTGCGCTCAGTGATTCCGAGGTCGGTGCCAACCCGTCCAACGACGGCAACGTCATCCGGATCACCATCCCCGAACTGACGAAGGAACGCCGCAAGGAGTACGTCAAGATCGTCAAGACCAAGGGCGAGGACGCCAAGGTCTCCATCCGCAACATCCGCCGCAAGGCCAAGGAGACCCTGGACCGCCTGGTCAAGGACGGCGAAGCCGGTGAAGACGAAGGCACCCGGGCCGAAAAGGAACTGGACAGCCTCACGAAGGCGCATGTGGACGGCATCGATGAGCTGCTCAAGCGCAAGGAAGCAGAGCTGCTCGAAGTCTGATGGGCCAGGCAGATCAGGCCCCGGCACCCAGGGCGCGCACGCGGGGGAAGCAGCCCAGGAGCAACCCGACGCCGAAGGCAGGGAGGAACCTTCCTGCCGCCGTCGTGGTGGGCCTGGCCATGCTGTTCGCCGTACTGGGCGGACTGCTGCTGCTCCCGCTTGCCTTCGTTGCCGTAACCACCACGTTCGCCATTTTCGGCGTCTGGGAAATCTACCGCGCCCTGGAGGCCAACGGCACCAGGATGCCCATCATTCCGGTCATGACCGGTACCGTGGCCATGCCGTTCGCCGCCTACCTCGGAGGCATCGAGAGCCTCCTGTTCGCGATGCTGCTGAGCTCCGTGGCCGTGCTCCTGTGGCGGTCCATCGAAAGTGCGGCCGGTTCAGCCAACAGCATCTTTGCCGGCGTCTTTGCGCTCGGCTGGGTGCCGTTCTTCATCAGCTTCGCGGTCCTGCCGCTGCACGCGGCCGGCGGTGCAACGCCGCTGGGCCTCTGGCCGGGCGGAACGGTTCCCGACGGTGCGTGGCAGGTGGCCGTGATGCTCCTGCTGGTGGTTTCCAACGACACCTTCGGATACCTGGTGGGGGCGTCTCTCGGCAAGCACCCCATGGCCCCCAAGATCAGTCCCAAAAAGTCCTGGGAGGGTTTCGCCGGATCCATCGGTGGCGCCATGCTGATTGGCATCCTTGCCTGCCTTTTCGTGCTGGACAAGCCCTGGTGGGTGGGTGCGGTGCTGGCGGTTGGCCTGGTTGCGGCGTCCACCGCCGGTGACCTGGCAGAGTCCATGGTCAAGCGCGAACTGGGCATCAAGGACATGAGCAGCATCCTGCCCGGGCACGGGGGAGTTATGGACCGGCTCGACTCGATCGTGTTCGCGTCCCCGGCCGCGTTCATCCTGTACGGACTGGTGTCCGGCGCCTGAGACAAATCCTGCCGGATCCACCGAGGACCCCCGGCACAAATAAGCTGGTGCAGAAGCACTCCGGCTGAAGAGCATTGAAGGAAGCAAAGTGGCATTGGACATTCATCGGCAGATCCCTGCGTCCTTTGAGCGCGTGCAGCGCGGTGAGTACGGCTACAACGCCAAGCAGGTGGACCAGTTCCTGCAGCAGGCGCGGGTATCACTGGAGGAGCCGGAATCAGCGCCGCAGCCCCTCAACAGCGCGGACGTGAGGGCTGTTTCCTTCGACCCTGTGAAAGGCGGGTACTCCGCCGCCATCGTGGACGCCGCACTGGATCGGCTCGAGGATGCCTTCGCGCGCCGGGAACGGGATGAGCTGATCGCTGCCCGCGGCGAAGAAGCCTGGCTCCGCGAGATCGGACACCTCTCGGGCATCCTGCGCGGCCGCCTGCACCGGCCGGACGGCGACCGCTTCCGCCGCCCCGCCAAGAAAAAGGTCCGCAGCTACAACACGGCCGACGTCGACAGGCTGTGCCGCGAACTGATCGCCTACCTTGAGCAGGACAAGCCGCTCAGCGTGGACAGCGTCCGCCGGGCGGTCTTCCGCCCTGCCGTGGGCCGGGACGGGTACGAGGAAGCCCAGGTGGACGCGTTCCTGGACAGGGTGGTCGAGCTGATGGCTGCCATCGACTGATCCTGCCGGCCCCGGCTCCGGGCTCACCGTTCGGTGGCGAGCGGCCGCTCGGGGGTATGCAGCCGGGTCATCACCTTCGACATGGTTTTCGGGATCCGCTGAGACGTTGCGCGGGACACGGTGACCATCACCGCAAAAGCCGCGGGAACCGTCCAGGCCGCCGGCTGGGCGAGCCAGCCGGGTGTGCTGGCCGCCCCGGCCAGGGCTCCGGTGATCATTGCCCCGCCGCACAGAACTGCGCCGGTGAGCATGCCGGCGATTGCGCCGGCGTCGGTAAGCCCGCGCCACCAGATGCCCAGCAGCAGCACCGGGCAGACGGTGGACGCTGTGAACGCAAAGACCAGCCCGACGCTCCCTGCGAGGGCGAACGAGTCGGTCATGAAGGCGAAGCCCAGCGGCACAACAGCGGAAATCACTGCCGCCAGCCGGAAGCTGCCCACACCTGCCCCCAGGACGTCCTGGCTGATCACGCCGGCCAGGGAGACCACCAGGCCCGACGTCGTGGACAGGAACGCGGCGAAGGCTCCGGCCACCACCAGTGCGGACAACAGGTCGCCTGCCGTTCCGCCCACCAGTTCCCCGGGGAGCAGCAGCACCATGGCGTCCGCCTGGCCGGCGGTGGCAAGGCCGGGAGCGAACATCCGTCCCACCAGCCCGTAAGCGGTAGGGAACAGGTAGAACACGGACAGCAGCCCCAGGACGATCAGCGTGGTGCGGCGGGCGGACTGCCCGTCCGGGTTGGTGTAGAAGCGCACCAGGACGTGCGGCAGGCCCAGGGTTCCGAACAGCAGGGCCACCAGGAGTGAGGCGTTCTGGTAGAGGCCGGCAGGCGGCGCCCCCGTGGGATTGGCCGACGGCGGTGCAAGCGCGGCGGTGCCGTTCCCGGCAAGGACGAAGATGATGAACAGGATGGGCACGGCCAGCGCCGTGAGTTTCAGCCAGTACTGGAACGCCTGGACGAACGTGATGGAGCGCATGCCGCCCGCCACCACGGTAAGGCACACCACGATCACCACCGCCACCGAGCCCACCCAGGACGGCAGGCCCGTGGTGATGCGGATGGTGAGGGCAGCACCGTGCAGCTGGGGCACGATGTACAGCCAGCCCACCAGCACCACCACCAGGCTGGTCACTTTGCGTACCGGCAGGGAGTCAAGCCTTGCCTCGGTGAAATCGGGAATGGTGTAGGCCCCGGACCGCCGCAGCGGCGCCGCGACGAACAGCAGCAGCATCAGGTATCCGGCCGTGTACCCCACCGGAAACCACAGCGCATCCGTCCCGGACAGCAGGATCAGGCCCGCTACGCCCAGGAAGCTCGCGGCCGAAAGGTACTCGCCGCCGATGGCCGAGGCGTTCCACCACGGCCGGACCGTCCGGGAAGCCACATAGAAGTCGCCCGTAGTCCTTGAAATCCGCAGGCCGTAGAAGCCGATGACTGCGGTGGCTACGGACACCCCTACCAAGGCAGCTATGGCCACTCCGGGGTTCACGGTACCCTCACCGGTCCTCGGCCAGGTCCCGGTAGCGCGCCTCGTTGCGCGCCGCCGTCCGGATGTACAGCCATGCACTGAGCCCGATGAGCGGATATATGCCGGCTCCCAGCAGCAGCCAGTCGAACGGGATGCCCGCCACCCTGGTTTCCGCCAAACCGGGAACCGCCGCGAGCAGCAGGGGAAAGGCGCCAAGGATCAGCAGGAAACCCGCGGCCACCACCAAGGCCAGCCGCAACTGGGACCTGATCAGGGACCTGACGAACACCTGGCCCACATCGGAGTCCTGCGCGGCCTCCCTCGTCTCCTTGGCCGGACGCGCCGCAGTCCGCGGAGCCGTCACCCGCACCCTGGTCATGTATTCGGCCTGATCCGGGTGGCCTCAAGCTTCTCCCGCACCGTGGGCAGGTGCCGCCTGCTGATGGGCAGTCCCGCCCCCGCCACGGTGACGCTGGGGCCGTCCGCGGCGAGCTTCATCGAGGTCACGTGCTTGAGTGCCACCAGGTAGGACCGGTGCGTCCGGATAAACCCCGCATCCGCCCACTGCTGTTCGAGGTCCGCAAGCGGAACCCGGATGAGGTAGCTGGCTTCGGCGGTGTGGAGCCGGGCGTAGTCTCCCTGCGCCTGGACGTAGGTGACGTCGTCGCGCCTGATCATTTTGGTGGTCCCACCCTGGTCCACCGTGATCATCTCCGGGGCGGCGCCGCCGTCGCGCAGTTCACTGATGCGCCCCACGCAGCGTGCCAGGCGTTCCGCCCGCACCGGCTTCAGCAGGTAGTCCACCGCCGCGAGTTCGAAGGCGTCCAGGGCGTGGTCCTCGTCCGCCGTCACGAACACGACGGCGGGCGGCCGGCTGCTCCCTGCGATGGCACGGGCAATGTCCAGCCCGGACACCGCCGGCATGTGGATGTCTAGGAAGACGGCGTCAACGGGGGCGGAGGCGAGCGCTTTGAGCGCATCACCTCCGGAGGTGGCGCGAAGGATTTTGCCCACACGGTCGTCCTTGCCCAGCAGGAAGGCCAGTTCCTCAACGGCAGGCAGCTCATCATCAACGACGAGGACGTTAATCATGCTCCTAGGGTAGCTTTCCGGAGCAGGGGTACCGTGCCGGCGCCAGCCTGTAAGACCCCGTCCGGGTCACGCATCGTGGCCCGGCTGGGACTTGGGGACCCGCATGGTGATCAGGGTCCCTTCGCCGGGCGCGGTCTCAATGACCAGCCCATGGTCATTGCCGTAGACCTGGCGGAGGCGGGCATCAACGTTGCGCAGGCCCACATGCTCGCCGTCGGTGTGGCCGGCCAGCATGGACTGCAGCTGCGCCGGATCCATGCCCACGCCGTCGTCCTCGATGGTCACCTCCGCGAAAGCGCCGGCGTCGTTGGCGGTGATGCTGATGTGTCCCGGCCCTTCCTTGGCTTCGAGTCCGTGTCGGACCGCGTTCTCCACCAGCGGCTGCAGGCTGAGGAAAGGGATGACGGTGCTCAGCACCTCCGGCGCCACCCTCAGGCTGACCTGGACGCGCTCACCGAACCGGGCGCGTTCCAGCAGCAGGTACCGGTCGATGCAGCGGAGTTCCTCCGCGAGCGTGGTGAAGTCCCCGTGCCGGCGGAACGAATAGCGGGTGAAGTCGGCAAACTCGACCACCAGCTCGCGGGCGCGGGCGGGGTCTGTGTTGATGAAGGAGGCGATGGCATTGAGCGAGTTGTAGATGAAATGCGGGCTGATCTGGGCGCGCAGGGCCCGCACCTCCGCCTCCATCAGCTGGGTGCGGGAGGCGTCGAGCTCTGCCAGCTCCACCTGCACGGCCACCCAGTCCGCCACTTCGCTGGTGGCCCTCACCAGTCCCGCGCCGGCGGAGGGAGCGAACGCGGCGACGGCGCCCACCACCCGGGTGCCGGCACGCACCGGTGCGATCACGGCAGCGAGCGCGCCGCCGGTAGCCTCTGTGGCGGCGCCTGCATCCCCGGCGGGAAGGACAGCCGTCCGGCCGTTCGCGAGGACGCCGGCAGCAAGGTCCATCATCCGCGGCTTCAGGTCCTCGCCGGCGCCGTCCCACGCCAGGACGCCGGACGTGTCCATGATGGCCAGGGCGTCACAGCCAAGCAGGGTGCGCAGCTGGCGGCTGGCCTTGGCCGCGCCGGCGGGATTGAGCCCCCGGCGCAGGTGCTGGCCCGCCTGGGAAGCGGCATGCAGGGTGTGGTAGGTGGCGCGTTCAGCATCAGTGCCCAGGTCGCGGAATGACCTGAGCACCTTGAGCCCCACACCGACGACGACGGCGATGGCCATGGCGATGACGGCCACGGCCGCGGCGGTCAGGAGGGGGGAGTCCGGCATGGTGCCCAGCGTAGCCGCGGGTGCCGTTTGTCGCAGCATCCCGACCGTTGAGCGCCCGCAGGCGTGCGGGCTCTGGAACTGGGGCGATGCAACCCGCAGAGTGATTGCAGTCACATTTGCGGTATCCCGTCTTCCGGGCCTGCCGTTGGGTGTGTTCAGGCAAGTCTCAACGAGGAGGAACGATGGGTAACGATGCCCACACTCCGGACGCAGCGGCGTCCGTGGACTTCGAGCAGGTCCAGTCGACGGAGCAGTTCAAGGAACTGCGCAAGCGTCACCGCAGCTTTGTCTTCCCCATGGCAGTCGCATTCCTGCTGTGGTACTTCGCATATGTCCTGCTCGCCGACTATGCCGTGGACTTCATGTCCACCAAGGTCTGGGGCAACATCAACGTGGGCCTGATCCTCGGCCTGCTCCAGTTCGTCTCCACGTTCGCCATCACCGGCTGGTACGTCCACTACTCCAACAAGCGGCTCGACCCCATCGCCAAGGAAATCCGGGACGAGATCGAGGGTCACGAATTCGATAAGCACGGAAACCGAGTAGGCGGAGCCACCAAATGATCAATATCGCAACAGCGGTGGACGTGGCCGCCCTCAAGGAAACCACGCTGCTCAACATGGGCATCTTCGGCATCTTCGTGGCCGTGACCATGGTGATCGTGCTCCGCGCCAGCCGGAACAACAAGACCGCCGCGGACTACTATGCCGCCGGCCGCTCCTTCACCGGCTCGCAGAACGGAACCGCCATCGCCGGCGACTACCTCTCCGCCGCCTCCTTCCTGGGCATCACCGGCGCGATCGCCATCAACGGCTACGACGGCTTCATGTACTCCATCGGCTTCCTGGTGGCCTGGCTCGTGGCACTGCTGCTCGTCGCTGAGCTCCTGCGCAACACCGGCAAGTTCACCATGGCCGATGTGCTGTCCTTCCGGCTGAAGCAGCGGCCCGTCCGCATCGCCGCCGCCATCTCCACCCTCGCCGTCTGCTTCTTCTACCTGCTGGCCCAGATGGCCGGCGCCGGCAGCCTCATCTCTTTGCTGCTGGGCATCAGTGACTGGACCGGGCAGGCCCTGGTGATCATCGTCGTCGGCGCCCTGATGATCATGTACGTCCTGATCGGCGGCATGAAGGGCACCACCTGGGTGCAGATCATCAAGGCCATCCTGCTCATCGCAGGCGCAGCCGTCATGACCCTGTGGGTCCTGGCCATCTACGGCTTCAACCTCTCCAGCCTCCTGGGCGCCGCAGTGGAGACGGCCAACAACCCGGCCGTCCTGAATCCCGGCCTGCAGTACGGCAAGACGGAAACCTCGAAGATCGACTTCATGTCACTCGGCCTCGCCCTGGTCCTGGGCACCGCAGCGCTGCCGCACGTACTCATGCGCTTCTACACGGTCCCCACGGCCAAGGAAGCCCGCAAGTCCGTGGTGTGGTCAATCTGGCTGATCGGCCTGTTCTATCTCTTCACCCTGGTGCTTGGTTACGGCGCAGCTGCCCTGGTTGGTGCCGAGACCATCAAGGGCGCACCGGGCGGCGTGAACTCGGCTGCCCCGCTGCTGGCCTTCTACCTGGGCGGTCCGCTGCTGCTGGGCTTCATCTCGGCTGTGGCCTTCGCCACCATCCTCGCCGTTGTGGCCGGCCTGACCATCACGGCTGCCGCCTCTTTTGCCCATGACATCTACGCCAGCGTCATTTCCAAGGGCAAGGCCGACGCCGACACTGAGGTGAAGGTGGCCCGGCGCACCGTTGTGGTCATCGGCGTCCTGGCCATCCTGGGCGGCATTCTTGCCAACGGACAGAACGTGGCGTTCCTCGTGGCGCTCGCATTCGCCGTCGCCGCCTCCGCCAACCTGCCCACGATCGTCTACTCCCTGTTCTGGCGGAAGTTCACCACCCAGGGCGCAGTCTGGAGCATGTACGGCGGCCTGGGCTCCGCGATCATCCTGATCATCTTCTCGCCAGTGGTTTCCGGCGGCGCAACCTCGATGATCAAGGATGCCAACTTCGCTCTCTTCCCGCTGAGCAACCCGGGCATCGTGTCCATCCCGCTGGCGTTCTTCCTAGGCTGGCTGGGTACCGTCCTGGACAAGAACCGCGAAGACACCGCCAAGCAGGCCGAGATGGAAGTCCGCTCCCTCACCGGCGTGGGCGCCGAAAAGGCGGTCGACCACTGAGCTGACGGCAATAACAGCTGGCGGCGTTAACAACAGAGCCTCCGCACCGGGGAACAGTTCCCCGGTGCGGAGGCTCTGTTGTTGTGCCTGTGGTTTCCGTCACCCTGCCGGCCGCAGCTTGATTTCGGTCATCTTGAGTTCTTCGGTGCCCTCGAATCGGTAGGCGAGGTCCACCTCTTTGCCGTCGCAGGTGATGAGTCCTGCAACATGTGCCGACTTCACGCCGTTCTCGGTAACCACGTTGAGGTCCCTGTAGTCCGGTGTGCAGGTTTCATCCATTCCAAGACTGCCAATGCCCTCGATGAACGCTTCCTTGGACAGCTGCTCCTGGAGGGCAGGGTCAAGGTATTCGTCGTAGGCCCGTGAGCTGTCTCCGGCGAGGACCAGCTTGGTGAAGCCGTCAGCCAGCCCCCGGGCCTGGTTGGTGGCGCTGCCCACCACGTTCACTAAAATAACCAGGCCAAGGACCACCAGGAGGAGGACGCCGGCTGCGCCCGCCAGGATGATCCACAGTTTCCGCCGGCTCCTGGGCGGAGGCTGCCCCGGAAGCCCGAATGGTGATGCCTGTTCCTGCCCGTAGTAGGGAGGCTGCAGCTGCGGGGACGCCGGGCCTGCGTGGCCCGGCTGAAACGGTTCCTGGGGAGTGCTCAAGGTGGAGCCTTTCCGGAAAAATGGTGCAGCGCACCGCCTGGATGCGGGGCAGCGCTGGGCCTGTCCCGCCGATTAACTGGCATTCAGCCTATAGCGCGGCCCGCCTGGTCCGAACTCCAGCCCCGCCCGCCGCCGTCGTGCTTTCCGCCATAGGGGCGCCCGCTGCTAAGCCCGCCCGGGACCGCGTTGAAGCAAAGGCTGGACGCGGAAGGGAATAAGTTCGCCCATGGCCAGCGCCGTGTCGGTCCGGTCCACGCCTTCGCAGGCCAGGATCTTCCCGTTGATCCGGAACAGGTCCTCGGCGTCAAGCGCCACCACGCGCAGCAGCAGGTCCGCTGAACCTGTCAGGCCGTAGCCCTCAAGAATTTCGGGAATGTCAGCGAGTTCCTTTGCCAGCAGGGCGAGCCGCTGCTGCTGGACATGGACGGAGATGAAGGCCATCAGCGGGTAACCCAGGGCCGCTGGATTGATGCGGCGTTCGAAGGACAGGAAAACGTGTTTCTTCTCCAGCTGCGCCATCCGCGCCTGCACGGTGTTGCGGGAGAGGCCGAGCTTTTGGGCCAGTGCCACCACCGTTTTTCGGGGATCCTGCGCCAGGGCAGAGAGCAGGCGGGCGTCGGTGCCATCCAGGGCTTGCATAATGCGCAACGCTAGCACGGTCCCGGGCCCTCCCGCAGAGCATTTTGCTCAGTGATCGCGCCGGTGGTTGTACCTCCTGAGCATTGTGAGTAGGGTCACAAATATCCGGGGCAACGGCGCCCGGGCGGCCGGCGGCTGAAGGGGCCACAAGTCCCAAAACCGGAGGTCAACGACGTGAGAAGGTTGCGGGCTATCGTGTCTACAGACGAAACGGGCCAGGGCGGACCAGCCGCCTCCAACAGCGCCCGGCATACCCATGCACAGGGGCGGGACCTGGTCCAACTGGTCACCCCAGCCGGAGAGCGGATCAGCCATCCGGAGTTCGATTACTGGGTCAGGGACGTCACCGACGAGCAGTTGTGTTCCCTCTTCGAGGACATGACCGTGATCCGGCGCATCGACGTCGAGGCAACGGCCCTGCAGCGGCAGGGCGAACTTGCCTTGTGGCCGCCGCTGCTGGGGCAGGAAGCCGCGCAGATCGGTTCGGGGCGGGCACTCCGGACGGACGACTTTGTCTTCTCCAGCTACCGCGAGAACGGGGTGGCGTACTGCCGCGGAGTGGACCTGACGGACATCGTCCGGGTCTGGCGCGGCAATGCGTCCTCGGGCTGGGATCCCTACGCCATCAACATGGCCACCCCGCAGATCATCATCGGCGCCCAGACCCTCCACGCCACGGGCTACGCGATGGGCATCCAGAATGACGGCGCTGATTCCGTGGCCGTGACCTATTTCGGTGACGGCGCAACCAGCGAGGGCGATGTCAACGAGGCCATGGTCTTCGCGGCAAGCTTCCAGGTGCCCGTGGTGTTCTTCTGCACCAACAACCACTGGGCCATCTCCGAACCCGTCCGGCTCCAGTCGCACATCCAGCTGTCCGACAGGGCCGCCGGGTTCGGCATCCCCAGCCTGCGCGTGGACGGCAACGACGTCCTGGCCGTGATGGCAGCCACCCGCGTGGCCCTGGACCGCGCACGCCGCGGCGGCGGCCCCACGTTCATCGAGGCGGTCAGCTACCGCATGGGCCCGCACACCACGGCGGATGACCCGACGCGCTACCGCGACGCCAACGAACTCGAGGACTGGGCGGCCCGGGATCCGATCAGCCGGATCGCCGCTCTCCTTGAGCGGAAGGGCCTGCTGACGGAGGAACTCCAGCAACAGGTTAAGGACAAGGCCGACGCCGTGGCACGCGAGATGCGGACGGGCTGCACCACCATGCCGGACCCGGAGCCCCTGGACGTCTTCAAGAACGTTTACAGCACTCCCAACTCCTGGCTGGACCGGCAGCAGGACCACTATGCCCGTTACCTGGCCACCTTCGGTGATCCCGCAGGAGCCGCTTCAGAAGAAGGTGCACGCTGATGACCCAGATGACCTTTGCCCGCGCGATCAACGCGGGCCTGCGCAAATCCCTCGAGAACGATCCCAAAGTCGTGCTGATGGGGGAGGACATCGGCACCCTCGGCGGCGTGTTCCGGGTAACCGACGGGCTGCAAAAGGACTTCGGCACACACCGGGTGGTGGATACGCCCCTGGCCGAATCGGCCATCGTGGGCACCGCCGTGGGCCTCGCCTACCGCGGCTACCGTCCGGTGGTAGAGATCCAGTTCGACGGATTCATTTATCCGGCGTTCGACCAGATCGTCAGCCAGGTGGCCAAACTCCACTACCGCACCCGCGGCGCAGTCAAGATGCCCATCACCATCAGGGTCCCGTTCGGGGGCGGAATCGGCTCACCTGAGCACCACTCCGAGTCGCCGGAGGCCTACTTCACGCACACGTCCGGCCTGCGCGTCGTCACGGTGTCCAGCCCGCAGGACGCCTACACCGTGATCCAGCAGGCCATCTCCTGCGACGACCCCGTGCTCTACTTCGAGCCGAAACGGCGCTACCACGATAAAGGCGAGGTGGATGAGTCCCTTGACCACACCGCCCCGGTGCCCATGGGGCAGGCGCGCGTCCTCACCCAAGGCGGTGACGTCACACTGGTGGCTTACGGCCCGCTGGTCAAAACGGCCCTGGACGCCGCGTCGGCCGCGGCGGATGAGGGAATTTCCGTCGAGGTCGTCGACCTGCGCTCGCTGGCACCCGTGGACTACGAAACCGTTGTGGCTTCAGTCCGCAGAACCGGGCGCCTGGTCATCACCCACGAGGCCGCACAATCGGGCGGGCTCGGGGCGGAAGTGGCCGCCAGCATTACCGAGCGGTGCTTCTACCACCTGGAGGCGGCACCCGTCCGCGTCACCGGGTTCGACATTCCCTACCCCTACTCGAAGCTTGAGATGCACCACCTGCCGGGCCTGGACCGGATCTTGGACGGCGTGGACCGTGCCCTGGGCCGGCCGAACTCCCTTAGCGGGCTGGAAGGATGAGCGGGACCATGATCAAGGAATTCCGGCTGCCGGACCTGGGGGAGGGCCTCACCGAATCGGAGATCCTCAGCTGGAAGGTGGGCGTGGGCGATACCGTCACCCTCAACCAGGTAATCGCCGAGGTTGAAACAGCCAAGGCAGTGGTGGAGCTTCCGTCCCCGTTTGCAGGGGTCGTCAAGGAGCTCCATGAACAGCCAGGCACCGTCGTGGAGGTGGGCAAGCCGATCGTCTCCTTCGAGGTGGCGGACGACGCCGGCCCGGCACCTTCCGGGGCGGGCGGTCCTGCCGCTTCGGTCAAGGACGAGGCAGCGGGTCAGGCGGTGGGGCAGGACGCGGGAGGGAGCGCCGCCGGGACGCCCAAAAGGGAACCCAACCTCGTGGGATACGGTGCCGTCGTCGAAAGCACCGGCCGGCCCGCACGGCGTCCGCGGACCTTCCCGGTGGCCGGACCCGCCGGCACCATGCCCGCCGACACCATGCCTGCCGGCCCCATGCCCGGCGACACCGTGTCCACGGCAGCCTTGCCTGCGGAAACTCAACCCGCGGCCGTTGAGCACGCCGAGGCCTCACCGGACCAGCCCGCAGGTGAGCGCCCGCGCTCCACCCCGCCTGTCCGGAAGCTGGCCAAAGACCTCGGCGTGGACCTGGCCAGGGTCACTGGTACCGGTCCCCAGGGGCTGATTACCCGGGAGGATGTCCAGCACTTCATGGACAGCCGGTCCTCGGAGCCAGGGAAGCCCGGCATGCCGGCCGCGGACCATGCGGGAGTGCCGACCGGCGGGGGCGGACGGGAAACCCGCACCCCCATCAAGGGGGTCCGCAAGTTCACGGCCGCCGCCATGGTGCAGAGTGCTTTCACCGCGCCGCATGCCACTGAATTCCTGACCGTCGACGTCACTCCTTCCATGGAGCTGCTGGCGAGGCTTCGGGACAGCAGGGAGTTTGCGGGCGTCAAGCTCACTCCGCTGACCCTGGCCGCGAAAGCGGTGCTGATCGCCCTCCGGCGCAATCCTGCGCTCAACTCGCGCTGGGACGAAGAGAACCAGGAGATCGTCACGTTCAACTACGTGAACCTGGGCATTGCAGCCGCCACGCCCCGGGGGCTGACGGTACCCAACATCAAGGACGCGGATTCGCTGTCCCTGGTCCGCCTGGCGGAAGCGCTCTCGGCGCTCGCGGACACAGCCCGTGCCGGCAAAACCGCGCCGGCCGATCTGTCCGGCGGGACAATCTCGATCACCAATATCGGCGTTTTCGGCATTGATGCCGGCACCCCCATCCTGAACCCGGGGGAAGCGGCGATCCTTGCCCTGGGGGCCGTGCGGAGGACGCCTTGGGAGTATCGCGGGGACATCGCACTGCGCCAGGTGATGACCCTCAGCCTCTCCTTCGACCACCGGCTGGTGGACGGCGAACAGGGCTCCCGCTTCCTTGCCGACGTCGGAGCCCTCCTCGCCGATCCCGCCATGGTGCTGACCATGGTCTAGACCCCAGGAGTTTTTGTCCAGATACGCAGGGTTGGGGACGGTTTAAGCCTGCATATCTGGACAAAAACTCCGGGGTCTAGGGGGTGGTTCGGGAGTCTGCCAGCAGCGCAGCCAAGGCCATGTTCTCGAGCAGGGGCCGGGCCGTTCCGGACGCCATTTTCCTGCCGTGGCTGCGGACGGAATGGGGGGTGGAGTTGATGAGTCCGAACGTGGCGTGGGCCCGCATCCGGAGCTCCGAAGCGTCCGTATCGGGGTGGAGCCGCGCGAGGACCTCCACCCACACCTCCACATAGCTGCGCTGGAGGGTCCTGACTGCCGCCTGGTCCTCCTCGGAAAGGCAGCCGAAATCCCTGTCTTGGACCCGGATGACGTCAGGCTTGCCCAGCGCGAAGTCCACCTGGAACTCCACCAGGCCACGCAGGGCCGCCAGGGGATCGGCACTGCAGGATGCCACCCGGCGCCCGCCGTCCAGCAGTTCCTGGCTGACGGTGACCAGCAGGTCCGCGAGGACCGCCTGCTTGCCGGGAAAGTGGCGGTAAACGGCCGGCCCACTCACGCCGGCGGCTGCCCCAAGGTCCTCCAGGGAGACGCGGCTGAAGCCGTGCAGCGCAAACAGCGACGCCGCGGCGGACAACAGCGCCTGGCGGCGGTTCTCCTTTGCCCGGCTCCGCTGCGTGGGGCTGCCGGCGTGGGCCGCGCCCGCAGGCTGGGTCGTGCTGCTGGCAGCGGCGTCAGTGCTTGGCACAATTCCTCCTCGGACCACGGAAGTCTAGCAAGGCAGCTGCTGTGTTGGACATCACAGTTAATCGAGACTAACCTGAATTTCAGTTATTGATCACTAACCGAGTGGGCTTCTTGGCCTCGGCCGGAACAGGAGCAGGACGCGTCGATGGAGACCCTTGCCAGCAGGATCGACCCCGCCAGCAGCACATTCCTGGCGAACCGCGATGCGCAGCTGTCGCTGACGGAGGACCTGCGGAAAAGGCTGGCGGACGCTGCCCTGGGCGGACCGGAAAAATCCAGGCAGCGGCACGTGGCCAGGGGCAAGCTCCTGCCCCGCGAGCGCATCGACCAGCTCCTGGATGACGGCAGCCCGTTCCTGGAAATCGCTCCGCTGGCTGCCAACGGGATGTACAACAACGAGGCTCCCGGGGCGGGGGTCATTGCGGGCATTGGCCTCGTCCACGGCCGCCACGTGCTGGTGATTTCCAACGATGCCACCGTCAAAGGCGGGACGTACTATCCGCTGACGGTTAAGAAACACCTGCGGGCCCAGGAGATAGCCCTCGAGAACAAGCTTCCGTGCATCTACCTGGTGGATTCCGGCGGGGCCTTCCTGCCCAAGCAGGACGAGGTGTTCCCGGACCGGGACCACTTCGGCCGCATCTTCTACAACCAGGCCCGGCTCTCAGCGGCCAAGATCCCGCAGATCGCCTCGGTGATGGGGTCCTGCACCGCCGGCGGCGCCTATGTGCCGGCCATGAGCGACGAAACAGTCATCGTCCGGAACCAGGGCACCATTTTCCTGGGCGGGCCACCGCTGGTGAAGGCGGCGATCGGCGAAATCGTCACGCCGGAGGAGCTCGGCGGCGGGGACGTGCATTCGAGGATCTCCGGCGTCACCGACCACCTCGCCGAAAACGACGAACACGCGCTGCAGATCATCCGGGACATCGTGTCCACGCTCCCGCCTCCGGCGCCGCCCGCGTGGGAGGTGGATGCCGCCGTCGAACCTTCCGCGGAACCGGAAGAGCTCTATGGTGCCGTTCCCACGGACGTCAACGCCGCCTACGACGTCCACGAGGTCATCGCCCGGCTGGTGGACGGCAGCCGGTTCCACGAGTTCAAGAAGGAGTACGGCGCCACGCTTGTCACAGGGTTCGCCCGCCTGTACGGGCATCCCGTGGGGATCGTAGCCAACAACGGCGTGCTCTTCAGCGAGTCCTCCCTCAAAGGCGCCCACTTCATCGAACTCTGCGACCAGCGCGGCATCCCGCTGGTTTTCCTGCAGAACATCTCCGGCTTCATGGTGGGCAAGGACTCGGAACAGGGCGGGATCGCCAAGAACGGCGCCAAGATGGTCACCGCCGTGGCCACGGCCCGGGTGCCCAAACTGACCGTGGTCATTGGCGGTTCCTTCGGCGCCGGCAACTACTCCATGTGCGGGCGCGCCTATTCCCCGCGGTTCCTCTGGATGTGGCCGGCCGCCCGGATCTCGGTCATGGGCGGCAACCAGGCCTCCAGTGTCCTGGCCACGGTGAAGCGGGACCAGTACGAGGCAGCCGGCCAGGAATGGTCCGCCGAGGACGAGGAAGCCTTCAAGGCCCCCATCCGCCGGCAGTACGAGGACCAGGGCAGCCCGTACTACTCCACCGCCCGCCTCTGGGATGACGGAGTGATCGATCCGGCCGACACCCGCACCGTCCTGGGCCTGGCACTGGACGTGGTGGCCCGCACGCCGCTGCCGGAAACCTCCTTCGGCCTCTTCAGGATGTGAGCGAGCACATGACCACCCCTTCCCTGGCCGGCGCCCCCACCGCCACCCGGCCCATGTTCGGCACCGTCCTGGTGGCCAACCGCGGCGAGATTGCCTGCCGCGTGATCCGAACGCTTAAAGCCTTAGGCATCCGGCCGGTGGCCGTCTACAGCGATGCCGACGCCGGCGCCCGGCACGTGCGCGAAGCGGACACTGCCGTCCGGATCGGCCCGGCAGCGGCCACGGAGAGCTACCTGAACATCGAGGCGATCATCGAGGCCTGCCGCAGGACCGGGGCGGAAGCGGTGCACCCCGGCTACGGCTTCCTCAGCGAGAACGCGGAGTTTGCCCGTGCCCTGGAACGGGCCGGGATCGCGTTTATCGGCCCGGGCGTGGAAGCCCTGAACATCATGGGGGACAAGATCCGGTCCAAGAACCATGTGGCCGGCTATGGCGTCCCCGTGGTGCCCGGCGTGGCGAAACCAGGGATGACGGACGGGCAGCTGGTTGACGCAGCCGCCGGCGTGGGCTTTCCGCTGCTCATCAAGCCTTCCGCCGGCGGGGGCGGCAAGGGCATGCACGTGGTGCAGCGCCCGGAGGACCTCCCGGCGGCCCTGGCCACGGCCAGGCGCGTGGCAGCCAGTGCCTTCGGCGACGACACCCTGTTCCTGGAACGCCTGGTCACCACCCCGCGGCACATCGAAGTGCAGGTCCTGGCGGACAACCACGGCAACGTCATCCACCTGGGCGAGCGTGAATGCTCGCTGCAGCGGCGGCACCAGAAAGTCATCGAGGAGGCACCGTCCCCGTTGCTCGAAGCCCTGCCGGACGGCGCCGCCATCCGCGCCCGGATCGGGGAAGCGGCCTGCAACGCGGCCCGCAGTGTGAACTACAGCGGCGCCGGAACAGTCGAATTCCTCGTCTCCGACGACGCGCCGGACCAGTTCTACTTCATGGAGATGAACACCAGGCTCCAGGTGGAGCACCCGGTCACCGAGATGGTCACGGGCATCGACCTCGTCGAGTGGCAGGTGCGGATCGCCGCCGGCGGGGAACTCACCGTCCGGCAGGCCGACGTCGAGCTTCACGGCCACGCCGCGGAAGCGCGCGTCTACGCGGAGGTCCCGGAGAAAAACTTCCTGCCCTCCGCCGGGACTGTGATGTTGCTGGACGAACTGCCCAGGGGGACCAGCGGCACGGTCAGGGTGGACTCCTCCCTGGTAGAAGGCCTGGAGGTGTCCTCCAGCTACGATCCCATGATCTCCAAGGTCATCGCGTGGGGGGAGGACCGCGCAACCGCCCTGGATACCCTTGACGCGGCGCTCGCCGGCTACACGGCGCTGGGCCTGGACACCAACGTGGAATACCTGCGGCTTCTGATCAACGATGCCGATGTCCGCGCCGGGCGGCTGGAGACCGGGCTGATCGAACGAAAGCTGCCGGACCTGGCCTTCCGAAAGGTTGCCGACGCCGAACTGGCCGCGGCCGCGCTCCTAACCCTCGCCCTAGAGGAACAGAACAACACTCCCTCAGCGCCGGGGCCCTGGCATGCGCGCAACGGCTGGCGGCTTGGGGCGCCGGCGCCGCGCCTGGTCAGCCTGGGAACGCCCGACGGCGGCGTGGCGGCCGTGCGGATCAGCGGCGCCGCGGGGATGGGCGCGGAGGGGAACGGCACTGTCCGAGGCGGCGCTGTCCCCGGCGGTGCCGTCCCCGGTGGCGCCGGTTCCGCAAGGGTGTTCCTCGTGGCCGTGGGGGACGGGCCTGAACGTCCGGCGCAGCTGGACTTCGACTCCCGGAGGCAGGCAACGCTGACCCTCGATGGCCACGCCGGCACCTATTCCATCGCGCCGGTCTTCCGTGGCCCGGTGGCCCCGACACGTGATTCCCCGCCAGCCGGCATGCCCACAGAACTGTTCCTGGGCACTGCGGGCTGGTCCTGCCGGCTGGAAGTCCTGGGCCGGGAAGCGCGGCTTGAGCGGGTGCTTGCGGCCCTCCACCGGGAGGAGGGCGCCGCTGATCCCGCCGTGCGTTCGCCCATGCCGGGAACAGTGGTTTCGGTTCCGGTCAGTGACGGCGACACCGTGGCGGCCGGCCAGCTTCTCGTCTCGGTCGAGGCCATGAAGATGGAGCACCAGCTGGTGGCCCCGCTGGACGGGACGGTACACCTCAGCGCCCGCCCCGGCGACCTGGTGAAGGCGGACCAGGTGCTGGCCACCATCCACCCCCAACCAGGCGCTGCAGGCGAAAGTACAAGCGCAGACGCAGATACAGACACACTCAATGGCGAAGGAGCCTAGGCATGGCAGGGTTTGAACTCAGCGAGGAATACCAGGACCTCAGCGACACGGTCCGGGACTTCGCGGACACTGTGGTGGCGCCGGTGTCCGCCAAGCACGACGAGGAGCACAGCTTCCCGTACGAGGTGGTCAAGCAGATGGCGGAGATGGGACTGTTCGGCCTGCCCTTCCCCGAGGAATTCGGCGGCATGGGCGGGGACTACTTCGCCCTTGCCCTTGCCCTGGAGCAGCTGGGCCGGGTGGACCAGTCCGTGGCCATCACCCTGGAGGCCGGCGTCTCCCTGGGGGCCATGCCCATCTACCGTTTCGGCACGGACGCCCAGAAGCAGGAGTGGCTGCCCATGCTCGCCTCCGGCCAGGCGCTCGCCGGATTCGGGCTGACTGAACCGGAAGCCGGATCGGACGCAGGCGGCACCAAAACCCATGCCCGCCGCGAGACTGTCGGAGACAAGACAGAGTGGGTGATCAACGGCAACAAGGAGTTCATCACCAATTCCGGGACGGACATCACGCGGCTGGTGACGGTCACCGCCGTCACCGGGCAGAAGGAACGCGCGGACGGGACGGTGCAGAAGGAAATCTCCACCATCCTGGTGCCCACGGACACCCCCGGCTTCAAGGCGGAGAAGCCCTATAACAAGGTGGGCTGGAACGCCTCGGACACCCACCCGCTCACGCTGAAGGACGTCCGCGTTCCGGAAGAAAACCTGCTGGGAGTGGAAGGCCGCGGCTACGCGAACTTCCTGTCCATCCTTGATGAAGGGCGGATTGCCATAGCGGCGCTGGCGGCCGGCGCCGCCCAGGGCTGCGTGGACCTCTCGGTCAAGTACGCCAAGGAGCGCAGCGCCTTCGGCCACCAGATCGGCAAGTACCAGGCCATCTCCTTCAAGATCGCACGGATGGAGGCCCGGGCCCACACGGCCCGCCTGGCCTACTACGATGCGGCGTTCTGCATGCTTGCCGGAAAGCCGTTCAAGACGCAGGCGGCCATCGCTAAGATGGTCGCAGGCGAGGCGGCCATGGACAACGCGCGGGATGCCACCCAGGTGTTCGGCGGCTATGGCTTCATCAACGAGTTCACCGTGGCACGCCATTACCGCGACTCCAAGATCCTTGAAGTGGGGGAGGGCACCACGGAGGTGCAGCTGATGCTCATCGCCCGCGAACTGGGTCTGTAGTACTGGCACTGTAGTAACTGGCACCGTAGCCGGCCCGAGAGGATCACTGATGATTAACAAGGTTGTTGCCAGCGCTGACGAAGCCGTCGCGGACATCCCGGACGGAGCGTCCCTTGCCGTGGGCGGCTTCGGGCTCTGTGGAATCCCGGTCACCCTCATTGACGCACTGCACCGGGCAGGGACAACAGACCTGGAAACCGTCAGCAACAACTGCGGCGTGGACGACTGGGGGCTGGGCATCCTGCTCCGGGACGGGCGGATCCGCCGCACCATCAGCTCCTACGTGGGCGAGAACAAGGAATTCGCCCGGCAGTACCTGGCCGGCGAGCTTGAGGTGGCGCTCACCCCGCAGGGCACCCTGGCAGAGAAGCTGCGCGCCGGCGGCGCCGGGATCCCCGCCTTCTACACCAAGGCGGGGGTGGGCACCCAGGTGTCCGAGGGCGGACTGCCGCAGAAGTACGACGCCGAGGGCGGGATTGCAGTCGCATCGGCGCCAAAGGAGGTTCGCTCCTTCGCCGGGGTTGACTATGTGCTGGAGGAAGCCTTGACGCCGGACTTCGGGCTGGTCCATGCCTGGAAAGGGGACCGGCACGGAAACCTGGTCTTCCACGCCACCGCCATGAACTTCAACCCGCTGTGCGCCATGGCCGGCAGGATCACCATTGCCGAGGTGGAGGAACTCGTGGAGCCGGGCGAGCTGGACCCGGAACACATCCACACCCCGGGCATCTTCGTCCAGCGCGTGGTCCTCGCCGCCAACGCGGAGAAACGCATTGAAAAACGGACCGTTGCGCTGCCGCGGCCCGGACAGGCAGTATCCGCAGACGACGCCGGCAGCACCCGGCAGGCAGGAGCATAGCCATGGACCCCAACAGCCCCGACGCTCCCCGGCCCGAAGGCGTGCGGCCCGGGTACCGCCGGGCCGCCGCCCAGCAGCACGAGGTGCAGGCGGACGGTTCCGGGACCAAAGGGTGGACCCGGAACGAGCTGGCCGCCCGGGTGGCCAAAGAACTAAGCAACGGCCAGTACGTCAACCTGGGCATCGGGATGCCCACGCTCATCCCCAACTACATCCCCGAGGGTGTGGAAGTGGTGCTCCACTCGGAGAACGGAATCCTCGGCGTCGGCCCCTATCCGGCGGAGGACGCCGTGGATCCGGACCTGATCAATGCGGGCAAGGAGACTGTCACCGTCAACAAGGGGGCGGCGTTCTTCGATTCGGCATCGTCCTTCGGCATGATCCGCGGCGGCCATGTGGACGTGGCCGTCCTGGGCGCCATGGAGGTGGCGGTGAACGGTGACCTGGCCAACTGGATGATCCCGGGCAAGATGGTCAAGGGCATGGGCGGCGCAATGGACCTGGTGTTCGGCGCCAAAAAGGTGATCGTGATGATGGAGCACGTGGACCGCAACGGAAACCCCAAGATCGTCCAGCAGTGCTCACTGCCACTGACCGGCAAAGCCTGCGTGGACCGGATCATCACGGACCTGGCCGTCATCGACGTCGTAACGGATGAGTACGGGTCCCGGCTGGTGCTGCGCGAACTGGCGCCCAACGTCTCAGCGGAGGACGTCGCCGCGGCCACCGGGGCGGAGCTTTTCGAAGAGGACCAGGAACTGACCGTATGAGCGGCGGCATGGACGGCGGCGCCGGCGGCGGCACTGCGGCAGGCTCAACCGGCGGGGGGCCGCGGGTGATCGAACAGCGCGGGCTCTATTTCGAGGAGCTCGAGGAAGGCGTCACCTATGCCCACCGGCCCGGGCGGACGGTGACAGAGGCAGACAACGTCCTGTTCACCACGCTCACCATGAACACCCAGGCGCTGCACCTGGATGCCGCCTGGAGTGCCGGGCAGCCCTTCGGGCAGCGGCTCATGAACTCCATGTTCACGCTGGCCACCATGGTGGGACAGTCCGTTTCCCAGCTGACGCAGGGCACCATCATTGCGCAGCTTGGCCTCACTGATGTTTCCTTCCCGCACCCGCTGTACCACGGCGACACGCTCTACACCGAGACTGTGATCAGCGGAAAGCGGCTCTCGGGCTCTCGGCCCGGACAGGGGATCGTCACCATGGAGCACACGGGCCGCAACCAGGACGGCGCAGTGGTGGCCCTTGCCACGCGGAGCTGCCTGATGTGGACGCGGGAAGCCCATGCGGGCCAGCCCGGCAGCGGACAGGGGAACGGGCAGGAGACAATGCCGGTATGACATTCGTGATGGGTCCCGCCCTGCTGTTCTGCCCCGCAGACCGGCCCGAGCGCTACCAGAAGGCCGCTGCCAGGGCGGACGCCGTGATCCTGGACCTTGAGGACGCCGTGGCGCCGGCGGACAAGCAGCGCGCCCGCGGCGCCATCCTCGCCCAGCTGGGAACCACCGGGGTGGAACCGGAGCTTGAACCCAGCTGCACCATCGTGCGGGTAAATCCCGCCGGCACCGAGGAGTTCGAGAAGGACCTTCACTGCCTTGCCCACACTCCCTACCGGACGGTCATGCTGGCCAAGGCGGAAACCGTCCAGCAGCTCGAAGCCCTGGAGGGCTACAAGGTGATCGCGCTGTGTGAAACGGCGCTGGGAGTCCTCAACGCCCCCGCCATTGCAGCCGCCCCCAACGTGGTGGGTCTGATGTGGGGGGCAGAGGACCTGTTGGCGTCGCTGGGCGGTACGTCCAGCAGGAAGGCCGACGGCGGGTACCGGGCCGTGGCGCTGCACGCCCGTTCCGCCGTGCTGCTGGCTGCCCGCGCCCACGGCAAGGAGGCAGTGGATGCGGTGTACACGGACATCCCGGATCTTGCCGGGCTGGAGGAGGAAGCTGCCGACGCCGTGGCTTCCGGCTTCAGCTCCAAAGCGTGCATCCATCCGACCCAGGCCGCTGTGGTCCGGGCCGCCTACGCACCCTCCGACGCCGACGTCGCGGCTGCTGAAGCCCTCCTCGAGGCTGCAGCATCGGCTGGCTCGGGCGTGTTCCAGCACCAGGGAAAGATGATCGACGGTCCCATCCTCAAGCACGCCCAGGAAATCATCCGCCGCGCCCAGGCCATCGGTTAGCCGGCCTTCCCAGCGCGGCCGCCTTCACCCCATCCGCCCGGGTGAGCGCCGCAGTGACAGCGGCGGAATCGGCTCGTAGAGCAGCGTCCGCACCCAGCGGTTCCCGGTCTCCCTGAACTCTTTCCGGCTGGCAAAGCGGTAGTGGTAGCTGCGCACGCGCACCCAGCGCGGCGGTGCGCCGTCGAACGGGTCATGGCGGAGGAGCCGCAGGGTTTGCCGGTCCGCCTCCAGCAGCTTTCCCAGGAAGGCATAGAACCACTCCTCGTGGACGGTCCTTAGCGGCAGGAACCACATCAGCCAGTCAAGCCGCAGGTGGTAGGGCGCCCACTGGCGGGGGAGCCTGCGGACATCGCCGGGCTTGCCCCTGAAGCCGTACTCCCGCCAGCCGGAGGCGCTGTCCGGATCCTCATCGAGGGTTCCCTCCACCACAATCTCGATCCGCTGCTTGGTCACGGTGCCGAACGCCCCGTAGGTATTGACCAGCTGCCACCGGTTGAAGCTGGCATTCATCAGCTGGCTGCGGGAGAAAAGATTGCGCAGCGGCCAGTAGCTGAGGACGACCAACAGCAGCGTTGCCGCCAGGGTGACGGCCAGCCACCACAGGGGAGTCTCCCTGCCTGCGCCGGCCTGGCCGTGCCAGTCCAGCGGGATGGCCGGCAGCACGGCGTGCGCAACGGGATCGCTCACGGCAGCGAAAGCCAGCACAATGGCGATCCAGTTCAGCCAGGCGAAGTTGCCGCTGGCCACCAGCCACAACTGGGTGAAAACGACGATCCCCGCGGCCACGCTGGCAACGGGCTGGGGCGCGAACAGGAAGAACGGCACCACCAGCTGGGCGAAGTGGTTGCCGATGACCTCAACCTTGTGCAGGGGCTTCGGCAGGAGATGCGCCTGCCGGCTCAGCGGCCCCGGCATGGGCTGGGTCTCGTGGTGGTAGTACAGGGCCGTCAGGTCGCGCCACTCCCGGCCGCCGCGGATCTTGATCATCCCGGCACCGAACTCCAGCCGGAACACCAGCCACACGATCAGGATCAGGATGGTGCGCGGCGGGTCGGTCTGGTCCGAGCCCAGGAAGGCCACGGTAAAGCCGGCCTCAAGGAGCAGCATCTCCCAGCCGAAACCGTAGAAGGTCTGCCCCACGTTGACGATGGACATGTACAGCAGCCACAAGGCTAAGAATGCGATGAGCGGAACCCAGGGCGGTCCCTGCTGCGGGATGCCCGCCACCAGGAGCGCCGAAACCAGCAGCCCGGTGGCGCATACCCAGCGCAGCAGCCTGTCCGAATACCGCCACCGGAACAAGGTGGGCCGGCGCAAGCGGCTGAAACCGGAAAGGTACTCAGGTACCGGGAGGAGGCCCCGCTCACCCAGGAGCGCCGGGAACTGGTTCAGCGAGGACAGGAACGCAACGAAATACAGCGCCGCCACGCCCCGCTGCAGCACCTGCCGGGCGAATTCGTATTCCGGCGCGTCAAACCAGGAGAGCCAGTCCACGCACCCCACGTTACGCCCGGCTCCCGCAGGGATGCTACAGCGGGAATGCCACAGGGGACGCCTGGGCGGTCACGCCAATACGTTGCCACTAGGATCGAGGGATGTTCGTGCTGGTGCTGATCGCCGTTATTGCAGGCGCGCTGGCCCAGCGGATCGCGGGCCTGGGCTTTGGCCTGCTCGTTTCCCCGGTGCTCGTGGTGCTCCTGGGCCCCTTCGACGGCGTGATGATCATCAACCTGTGCGGCGCCACATCCTCGCTCCTGATCCTCTCCCGGGTGTGGAGGCATGTGGCCTGGAAGAAGTACTTCGGGCTGGCGCTCGCAGCACTGGCAGGGGTGCTGCCCGGTGCCTGGTTGGCAAGCAACGTGCCCGAAGCCCCGCTGGAGATCTGCATCGGCGTCCTGCTCATCGTCGCCCTGCTCGCTTCCCAGCGGCTGACCAGGAGTTCCTGGCAGGCCAGCGGACCGGTCCCCATGGCATCCCTGGGATTTTCCAGCGGCCTCATGAATGCGGCCGCGGGCGTTGGCGGCCCGGCCATCACGGCCTATGCCATTGCCACCCGCTGGGAGCAGAAAAGCTTCAGCGCCACCTTGCAGCCCTACTTCATCACCACCGGTTTCACATCGCTGCTCAGCAAGTACGTGCTGTCCGGCGGGCACGTCCCGGGACTCGAAGGATGGCACTGGCTGGCGATCCTGGCGGCCATGATCACCGGCATCGTCGCCGGCGACCTGCTGTCCGGCAGGGTGCCTGCCGCCGCCGCCCGGCGCATCGTCACGGTGATTGCCTACCTTGGTGCCGTGGCCACCCTGGCCAAGGGCCTGGCTGAACTAGCTGCCGCCTGAGCGCTGCGCAGGATACCCCGTCCGGCGCCCACGCCTGCTGGGATGAATCCGGCGGCGCACCCGCCCTCGACAAGCTCCACCTGCGCCGGGCTGCACAAACATGTTTTGCTGGACCCATGACACGTGTTGCAGTGATCGGTGCAGGGATCGTCGGGCTGTCCACAGCCCATGCCCTCCGAAAGGCGGGTGTGGACGTCACCGTCTACGAGTCCGGGACCCCGGGTTCGGGGCAGTCGGCCGGGGAATCGAGGATCTTCAGGCACGCGCACGACGACGTCCGGCTGGCCGCGTTCGTGGGTCACAGCCGCACCCTCTGGCGGGACTGGGAGGCCGACTTCGGCGTGGAACTGGTCTCCGGTGCCGGTGCGGTGGCCATCGGGGACAGCGTGGAGGACAAGCTCCGCGTGCTCAGCGGCCTGCCGGAGATTCCGGTGAGGCTGCTGGCGCCGGCAGAACTTGCGGCGGCGCTGCCGATCCTCGCGGACTTCCGGGGCAAGGCGATGTTCGATGCCCAGGGCGGGGCAATCCGCACCCGCGCCGCGTTCCGGGCCCTGGCCGGGACGCTGGAGGACGCCCTCGTGGCGGACCACGTACTGACTGTCCGGCCTGCCGGCCGCAGTGTGGAGGTCCGCACCGGGACACGGGTAGACCGGTTCGACCATGCGGTGCTGTGCGCCGGCCGCGGCACGGCAGCCCTGGCCCGGGGCGCGGGGCTGGACATACCCGTTGAACACACCGCGCATGCCCGGGTGACGTTCCGTGTGCGGGATGACGCGCCCGCCCCGCTGCCAACATTCCAGGACGGCAGCGGAGTCTTCGGGGAAACCGGCGTTTATGCGGCGCCCTCGGCCGACAACCGGCGTTACGCGGTGGGCCTGAGTGAAACAACCGAAGTGCGCCAGGACGGCAGCCTCGCCGATCCCGCTGCCCTGGAATCGCTCTCGGCCCGTGCGGCGGCCTACGTGCGGAGTGCGCTGCCCGGCCTGGATCCCGAACCGGAGGGCTACGTCCACTGCTGGGTGACGCGACTGCCGTGGGGCGATGACGGCGTTGGCATCTGGTCTGCCGGCAACGTCAGCGCGGTGGCCGGGCACAACCTCTTCAAACAGGCGCCGGCGCTGGGGGAGGCGCTGGCAGAAACTGCACTGTCCGGCGTCGTCCCCGCTGTCCTGCGGCCGGAATCACAGCTCGGAAGGTCCTGAACGGCCGGGCACCACGGTGCGCGATACTTAAGCAATGCAGCCACGCAGAATCGTCCTCCTCGGATCCACCGGTTCCATCGGCACCCAGGCGATTGACGTCGTCGACGGCGCCCCGCACCTTTTCGAGGTAGTGGCCCTCAGCGCCGGGGGAGGCAACCTGGAGCTCCTCGCCAGCCAGGCGGTGCACACCGGCGCGTCCGTCATCGGCATTGCCGGCGGTGACCCCGGAAAGCTGGCGTCGCTCATTGCCGACGCTGCCGCGGCGGCGGGAAAGCCCGGCTACCGGCCGGAAATCATCGCCGGACCGGACGCCTCCACCCGGATCGCCGGGGTTGAAGCGGACGTGGTGCTCAATGGAATCACCGGATCGATCGGCCTTGCACCCACGCTGGCGGCCTTGCATTCCGGCGCCACGCTTGCCCTGGCCAACAAGGAATCCCTCATCGTGGGCGGATCGCTGGTGAAGGCGGCAGCCCGGGAGGGCCAGATCGTCCCCGTTGACTCCGAGCACTCAGCGATCGCGCAGTGCCTGCGCTCGGGCTCGGCCGCGGAAGTGGAAAAACTGATCCTCACAGCATCCGGCGGTCCCTTCCGCGGCAGGAGCAGGGACGAACTGCACGGGGTGACCCCCCAGGAAGCCTTGGCCCATCCCACCTGGGACATGGGCCTCATGGTCACCACCAACTCGGCCACACTGGTGAACAAGGGCCTGGAAGTCATTGAGGCACACCTGCTCTTCGATGTGCCGCTGGACCGGATCGACGTCGTGGTCCATCCCCAGTCCGTGGTGCACTCCATGGTGCAGTTCATTGACGGGTCGATCATCGCCCAGGCCTCCCCGCCGGACATGCGCCTTCCCATCGCACTGGGACTGGGCTGGCCGGACCGGGTGCCGGGAGCGGCGGCCGCCTGCGACTGGACGCGCGCGGCCACCTGGACGTTCGAGCCGCTGGACACGGAAGCCTTTCCCGCCGTCGGACTCGCCAAGGATGCAGCGAGGCAGGGCAGCACGTTTCCTGCCGTGTTCAACGCCGCGAATGAGGAAGCCGTGACAGCCTTCCACACCGGGCGCATCAGGTTCACGGACATCGTGGACACAATCGATGCCGTCCTCAGCGAACACCCAGGGTCCTCCGGGCTGACAGTGGAGTCAGTGCTGGATGCTGAAAGCTGGGCACGTGCCCGCGCCAATGAACGTTTAGCAGTCAGAAGTCTCTAGGAAGCAGCAGCACGTCAATGACCCCCGTCCTCCTTTTTGTCCTCGGCGTCGTCTTTGTGGCGATCGGCATTGCCGTGTCCATCGCGCTGCACGAAGTGGGGCACCTGGTGCCCGCCAAGCTGTTCAAGGTGCGCGTCACCAAATACATGATCGGCTTCGGCCCCACCTTGTGGTCCAGGCGGAAGGGCGAAACCGAATACGGGGTGAAGGCCATTCCGCTGGGCGGCTTCGTGTCCATGATCGGCATGTACCCGCCCAACAAGGACGACGGCTCCGTCCGTCCCTCCAGCACCGGCATGTTCCAGACCCTGGCCACCGAAGCGCGGTCCATGGCCCACGAGGAAGTGGGGCCGGGTGACGAAAAGAGGGTGTTCTACCGGCTTCCGGTCTGGAAGAAGGTCATTGTGATGCTGGGCGGCCCGGCCATGAACATGGTCCTTGGCGTGCTCCTCACCGCGGTGCTGCTCATGGGCTTTGGCATGGCCACGGCCACCACCACCATCTCCGAGGTTTCCAAGTGCCAGGTGGCGGCAGGGGAGACCGTCGATCCGGATTCGGCAGACTGCCAGCCCACGCCCGCTGCCGCGGCCGGCCTCAAGCCGAATGACAGGATCACCTCCTTCGACGGCAAGGCCGTGACGGGCTGGGACCAGTTGACGGAATGGATCCGGGCCTCCGCCGGGCGCGAAGTGGGCATTACGGTTGAGCGGGACGGCGCCCTGGTGTCCACCACGGTGACCCCGGTGCTGTCGGCCCGGCCCGTCATCGGGGCGGACGGCCGGCAGGAAACGGACGACGCCGGCACCCTCCGCTACCAGGACGTCGGCTTCCTGGGCATTGGCTCCCAGACAGAACTCGTGGCCCAGCCGGCGTCGTCCGTCCTGCCCATGGCGGGGGAGAACATCCGCCAGGTGGCAGGGGTGGTGTTCAACCTGCCCGCCCGCGTAGTGGGCGTGGCGAAAGCTGCCTTCAGCGAGGAACCCCGCGATCCCAACGGGCCCATCAGTGTGGTGGGCGTGGGACGGGTTGCCGGGGAAGTAGCCGCCATGGAAGAAATCCCGTTGCAGTCCCGGGTGGCCGCACTGATCGGGCTGCTTGCGGGCCTGAACTTCGCGCTCGCGGTCTTCAACCTGGTACCGCTGCTGCCCCTGGACGGCGGGCACGTTGCCGGAGCCCTGTACGAGGGGGCGCGGCGGCAGGTGGCACGCCTGTTCGGCAAACCGGACCCGGGTGCCTTCGACATCGCCAAGCTGCTGCCGGTGACCTATGTGGTGGCCGCGTTGCTGATGGGGATGAGTGCGCTCCTTATCTACGCCGACATCGTGAAGCCGGTGAACCTCTTCGGCTGAGACTGGCCAGCACAATGATCCAAGGGGCTTATGCCACAGCAGGGTGATCCGGGCTAATCAGCTTATTTCGGCTGATATTAGTTAATCAGCCGAATATGTTTGATTAATGAACATCAGCTGCGTACGGTTAGGGCATGTACGTCCTCACGATTGACCAGCAGGGCAGCACGGCGGACGTGGACCGCGTTCCGGAACTGATCGCGGCGCTCCGCAACCTCACGCCCGTGCCTTTTGAGCGCTCGGTAGGCGACGAGCTCCAGGGAGTAGTGGAGCACGCTGCCGACGTGGTGGATATTGCCCTGCACGCGCTCCGCGACGGCCACTGGTACGTAGGGATAGGAATCGGGGTGGTCAGCCTGGCGCCCGGTGCCAGCCCCCGGGAGGGCACCGGAAGCGGGTTCGTGGCGGCCCGCAAAGCCGTGGAACTTGCCAAGGGCACCGCCGGCCAGGTGCCGTTGTCAGTGGTGTCCGGCAGCATGGTCCGCGGTAAGGATCTTCAACCCCATGCCCAGGAGGATGCGGTGGCCAGCGCAAATGCCCAGGCGGTGCTTCGCCTGATCGGACGCCTGGTACAGCAGCGCACCGAGGCCCAGTGGCGGGTGGTGGACCGGCTGCGGGCCATCCAGGGCGAAGCCAGGCATGGCAGCCAGAAGCAGGTGGCCCGTGGGCTGGGAATAACCGAACAGTCCGTGAGCCGTGCCGTCCTCAGGTCCGGATGGCAGGAAGAATGGGCGGCGAGGCCGGCAGCGGCCATGCTGCTGGACTATGCCCATTCCCTGGCGGCCCGCACTCCAACAGAAGGAAACCGGTGAACGCACTCTGGATCGCGGTTGCGCTGCTCGTCGCGGGATTCGTCGGCTGGCCTGTGACGGCCCTGGTATTCCGGCTGGCCAGGACAATCGATGACCGGGCCGACGCGGCCAAGGCTGCCGAGGAAGCCAAGCAGGCCGCCGAGGATCCGTCCGCGGATGTGACTGTTGACCTGCACTCCGCCGGCGGATCCCAGGGCGTCGACGGCGAGCTGACCGCAGCAGCCGACGCGCCGCCGTCGGGCCCTCCCGGCTCCGGACCGGCCGCCCCTACGCAGCGCATCCTTCGGGGTGGTGCCATCATCGGGATCCTCGAGCGGCTGGGAGTGTGCCTTGCCATCCTGACCGGCCAGCCGGTTGCCATTGCCTACATTGTGGCCATCAAGGGCCTGGGCAGGTTCGCAGAGCTTAAGGAAACCCCGGTGGCGGCCGAACGGTTTATTATCGGAACGCTGACGTCCATGCTGTGGGCTGCCGGAACAGCCGCAGCCATCAAAGTCCTCTTCCTGGCCTAGCGCGTCCCTTTCCGGCGCCCCTCCGGCCAGGCGCGTCCGCGCTCCGGATGGGTGCGAAGGCAGGCAGGGAGATAGGGTAGCGGTATGACAGTTTTTGCCGTTGAGTACGTTTATGCCGCCGATTCCACAGAAGACCGCAACGCCGCCCGGGCAGCGCACCGCGAATGGCTCTCGGGCCTCGCGGAGGACGGTGCCGTCCTTGCCAGCGGACCCTACGGTGACGGGGCCGGCGCGCTGCTGATTTTCAAGGCAGCAGACGAGGCCGCCCTCAACTCGATCCTCAAGCAGGATCCCTTCGCCGCTGCCGGAGTCATCGCCGGGACCCGCATCACGGAGTGGTCACCCATCATCGGCGTGCTTGCCGGCCTCGCCGCCTAAGCCTCCTCCCGCTTTCAATCTCTAGGAGTCCTCGTGACCTCGGTCAGCCTGGGAATGCCCTCAGCACCGCCACCCGTCCTTGCCCCCCGCCGCAAGACCCGGCAGATCAAAGTCGGTTCCGTGGGTGTTGGATCGGACTCGCCCATCAGCGTGCAGTCCATGACCACCACGCCCACCACGGACATCAACGCCACGCTGCAGCAGATCGCCGAACTGACGGCGTCCGGCTGCGACATTGTGCGCGTGGCCTGCCCGTCCGCCGATGACGCCGAGGCGCTGCCGATCATCGCGCGGAAGTCGCAGATCCCGGTCATTGCGGACATCCACTTCCAGCCCAAATACGTCTTCGCGGCGATTGAGGCCGGCTGCGCAGCGGTCCGCGTGAATCCCGGCAATATCCGCAAGTTCGACGACCAGGTCAAGGAGATCGCCGCTGCGGCGCGCGATCACGGCACGTCCATCCGCATCGGTGTCAACGCCGGATCCCTGGAGCCGGGCATCCTCAAGAAGTACGGCAAGGCAACCCCTGAAGCCCTGGTGGAATCCGCCGTCTGGGAAGCGTCCCTCTTCGAGGAGCACGGCTTCCACGACTTCAAGATCTCGGTCAAGCACAATGACCCAGTCATTATGGTGGCGGCCTACGAGATGCTGGCGGAAAAAGGCGACTGGCCCCTGCACCTCGGCGTTACCGAGGCCGGCCCCGCGTTCCAGGGAACCATCAAGTCGGCCACGGCCTTTGGCGCGCTCCTGTCCAAGGGCATCGGCGACACCATCCGGGTTTCCCTGTCGGCCCCGCCGGTGGAGGAAATCAAGGTCGGAAACCAGATCCTGCAGTCCCTCAACCTGCGTCCCCGCAAGCTCGAAATCGTCTCCTGCCCCTCCTGCGGCCGCGCCCAGGTGGATGTGTACACCCTTGCCGAGCAGGTCACTGCCGGGCTGGAAGGAATGGAGATTCCGCTGCGCGTCGCGGTCATGGGCTGCGTGGTGAACGGGCCCGGTGAAGCCCGCGAAGCCGATCTCGGCGTTGCCTCCGGTAACGGCAAGGGCCAGATCTTTGTGAAGGGAGAGGTCATCAAGACTGTCCCCGAGAGCCAGATTGTTGAGACACTGATCGAAGAGGCCATGCGTATCGCGGAAGAGATGGGGGAGGCCGATGGCGAAGATGCTGTCAAGGGTAGCCCCGTGGTTAGCGTCTCGTAAGGAGATCCCCGACCCGCCGGGGATCTCCGTCCGCACCCTTGACGGGGACGACACCGCCGCCCTTGTGCTCCTGGCGAAGCGTGACCCGGTCGCCAACGTCTTTATCCTCGCGCATTTGCGCGCCACCGGCACCGCCGCCCCCACCAGCGGCGGTGCCGGCGTCCTGGGCGTGTTCGACGACGGCGTCCTGGCAGGTGCCTGCTGGGCGGGGGCCAACCTGGTGCCCGTCCAGCTGGATCCCACCCTGGCTGGACTGGTGGCCGCGGCGGCCCACAGATCCGGACGCCGCTATGCGTCCGCCTTCGGGCCGGCCGCTGCCGTGCTGGCCCTGCATGCCGAACTGGTTGAACTGGGGCACCGGGCCCATGAAGTGCGTCCCGACCAGCCTTTGATGACCATCAGTGAACCGCCCTCAGTGGAGCCGAATCCGGGGCTGGCCCTCGGTAATCTCGCGGACTTCGACCGCATCCTGCCGGCCTGCGCCGCCATGTTCGAGGAAGAAGTGGGGTACTCGCCCTTCCTGGGCGGCAGGGAGTTCTACAGCCGCCGCGTGGAGGGGCTCATCCGGCAGGGCCACTCCCTGGTGCACCTGAACGAAGCTCGCGAGGTGGTGTTCAAGGCCGAACTCGGTGCGGTCACCTCCGACGTCACGCAGATCCAGGGTGTCTGGATGAACCCGCTGTACCGCGGCCAGGGCCTCAGCGCCGGGTACATGGCGTCCGTGGTGGAGCAGGCGCGGAATTTCGCGCCCGTCACCAGCCTCTACGTCAACGGTTTCAATACCCGTGCGCGCGCCACCTACGAGCGGGTGGGCTTCAGCCAGGTCGGGACGTTCGCGACGGTGCTCTTCTAGGACAGTTTCCAGGCGACGGAAAGCCCCAACCGGGATCCTGGCTGTCAGGAATGCAAGAAGCACTTGTCATCGTGCGCTGGATCACATAGGTTCGATCTAGCTGCGCTGGAGTGGCGTGGGCGGTCTCACCAGTCCTCACCAGTACTTGGGCGATAACGGCGTCGAGCCACGCCCGGATGCGATGACCAGCCTCTTGGGGGGCCAGGGGCTTTGCATGTCCGGGCGTGGCTCAACTGCGTTCGGGGCTCCCGCAAGCCGGTAGATTAGTACCCAGACGAAACGCCCGGCTTGCTGTTGCCCCAGCACCTCCCCAGAAACGGATACCCACCCGTGGTTACAAGACTGTCCCAGCTGTTCCTGCGCACCCTGCGTGAAGATCCCGTCGACGCCGAGGTCGCCAGCCACCGGCTGCTGGTCCGCGCAGGCTACATCCGCCGCGCCGCTCCGGGCATCTACACCTGGCTGCCGCTGGGATTGAGCGTCCTGCGCAAAGTGGAAGCCATCATCCGCGAGGAAATGGGCGGCATCGGGGCACAGGAAGTCCACTTCCCGGCCCTCTTGCCCCGCGAACCGTACGAGGCCACCAACCGCTGGACCGAGTACGGCGAGGGCCTGTTCCGGCTCCAGGACCGCAAGGGCGCCGACTACCTGCTGGCCCCCACCCACGAGGAAATGTTCACCCTGCTGGTCAAGGACCTGTATTCGTCCTACAAGGACCTGCCGCTAAGCCTCTACCAGATCCAGAACAAGTACCGCGATGAGGCGCGGCCCCGCGCCGGCCTCCTGCGCGGACGCGAATTCATCATGAAGGACTCCTACTCCTTCGACGTTGACGACGCCGGCCTCGACGCCAGCTACGCCGCCCACCGCGGCGCCTACCTGCGCATCTTCGAGCGCCTGGGCCTGGAAGTCATTCCCGTCACCGCGACCGCCGGTGCCATGGGCGGCTCCAAAAGCGAGGAATTCCTGCACCCCACGGACATCGGCGAGGACACGTTCGTGCGCTCCGCCGGCGGCTACGCAGCGAATGTTGAGGCCGTCACCACGGTTGTCCCGGCGGACATCGATTTCAGCGCGGCTCCCGCCGCCGAGGTCCGCGACACCCCGGACACCCCCACCATCGACACGCTCGTGGCTGCCTCGAACCAGATCGCGCCCCGCAGCGAGTCCGACGGCGGTGCATGGACTGCCGCCGACACCCTGAAGAATGTGGTGCTCGCCGTCACCCTGCCCACTGGAGAGCGCCAGCTGGTGGTCATCGGCGTTCCTGGCGACCGCGGCGTGGACCTGAAGCGCGTTGAGGCGAACATCGGCTCGTTCCTGCCCATGGGCGGCGAGATCGGCCTGGAAGCGGCCAATGACGACGACCTCAAGAAGCAGCCGCTCATCGTCAAGGGCTACCTGGGCCCCGGCCTGTCCCTGGACGAGCCCCTGCTGGGCGCCGAAAGCGCAACGAAGCTCCTGTACCTGGTGGACCCCCGCGTGGTCCGCGGCACCTCCTGGATCACCGGCGCCAACCAGGCGGGCAAGCACGTATACGGCCTGGTGGCCGGACGCGACTTCGCCTGGGACGGTGTCATCGAATGCACTGAAGTCCGCGAAGGCGACCCCGCCCCGGACGGTTCCGGCCCGCTGGAGACCGCCCGCGGCATCGAGATGGGGCACATCTTCCAGCTTGGCCGCAAGTACGCAGAGGCCTTGGAACTGAAGGTCCTGGACCAGAACGGCAAACAGGTCACCGTCACCATGGGCTCCTACGGCGTGGGCGTCACCCGCGCCGTGGCAGCACTGGCTGAGTCGAACCACGACGCCCGGGGGCTTGTCTGGCCGCGGGCTGTCGCCCCTGCAGACGTCCATGTCGTGGCGGTTGGCAAGGGCGAGGAGATCTTCGCAACCGCCGAGCGCCTGGCGGCCGAACTCGAGGCAGCAGGGCTCGACGTCCTCCTCGATGACCGCCCCAAGGTATCGCCCGGGGTCAAGTTCGGGGACGCGGAACTGGTGGGCGTTCCCACCATCCTTGCCGTTGGCCGCGGCTTGGTGGATGGCGTTGTGGAGATCAAGGACCGCCGCAGCGGCGAGGCCGAGAACGTGGCGGTGGACAAGGCTGTTGACTACGTAGTCAACGCTGTCCGCACCAACTGACGCAACGGTGGAGTTCGGACTCGAATCCCTCGGGCTGACAACGCTCCTCTTGATCGTCCTGGCCGGTTTTGCCGCCGGATGGGTTGACGCAGTGGTGGGCGGGGGCGGGCTGATCCAGCTCCCGGCCCTGCTGCTGGTCCCGGGGATCACGCCCGTCCAGGCGCTGGCCACGAACAAGATGGGATCCATTTTCGGCACCGCCACCAGCGCCGCCACATACTACCGGCGGGTGGGGCCCGATCTCAGGACGGCGCTGCCCATGGCCGTGATCGCCCTGGCAGGCAGCTTTGGCGGAGCCGTCCTGGCGGCAAACCTGCCCGCCAGCGTCTTCAAACCCGTCATTGTCACGGCACTGGTCGCCGTCGCGCTTTTCACAGCCCTGAAGCCGGACGTCGGCGGCATCACCGCACTGCGCCACGCCGGCCACAGGCACTATGTGGTGGCCTGCCTGATAGGAGCCGTCATCGGGTTTTACGACGGCCTTATCGGGCCGGGAACGGGCTCCTTCCTGGTCATTGCGCTGGTCTCCGCCATGGGTTACGCCTTCCTCGAGGCCAGCGCCAAAGCCAAGATCGTCAACATGGCCACCAACGCCGGGGCGCTGCTGTTCTTCCTGCCCCACGGGTCCATCCTCTGGGGCGTGGGCCTGCTGCTGGGCGCGGCGAACATGGCCGGCGGCTACCTGGGAGCCAGGGCGGCCGTGAAGCAGGGCAGCCGGTTCGTCCGGGTGGTCTTCCTGCTGGTGGTCTCGGCACTCATCATCAAGCTCGGCTACGACGTCTGGCAGGAAAACTTCGCCTGACCCTGCCCGCCACCAGGGCCTCGTGGGCGCTGGCGCTGAGGCGTAGCATGCAGGTATGTCACACGGCGACGACGAGTACGCCCCGGCCCTGGCATCAGCGGTCCGGCACTCCACAGCCTGGCTTGGCAGCCTTCCGGACCGGCGGGTGGGACCGGTGGCGGCAGCCCACGATCTTGCAGAGGCTTTTGGCGGGCCGCTGCCCCGGGGTGGAATGCCGGCCGAGGAGGTAGTTGACCTCCTGGCCGCAACGGCGGAACCAGGGCTCACGGCCATGCCCTCCGGCCGGTTCTTCGGCTGGGTGATCGGCGGAAGCCTGCCCGCCGCCCTGGCCTCGGACTGGCTGGTAAGCGCCTGGGACCAGAACGCCTGCCTTCGGTATGGGGCACCCGCCATGGCGGCCCTCGAGGAGGCCGCGGGCACCTGGCTCCTCGAGTTGCTGGGGCTGCCGCCGGGTTCGGACGTCGGCTTCGTGACCGGTGCCACCATGGCCAACTTCACCGGGATGGCTGCTGCCCGGTGGCGGCTTCTCAGCGACGCAGGTTGGGACCTGGACCGTGATGGGCTGTTTGGCGCTCCCCGGATCCGCTGCTTTGTGGGAAGGGAAAGGCACGACACCGTGGATCTTGGCCTGCGCTACTTGGGCCTGGGCAAGCCCACGGTGGTGGACGCCGACAGCCAGGGACGGTTGATCCCCGAAGCCCTGGACGCGGCACTCGCCCAAGGTTCGGGCCCGGCGCTGGTCTGCCTGCAGGCAGGGAACCTCCATTCCGGTGCTTTTGATCCCTTCCCCGAAGCCATCGGCGTTGCCCGCAAGCATGGCGCGTGGGTGCACGTCGACGGCGCTTTCGGCCTCTGGGCAGCCGCCGTGCCCGAACTGCGCGGCCTCACCCGGGGGTACGAGGAGGCCGATTCGTGGGGCACCGATGCCCACAAGACGCTCAACGTCCCCTACGACTGCGGCATAGCCATCGTCGGGGACGCTTCCGCCCTCCGTTCCGCCATGGGCCTGCACACCAGTTACCTGGTGCACGACGCCGAAGGTCCCGGCGACCCGTTCGAGAAAGTCCCCGAACTGTCGCGGCGCGCCCGCGGCGTGCCGGTATGGGCAGCGCTGAAGAGCCTCGGCAGCGACGGCGTGGCAGCGCAGGTGCGGGGAATGGCTGCGGCTGCCGCGGACATTGCAGCAGGCCTCGGTGGGGTGGACGGCGTGGAGGTGCTGAACGACGTCGGCTACACCCAGGTGTGCCTGGCATTCGGCGACGACGCGACCACCCGCGCCGTGACCGCGCGGATCATCGCGGACGGCAGGGTGTGGATGTCCGGCTCCCGCTGGCGGGACCGGGACATCCTGCGCGTCTCGGTCAGCAACTGGCACACCAGGGAGGATGAAGTCCGCACCGCGGTGGATGCCGTCAAAGCCGCTCTCTCCGCCGCGCGCCCCGGCTGACCGCTGCGTGTTCCCTGCCACCCAGCGTGCAGCGGAGAGCGTGCCCATCCGGGCGTCAGGCCACGGACGGCTGGCCGGGCTCCGGCAACGCATGGGCCGGCGGCAGTCCCTCGAGGGTGCGGCCGGCAAGGGTGCTGGCAACCCAGAGTGACCGGGCCAGGTCGCCGCGGTGGCCCGGCATTCCGGCGTACCACAGCGCGTTTGCCACTTCCCGGGCCAAGCCCCACTCCCGTGCGGCGTCGGGGTCAAGCCCGGCAGCGGAGCTGAAGTCCGTGCAGCGCTGCCGCAGGCCGGCTCCAGGATGGTTCAGCGGGAGGTCCTGCAGCCTGTTCCACAACAGCGGCGCCACCGCGAACTCGGCCTCACCGATCATGGGCTGCGGATCGATGGCGGCGAACGCGTCCGCCGCCGGTTTCCCCGCTTTTGCCGCAGCATCCGGCCTGGCCAGGATGTTGAGGTAGTGCAGGTCGGTGTGGACCAGGACGTCCCGGCCCGCGCGGCGCCCCACCGCGCCGCGGGTCTGGCACACCTCAAGCGCCGCTTCCAGCAGCCACCGTGGAAAGGGGCGGCCAAGCTGTTCCCAGTCCGCGGGAAGGTCGTCGCTCCACTGCTCGGCGCGGGCAGCGATGTGCTCGAATTCCCCCCACTGCGGCCGGCCGTCGGGAACAAGGCTCAACTGCCGGACAAGCCCGCCCCAGACTGCCGCGGCATCAGCCAGGGGGACGGTAGCCAGGGAGTGCCCGGCGTCGAGCCTTTCGAGGAGCATGGAGCACGTGCCGGCGTCGGCTGCCAGCAGTTCAACGGCGCCGTGCCCGCCCCACAAGGCCAACGCATGGCGCTCACCACGTGCTTCGTCGTGCGGGAACGCGATTTTGAGCGCCGCGGGCCGGCCGTCCTTCCGGGTCACGGGCACCACTACCGCTCCGTGGCCGTTCCACGGGAGGGAGCCAGGGGCGAGTTCCGGTGCGAGCTGCCATCGCTCCAGCAGGCCGGAGATGATGCCGGGCAGGGAGGCGAGCCACTCCCGTCCTGCTGTGGTGCGTGAGTAGCGCCCGGAAAGGTCCGGCGGGATTGGTACTGCCGTTGGCTGGCTCATCGGTTCCAGCCTAGGTGCATCGGGGCCCTGGCGTTTGGCTTCCGGCCAGCCAGGTGCCGCAGGCAGGCCTACACCACGCCTGTCGCGCCGAGAAGGGTGCCGATGCTGAAGGTGGCAGCGAGCGCCAGGGCACCGCCCACCACCACCCGGACCGCTGCCCGGGTTTTCGACCCACCGCCGATCCAGGCGCCCAGCGTTCCCGTCAGTGCCAGCGCCACCAGGACTGCGGCGAAGGTCAGGGGAACCCGGATTCCGGGCGGAGGGAGAAGGATCGCCAGCATCGGGAGTATGGCGCCGATGACAAAAGCCACGGCGGAGGCGAAGGCCGCGTGCCAGGGGCTCACGATATCCGTCTCATCGATGTTGAGTTCCGCGGAGAGGTGCGCCGCCAGCGGATCGTGGGCGGTGAGCTCCTCAGCAACCTTCCCGGCCGTTTCCGGGCTCAGGCCCTTGGCTTCGTAGATGGCGGCGAGTTCGGCGAGTTCCTCTTCCGGCTCCTCGGCCAGCTCCCGCCGTTCCTTCTCGATCAGGGCCCGCTGGCTGTCGCTTTGGCTGCTCACGGAGACGTACTCGCCGAGTGCCATCGATACCGCTCCGCCCACCAGCCCGGCAGCGCCGGCGGCGAGGATGGGACCCGTTTCCGAGGTAGCCCCAGCCACGCCCACCACGATCGCCGCGACGGAGACGATGCCGTCGTTAGCGCCCAGGACGCCGGCCCGGAGCCAGTTCAGCCGCTGGGCAATGTCCGTGCCGTGCGGTTCGGTCTCCAGATGGCGGCGCAACCCCGGGTTCGGAGCGTCCGTTCCTGCTGGCTGGGACTGGTCGTGTGCATCCATGCCTTCAGCAAACCATCATGGGCCCCTCCAGGCCAGCCTGCCCGGCGATAAGGACGGCTGAGCCAGTCTCGGAAGGCGGTACCGGCAGGCGGGAGTCACGGCCGGGCAGGAGCCATGGTCCGGCAGGCCGTGGCCGCTGCCGCGGGAGTCACCGTCGGGCGGGAGTCACGGTCGGGCGGGAGCCAGGGTCGGGCGGGAGTCACGGTCGGGCGGGAGTCACCGTCGCACGGGCCGGGGTTTCGGCGGGCGCGGACACGGGACTGGCCGGAAGCTCCGGGAGCTGGTCCTGGTCAAGCAGGACACCGGGAATCGGCCCCAGAGCGCCGTCCCAGTGTGCAGCGCGGCGTGCGGCGGACTGCAGGGCAGCGATCGCCCAGGCGCGCAGCCCGCCGTCGGCCCGCGCAATGATGTCACCATAGGCAGGCAGGGATGCCAGTTCCAGGCTGGCCAGTCCGTTGCCAGGCGCCGCGAGGAAGTCCGGCCCCAGCACGAAGCCGGGCTGCTGCGGCTGCGGGGCACTGCACACGGCACGGGCGTACGCCGCGGCCTCGGCCGCGAGTTCCCGGTGTTGCCCGAGGAAGGCCTCCGCCGCCGGGGAATCGCCGGGTCCCAGCCGGGGGAGTGCCGCTTCGTAGGCGTAGGTGCCCTGCTGTCCGGCGGCCACAGCCGCGGACAGTGCGAGGCCCAGCCCGGCTGGGGTGTCCGCGGCAGCTTGTCCCTGTCCTGCAGCGCCGTGTCCTGCGGTGTTTTGCCCTGAGAGGTCTTGTCCTGCAGCGACCTGTCCTGCGGTGTTTTGCCCTGCGGGGGCCTGTCCTGCCGCAGCACCGGGTTCCGCTGTGGCGCCGGGGCCTGTAGTACCGGGCGCCGGAAAAGGGGAGGGGCAGGCCGATGCCGTCGCATCGGGTGCAGGCGCCGACGGGCTGGCGGCGGGCGGCGCTGCTGCGCCGGCGTGGGGAAGGGTTTCCGGGGCGATTCCCGCTGCGGCGGCGAGGTTCTCCGCCGCCAGCAGCTGGGCTGTGCCGGCGCCGGCCAGCAGGCGCGCCATCCCGCCGTCGGCCTCTGCCGCATCTGTGAGGCGTTGCACACCACTGGCCGACAACGCCGAAGCCAGCCCTGCGGGGGTGGGCTCCTGCGTCGGCGAGGGCCCCGCCGGCGGCCCGGACGGCAGGGGAGTGGCAGAGGCTGATGCATCATCCGGCGGATAGGAATCCGCCGGTGAGAGGAGGGCGCGGGCCTGCAGGGTCAGCAAGGTCACAGACATGCCCGCGGCGGCTGGAGTCGCGTCGCCGGCAGCGGATAGACGCCCGGCCGCGGCGCGCAGGGCCAAGGCATCCTGCAGCGCAGCCACCCTGGCCTGCTCGGAGAACGGGGGATCCTCGGGTTCCGGCGGATCAGCGGGAACAAGCGAGAATCCGAGGCTGAGCACAATCAGGGCTGTGAAGGAAACAACGGCGTACCGGAAATAGCGCAGCTTTGGGCGGTTTTCCGGATCGTCTTCTTTCACAACAGACCATGGTGTCACGCCGTCGGGGGAATCTCCGCCCCACCGGACCGGTAAAATAGCTACGCTAGTACACACAACATCATCTATAAGGGAGGCGGCGCGGCATCGTGAGCAACGCAGAAGCCACGGCTTCATCAGACCAAACCGGAACGGGTAAGGCTGAAGCCGCCCCCGCACACAACCCGGAAGCTGACCGGCTCCGCGCACTCCTTGAACCTGCGGTGCAGGCGAACCGCCTATACCTGGAGGACGTGGCCATCGTGGCCGGTTCCCACCGCGTGGTCCACGTCGTGGTGGACCTTCCCCAGGAGGAAACCGGCGGCGTCAGCCTCGACGTCATCGCCGACATCTCCAAGATCCTCTCCGACGTCCTGGACAATGATCCCGCGGACGACGGGCGGCCCTACGACCTCGAGGTGTCCTCTCCCGGCGTCGGGCGCCCCCTGACGGAGCCGCGGCACTGGCACCGCGCCAAGGGCCGCATGGCCAGGATCAACGTTATCCAGGGCGAGAACGTCATGGGCCGGATCACATCGGTGGACGGTGGCGGCGTAACCATCGTCCCCGAGATCGCCGTAAAAAAGGGCATGAAGCCCAAGCAGGGCGACCCCATAAAACTTCCTTTCGACAGGATCCGCAACGGAAAAGTCGAGATCGAATTCAGCCACCTGAACGGGGATGGTCTGGAACCTGAACACAATGGACCTTCTGAGGAGGCCTGATGGATATTGACATGAGCGCACTGAGACTTCTGGAGCGTGAGCGTGAAATCCCGCTGGACCTCCTGATCCCCACCATTGAGCAGGCGCTCCTGGTGGCGTATCACAAGTCTCCCGGCGCCTTCGAAAAGGCCCGTGCCGAGCTGGACCGCAAGAGCGGCCACGTGACCATCTGGGCTGTGGAGATTGACGACGACGGCGCTCCCGTCGGCGAGTTCGAGCACACCCCTGAAGGCTTCGGCCGGATCGCCGCCAGCACCGCACGCCAGATCATCCTGCAGCGCCTGCGCGACGTTGAAGACGACAACGTCCTGGGTGAGTTCAAGGGCCGTGAAGGCGAGCTGGTGTCCGGCACCATCCAGCAGGGCAACAATCCGCACATGATCCAGGTCAACCTGGGTTCCGTGGAGGCGCTGCTGCCGCCGCCCGAGCAGGTTCCCGGGGAAAAGTACATCCACGGCAACCGGCTGCGCGCTTTGGTAATCGACGTCCACCGCGGTTCGAAAGGCCCGTCCGTCACGCTGTCCCGGTCCCATCCGGGCCTCGTTCGGAAGCTTTTCGAACTGGAAGTGCCCGAGATTGCCGACCGCTCCGTCGAGATCGTTGCCCTGGCCCGCGAAGCCGGCCACCGCACCAAGATTGCAGTCAAGGCAAACGTTCCCGGCATCAACGCCAAGGGCGCCTGCATTGGCGAAATGGGGTCCCGCGTCCGCGCCGTGATGACCGAACTCAATGACGAAAAGATCGACATCGTCGACTTCAGCGAGAATCCGGCCACCTTCATCGCCAGCGCCCTCTCGCCGTCGCGCGTGAATTCGGTCACAATCACCGATGAAGCCACCCGGTCAGCGCGCGTTGTAGTCCCGGACTACCAGCTGTCCCTGGCCATCGGCAAAGAGGGCCAGAACGCCCGGCTGGCGGCCAAGCTCACCGGCTGGCGGATCGACATCGTGTCCGACGCCGCGGCTGCCCGCGACAACTGAACAGTTTCTGACGCCCTCCCGGCCTCGAATCGCCCGCGCAGTTTCGGGCAGGAAGGCTGGGAGGGGCTAGAATAGTAAAGACCGCGCCTAACGGCCGGCAGCCGTGCGCCCTGGGCGTGCCCCATTCCGTTCACGCGGAGGAGGGCCGTCCGCGGCCAGCAGATTTGAACGTCAGGAAGATGACCGTGCCAGTAGCAAGCGGGAATCAGCCTGAGCGTACCTGCATCGGATGCCGGAAGAAGGGTAAGCGGAATGAGTTACTCCGGCTCGTCGCCGAAGGCAGCGGATCAAACGCTGTCCTGGTGGATGAACGACGCCGGATGGCTGGCCGGGGTGCATGGCTGCACCCCAGCGAATCGTGCCTGGCTCTGGCGTTAAAGCGGCGAGCATTCGGACGCGCCCTGCGGGGAGCGGCCGGTACCGCCGCCGTGGAACGCCGGATCACATCAGGCGCGAGCGTTGCACGCGTTCCGGCAACTGCAACACCAACCGTCCAACCTGAAAGCGGGTCAGAAAACTGATGGAAACCCGATGAGTTCCCAGCGATGAGTGCGCAACGATGACAACTTTGTTGCGCTCTGCAATGGGCCCTTCTGCAGCATTTGCGGCTTGGGCCCGCAGTAAGAAGTAGACGGTTCGTGCCTGGCTCGGTGCGGACCGAGACAGGAGAAATGTGGCCAAGGTCCGCGTACATGAGCTCGCCAAAGAGCTCGGTATTACTTCCAAAGATGCAGTGACAAAACTGCAGGAACTGGGCGAATTCGTTCGCTCTGCCTCTTCAACCATTGAGGCCCCCGTTGTGCGCAAGCTGCGCAACGCCTTCCCCGACGCCGCCCCCAAGGCTGCAGCACCGGCAGCAGCGCCCAAGGCGCCCGCCCCGGCAGCAGAGGCGCGTCCCTCAACACCCGCACCCGGTCCGGCAGCACCGAAAGCCCCGGCCCCCAAGGCTGAGGCCCCCGCGCCTGCCGCCCCGGCAGCACCGGCACAGGCAGCTGCTCCGGCAGCGCCCGCTGCCAGCGCGCCCGCCGCTCCGGCTGCACCGGCCCCGGCCGCTCCGTCCACCGGAGCGAAGCCCGGCGCACGCCTGGCACCCAAGGCTGAAACACCCGCTGCACCTACCCGTTCCGGCGGCTCAGGGCAGGGTGGCTCCGCTCCCCGTCCCGGCGGTCCCCGCCCGGGCAACAACCCCTTCGCCACGTCCCAGGGCATGCCCCGCGGCCGCGGCGGGGACGGCGAGCGTGCTCCCCGTCCCGGCAACAACCCGTTTGCCACCTCGCAGGGCATGCCCCGCCCGGGTGGAAGCCGCACCGACGGCGACCGTCCCGGTGGTCCGCGCCCCGCAGCAGGTGCCGGCGGCCCCCGTCCCGGCGGTCCGCGTCCGGCAGCAGGTGCCGGCGGCCCCCGTCCCGCAGCCGGTGCCGGCGGTCCCCGTCCGGGTGCACCGCGTCCCGGTGGCGCTGGTGGAAACCGTCCTACCCCGGGCATGATGCCCAACCGCACTGAGCGTCCCGCACCCGCTGGTGCAGGGCGTCCCGGTGCCGGCGGCCGTGGTCCCGGACGCCCGGGTGGCGCTCCCGGAACCGGTGGTCCCGGTGGCGGCGGCGGTGCTCCCGCCGGCGGCGGCTTCGGCAAGGGCGGCCGCGGCCGCGGCGGTACCCAGGGTGCCTTCGGCAAGGGCGGCGCCGGTCGTGGCAAGCAGCGCAAGTCGAAGCGTGCAAAGCGCCAGGAACTTGAGCAGATGAGTGCCCCGTCGCTGGGTGGCGTGAGCGTACCCCGCGGCGACGGCAACACCGTCATCCGGCTGCGCCGCGGCTCGTCCATCACGGACTTCGCCGACAAGATCGAGGCAAACCCCGCCGCACTGGTGACCGTCCTCTTCCACCTCGGTGAAATGGCCACGGCCACGCAGTCGCTGGATGAAGAGACCTTTGCCCTGTTGGGCGAGGAGCTTGGGTACAAGCTCCAGGTTGTGTCCCCGGAAGACGAGGAGCGCGAGCTGCTCTCCGGCTTCGACATCGACTTCGATGCCGAGCTCGAAGCCGAAGGCGATGAAGAACTCGAGGCACGTCCTCCGGTTGTCACCGTCATGGGCCACGTGGACCACGGTAAGACCCGCCTGCTCGACGCCATCCGCAAGTCCGACGTCATGGCCGGCGAGCACGGCGGCATCACGCAGCACATCGGTGCCTACCAGGTCACGCACAACCACGAAGGCGACGACCGCAAGATCACCTTCATCGATACCCCGGGCCACGAGGCGTTCACCGCCATGCGTGCCCGTGGTGCGAAGGTCACCGACATCGCCATCCTGGTGGTCGCAGCGGACGACGGCGTTATGCCGCAGACCGTTGAAGCCCTCAACCACGCACAGGCGGCCAACGTGCCGATCGTCGTGGCCGTGAACAAGATCGATAAGGAAGGCGCCAACCCGGACAAGGTCCGCGGCCAGCTGACCGAGTACGGCCTGGTTCCGGAAGAATACGGTGGCGACACCATGTTCGTAGAGGTCTCTGCCCGCCAGAACCTCAACATCGACGAGCTGCTCGAGGCTGTCCTGCTGACCGCAGACGCTGCCCTGGACATGCGCGCCAACCCGAACAAGGACGCCCGCGGTATCGCGATCGAAGCCAACCTGGACAAGGGCCGCGGTGCGGTTGCCACCGTCCTGGTGCAGTCCGGTACCTTGCGCGTCGGTGACACGATCGTTGCAGGCACGGCCCACGGCCGCGTCCGTGCAATGTTCGACGACGACGGCAGCGCGCTGACCGAGGCCGGCCCGTCCCGCCCCGTGCAGGTGCTGGGTCTGTCCAACGTGCCGCGTGCAGGCGACACCTTCTTCGTGACCGCTGACGAGCGCACCGCCCGCCAGATCGCCGAGAAGCGTGAAGCAGCCGACCGCAACGCCGCCCTGGCCAAGCGCCGCAAGCGCATCAGCCTGGAGGACTTCGACCAGGCAGTGGCCGACGGCAAGATCGACACCCTCAACCTCATCCTCAAGGGTGACGTGTCCGGTGCCGTGGAAGCCCTCGAGGACGCCCTGCTCAAGATCGACGTCGGCGAAGGCGTGCAGCTGCGCGTCATCCACCGCGGTGTTGGTGCCATCACGCAGAACGACGTCAACCTGGCAACAGTGGACAGCGCCGTTATCATCGGCTTCAACGTCAAGCCTGCCGAGCGCGTTGCCGAACTGGCAGACCGCGAAGGCGTGGACATGCGCTTCTACTCGGTCATCTACTCCGCAATTGATGACATTGAGATGGCGCTCAAGGGCATGCTCAAGCCAGAATACGAAGAATTCCAGCTTGGCACCGCCGAGGTCCGCGAAGTCTTCCGCTCCTCCAAGTTCGGAAACATCGCAGGCTCGATCGTCCGCTCGGGCATCATCCGCCGCAACACCAAGGCACGCATCAGCCGCGACGGCAAGATCATCGGTGACAACCTCACCGTTGAGACGCTCAAGCGCTTCAAGGACGACGCCACCGAGGTCCGCACGGACTTCGAGTGTGGTATCGGCCTTGGCTCGTACAACGACATCAACGAAGGCGACATCATCGAGACCTTCGAGATGCGTGAGAAGCCGCGCGTCTAACGTGTTCGTTTAGGTGGGTGGCGTCGGAATTTTCCGGCGGCCCCGCCCCTACGCTGGGCGGCAACGGATCTTGCGATCCTTTGCCGCCCAGCTCCGGTAGGCCCGATGCCACTCCCAGGCCGCCGGAAAATTCCGACGGGTCCGTTCGTGACTCACGTTGGGTGTGTGGCCAAAAACCAGACGTGCGCGCAGTCCATTGGGGCGCCGTTGTACGTCCCAATTTTTCTTCTTATAGGAGTTGTTCATGGCTGATCCGGCACGTGCTGCCAAGTTGGCGCAGCGGATTAAGGTTGTTGTTGCTGAGGCCCTGGGCCGGAAGGTTAAGGATCCCCGGCTGGAGGGCATTACTGTTACCGATGCCCGGGTGACCAATGATTTGCAGCATGCCACTGTGTACTACACCGTTTTTGGCGACCAGGCCGTGCAGGCTGATGCTGCCAAGGGACTGGAGAAGGCCAAGGGTGTGCTTCGGCAGGAGGTTGGCCGGAACATTACCGTTCGGCTGACTCCCAGCCTTGAATTCGTTGCGGACCAGATTCCCGTGGTTGCCTCCAACCTCGAGGAGCTGTTGCGCGAGGCGAAGAAGCGTGACGCTGAGGTTGCCGCACTGGCTGCCCAGGCCAAGCACGCAGGCGATGCCGATCCGTACAAGAGCGACGTAGCGGCAGAGGTGGATATCGACGAGGACGACTTCGACGAAGAGGACCTTGACCTCAGCGACGATGAAGACCTTGACGAAGACGGCAACAAGTAGCCTTCAGTAACGCCGAATGCCCGGACCGCCCGTGCGGTCCGGGCATTTTGCTGCCCGAATACAGCCGGCGCTACCCGATGCCGGCTTTGATCACCTTGCCTTGGGTGGGATCGGCAAAACTGAACCCAACCGTGGCGTAGAGCGTCTGTCCGCGGACTTCCACTGCCGCAGGCCCGTCCACCGCGAGGAACTGCTTTCTGGGGCTGCCCGAATCATCGATCTCGATGATCTCGTTGCCAAACATGGACGCCACGTACACGTCGCCGTCGTCAGCGATTGCCAGGCCCGTCGGGCTCAGCAGGTCCTCCGCCCACACCTTCGTGCTGCCGGTCGAAGGGTTCACGCGGAAGATGGCTCCCCGGGCTCCCAGGGAAGGATCCTCCGGCCCGCCCGGAAGGGAGGTGACGTACAGCCGGCCATCCGGTCCGAACTCCAGATCCGTCGGTACGGGTTCAAACGCGTATTCGTGCCCAACAACACACGCGGGAACCTCCACGGTGTTGCCCGCCATATCCACGGGGATCCTGGTCCCGGCAGGGATCACCGCAGGTCGGGGCGGCAGGACTGCCAGCGTGTCAACATCCCCTGTTTCGATGTCCACTTCCAGGATTGCGTTTGCTCCCGCATCCGCCACGTACGCCTTATCGCCCCTTATGGCCACCGCGTAGGGATTCGAGTCCAGGCCGCCCTGGTAGCGGGCCAGCGGAAACGCTGGCCACTCGGCCAGGCATGCGTCCGGGACCTCGGATCCGAAGCCGTAATGCTGGGCGCCGTCCGGGTTCTTTTCCCGTTCGTAGCTGGCGAGGTCGGCAAGATCATGGACGTCGCCGTCTGGTTCCAGGGACTTCAACCAGCCTTTAAGGGCGGCCGGGTCGCCCTCCCCGGCGCCCGCGTTCTCCAGGAAGTACCTCGTGCCGTGCCGGGTCTCAACGCCTCCCACGCCCCAGCCCTCTGCGCCTTGATAGAGGGGCGTGGTGGACCCGTCACCGTTGACGCGGCTGAGGATGCCGGCGAAATTCTGGGTCACCAGGACGGTTTTCTCATCGTAAGTTACGGTCAGGCTGAGGGGCCCTGCCAAGCCCTCAGCCAAAGTGCGTGGCATCGCATGGTCGGGATCGGAACCTGCCCCTGCAGGACCGGCAGGAACAACCAGCGCGGCAGCGGCGAGGCCTGCAGCGAGAGCAAACTTAATTTTCATTGGGTACTCCGGGTTGGCGCCCTCGACGGGCCGGATATGGAGCCTCCCATGGAGGCTGTAAATGCGGACACCCCCGGCGCCAGAGTATTCCTGCATGCCTGGAATGTCGCCAGGATTTCCCCCTATCCGTCCCCTAATGTCATCCCCTAACGGCAGCCCCATGGCTAGGATCTAGCTATGAGCGAGCCGAATGACACCGACCACACCGCGAAGTACCTCGAGCAGGCCGTGGAGCTGGCTACCCGGAACGTCAGTGAAGGAGGGGGACCATTCGGTGCGCTGGTGGTGACCGCCGACGGGCGGGTGCATGAAGGCGTCAACCGCGTAACCCTGGACAACGATCCCACCGCGCACGCCGAAGTGGTGGCCATCCGCGCCGCGGCCGCGGCAACAGCCAACTATGACCTGCAGGGGGCGGTTCTCTACGCGAGCTGCGAGCCCTGCCCGCTGTGCCTGGCGTCCGCCCTGTGGGCAAGGATCGACCGCGTCTACTTTGCCGCCGACCGCCACGGTGCCGCGGCAGCAGGGTTCGACGACGCAGTCTTCTACGAATACTTCGACGGAACCCGGCCGGAACTGTTGCCCGTCACACGGAGCGACATCCCGTCGTCGCACGCGCCGTTCCAGGCATGGGGAGACTTTGCAGCCAGGAAGGAATACTAGGAATGGAACCGGCACTCACAACCTGTCCAGCCTGCGGAAAGACCAACAGGGTCCCCGCCCAGGCGGCAGGCAGGCCGCGCTGCGGCAACTGCAAAGCGGACCTGCCATGGATTGTGGCAGCAGCGGACGGTGACTTCGCGGCCGTCGCCGAGCAGTCACCCGTTCCCGTGCTGGTCGACTTCTGGGCTGCCTGGTGCGGCCCCTGCCGCATGGTCAGCCCGGTGCTGGACAAGATTGCCAGGGAACGGCCCGGACGGATCAAGCTCGTCAAAGTGGACGTGGACAAGTCTCCGGGCCTGTCGCGGAGATTCGACGTACAGGCGATTCCCACCCTGATGGTGATGGTCGATGGAAAAGTCGCAGCCCGCCAGGCAGGAGCAGCCCCCGCGGAGGTACTGCGTTCATGGCTGGACGGTGCGCTGGCGGGAAGGGGAAACTAGCCCGCCCTGCCGGCACTCACAGGCTGGCCGGCCCGGCGGCCCGCCAAAGCTGCTTATTCAACCCTCTCCGGCAGCCTGCCCAGGCCCTCCACCAGGTCTTCCTGCCGCCCGCACAACGCCACCCGGACCCACCCTTCACCGATGGAACCAAAGGCAGTCCCCGGCGCCAGGGCAACACCCGAGTCTGCGAGGAACCGGCGCACCCAGCTGCGGACGTCCCCGCCGGTTGCATGGGAGACATCCGCCCACAGGTAGAAGGCCCCTTGCGCTTTGAGGTAAGGAATTCCCTTCGCGTCAAGAACGGCGGACGCGGCATCGCGGTTCGCCCGGTAGTGCCCGTGCGCGTGCTCCACATAATCCTGCGGCCCGGTCAGGGCAGCAAGTGCAGCGTACTGGGAAGGTGAGGCGACGCAGGAGACAATCGCCTCCATCACGTTGTCCATCTTCTGCTTGATCCCTGGCGGGCAGACCAGTGCGCCGATGCGCAGCCCGGTGAGTCCGTAGGTCTTGGACAAGGTCAGCGAGGTGAAAACGCGCGCATCACCCGGCGTATCGCCGTCGAACTTTGCGGGGCTGACGTGCGGCACATCGTAGGTAAACGCTTCATAGCATTCATCGGAGATGACCCAGAGATCATGACGGCGGGCCAGTTCCATTAGTTCCCGGGTCAAGTCCTCGCCCAGCACGGCGCCGAGCGGGTTGGAAGGGGAGTTCAGGACCAGCACCCGCGTGCGGTCAGTGACGAGCGCCTCGATGTCCGCGGGTCGCGGCTGGAATCCGTGGTCCGGGTAGAGCGGGTAGCCAACAGGGACGGCGTTCAGCAGCCGGGCGGTCATCGCAAAGGTGGGATAGCCCGGGTTCGGGACCAGGATTTCGTCGCCGGGGGAGAGCAGCAGGCTCATGGCAAAGTGCAGGCCCTGCTGCGCCCCGTCCACCACGTACACCCGGTCGGCGGTAACATCAATGCCCTGCTGCTCCCGGAATCGGGCCGCGAACGCCTCGCGCAACCCTGGAAGGCCGGCGTTGGGCGTGTAGTTGGTCTCATCCCGGTCCAGGCAGGCAATGCCGGCGTCCAGCACATGCCGGGGGAGCGGAAAACCCGGCTCGCCGATGCTGAGCACCAGGGCGCCAGGAGTTCGCCACGCGGCCTCGGTGATTTCGCGGATCTGGTTGACGGGCACGTCGCGGACATGGGCGGCAAGCTCAGGCATGCCTGCCATCCTAGCTGGCGCTGGAACCACCTCCCGAGTGCATGGGCCCGGGGTGGGCAGGGGCCGGGACCGGCGCCGATATACTGGGAGGCGTGCTTTCTGGACTGGTGATAGTGGACAAGCCGCAGGGATGGACCAGCCATGATGTGGTTGGCCGGATGCGGCGCCTCGCAGGTACCCGGAAAGTAGGGCACGCCGGAACGCTTGACCCCATGGCCACCGGCGTCCTGGTGGTGGGGATCAACAAGGCAACCCGGCTGCTGACCTACATCGTGGGAACGTCCAAGACCTACACCGCCACCATCCGCCTGGGCCAGTCCACGGTAACGGACGACGCCGAAGGGGAAGTCACTGCCACGGCCGGCACCTCAGGGGTCAGCGAGCAGGCAATGTACGACGGCGTGGCGGCCCTTACCGGCGACATCCAGCAGGTGCCCAGCAGCGTCAGCGCCATCAAGGTCAACGGGGAACGCGCCTATGCGCGGGTGCGGTCAGGCGAGGACGTGAAGCTCGCCGCCCGCCCTGTCACCATCCACCGGTTCGAGGTGCACGCCATCCGGCGGGACCCGGAGGCAGACGTGGTGGACCTGGACGTCACCGTGGAGTGCTCCTCCGGGACTTACATCCGGGCCCTCGCCCGGGACTTGGGCAATGCACTGGGAGTGGGCGGACACCTCACCGCGCTCCGCAGGACCCATGTGGGGCCCTACTCGCTGGACCAGGCCCGCACCCTGGACCAGCTGGCCGAGGAGCTCAATGTCCTGGAAATGTCCCAGGCGGCGCGGGCGCTGATGCCCAACCGCGAGCTCAGCGCCGAGGAAGCCACCGAGATCTCCTTTGGCCGGCGCATCGCTGCCGGCGCCGCCCCTGGAAGTCCCGATGCCGCCACCGCCGACCACCCCGCAGCCGCCTTCGCGCCGGACGGAAGCCTGGTGGCACTCCTGGCCGATGCGGGCAGCTTCGCCAAACCCGTGCTGGTGTTCGCGCCCGGCAACGGTGCACCCTCAGCCGGCAACACGGCGGAAGGCTGACGGTGGACGCGTATTTCTACATCATCCTGGTGGTGGGGCTCCTTTCCACGGCGGTGTGCCTGGCAGCGGGCATCCTCAAGAAGGCCCCGAATGACGTCACGATTCTGTCCGTGGCTGCGGTGGAGGCCGCCCTCCTCGTCTACCTGGTGGGATCGGTCGTCCGGGTCGTCGCCGGCGAACCCATCGCCGGGGAGGCATGGGAGTTCTGGGGCTACCTGGTGACTGCCATGCTCCTGCCCCCGGCTGCCGTGTACTGGTCCATCCTGGAACGGACCAGGTGGAGCAACTTTGTCCTGGCCGCCGTCGGCGTTACCGCGCTGGTCATGGCCGCCCGCATGAACCAGATCTGGTACTGAAGTGGAAGAAGCACGCAACGTGAAAGACCAGCAGACCACTGCCGCCGGGCACAGCCAGGCGGGCAGCAGCCCGTCCAACAGCCGCAACACCGGCCCCGGCCGGCTGCTGATCGCCGTCTACGCCGTCTTCGCGATCTCGGCCTCCGCGCGCGCGGGCTACCAGATCCTCACCAAGTTCTCCGAGGCGCCGCTCGCTTACCTGCTCTCCGCATTCGCAGCCCTCGTGTATGTGGTGGCAACCATCTCGCTGGCCAAGGCCGGGAGTACCTGGTTCAAGGTTTCGGTTGCCGCTGTGCTGGTTGAACTGCTCGGTGTTCTGGTGGTGGGAGCCCTGAGCCTTTTCGACCCCGTCCAGTTCCCGCATGAAACCGTCTGGTCCCTGTTCGGCCGTGGCTATGCCTTCATTCCGCTGCTGCTGCCCATCCTGGGACTGGTGTGGCTGTACCGCCGGCGCCCCGGTGCACGCACCGCCGCCTGAGGAACTTTCCTCCCGGACCGACGGGCCCCTTGCCGGAACACATGAAATATGTTTCACTGTTTTGTGTGGAGGGGAGTATCCCCCGAATGCCTCGTCGTCAGTCCGGCCGCCCCTGAGCGGCCCGGCGGGGCAGGCTCCCGCAGGGAGCCGGGAAAGACCTCCAGTTGGTACATCTGACTGGAAGCGGGTTCCCCCTGATGAACGTTCCCTTATGGGCCTGGCTGGCCGTACTTCTCTTCATCGTCCTGATGCTTGCCCTGGACCTCTTCGCACACCGCAAAGCCCATGTAATCGGGGTGCGGGAGGCGGCCTTGTGGTCTGCGGTCTGGGTCGCCTTCGGTGTCGGCTTCGGCGTGCTGGTATGGCAGGTTTACGGTGCCGAGTTCGGCCAGCAGTATTTTGCCGGCTACCTGATCGAGAAGTCCCTCGCGGTGGACAACGTCTTTATCTGGGCCATCATCTTCACCTACTTCGCGGTGCCCAGGGAGTACCAGCACCGCGTCCTGTTCTTCGGCGTCCTGGGCGCCCTGGTGTTCCGTGGCATCTTCATCGCCGCAGGCTCAGCCATCATCGCCAGCGCTGGGTGGGTGCTCTACATTTTCGCGGCGTTCCTTCTCATCACCGGCTACCGAATGATCCGGCACCGGAATGACAACCTCGACCCGGAGAAGTCCCGTGTCTTGCAGTTGTTCCGCCGCCACGTACCCATGACCAATGACTTCCACGGGCAGCGTTTCCTGGTCCGGCGCGGCGGCGTCCTCCTGGCCACGCCGCTGCTGGCAGTCCTGGTCCTTGTTGAGGTCACGGACATCATCTTCGCCGTCGACTCCATCCCCGCAATCTTCGCCGTTACCGACGACGTGTTCCTGGTCTTCACCGCAAACGCGTTCGCCATCCTGGGCCTCCGGGCCATGTACTTCCTCCTGGCGGACCTCATCCACCGGTTCATCTACCTGAAGACCGGACTGGCGCTCGTCCTGATCTGGGTGGGCATTAAGATGTTCCTGAAGATCGACATCTACTACATCCCCACGCCGATCTCCCTGGCGGTCATTGCCGCGATCCTCCTCGTATCGGTGGCAGCCAGCCTGTGGGCAACGCGCGGCCAGGGCCGCCGGCCGCTTCCCGCGCCGGAGCGTGCACCGTTCGGGACAGCATCACCCGAGGAGATGGCAGCCCTGAAACCAGTGTGGCGCCGCCGGGAACCAAGCAGGTCCAACCATCCGTAACACCGAAAGTGATGGAGCATCCATGACAGCTGAAGATTCCAGCGACAGCGGCCAGGAAGCTCCACGTCCAGGCGGGCCCGCCCGGCCCGCCTGGACGTTCCTCACCAACCACGGCCATGTCCTGCTCTCCGTGGCGGGGGACCCGGACATCCGGATAACTGACATTGCCGGGCGCGTAGGCATCACCACCCGGGCCGCCCTGCAGATCCTCAAGGACCTGGAAGATGCGGGCTACCTCCAACGGGCAAGGGTGGGGCGCCGGACCCACTACACCATCCGCCCCCACCAGCACTTCCGTCATCCCGCCACTGCTGCGCAGGAAGTGGACGGGCTGATCCGCCTGTTCGCCGGACCCGCTCCGGAGGAGGGGCCGGCAGCCGGGGCGGAACAGTAGCAGCCCGGCGCGCGGCTTTCCCGCGTCCGGGCAGGCCCCTGAATGCAGGTAATCTTAGAGAGTTCCGCGGCCGGTACCAGGCCCGAACATTGATACTTGCAAGCGGTTAAGGCGAGGGTGATGGTCTACATCTGGAACGATCCGTCCGAGGTCCCGGCGGACTTCGGCCCATCTGTTGTCACCATCGGAAACTTCGACGGCGTGCATCGCGGACACCAGCAGGTGCTGTCCGAACTGATCCGCACGGCCCGGATCACGAGGTCCAAAGCAGTTGTGGTCACCTTCGATCCGCACCCTGCCCTGGTCCACCGTCCGGAGTCGGCGCCTGAGCTGATCATGGGGCTGCAGGACAAGCTGGAGGCACTGGGGGAGCTGGGCCTGGATGCCATCCTGGTCATGAAGTACTCGCTGGACCTCGCCAGCCTCACTCCAGAAGAATTCGTGGAGCAGTACCTGGTGGACTGCCTGCATGCCGGCCATGTGGTCATCGGCCACGATGTACGCTTCGGCCGCGGCAACTCCGGGGACCTGGACACCATGCGGGAGCTCGGCCGGAAGTTCGGTTTCGAGGTGCAGGTGATCAGGGAGTTCGGTTCCGAGGGCTACCCCCTGCATGACGACGACGGCGAGGACCGGCGTTGTTCCTCCACCTGGGTGCGGGAAGCCTTGCAGGAGGGGGACGTTGCGACGGCGTCCGCTGTCCTGGGACGCCCGCACCGGATGCGCGGCGAGGTTGTCCACGGCGCCGCACGCGGCCGGGCGCTCGGTTTTCCCACCGCCAACCTGGCCAGCAGCGCCAGCGGACTCATTCCTGCCGACGGTATCTACGCCGGCTGGCTGGTTGACCAGGCCGGGACACGGTGGCCTGCGGCTATCTCGGTGGGCTCAAACCCTACCTTCGACGGCGTCAGCCGCCAGGTGGAAGCCCATGTGATCGACCGGCCCAAAGAGGACGTGGAAGACTTCGATCTGTACGGCCAGACAGTAGTTGTGGAATTCGTTGCCCGCCTCCGGGGCATGGTGGCCTACCGTGGACCGGAAGCACTCGTGGAACAGATGCGCCTGGACGTCGTCCAGGCACACGAGCTACTGGCCAGGCGCTGAACCGGCCGGAGGGGCGCCACCAGGGAAAGGCAGCACCGTGTCCGTCGAAAAGAACACCCGGAAGCTGGACAAGGGCATCGTCCGCGACTTCAGCTCCCGGATGAGCTACGCCTCCTACCTGCAGCTGCCAACGCTCCTCAGTGCCCAGCAGCTGGTCAGCGAGCCGGAGCACCACGACGAAATGCTCTTCATCATCCAGCACCAGACCACCGAACTGTGGCTCAAGCTGGTCCTCCATGAACTGCGCAGCGCGGCGGCCTGGCTGCGGGCCGACGACCTCGGATCGGCGCTCAAGGGCATCGCCCGGGTCAAGCACATCCAGAAAACCCTGACCGAGCAGTGGTCGGTCCTGGCCACGCTGACCCCCACCGAGTACTCCCAATTCCGCGGCTTCCTGGGCAACTCCTCCGGCTTCCAGTCGAGCCAGTACCGGGCGGTTGAATTCGTGCTGGGCAACAAGAACCGCAAAATGCTCCCGGTGTTCGAGTCTGACCCCGAAGCGCACGCCATGCTCGAGGAACTGCTGGCAGCCCCCAGCATCTACGACGAATTCCTGGCCTACCTCGCACGGCAGGGCTTCGATGTGCCGGCGGCGGTCCTCCAGCGGGACGTCACCAAGGCCCATGAGTACACCCCGGAACTCGTGCCGTTGTTCAAGCACATCTACGAGAACTCCGCCGCAAACTGGGGCGCCTACGAGGCCTGCGAAGAACTGGTGGACCTTGAGGACAACTTCCAGCTGTGGCGGTTCCGGCACCTCCGGACCGTCCAGCGGACCATCGGCATGAAGTCGGGCACCGGCGGCTCGAGCGGTGCCGCCTTCCTGCAGAAGGCCCTTGAGCTGACGTTTTTCCCGGAACTGTTCGCGGTCCGGACGGAAATCGGCCAGTGACCATGCACCACGGGGGGACTTCGGCCGCGCACCAACCACCAGCAGTCCACGGGAAGGCAGCCATGACCTTGCAGCAGCGCGCAGAAGAGCTGGACATCCAGGATCCGCTGGCCCACTACCGCCACCACTTCATTGGCGCGGACACCCCGTTGTCCTACCTGGACGGCAACTCCCTGGGCCGGCCCCTCAAGCGGACCGCCGACGATGTTGCCGCCTTCATCCGCGACGACTGGGGAGGGCGCCTCATCCGCGGCTGGGATGAACACTGGCTCGCGATGCCCCAGGCCATGGGTGACCAGCTGGGCCGGGCGGTGCTGGGCGCTGCCCCCGGCCAGACCATCATTGCGGACTCCACCACCGTGGTGCTGTACAAGCTGATCCGTGCCGCCCTGGCCGCAGTGGCCAGCCCTGACCGCAACGAGCTGGTCCTGGACATCGAAAACTTTCCCACGGACCGCTACCTGGTCGAAGGCATAGCGCTCGAAGAGGGGCTGACCCTCCGCTGGATCCAGGCGGATCCGGCTGCCGGGGTGACCGTTGAGCAGGTGCGCGAGGCAACCGGGCCGCGTACCGCCGTCGTCCTCCTCAGCCAGATCGCCTACCGTTCCGGCCACCTGGCCGACCTTCCGGCCATCACGGCGGCAGTGCACGACGCCGGGGCGCTGGTGGTGTGGGACCTGTGCCATTCCGCCGGGTCGGTGGAGATCGGGCTGGATGCGGCGGGTGTGGACTTCGCCGCCGGCTGCACCTACAAGTACCTCAACGGGGGACCGGGGTCGCCGGCTTTTGCCTACGTGAACCAGCGGCACCTGGCATCGCTCAACCAGCCCATCTGGGGGTGGATGGGGCGCAAGGACGCCTTTGACATGGCGGCCGGATACGAGCCGGCCGCCGGAATCCGCGGATTCCTCAGCGGGACGCCGGCCATCTTCGGGATGATTGCCATGCAGGGCACCCTGGACGTGATCGAGGAAGCGTCCATGGCGGCCATCCGGGACAAATCGGAGCGGCTGACGGCCTTCGCCGTCGAGGTTTTCGATGCCCTGCTGGCTCCCCTCGGGGCGGAGCTGGCAACACCCCGGGACCCTGCCCGGCGGGGCAGCCACATCACGGTGGACCACCCGGACTTTACGAAGACAACGGTGGAGGCGCTTTGGGACGGGGACGTTATTCCCGACTTCCGTGCGCCCCACGGCATCCGTGTGGGCCTCTCCCCGCTCAGCACCACTTTCCGGGAGGTCCTGCAGGGCATGGAAGAAATACGGAGCCGCCTCCAGGCATGACGAAGGCCCCCTTTCGACAAGATTAGGCAGCGGCCGGTAAACTAAACGATGGATCCGGCTGCAGTCCGTGGCGGCTGGTTCCTGTTGCGTACGGCGCTGACCGGTTTCCGGTTGCCAGCCGCGGCAGCAGACCCGGCAGTGAAGTACTGACCTGGGCCCTCACGGCACATCCCAAGGAGATATTGTGGCACTTGACGCCGCTGTAAAGCAGTCCATCATCAAGGAATACGCAACCGGCGAAGGTGACACCGGTTCACCCGAGGTCCAGGTTGCTGTCCTGACCCAGCGGATCAAGGATCTGACTGAGCACATGAAGGAGCACAAGCACGACTACCACACCCAGCGCGGTCTGCTGGCCATGGTTGGTCGTCGCAAGCGCATGCTGAGCTACCTCAAGAAGACTGACATCGCCCGCTACCGTTCGCTCATCGAGCGCCTCGGCCTGCGCCGCTAGTCACACTTTGGGGCGGCCCTTTCCCCCGTGGAACGGGCCGCCTTCTTCACCTGAATAACTAAACAGGAGGATCAACCGCATCACGCATTCGCGGTCCTCGGTAGTGATCCCCGGGAACGGCTCCCTTGAAGGCAGCCCCGGCCCGTGGGTCTCGATCGATGACCGGGTGCAGGGCCAGTAGACAGATGCTGGCTGGGTTGATGCGGCTGGACTTCCGTAAAACAGAAACGGAGGTGACTCTCTTGGAGGGTCCCGAAATCCAGTTCTCAGAAGCAGTCATTGACAACGGCCGATTCGGCAAGCGGGTTATCCGCTTTGAAACCGGCCGCCTTGCCAAGCAGGCAGCCGGCGCAGCAATGGTGTACATCGACGACGACACCGCACTGCTGTCCGCCACCACTGCCGGCAAGCACCCGCGTGAAGGCTTTGACTTCTTCCCGCTGACGGTCGACGTCGAAGAGCGCATGTACGCTGCCGGCCGCATCCCGGGCTCGTTCTTCCGCCGCGAAGGACGCCCGTCCACCGAAGCCATCCTGGCCTGCCGCCTGATGGACCGTCCGCTGCGCCCCGCTTTCATCAAGGGCCTGCGCAACGAGGTCCAGATCGTGGTCACCGTCCTGGCCATCAACCCGGACGAGCTCTACGACGTGGTGGCCATCAACGCTTCCTCCATGTCCACGCAGCTTTCCGGCCTGCCTTTCTCCGGCCCCATCGGCGGCGTCCGCGTTGCCCTGGTCGCCGACGAAAACGGTTCACAGTGGGTTGCCTTCCCGAAGCATTCCCAGTTGGAAAACTCCGTGTTCAACATGGTGGTTGCCGGGCGCGTTGCCGGTGACGACGTCGCCATCATGATGGTGGAAGCCGAAGCCACGGACAACTCCTGGAACCTCATCAAGGAACAGGGCGCCACCGCCCCCACCGAAGAGGTTGTCTCCGAGGGCCTCGAGGCTGCCAAGCCGTTCATCAAGGCACTCTGCGACGCCCAGGCGGACCTGGCAGCCCGCGCCGCCAAGCCCACCGTCGAGTTCCCGGTCTTCCTGGACTACGAGGACGACGTTTACGCCGCTGTTGAGTCCGCTGCCGCCGAAAAGCTGGCCGCTGTCTTCCAGATCGCCGACAAGCAGGAGCGCGACAACGCTTCCGACGCGCTTAAGGACGAGGTCACCGCTTCCCTGGCCAGCCAGTTCGAAGGCCGCGAGAAGGAGCTGTCCGCAGCATTCCGCTCGGTCACCAAGCACGTTGTGCGCCAGCGCATCCTCAAGGACCAGATCCGCATCGACGGCCGCGGCCTGACGGACATCCGCCAGCTCACCGCCGAGGTTGAGGTCCTGCCCCGCGTCCACGGCTCGGCCATCTTCGAGCGCGGCGAGACCCAGATCATGGGTGTCACCACGCTGAACATGCTGAAGATGGAACAGCAGATCGACTCGCTGTCACCGGTCAAGACCAAGCGCTACATGCACAACTACAACTTCCCGCCGTACTCCACCGGTGAAACCGGCCGCGTGGGCTCGCCCAAGCGCCGCGAAATCGGCCACGGTGCCCTGGCAGAGCGCGCACTCGTGCCGGTCCTGCCGTCCCGCGAGGAATTCCCCTACGCCATCCGCCAGGTATCCGAGGCCCTCGGTTCCAACGGTTCGACGTCCATGGGTTCCGTCTGCGCCTCCACCCTCTCGATGCTGAACGCCGGTGTGCCCCTGAAGGCCGCCGTCGCCGGTATCGCCATGGGCCTGGTCTCCGACCAGGTTGACGGCCAGACCCGCTACGCGGCACTGACCGACATCCTCGGCGCCGAAGACGCCTTCGGTGACATGGACTTCAAGGTCGCCGGTACCTCAGAGTTCGTCACGGCCATCCAGCTGGACACCAAGCTCGACGGCATCCCCGCCTCAGTGCTGGCAGCAGCCCTGAAGCAGGCCCGCGAAGCCCGCCTGCACATCCTCGAGGTCATCGACTCGGCCATCGACACCCCGGACGAGCTCTCCGAGTTCGCACCGCGCGTCATCGCCGTGAAGATCCCCGTGGACAAGATCGGCGAGGTCATCGGCCCCAAGGGCAAGATGATCAACCAGATCCAGGAAGACACCGGCGCCGACATCTCCATCGAGGACGACGGCACGGTCTACATTGGCGCCACCAACGGTCCGTCTGCCGAGGCAGCACGCTCCGCCATCAACGCCATCGCCAACCCGCAGGTCCCGGAAATCGGCGAACGCTACCTGGGCACGGTCGTCAAGACCACCACCTTCGGTGCCTTCGTATCGCTGACCCCGGGCAAGGACGGCCTCCTGCACATCTCCGAGCTGCGCAAGCTGGCCAACGGCAAGCGCGTGGACAACGTCGAGGATGTTGTTTCGGTCGGCCAAAAGATCCAGGTGGAAATCACCAAGATCGACGACCGCGGAAAGCTCTCGCTCGCCCCCGTAGTTGCCGAGGAAGAAGGTGCCTCGGATGAGACCGAGCGTGCCCACGCCACGGAGCCTGCTGAAGGCGCTGACGTCTAGCAATCCGCCGTGCGGGCACAGCCTGCAGGTTGAAGTATGAATCGGCGGGGCCGGTGGATGATCCACCGGCCCCGCCGCTGTTACGATGGCAGCCAGATCCCGGCTGCCCCTTTTGAAAGGCCTCAATGACTGTTGTACCCCTGCCGCTTGAGCAGAACCACCCCGGCGACACCCTGGTCCACGGTTCCGACGGCGGCTCCGAAGTCCGGCGTTCGGTGCTGCCCGGGGGAGTGCGGGTACTCACCGAGGCGATGCCCGGGCAGCGGTCGGCCACTATTGGTTTCTGGGTGGGGGTCGGTTCGCGGGATGAGGCACCGGGACAGCACGGCTCCACCCACTTCCTGGAGCACCTCCTGTTCAAGGGCACCAGGCGGCGCACCGCGCTGGAGATTGCCTCTGCCTTCGACGAGGTGGGCGGCGAGTCAAACGCTGCCACAGCCAAGGAGAGCACGTGCTACTTCGCACGGGTCCTGGATACCGACCTGCCCATGGCCATTGACGTCATCGCGGACATGATCACCGGAGCCGTCCTAGATCCTGCCGAGATGGAGCAGGAGCGCGATGTCATCCTGGAGGAAATCGCCATGGACAGCGATGACCCCACCGACGTCGCCCACGAGCACTTTGTGGCTGCCGTTCTTGGCAGCCACCCCCTGGGCCGCCCTATCGGCGGCACCCCCGACGCCATCAAGGCTGTAGCCCGCGACTCGGTGTGGGAACACTACCAGCGGTACTACCGGCCCGATGAACTGGTCATCACGGCAGCTGGGGGACTGGACCACGACGTCGTCTGCAACCTCGTGGTGGATGCCCTCCAGTCGGCAGGCTGGGCGCTCAAGTCCGACGCCGCGCCGGTGGAACGCAGGTCCACCGACCGCGCGCTCATTACGGGGACGGCTGGGCTGCACGTGGTGAAGCGGGCCGTAGAGCAAGCCAACATCATCATGGGCTGCCCCACCATCGTTGCCACGGACGAGAGGCGCTACGTCATGAGCGTCCTGAATGCCGTGCTGGGCGGCGGCATGTCCTCGCGCCTGTTCCAGGAGATCAGGGAGAAGCGCGGCCTCGTCTACTCCACCTACTCCTTTGCGTCTTCCTATGCAGATGCAGGCTATTTCGGCATGTACGCCGGGTGCACACCGTCCAAGGTCCGCCAAGTGCTGGAGCTGTTGGCTGTGGAGCTGGACAAGCTCGCGGAGCACGGGATTTCCGAGGACGAGCTCCGCAAGGCGGTTGGCCAGCTGGGTGGCGGGATCGTGCTGGCGCTGGAGGACACCGGTTCCCGGATGTCCCGGCTGGGCCGCGCCGAGCTCGTCTCCGGCGAATACCAGGACATCGATGAAACGCTCCGCCTGATCAAGGCTGTCACCGCCGAACAGGTCCAGGAACTTGCCGCCGAACTGGCTGCAGCACCGCGGACCGTGACCGTGGTGGGACCGTTCGAGGAGACTGAAACCTTCGGCTTCTGACTTCAGGGCCGCAGGCTTAGGATGAACCCCTGAGGGCAGGTCACTGCCCGGGTGAGGGGAGGACGACCATGGACCGGCCTCGAAACGATCCTGGCCACCCGGCCCTGGCGAACCTGCTGGGCCGCTGGCGGGGAACCACGCGGCTCGAACGCGGCCCCTGGGGCCCGGAGCGGACAGTGGACGCGGAAATGACGTTCACTTTGGTTGCCGGCGGTTTGGCTGTGGTGCAGAGCTACCGCCACACTGAGTCCGACGGCGCCCACCTCGAAGGCCACGGCATCTTCACTGTTGACCCGGACCGCCAGGATGTCCTCTGGTACTACGTAAACAGCATGAGCCCGCCCCCGGCGGCACCGGCGCGGTGCACCTGGCGCGACGGGGTCCTTCAGGTGGAGCGCCACACCGGAGCGGGTTCCACCCGTCACACCCTCAGCGTCAGCGACGGAGTCCTCACTGATGTAGCCGAGCAACGCAAGGAAGACCCAACGGACACTCATCTCCGCGGCCGGGCTGCCGCGGACGGGGCCATGGCCTCATACAAGCCCTTCATGACCTCCCGGTACCGGCGGGATCCGGGCGCACAACAGATGTGATGACCGGCGGCCGGGACGTATTTCCGGAACGCAGGAAAAACGCTCCCTAGCCCCCGGCGAAAGGAGGCAGAACGTCCACCACGTCGTCCGCATTTAACACGGCTGAGTGGTCACGCACCGCCACTTCATTGAGCAGGAAACTGCTCCGGGACAGGAGGCGGGGCAGCGGGGGAGTGCCGGCAGGAGGCTCAGGGCGCTCCATGGACCGTACCGCGTCGAGGAGGTCCGCAACGGTGGCGCCCGGCGCCAGGTCAAAAGTCTCTTCCTCCGTGCCGGCAGCAGCGCGTGCGGCAGCGAAGTAACGTACGTTCAAAGAATTCAGCCCCCGATGGCGCTCATGCTGCGGTCCGGCTGGACGAAGTCCGGAGCATCAAGTCCCACATGGTCCATTCCATGGGCTTTCGGCTTAAGCCACATTGCGTCCTGCCACCGCTGGGCAAGGGCTTCATCGCTCGCCCCGCTGCGCAGGAGGCCCAGCAGATCGAACTCCTCGCGGGAAAACAGGCAGCTCATGATTTTGCCCTCTGCGGTGATGCGGGTGCGGCGGCAGTCGGAACAGAAGGGCTCCGTCACGGACGCGATGATCCCAACGGTTCCCAGCACCGGACCGGCCCCATGATCGGACCCTGCCGTCCGCCGTCGTACTTCAAAACGTTCTGCAGGCGCACCGTCACGGGCGCGGGAATCGGGGCTGAGGACAAAGTCAGCGGAGAGCAGCTGCCGGATTTCGGCAGCCGTGATCATGTTCCGCCGCGTCCAGCCGTGGTCCGCGTCCAGCGGCATCTGCTCGATGAAGCGAAGCTCGTAGCCGCGGCCCAAGGCCCAATCCAGGAGGGACGGTGCCTCGGCGTCGTTGATTCCACGCATCAGCACCGCGTTGAGCTTGACCGGCCCAAGGCCCGCAGCCCACGCGGCGTCCACGCCCGCCAGGACCTGGTCCAGGAACGGCCGGCGGGTCAGCTGGGTGAAGGTTTCCTCATGCAGCGAGTCAAGGGACACGTTGATCCGGGTCAGTCCGGCAGCCTTCAGGGCGGCAGCCTTCTTGGCCAGGCCTACGCCGTTGGTGGTCATGGAGATCGGCAGGTCCGGGTGGTTGCTTCGCAGGGCGGCAATGATGTCCACGAGATCGTGCCGGACCAGCGGTTCGCCGCCGGTCAGCCGCAGCTCGCGGACTCCCAGCTGCCCCACCCCAATGCCTACGATGCGGACGATCTCAGCAGCGGTCATCACCGCCTGCTTCGAAAGCCACTCCAGGCCTTCCGCCGGCATGCAGTAGGTGCAGCGCAGGTTGCATTTGTCAGTCAGGGACAGCCTCATGTCCGTCGCCCGGCGGCCATACCGGTCTGCCAGCCCTGCCGGCGCATCCCCCGGGCGTGCGGCCGGAACTGACGGCGGGGGCGCGTCTGCTTCCTCCCGCGGCTGCGGCATGCCTAGCTTGACAGTCATGAATTCAGGCTACGCCACCTTGGGGCGCACATCACACCCGGTCCGGCGAACGCCGGAAATACAAACCCGGGAGCCATGCGGCGTCCGCGAATCTATGCTGGAGGAGTGAGCAGCTCCGAGCCAGGGCAGGCAACGCACGACGGCGGTCTGCGGCAGCCAGGGCGTGCGGCAGCAGCCGCCGGCGTGGTTGCAGTGGGAAGCGCTACCGTGCTGGGGGAGCTGCTGGCCGGATTCTTCAGTCCCTCGCTGTCACCCGTCACAGCTGTCGGCGGTGCCGTCATTGATGCCGTGCCTCCCGGCGTCAAGGACTGGGCGGTGGCCGTGTTCGGCACGGCGGACAAGGCAGCACTCCTGGTTGGCATCGCCCTGGTGATGGCCTTGGCGGCCGCCCTGGCAGGAGTCCTGGAATACCGCAAGCGCTTCACCGGCACTACACTGATCGGCCTCGTTGGCATGGTGGGCCTGGCCGCCGTTTTAACCCGGACCCAAGCCAGTGCCAACCCGGCAGTGCTGGCGGTGCTCACCGCCGTCGTCGCCGTACTTCTGCTGAGGTTCCTCGTCCACAGGCTCCAGGATTGGGACACCCAGAGGACACCGGAGCCGGCAGCCGGCGCGCCGTCGGCACGCCGCCGCTTCCTTCAGGTGCTGGCCGGGGGAGCGGCGTTCACTGCGGCAGGAGGCCTGCTGGCGGGAGCCTGGCGGGGTGCTGCAGCCATTGCCAGCGAGGCCAGGAGCCGCGTGGCGCTGCCGGTTCCCGCATCCCCGGCGCCGGCCATACCGGCGGCTGCGGAGGCCAAGGTCGACGGCCTGCAGCCGCTGGTCACGCCGAACAAAGACTTCTACCGGATCGACACCGCCCTGACAGTCCCCGCCGTGGACCCTGCCACGTGGGTTCTCAAAGTCACCGGACTGGTGGACCGGGAGGTGGAACTGACCTTTGCCGAGCTCCTGGCCAAACCCTTGATTGAACGCCACATCACCATCGCCTGCGTGTCCAACAACGTGGGGGGAGACCTGATCGGCAATGCCCGCTGGCTGGGCTGGCCGGTGCGCGAACTGCTGGCACTGGCCGGGCCCCGGGCCGGTGCGGACATGGTGTTGTCAAAGAGTGCCGACGGCTGGACTGCCGGCACGCCGCTTGAGGTACTCAGCGACGGCAGGGACGCCCTGCTCGCCGTCGCCATGAACGGCGAACCGCTGCCCCTGGAGCACGGATTCCCCGTCAGGCTGGTTGTGCCCGGCCTGTACGGATACGTGTCCGCCACCAAGTGGGTCACGGAGCTGAAAGTCACCCGGTTCGCGGATGACGCCGCCTACTGGACGCCCCGGGGGTGGTCAGAGCGCGGACCCATCAAGATTTCCTCGAGGATCGACGTGCCGCGGAACGGCCGTTCAGTGCAAGCCGGAACAGTACTGTTTGGCGGTGTGGCGTGGGCACAGCACACAGGGATCGGAAAAGTGGAACTGCGGCTGAATCGTGGACCGTGGCAGCAGGCGGACCTGGCGCAAGGCATCTCGGTGGACACCTGGTACCAGTGGAAACTGGGCGTGGAGCTGACGGAGGGCCGGTATGAAGTCCAGGTCCGTGCCACCGACCTTGCGGGACAGGTCCAGGACGAGCGGAGCCGGCCGGTTGTCCCGGACGGAGCCACCGGCCTCCACACGATTAGAGTGGACGTGACACCCTGAACGCTCCAACTGAAGGCGGAACCATGGCCAGCCCGCAACCGCATGGAACGCCTGCAGCGCCGGCAACGCACGGGACGGAGCACCCGCGGCAGCACGCCAACACACAGCAGGCAATCGCACAGCACGCAGCGAGGTCCGTGGCGGACCACGCAGCAGCCGTCACTGCCCTGTTGGAGCCTTTGCGGGACGTGCACAGAACGGAAACGTTGCCCCTGGTCCGTGCGCTGGGCCGCGGTTTGGTGGCGGACGTTCGTGCGCCCATCAGCCTGCCCCCCTTCGCCAATTCCCAAATGGACGGCTATGCCATCCGTTCAATGGACGTGCCCGACGGCGGTGCAGAGCTGGGCATTATGCCTCCCGTTCCAGCGGGCGCAAGCCCTGCAGCACTGCAACCCGGCATGGCTGCCCCGATCATGACGGGAGCGATGCTCCCCTCGGGGGCCGACGCCGTCGTCCCTATTGAGCGGGCCGTTCCGGACCGCTTCCTGCCGGCCGCTGCACAGGCAACGGAACACGCCACGGTGTGGCTGCCGCCGGCGTCTGCAGGCACGTTTGTCCGGGCTGCAGGCAGCGATGTGCAGGCCGGCGGGACGGCCCTGGCGGCGGGTACCTTCCTTGGCCCGGCCCAACTGGGACTCCTGGCCGCGCTGGGCATCCCGGAGGTGACCGTCTACCAGGCCGTGACGGTCCTGCTGGTCACCACCGGTGACGAAGTGGTGGAGCCCGGCGCGGAACTCCCGGCCGGGAAGATTTACGACTCCAACGGGACGCTGCTGGAAGCCGCAATGGAACAGGCGGGACTACAGGTCCGCCGTACCGGCATCGCCACGGACAATCCGGAGCGGCTCAGGACGCTGCTGAGGGAAGAGGGCGCGGGAGCGGACCTGATCGTGACCACCGGCGGGGTCAGCAAGGGCGCCTACGAAGTGGTCCGGCAGGCCATGGAGGACCAGCCGGTCGAGTTCCTGCACGTGACCATGCAGCCGGGCGGTCCGCAGGGGATCGGCACCTTCGAAGGCCGGCCTTTCCTGGGGTTCCCCGGCAACCCGGTCAGCTGCCTGGTGTCCTTCGAAATGTTCCTCCGCCCCGTCCTTGCCGGCCTGGTGGGTACCCCCGCGCCGCGCCTGCCGGTCCGCGCCCGCCTCAGCCGGCCGCTGACTTCCCCCGAACACAAGCACCAGGTCCGCCGCGGCACGTTGCAGCCGGACGGGACCGTGGAGCTGCAGGGCGGGGAAAGCTCGCACCTGATGCATGCGCTCGCCGGCTCCAATGTGCTGGTCCATGTTCCGGAAGGAGTGGCCGCACTCGCGGCAGGGGCGGAGGTGGAAGTATGGATGCTGTGAATGCAGAACAGACCCCCGCCGCGCTGACGCACCTGCGCCAGGACGGCAGCGCCCAGATGGTGGATGTTTCCGCCAAAGCCGAAACCACCCGTGAGGCCACCGCCACCGCCACCGTCCGCACCACCGCTGAAGTCATGGGCCTGCTGGGCTCGGGCGGCCTGCCCAAGGGTGACGCCCTGGCTGTGGCGCGGGTAGCCGGGATCATGGCCGCCAAAAAGACCCCCGAACTGATTCCGCTGTGCCACCCGCTTCCGCTGTCCAAGGTCACCGTGGACTTCGAGCTCGCAGCGGACTCCGTTTCCATCCTCGCCACCGTCAAGACCCGCGGCGTTACCGGCGTGGAGATGGAAGCACTTACTGCTGCCTCCGTTGCCGCGCTAAGTGTGTACGACATGGTCAAGGCAGTGGACAAGCATGCAGTCCTCACCGACATCAAGGTGCTGACCAAAAGCGGCGGCAAGAGCGGGGACTGGACACTGTGAGCAGCTCCGGCACCCTGAATGCCCCCGAACCGCACCGCCACGGCGACGTGCAGGGCCGCAAGGCCGGCGTCGTTATTGCCTCCACCCGTGCAGCGGCGGGGATTTACGGCGACGAAACCGGTCCCGTGATCACCGACTGGCTCACCGAACACGGCTTTGAGGTGTTCCCAGCCATGGTGGTCCCCGACGGCGAGCCGGTAGGGGCAGCCATCCGTGCCCTCCTGACCCAGCGCCCCGCCGTCGTCATCACCAGCGGCGGGACGGGCCTCAGCCCGGACGACCGGACCCCCGACGTCACCCTGCCGCTGCTGGACCGCGAGATTCCCGGCATCATGGAAGCGGTCCGCCGTGCCGGAGCCGCGAAAACCCCGCTGGCGGCCCTCAGCCGCGGCTATGCCGGTGCTGCCGGAAGCACGTTCATCATCAACCTGCCCGGCTCACCGAAGGGCGTCATGGACGGGCTGACAGTCCTTGACGCGGTGATCGGGCATCTTTGCGACCAGCTGGAAGGCGGACATGGGCACTGAAGCAGCTTTCGAAGTAGTCAACGCGGTCCTGAGCGCGGAACCCATCTCCGTGGACCAGGCCATTGCTGCGGTGGAAAGTGACACCGCAGGCGCGGTAGTCAGTTTTAGCGGCGTGGTGCGGAACCACGACGGCGGCAAGGCAGTTCAGCGGCTGAGCTACAGTGCGCACCCCACGGCTCACCAGGTGATGGCCGACGTCGTGGCCCGCCTTGCGGCCGAGCAGCAGGAGGCCCAGCGGGATGGCGGTGCCACCGGCCCGTCCGCACAGCCGGTGCGGATCTGGGCGGCGCACCGGATCGGCATGCTGGACATCGGCGATCCCGCGCTGGTGTGCGCCGTGTCCGCGGCACACCGCGGGCAGGCCTTTGCCGTCTGTTCGGAGCTGGTGGACAGGATCAAGGAGCAGGTGCCCATCTGGAAGGAACAGTTCTTCGTTGACGGCACCGTGGAATGGGTGGGTGCCGGCAGCTGATGCTGCTGCTCCGGCTGGTGGATCATCGAAAGGGTGCCACCCGCCCTGTTCCTGCGAGGTAATGCACAGTCCCTGGTTCCTCCGCGTCAAGGCCCCGCCGGTAGGGTTAAGGCCATGACCGAACAACTCCCTGCTCCCATGCCAGTTGCAGTGCTGGGCGCGAACGGGCGCATGGGCGCCGAAGCCGTCAAAGCCATTGAAGCAGCCGCAGATATGAAGCTCGTAGCCGCCCTGGGCAGGGGTGACTCGCTGGACCAGGTGACTGCTGCCGGTGCCCGCTATGTGGTGGACCTCACCGTGCCGGAAAGCACTGAGGCGAACGTCCGCTTCGCCGTCGAAAACGGCATCCACGCCGTCGTTGGCACAACCGGCTGGGACGCTGACCGCCTGGCCGCCCTGGAAAGCCTGCTGGCCGGCCACCCGGAAACGGGGGTCCTGATTGCTCCGAACTTTGCCCTGGGGTCCGTGCTCGCTTCGGCCTTCGCAGCCAAGGCGTCCAAGTACTTTGAATCCGTGGAGATCATCGAGCTCCACCACCCGGACAAGGTGGATGCCCCCTCAGGTACCGCTGTCCGCACGGCGCAGCTGATCGCGGCCGAACGCAACGCCGCAGAGATTCCGCCGAGCCCGGACGCCACAACATCTGAGTTGCCAGGCGCGCGCGGCTGCGAGGTCGATGGCGTGCGCGTGCACAGTGTGCGGCTCCGCGGCCTGGTGGCACACCAGGAAGTCCTGCTTGGCGGTTCCGGCGAGCAGTTGACGCTGCGCCACGACTCGTTTGACCGTGCTTCGTTCATGCCGGGCGTGCTCCTTGGCCTGCGCAACGTGGCTGCCCACCCCGGACTGACGGTGGGCCTGGACGGCTACCTGGACCTGGGGCTTTAGGCCGTGGGCGCACTGCTGGCCGGGTTCCGGAAAAACCGCACCAAGATCTGGGTGGGTGCGGTTACCCTGCTGCTGGTTTTCTACCTGGTGGTGTCCTTCCAGCGTTCCATCCTTCTCCTGACGGACAGCAACCTGGCGGCCCAGGCGATCGGAGCTGCCTATCTGGTACTGCCGGTCATCGGCGCCTGGGCGCTGATCAGGGAACTGATGTTCGGCGCCAGGACCGAGCAGATGGCAAAGGTCCTGGAGGCCGAGGGCGGCCTGCCGGTGGATGAACTGCCCCGCACCCCTGCCGGCCGGATTGTCCGTTCGGCAGCGGATGCCGAGTTCGAGAAGTACAAGGCCGAGGCAGAGGCCGCCCCGGACGACTGGCGTTCCTGGTTCCGGCTGAGCTGCGCCTATGATGCCGCTGGGGATCGCAAGCGTGCCCGGGCCTCCATGCGCGACGCCGTCAGGCTGTTCCAGGGCAACGCCCCCGCCTAGGTTCAGTAGCGTCAGGCCTTAACGGAGAGTCTTGACGTTTCCCCGGCCCACCTGGTTTGCCGCGTGCCCCAGCCATTCGAGCGGGCCGCGCCACTTCAGCAGCACGAACACCATGCCCACGATGACGGCAGCGGCAGCCTGCACGAAGTACATCCCGTCCTCGGTCCAACCGGCGGGCAGGGGTTTGAGGTAGAACCCGGAGACCACCCAGACGTGGACCGTGTACAGGGTCAGGGTCATCGCACCCGCACCCCGCAACGGCAGCAGCAGGTCCAGGTCCACCCACTCGGCCAGCCGGCCCAGCAGGAGGCATGCGCCGATCACGGCTACCGCCACGGCGGACGTGTGCAACAGGTCAAGTGTCGTTGCCGAGTGCGGCGCTGCTGATGCCAGCCACCACCACGAACCCTCCTGTGGAATGCCCGTCAGGTTGACCTGCAGCACGCTGTCCAGCGGGTAGCCGGGGGAATTGAGGACGTCCTCCAGGGCAGCGCGGCCGCCCCAGCTTTCCATCGCCGTGACGCCCAGGGTCTTGGCAAGGACGGCAACCACCGAACCGGCCACCAGCAGGACCGCCGGAAGCATCGCCCTGGCCAGCACCAGCCTGCCGACAATGAGCCCTACCAGCAGGTAGGAAAGCCACTGGAACACGGGGTAATAGCCGGTGAAGAACAGGTCAGCCAGCAGCCGTGACGGGGTGGCAAAGTCCTCCCAGGACGGGTTGTGGCCGAGTTTGAGTGGAGGCTCGGCAGCCAGGAGCCACGGGCGCAGCAGGTACGCCAGGACGGGGGAGCCGAGGATCCAGCCGCCCGCCCAGGCGCAGAGCCGCTTCAGCCCCATGCCCAGGAAAGGCAGGACGCACAGGAACAGCACCGCGTAGTGGACCAGGATGATGGCAAGGTTGACTTCCAGCCCGCCTAACGTAAGTCCGACGGCGGCAATCACCAGGGCACGCAGCGCGATGCCGCGGCGGGCGGCGGAGAGGTCCAGGCCCTGCAGTGGCCTGTGCTTTCCCGTGGACAAGGCCAGGCCCACTCCTGCCAGGACGGCGAACAGCGCCGCCGCCCTCCCCGAAAACGTGAGGCCGATCCAGGTGGGGGTCAGCTCGGCGTTGGATTCGAAGGTGGGGAGCAGGTGGGTGGCCATCATTCCCAGCAGGGCGAGACCACGGGCCGCGTCGATGCCGTGGAGGCGCCCCGTGGCGGGCAGCCCGCCGGATTTCCGGGACGTTCTGGCGGCATTACGGGACGTCATGACCAGATCGTCTCACACCTGCCTGTGCCGGAGCTGCGGCACAACCTCCTTGTATTCGAATGTATGTTCGAATAAGATGGCCGCCATGCACACTCCATCATCCGGAAGCCCCGCCGATCAGCCCGGCACCGCCGGGCTTGCAAGGGCCATGAGTCCGGGGGTCGTTGACTACCTCTTCCGTCAGCTGGTGGCCGGCCGCCCGTCCGAGGATGTCCAGTGGCAGCGGGAGGGCATCAGCCTCGCTGCCCAGCCCGAAGGCGCAGAGCTGGCACGGCGACTCGCCGAGACGGACATCGATGCCCTGACGCCCGTAGAGCTCTTCCACTACGTCAGGGCCGCCCAGCGGATGTCGTCCTGGGCCGAGGACCTGCGCCAGGCCGCCGTCGGACGGTATTGCCACCCGCCGGCTTACCACCCGCCGGCGGAGGCAGCCCGCCCTGCCCGGCACTCCGCACCCTGACCTGCGGCAGCTCCGGCCGTCAGGGTCGGATGCAATGCTTCCTGAAAGCCGGTGTCTCCGCTTCCTGGCAGCCGCCGGCTGCTCCGGTCGTGCTCCGGCGGCGCATCGCTTCCTTGCCGCCGGCAGCTCCGCCTGCCAGGTTCGGGGGCCGCGGGCCTTGCGGTTGGTGGACTTTGCGACGGGTGGCGGCGGTCATGTCAGGATGGTGGCCCCGTCAGGAAAGGCGGCACTGTCAGGATGGTGGCCCTGTCAGGAGCGCGGGCCAGTGGCCGGAAAGCGGTGGCATATGGGGCGCCGCCGGCGTGTCGGAGGCGAAGCCAGTCGGTTATTTGACGTGCATCACGCCCCTGGCATTGTCCTAACCAGCCGCGGACAGGGTAACGTTTTTTCCATGGCTGACACATCCGCGCATCTCCCTGCCCTTGGTACTCTTCTGACCGCCATGGTCACACCGTTCACCAAGGACGGCGCAGTGGATTATGAGCAGGCCGCAGCCCTTGCCAGCAAGCTGGTGGACGACGGCTGTGACGGCCTGGTTGTCACCGGAACCACAGGCGAAACCTCTACCCTCACCGACGAGGAAAACCTCGGCATGTTCCGCGCCGTCAAGGACGCCGTCGGCGGCCGGGCTGCGATCATCGCCGGTACGGGCACCAATGACACCGCCCACTCGGTCCACCTGTCCCAGCAGGCAGCAGCCCTCGGCGTCGACGGCCTCCTCCTGGTGACGCCGTACTACAACAAGCCAAGCCAGGCCGGTGTGCGCGCGCACTTCGAAACCGTCGCCAACGCCGTGGACGTACCCGTCATGCTGTACGACATTCCCGGCCGCTCCTCCATCCCCATCGAGCCCGACACCATGATCCGGCTTGCGCAGCACCCGAACATCGTGGCTGTGAAGGATGCCAAGGCCGACTTCGTCGCTGCCTCCCGCGTCATGGCCGAGACGGACCTCCTGTTCTATTCCGGTGACGACGGACTGACCCTTCCGTGGATGGCCCTGGGCGCCGTCGGACTCGTGGGCGTAACGACGCACGTGGCCACGCGCCGCTTCCGTGAGCTCATCGACGCCGTCAACGCGAATGACCTCAGCACCGCCCGGAAGATCAACTTTGAACTCCTGCCCGTAGTACGCGCCACCATGACGCGGGTGCAAGGGGCCGTTGCGGCCAAGCAGATTCTTAAATGGCAGGGAGTCCTGCCCAACTCGATTGTCCGTTTGCCCCTCGTGGAGCCGGACGAAGCCGAGATCGAAACCATCCGCGGGGATTTGGCGGAAGCGGGGCTGGTCTTTTCCTGAGGAGTAAGACCAGCACCCTTCCGCCTGGAAAGTAGTGCAATATGACCCAAACTGCCCTCACCGGCCTTGTCACCCCTCCCCGCCTGCCGCAGGGAACGCTCCGGATTGTTCCGCTGGGCGGACTGGGGGAGATCGGCCGGAACATGGCCGTGTTCGAGATCGACGGCAAGCTGCTGATCGTGGACTGCGGCGTCCTCTTCCCCGAGGAAACCCAGCCCGGCGTTGACTTGATCCTGCCCGATTTCTCGTACATCGAGGACCGGCTGGACGACATCGTGGCAGTGGTCCTCACCCACGGACACGAAGACCACATCGGAGCCGTTCCGTACCTGCTCCGGCGCCGCAACGACATCCCGCTTGTTGGCTCCCAGCTCACCCTTGCCCTGATTGAGGCGAAGCTGCAGGAGCACCGCATCCGGCCCTACACGCTCACGGTTGAGGAAGGGCAGGTGGAGAAGTTCGGACCGTTCGAATGTGAGTTCGTGGCCGTCAACCACTCCATTCCCGACGCCCTGGCGGTGTTCATCCGGACCGCCGGCGGCACCGTGCTGCACACAGGCGACTTCAAAATGGACCAGCTTCCGCTGGACGGACGCATCACGGACCTCCGCCACTTCGCCAAGCTCGGCGAGGAAGGCGTGGACCTCTTCATGTCCGACTCCACCAATGCGGACGTCCCGGGATTCACCACCGCCGAGAAGGAAATCGGCCCCACGCTGGAACGGCTCTTCGGCCAGGCCACCAAGCGCATCATTGTCGCGTCCTTCTCCTCGCACGTGCACCGGGTCCAGCAGGTCCTGGACGCAGCCGCCAAGCACAACCGCAAGGTCGCTTTCGTGGGCCGCTCCATGGTCCGCAATATGGCCATTGCCGAAAAACTTGGCTACCTGGATGTCCCGGCGGGGCTCATCGTGGACATCAAGAACATCGACAACCTGCCGGACAACCGCGTGGTGCTGATGTCCACCGGTTCCCAGGGCGAGCCCATGGCCGCCCTGTCCCGGATGGCCAACGGCGACCACCGGGTGGTGGTGGGCGACGGCGACACCGTCATCCTCGCCTCGAGCCTCATCCCCGGCAACGAGAACGCCGTCTTCCGGATCATCAACGGGCTGCTGAAGCTGGGCGCCGACGTGATCCACAAGGGCAACGCCAAGGTGCACGTCTCCGGCCACGCCGCGGCGGGGGAGCTCCTGTACTGCTACAACATCCTCGAGCCGCTGAACGCCATGCCGGTGCACGGCGAAACCCGCCACCTCATTGCCAACGGCAAGATCGCCATCGAGTCCGGCGTTCCCGAAGCAAGCGTCATCCTCGCCGACAACGGCACGGTCATCGACCTCAAGGACCACCGCGCTGACGTGGTGGGACAGGTTGAAGTCGGCTTCATCTACGTGGACGGTTCCAGCGTGGGCGAGATCACCGACGCCGACCTCAAGGACCGCAGGATCCTCGGCGACGAAGGGTTCATCTCCATCATCACGGTGATCCACCGGGCCACCGGCAAGGTGGTGTCCGGGCCGGAGATCCACGCCCGCGGCGTGGCAGAAGACGATTCCGTCTTCGACGACATCATCCCCAAGATCAACGCCGCGCTGGAGGAAGCCGTCCTCAACCACGCGGACCACACCAGCCACCAGCTCCAGCAGGTGGTCCGCCGCGTGGTGGGCACCTGGGTCAACCGCAAGCTGCGCCGCAAGCCCATGATCATTCCCGTGGTGCTTGAGGCCTAACAGCAGCCGCCAGTACCGGCCCGCGCTCCCGTGCCCCACGGGACCGCGGGCCTGCGGCGTTTAAGGGCCGCAAACCGGGGACCGACGGCATCCAAATCCCCGGAAATCCGGCCCAACTCGGGTACCGTGGCTACTATGGCCACTCGTACTACTTCCGCGCCCAATGGATCCAGCAGGGGCCGCGCCGGCAGCAAAACCGGCAGCTCCTCCGGCCGCGGCGCCGGCTCTGCGGCCGCGAAATCCGGGCGCGCCGGCGGCTCCTCCAGCACGGCCCGCACCCGCCAGCTACCCGCCGTCGAGCACCACCAGCCGTGGCTGCTGCGCGTGGTGGGCGGGGCCTGGCTGGGCATCGGCCACCTGGTGGGCGGAGGCGTGCGGCGCATCGGCCATGACGTCAGCGACCTGCCGCCAGAGGACCGCCGGGACGGAGCGGCCCTGTTCAACCTGGCACTCGGAATCTTCATCGCCACCTTCGCCTGGTGGGGCCTCACCGGCTGGTTCCCGGACGCCGTGTATGCCGTGGTCAACGGGACATTCGGCTGGATCTCCCTGCTGCTTCCGCTCATGCTGTTTGTCTGCGCGTTCCGGCTCTTCCGCCAGCCATCCGACGGCCGGGGCAACAACAGGGTTGGCATCGGCTTCCTGATCATGACGTTTGCCGGCTGCGGGCTGGCGCACATGCTGGGCGGGGAGCCCACAGTTGCCCAGGGTTTTGACGGGCTCCGCCAGGCGGGCGGAATGCTCGGATTCCTTGCCGCCTCGCCCCTGGCCGCCATCCATTCCGCTGTTCCTTTGGTGCTCTACTCGCTGCTGGCGTTCGTCTCACTGCTGATCATCACCGCCACCCCGTTCACTGCGATCCCGCGCAGGCTGCATGCCGCCTACGAACACCTCATGGGCATCGACCTGCTGGATGAGCAGGACCGGGACAAGCATGACCGCAGCTACCTGGAACGGACCCCTGCGGCCGTGCCCCCCAAGAACGACAGGAAGAAGAAGCGCCGCTTCTTTGGCAAGGATGAGGAAGACGGCGACGCCGGCCTGGAAGGCTACGTGGGCGACGAAGCCTTCGAGCACGCTGTGATCGACGACGACGCAAAGGGAGGCCAGGGGCCGCGCCCGGCTCCTGGTGTCCGCCGCCCCACCCAGGCGGAAATCGCCGTCGAAAAGATCAAGGCAGCCCAGGGACTGGGCGCAGGCGCCCCCGCCTCCCCAGCGGAAAACGCCACCGAAGCCATCCCCATGATCACCCCCGGCATGGCCCCGCCTGCCGCAAAGCCCGCCGCCGCGCCCACCGTGCCTTCCAACCCCGTGGCGCCAGCGCCGCCGCCTGTTCCCATCCCGCAGCGCACTGAGCAGCTGTCACTGGCCGGTGACGTCACCTACACGCTCCCGGCCTCGGACTACCTGACCCCCGGATCCATCCCGAAGGAGCGCACGGAAGCGAACGACGCCGTCGTCGCAGCCCTGACGGACACCCTGCAGCAGTTCAACGTCGACGCCACGGTCACCGGCTTCAGCCGCGGCCCCACCGTGACCCGGTACGAGATCGAGCTGGCCCCGGGAACCAAGGTGGAACGGGTCACCGCACTATCCAAGAACATCTCCTACGCCGTGGCGTCCAGTGATGTGCGTATCCTCAGCCCCATCCCGGGCAAGTCCGCCATCGGCATCGAAATCCCCAACACCGACCGTGAGACCGTCTCCCTGGGCGATGTCCTCCGCAGCCAAAATGCCCGCCGGACGGACCACCCCATGGTGATGGGTGTGGGCAAGGACGTGGAGGGCGGCTACGTGGTGGCCAACCTCGCCAAGATGCCGCACCTGCTGGTGGCCGGCGCAACCGGTGCCGGTAAATCATCTTTCGTGAACTCGATGATCACCTCCATCCTGATGCGCGCCACGCCTGATGAGGTGCGCATGGTCATGGTGGACCCCAAGCGCGTGGAACTCACCGCGTACGAGGGCGTCCCGCACCTCATCACGCCCATCATCACCAATCCGAAGAAAGCTGCCGAGGCACTCCAGTGGGTTGTCCGTGAGATGGACGCCCGCTATGACGACCTCGCCAACTACGGCTTCAAGCACATCGACGACTTCAACAAGGCTGTCCGTGCCGGCAAGGTCCAGCCGCCGGTGGACTCCAAGCGCGTCATCCGCCCCTACCCGTACCTGCTGGTGATCGTGGACGAGCTCGCCGACCTGATGATGGTGGCTCCGCGCGATGTTGAAGACTCGATTGTCCGCATCACCCAGCTCGCCCGCGCAGCCGGCATCCACCTGGTCCTGGCAACGCAGCGGCCCTCCGTAGATGTTGTGACCGGCCTCATCAAGGCGAACGTGCCCTCACGCATGGCCTTCGCCACGTCCTCGGTAACAGATTCGCGCGTGGTCCTGGACCAGCCCGGCGCCGAAAAGCTCATCGGCCAGGGTGACGCCCTGTTCCTGCCCATGGGTGCCTCGAAGGCCATGCGCGTCCAGGGCGCGTGGGTCACTGAATCCGAAATCCACAAGGTGGTCGAGCACGTCAAGGGACAGCTCCAGGCTACCTATCGCGACGACGTCGCCGCGGAAGCGCCGAAGAAGCAGATCGACGACGACATCGGGGACGACCTCGAAGTCCTGCTGCAGGCCACCGAACTGGTGGTCACCACGCAGTTCGGCTCAACGTCGATGCTGCAGCGGAAGCTGCGCGTCGGCTTCGCCAAGGCAGGGCGGCTGATGGACCTGCTGGAATCACGGGGCGTGGTTGGTCCCTCCGAGGGCTCCAAGGCCCGGGACGTCCTGGTGAAGCCGGACGACCTCGCACCGGTCCTTGCCGCCATGAAGGGCCAGGAGGCCCCGGCAGCGCCCGACTCGCAGACTGCCGCGCTGAGCGATAACGCCAACGCCAACATCGCCCAGGGCGGCTACGCCGAAGACCTGGTGGCCGCAGACCTGGACCAGCGGAAGCAGAACGTCGAATATTACGACGGCTCGGATTCCCCGCCAGGCGGCTATGACGACGAGGACGGCTCCGAGGACGCCTGGTCCCTGACCGGTCGCTAGCCCGGGGACTGTAGCCTAGGAACGTGACTAGCACCGATGCAACCGCCGCCGGCCCGGGCCGTGCCGGGGTCTGGAACCTTCCCAACATCCTGACCATGATCCGCATCGCACTGGTGCCGTTTTTTGTCTGGTTCCTCATTGCGGACGCCCCGGGGCTGCGCAGTGAGGCAGGCGTGTGGCGCTGGGCCGCGGTCCTTGCGTTCGCCGTCGCCATCTACACGGACAAGCTCGACGGCGACATCGCCAGGAGCCGGAACCTCGTGACTGACTTCGGCAAGATCGCTGATCCGATTGCCGACAAACTCCTTATCGGTTCGGCGCTGGTGATGCTGTCGGTGCTCAGCGAACTGCCATGGTGGGTTACCGTCCTGATCCTGGTCCGGGAATGGGGCGTCACCGCCCTGCGCTTCTTTGTGATCCGCTACGGCGTAATCCCGGCCTCCCGCGGCGGCAAGCTGAAGACTGTTGTCCAGACCGCGGCGATCTTCCTCTATCTCCTGCCGCTTGGCTCTTTTGCCCCGTGGCTGGTGTGGGTGGCGTTCGCGGTGATGATGGCCGCCGTGGTGATCACGGTGTGGACGGGCGTGGAGTATGTAGTGGAAGCGCTGCGGATCCGGGCCAAGGGAAAGCTGCAGGCACGCACAGATAAAGGCCAGGAGCCCGCATGACCAACCTCCACCATTTGTCCGCTGACGCGGTCCGCAAGGCGCTCGACGCGGGCCGGACCGTTGCCACAGCTGAGTCATTGACCGCCGGAATGGTGTCGGCCGTCCTTGCCGATACGCCCGGCGCTTCCGGCATCCTGCAGGGCGGGGTGGTTGCCTATCAGAACTCCGTCAAGGAAAGGGTCCTGGATGTCCCGTCGGTGCTGCTGGCACGCGTCGGATCCGTGGACCCGGACGTCGCGGCGGCCATGGCTGCAGGAGCCCGGTCCGTCCTTGGCGCTGACATCGGCGTCTCCACCACAGGCGTTGCCGGGCCCGAAGCGCACGACGGGAAGCCCGTCGGCACCGTCTACATCGGCATAGCCACCGCAGCCGGGACCTCGGCCTTCGAATATGCCTTCTCGGGAAGCCGTGCCGAGATCCGCGGACAGGCCTGCGGTGCAGCCTTGGAAAGGCTCCTCGAAGCCCTGTCCGGCCAGGCCCGCCGCCCCTAAGTTACTGGGCGTAAAGTTGCCGGGAACAAAAGCCGGTACCGATTAGTTATTACTTTGTGTCGCTTCCGAAGAGCGGAGGCGCCTAGGATGAAATGACCACGACGGTTCGCCTTGCGGCGGACCTGACCAATGAGGGAGCAAGGCGATACAGATGGTAAAGCAGCCCGTATCCGTAAACGGCGTTGTCCGCTGGAAGGATGTGGGCCTCGCCGATCAGGGCAAGAGCGAACAGAAGGAGCGCAAGATGGTTGTACTTCGTCACGAAATTGGTGATGTCCTGCGCGATGTCCGCCAGCGTCAGGGGCGTACGCTCCGTGAAGTTTCGCACAGCGCCCGTGTCTCCCTGGGTTACCTCAGTGAAGTGGAGCGCGGCCAGAAGGAAGCATCGTCCGAGCTGCTGTCTTCGATCTGCTCGGCCCTGGACGTTCCGTTGTCCAGCATGCTCCGCGAAGTGAGCGACAGGGTGGCTGTTGCAGAAGGCGTTGCCGTTCCGGACACCGTTCCCCAGGAATTCTCCCAGCGTTATGGCCGCGACCTTGAGCGCGACCTCAACACTGAACTTAACGACGAACTGTCCACGGGCCTTCTTTCCGGCGCCCGGTAGGGTCCGGCCCGAAGACGGCTCCCGGAACGTAATACATTGAAGCCCCCGGCCGCGGCCGGGGGCTTCAGTGCATTTTGTGTTACTTGTCTTCACCGGTTGGCGCCGTGCCGTCCTTCGGGAAGCCGTCACGCTCGTAGGTGGAGTTCAGCTTGGCCATGCAGCGGGCCAGCTCCTCCAATTCCGCAACCGGCCATTCACCCAGGCGTTCGCGGAATACCTGCCGCCGGGCGTCCTGGACGTGATGCATTTTTTCCTCACCTTTGGGTGTCAGCCGGATGGCCTGCGCCCGTCCGTCCAGGGGATCAGCCTCCTTGGACACGAGCCCCAGGCTCTCCAGGAAAGCAATCTGCCGGCTGACGGAAGGCTTTCCGACGCCGATGTTCATCGCCAGGTCGGTAAGGCGGATCGGCCCCTCCCGGCGGATGACGGTCAGGAGGCCGTACGCCGCAGGTTCCATATCCGGGTGGACCTGGCGGGAAAGCTGGTTGGAGATCGACCGTGCGCGCCGCCAGAAAAGACTGATCTGGTGTTCCACGTTCTGCACCGCGGCGTCCACGGTCGCCTCGTCTTGGCGGCCCTGCAGGGACGGGACATCAGGGGAGTTGCTCATGGCAACAATTCTAGTGCGCGGGATCATGAGAGACTTTTCTGGTGCGAATCAGCGATTATTGGCGACTCATGGATGACGAATTTGGCGCCGGGTACTCGCGGGTCCTCAGCAGCACCCTTGTCCTGGCAGGGGTGGGCGGGCGCACCGCGGACCAGGCGCTTGCGGCGGGCATGGAGCCCCGCCGGGTGTGGCTGGCTGTCTGCGATGTGCAGGATGTTCCCGCCGAGCGCCGGTTGGGCCGGGACATCAAGCCCCGCACGGACTAGCGGGTTTCTCCTGACACGCCGGGCGGTTGTTCGAATACCTGTTCGGGTAAAGCTATGCTTTTCATAGCGGGTTATCCACATAGCCGCCCTCACCCGGCCGGAATGTCAGTGGGTCCCAGTAGCGTCAGAGATGACCAATAAACGGCCGCTGAGGCCACTCCAAAGCGAGAAAGCATTAGAGGTGTGAACCATGGCGGCAGCCCCGGATCGTGCAAAAGCGCTCGAAGCAGCGCTGGCCCAGATCGACAAGCAGTTCGGTAAAGGCTCGGTCATGCGGCTCGGCGATGAAGTCCGGGCCCCGATTGAGGTCATCCCCACCGGCTCCATTGCATTGGACGTTGCCTTGGGAATTGGCGGTCTTCCCCGTGGCCGTGTTGTTGAGATCTACGGGCCGGAATCGTCCGGTAAGACCACCGTAGCCCTCCACGCCGTGGCCAATGCCCAGCGCCAGGGCGGGATCGCCGCCTTCATTGACGCCGAGCACGCCCTTGACCCTGAATACGCCGCCAAGCTCGGCGTGGACACGGACGCCCTCCTCGTCTCCCAGCCGGACACCGGTGAGCAGGCCCTGGAAATCATGGACATGCTGGTGGGCTCGGGCTCGCTGGACGTCATCGTGATCGACTCCGTCGCAGCCCTGGTGCCGCGGGCCGAAATCGAAGGCGACATGGGTGACAGCCACGTCGGCCTCCAGGCCCGCCTCATGAGCCAGGCCCTGCGTAAGATCACCGGGCGCCTGAGCCAGACCAAGACCACCGCGATCTTCATCAACCAGCTCCGCGAGAAGATCGGCGTTTTCTTCGGCTCCCCGGAAACCACCACCGGTGGTAAGGCCCTGAAGTTCTACGCCTCCATCCGTATCGACGTCCGCCGTATCCAGACCCTGAAGGAAGGCGCCGATTCCGTCGGCAACCGGACCAAGGCGAAGATCGTCAAGAACAAGATGGCTCCGCCCTTCAAAGTGGCCGAATTCGACATCATCTACGGCCAGGGCATTTCCCGTGAGGGCGGCATCATCGACATGGGCGTGGAACACGGCATCATCAAGAAGTCCGGCTCCTGGTTCACCTACGACGGCGACCAGCTCGGCCAGGGCATGGAAAACTCCCGCAGGTTCCTCCGGGACAACCCAGAGCTTGCTGCCGAACTTGAGCGGCTGATCAAGGAAAAGCTCGGCGTGGGCGTCAAGCCTGCAGAGCCGGAGTCCAAGGACTCCCCGAAGCTGAAAGCCGTTGACGGGTTCTAGCAGTTGACGGATTTTGACACTCCGCGTCCCCGCCGTGCGAAAGCCGGCGGGCGGCGCGGCGTTTCACATGGCGGCCCGTTCCAGGACGGTCCGGATCCAGGTTCCTCCGTTGCCGGGGATGCGGAGGCGGATCCGGTGTCCGTCGCACAAAACATCATCTACCGGCAGCTGACCGCTTCGGCGAAGAGCAGGCTGCAGCTTGCCAGGAAACTCGCCGAGCGGAACATCCCGGACGACGTCGCCGAGGCGGTGCTGGACAGGTTCGAGGAAGCACGCCTGATCAACGACGCCGACTTTGCCGACATGTGGGTGAGGAGCCGCTCCCAGTCGCGGAAGCTGGCCAAGGGAGCCCTCCGCCGCGAACTCGCGGAAAAGGGCATAGACCAGGACACCGCGGCCGCAGCGTTGGAACAGTTGACGGATGCGGATGAGGAAGCCGCCGCACGGCAGCTTGTGGAGCGGAAGCTCCGCCCGGGAACGGATTTCGAGGACCGGGCGGAGCGGGACAAGGCAACCCGGCGGCTTGCATCAATGCTCGCCCGGAAGGGCTATCAGCCCTCGCAGGCGTTCCGGATTGTCAACGAGGTCCTGGAGTCCTGCGCCGGACCCGACCGTGCCAACCTGTAAAACCGGTACCCTTAACAGGTGAGTTTGACCATCCCTTCCCCCCTTTCCGGTACCAGCCCCTCCGCAGAAGCTGAAGGTGCCCCGCAAGCCGGTGGCCCCAGGCCCCGCACGTACCAGGTGCGTACGTTCGGCTGCCAGATGAACGTCCATGACTCAGAGCGGATGGCCGGCATGCTGGAGGACGCAGGGTATGTGCCTGCGGAGGACGAACAGGCTGACGTCGTGGTGTTCAACACGTGTGCGGTCCGGGAGAACGCTGACAACAAGCTCTACGGCAACCTGGGCATCCTGGCTCCGGTGAAGGCCGCAAACCCGGGCATGCAGATCGCGGTGGGCGGCTGCCTGGCGCAGAAGGACAGGGAGACCATCCTGAAGAAGGCGCCGTGGGTGGACGCTGTCTTCGGCACCCATAATGTTGGCGCCCTGCCCGCACTGCTGGAACGTGCGCGGCACAACAACGAGGCGCAGCTGGAAATCCTGGAGTCGTTGGACGTCTTCCCGTCCACGCTTCCCACCAAGAGGGACTCCGTCTACTCAGGCTGGGTATCCATCTCCGTCGGCTGCAACAACACCTGCACCTTCTGCATCGTGCCCGCCCTCCGCGGCAAGGAGAAAGACCGCCGGCCCGGAGACATCCTTGCCGAGATCCAGGCGTTGGTGGACGACGGTGCCATCGAAGTCACCCTCCTGGGCCAGAACGTCAACTCCTACGGTGTGGAGTTCGGCGACCGGCAGGCCTTCTCCAAGCTCCTCCGGGCCTGCGGAGACATTGAAGGCCTGGAACGGGTACGGTTCACCAGCCCGCACCCCGCCGCGTTCACCGACGACGTCATTGATGCCATGGCCGAGACCCCCAACGTGATGCCGCAGCTGCACATGCCGCTGCAGTCGGGGTCGGACAAAGTACTTCGGGACATGCGGCGTTCCTACCGGTCCAGCAAATTTCTGGGCATCCTGGACAAAGTGCGCGACAAAATCCCGCACGCTGCAATCTCCACCGACATCATTGTGGGGTTCCCCGGCGAAACCGAAGAGGACTTCCAGGCAACACTGGATGTCGTGGAGAAGTCACACTTCGCCACCGCCTTCACGTTCCAGTACTCCAAGCGCCCGGGCACACCCGCCGCTGAATTGCCCGACCAGCTGCCCAAGGCCGTGGTGCAGGAACGGTTCGAGCGACTGACCGCCCTTCAGGACCGGATTGCGGCGGAGGAGAACCGGCGCCAGCTCGGACGCAGGGTTGAGGTCATGGTCACGGCGCAGTCCGGACGGAAGGCAGGGGAGACGCACAGGCTCTCCGGCCGTTCCCAGGACCAGCGGCTGGTGCACTTCTCGGTCCCTAAGGGTGCGCCTGCTCCACGGCCTGGAGACCTGGTCACTGTCACCATCACCGAGGCCGCAGCTTTCCACCTTGTCGCCGATCCCGCCCCCGGAGATTACAGCCTTCGCCGTTCCCGCGCCGGTGACGCCTGGGACAGGTCGCAGGCAGATTCCTGCGGAGCACCCGCACCGGGCTCCGGCGCCGGCGCCAAGGGCGTCTCGCTGGGCATGCCCTCGTTGCCCGTCCGCACCCGCTGACCGGTGGGCTCACCGCCAGTCATCGCCGTCGTTGGTCCCACCGGGTCCGGGAAGTCTGACCTCGCTGTCAACCTTGCCCTTGAACTCGACGGTGAAGTCATCAATGCCGACGCCATGCAGTTCTACCGGGGCATGGACATTGGCACGGCAAAAATCACCCACGCTGAACGCAGGGGAGTCCCGCACCACCTGCTGGACATCCTGGAGGTAACCCAGGAATCCAGCGTGTCGCAGTTCCAGCAGCAGGCGCGGGAGCTCATTACGGACATCCACGCCCGCGGCAAGCGCGCCATCCTGGCCGGAGGCTCCGGCCTCTACTTGCGGGCCGCGCTGGACGTCCTAGAGTTTCCGGGCACTGATCCGCTGGTACGCCAAAGGCTGGAATCCGAACTCGCCGGCCAGGGGAAAACAGTGCTGCTGGACCGGCTGCGGAAGGTGGATCCGGTCTCCGCCGGCCGGCTTTCGGATGACCGGAGGATCATCCGCGCCCTGGAGGTCCATCAGCTCACCGGACGGCCGTTCAGTTCCTTCATGCCGCAGCGTGAGTACTTCCAGCCTGCCGTCCAGGTTGGCCTGGCGGTGGACCGTGAGGCGCTTCGGGACCGGCTTGCCCGCCGTGTGCACGGCATGGTGGAGGCCGGCCTGCTCGCCGAGGTCCAAGAGCTGGACGCCCGCGGGCTGCGGCAGGGAAAGACTGCCCCCCGCGCCCTGGGGTACTCGCAGTTCCTGCGTGTTATCGACGGCGAGTGGACTGTTCCCGAGGCCGCTGAGGACACCATCGTGGCCACCCGCCAGTTCGCCCGGCGCCAGCTCACCTGGTTCCGGGCCGATCCGCGTATCCACTGGCTGGACTGGCAGGATCCGGCCTTGCCGGGCACAGCATCGGGGCTCTGCCGTTTTTAGGGCTGCAGCGCACGGCCGGTACCCTTGGAACCATGGACACAACCCTCGCAGAAACCACCGCGCCGGCCTTAAGCACCCTGAGCGGGCTCCGCTTCTCCAAGGGGCACGGCACCGGCAATGACTTCGTCCTGGTGGCTGATCCCGAGGGCGTCCATACCATCACGGCCGAAGCCGTTGCAGCCCTGTGTGACCGGCACCGCGGGATCGGCGGGGACGGCCTCATCCGGGCAGTTCCGTCGCGGTTCCTCCCGGAAGGCCGCGAGTTGCTGGCTGCCGCACCCGAGGCTGAGTGGTTTATGGACTACCGCAACGGGGACGGCTCGCTGTCCGAAATGTGCGGCAACGGCGTCCGCGTCTTTGTCCATTTCCTCCGGACCGAGGGCCTGATCGAGCTGCCCGACGGCGGTGCCCTCACCATTGGCACGCGGGCCGGCGTCAAAACCGTGGTACGGATGGGGGAAGGCTATGCCGTGGACATGGGGCCGTGGGAATTCATTTTCCCGGGCGAGGCCACGGCGAAGGCCATGGACTCACTGGTGACCGCCGAGGGCCTGGAGGTTCCACGCCCCGCCCTTTCGGTCAGCATGGGCAACCCGCATACGGTCGTTGCCCTCGCTGAGCTTTCCGAACTCGCGGGAACACAGCTGTTCACCGCGCCCGTGGTCGACCCCGTTCCGGCAAACGGGACCAACGTGGAGTTCGTGGTTCCGTCCGAGCCGCTGGTCCACGACGGCGTCGGCTCTGTCACCATGCGCGTGCACGAACGCGGCGTAGGGGAGACGCAGTCCTGCGGAACAGGTGCCTGCGCCGCCGCTGTGGCCATTCGCCACTGGGCCGGCGCGGAAGCCCCGGACGCCTGGCGCGTCCACGTTCCCGGAGGCGTAGTGGGAGTCAAGTTCTTCGCCGGTCCGGGAGGCCACGAACACGTGGAGCTCAGCGGCCCTGCAGTTATTGTGGCAAACGGGACGCTTTCCTGACCTTCAGGATCCGGAACGACTTTGACGTCGACTCCCGGCTGACCGTGAAGGATTCGTCCAGCTCAGCCGAAAGCCACCGCTGAAGCGAGTCGGCCCCGAGGTTCTTCTGCACCACCAGCCAGGCCGTCCCGCCCGGAGCCAGGCGCGGAATCCACAACTTCAGCAGAGAGTGCAGTTCGTCCTTGCCGATCCGGATGGGGGGATTGGACCAGATCGTGTCAAAGCGCAGCTCGGGATCCACGGCGTCGGGGGTGCTGGCTGTGACGTTGGCAAGCCCGAGTGCTGCGGCGTTCTCGTTTGTCAGCGTGATGCAGCGTTCGTTGACGTCCACGGCGTAGACCCTGGCGGAGGGCGCTTTGAGGGCCATGGTCAGGGCAATGGGCCCCCAGCCGCAGCCGATGTCCAGGAGGTTTCCCTGGGGCGCGGGAGCGGGTACCTCGCTGAGCAGGATCGCCGTGCCTTTGTCAATCCCGTCGGGGCTGAAGATGCCGGAGGAAGTCTGCAGCCTGCGCGTCTGCCCGGCGAGTTCAACAGCCAGGGGCTTGCGGGTGAAAGGGCCGGCGGGCGTTGCGCTGAAATAATGTGCGGACTCCATAACTGGCCAGAGTAGTTCCCCTTGCAGCGTAAAGGGAAACCGCGCGTATGGCCCTCTGCTAGGCTGGAGGGCATGTTCCTGATCTTCGAGTAGCCGGCACGGGCCATGCCCGTCCCGAAGCCTGTCCTCAAGCGACAGCATGTCCCACCCAGCGATGCGGTTTCTCCGAATCTTCCGCTGTGTGCACCGGACCACGCGGAATCCGCCTGTTCCGGTCGCCGGACCACACTCGAAAGCCAGCTTCCTGCTGGACTTATCGCCGTTTCCGGCTGTTTCCTTCTCCGCTACGAACCACCACGTGGCACCCCTGCCGTTGCTGCTGTCCGCAGCGCCGGCCCAGCAAGCCAGGAGCCTTGGATGACCGCAGGCCGTCAGCCCACCGCGAATACTTCCCCAACCACCAGCAATCGGCACTATTCTGGAACTGCCGAATCTTCAAAGGAGACCATGACCAGCCAGCCCAACACCGGATCAGATCCAGCCGCCCAGGACATGAGTCCCGAGGAAATCCAGGCTGTCATTGACCGGATTCTCTCCAAGGACGTACCGGCCAGGACCCCCAGCCCGCACAGCGGCGAGGCGAAGGGCAGCGACGGAAGGGCAGTGTTCGGCAAAGCCCAGGCAATTTCCCGCCTGGACGAAGAACATTCAACGTACGACGGCGACCAGCAGGACCTCGAGGAACGCCGCGCCCTGCGCCGTACCGCAGGACTGTCCACCGAACTGGAAGACGTCACTGAGGTCGAGTACCGCCAGCTGCGCCTTGAGCGCGTGGTCCTGGCGGGGCTCTGGTCCGAAGGCACCCTGGCCGACGCCGAGAACTCGCTGCGGGAACTCGCCGCCCTTGCCGAAACTGCCGGCTCCGAGGTCCTTGACGGACTGGTCCAGCGCCGTGACAAGCCGGACCCCGGGACATTCCTGGGCTCGGGCAAGGCGCTTGAGCTCCGGGACATCGTAATGTCCACCGGCGCGGACACCGTTGTTGTGGATGCCGAGCTTGCACCCTCGCAGCGCCGTGGCCTGGAGGACATCGTCAAGGTCAAGGTCATCGACCGGACAGCCCTGATTTTGGATATCTTCGCCCAGCACGCCAAGAGCCGCGAAGGCAAGGCACAAGTGGAGCTGGCGCAGCTCGAGTACCTCCTGCCGCGCCTGCGCGGCTGGGGCGAGTCAATGTCCCGCCAGGCCGGCGGGCAGGTGGGCGGCGCCGCGGCTGGCATGGGCTCGCGCGGTCCCGGTGAAACGAAGATCGAGCTGGACCGCCGTCGCATCCGTACCCGGATGGCCAAGCTGCGGCGGGAGATCGCCGCAATGAAGCCGGCACGCGAGACCAAGCGGGCCAACCGCCGTCGTAATTCCGTGCCGTCCGTTGCGATCGCCGGCTACACCAACGCGGGCAAGTCCTCGCTGCTCAACCGCCTGACCGACGCCGGAGTCCTGGTGGAGAACGCCCTGTTTGCCACCTTGGACCCCACTGTCCGCAAGGCCGAAACTGCGGACGGGCTGGGCTATACGCTCGCGGACACTGTGGGTTTCGTCCGGTCGCTGCCTACGCAGCTGGTGGAGGCGTTCCGCTCCACGCTGGAGGAAGTTGCGGACGCGGACCTCATCCTCCACGTGGTGGACGTCTCGCACCCGGACCCGGAAGGACAGATAGCTGCAGTCCGCAAGGTCTTCAGCGAAGTGGACGCCCGCAAGGTGCCGGAGATCATCGTGCTCAACAAAGCCGACGCCGCCGATCCCTTCGTGGTGGAGCGGCTTAGGCAGCGCGAGCCGCGGCACGTCGTGGTGTCCGCCCGCACGGGTGAAGGCATTGCGGAGCTGCTCAAGGCGATCAGTGACGCCATTCCCAGGCCAGGCGTCAAGCTGGAGCTGCTCATCCCGTACGATCGCGGAGACCTGCTCAGTAAACTCCACGAGTCTGACGCCGAGATCATCAGCGTGGACCACGTGGAGGAAGGCACCCGGGCCGTGGTGATGGTCCGGGAAGGCTTTGCGGCCGAACTGGAACCCTTCGTCAGCAATGACTGACGTCGTGGCCCCGGAAGCCACGGAGACGGCCGGCGAGCAGTTCGTGATCGAACTGCTCGACCGGGCCGTTGCAGGCATGGGCGGACAAAGCCGTGAGGGCCAGCATGAGATGGCCAGGCAGGTGGCCCGTGCGCTGGGAACGGGGGACCACCTCCTGGTCCAGGCAGGCACGGGCACCGGCAAGTCGCTGGCCTACCTGATACCCCTCATCGCCCACGCCCTGAAAAGCAACAAGCCCGCCCTGGTGTCCACGGCCACGCTTGCGCTCCAGACGCAGATCGTTGGCCGGGACCTGCCCCGGCTGCTCAAGGCCATCACTCCCGCCCTGGACAGGCCGGTCAAGGTGGCGCTGGTCAAGGGGCGGTCCAACTATGTCTGCCGGCACAAGCTGGAAGGCGGCTTCCCCAGCGAGGAACCCGCGGAAGGCCAGCTGTTCAGCCTGGGCGAGGACACCAGTGTGCCGCACTTCGCGGCCTCCGTTGGCGGCCCTTCGTCCCAGCTCGGCAAGGAAGTGGTACGCCTGCGGGAGTGGGCGGAGAAGACCGCCACTGGCGACCGCGACGAGCTGCTGCCGGGCGTTACGGACCGCGCCTGGCGCCAGGTGTCCGTGACCTCCATGGAGTGCCTCGGCGCCCAAAAGTGCCCCATGGCAGCAGAGTGCTTCAGTGAACTTGCCCGGCAGGACGCTGCGGAGGCGGACGTCGTGGTCACGAACCATGCGATGCTCGCCGTCAGCGCCTTTGAGGGGCTTGCGGTCCTGCCCGAGTACGACGTCGTGGTGGTGGACGAGGCGCACGAACTCCAGGACCGGGTCACCGGGGCGGTCTCCGGCCAGTTGTCCGTGGCCATGGTCCATGCGGCTGCCGCCGGCGCCCGCAAGCACACCGCCATCACCGTTGACGCGCTCAACGCCGCGGCCGCCAACCTGGAACTTGCCCTTGCCGGCGTGCCCAACGGACTGCTGCCCAACGGGCTGAATGACGAACAGCTGGACTGCGTGGACCAGCTGCGTGATGCCTGCCGGGCCGCCCTCTCGGATTCGAAGGGGGACGGCAATGCCACGCCCGACGGCGGGAGGCAGCTTGCGCGGTCCCGCCTGATGCTCATCCTGGAACTTTGCGAACGGCTCCTCGCTGCCCGGGAGAACCGCGAAGTGGTGTGGTTTTCCCGCGCCAGCGCCTTTGATCCCGCGCAGGGATTTTCCCAGCCGGATGAGACGGCGCCGGCTTTGATCAACATTGCGCCGCTGTCCGTGGCCGGGCGGCTGCGGGAAGGCCTGTTCTCCGGGCACACCGTTGTACTTACTTCTGCCACGCTGGCCATTGGTTCAGCGTTTGAGCCTGCCGCCGGCGGGCTGGGACTCGTGGGCGAGGGTGCCCCCCGCTGGAAAGGCGTGGACGTGGGGTCGCCCTTCGACTACCCCAAGCAGGGCATCCTCTACGTTGCCGGGCACCTGCCGAAGCCCGGAAGGGGCGCATCCCCGGAAGCACTGGACGAACTCGAGGCGCTCATCCGCGCTTCCGGCGGCGGCGCACTGTGCCTGTTTTCCTCCCGGCGCGCCGCAGAGGAAGCCGCCGAAGCCCTCCGCCCCAAGCTGGACATGACGGTCCTCTGCCAGGGCGATTCCACCATGACCGCCTTGGTCAAGCAGTTCGCCGACGAGCCCGATACCTGCCTGTTCGGAACCATGTCCCTGTGGCAGGGCGTGGATGTCCCTGGCGGGTCCTGCCGCCTTGTGGTGATAGACCGGATTCCCTTTCCGCGGCCGGACGATCCCCTCATGACGGCGCGCTCCCGGGCCGTGGCACAGGCTGGCGGCAACGGCTTCATGTCGGTTTCGGCCACCCATGCCGCCATCCGGCTCGCCCAGGGCGCAGGCCGGTTGATCCGCTCCACGGGGGACAAGGGAGTGGTGGCTGTGCTTGACTCACGGCTTGCCACCGAGCGCTACGCAGGGTTCCTCCGGGGAGCGCTGCCGCCGTTCTGGTCCACAACGGACCGGAAGACGGCAATCGCGGCCCTGGAGAGGCTGGCGGGCGAGAACGCCTGATGCCCAGGCCGGGGCAGTGTTTGGCTGGGCGGAGTGTTTGACCCTGCGCAGGCCTAAACACTGCCCGGGCCTGCTACCCAGCGGGGAACCTGGCTACAGGGACCGGAGCACTGACACGACCTTGCCCATGATGGTGGCGTGGTCTCCGAGGATGGGCTCGTACTGGGTGTTCTGGGGGAGCAGCCACGTGTGACCGTCACGCTGCCGGAATGTCTTGACAGTGGCCTCATCGTCGAGGAGGGCAGCGACGATATCGCCGTTGGCTGCATCCGCCTGGCGGCGCACCACAACCCAGTCGCCATCACAGATGGCCGCGTCCACCATGGAATCCCCGGCCACCCGGAGCATAAACAGTTCGCCCTGGCCCACCAGCTGCCGGGGGAGCGGCATAACGTCCTCCACCTGCTGGTCCGCCAGGATGGGACCACCGGCTGCGATGCGGCCAACAAGGGGAACCATCGCAGTGTCAAGGGCAGTGGGCAGCTCCGTGACAGTGGCGCCGCCGCTGGGGGGCACTGCTGATGGCTGGCTGGCGGGTTTGGCCGCACCACCGTCCAAAGTCAGGGGCATCAGGACCTCCATGGCGCGCGGACGCTTCGGGTCACGGCGCAGATAGCCCAGTTTTTCCAGCTGGGACAGCTGGTGGGTGACGCTGGAAAGGCTGGCCAGGCCCACGGTATCTCCGATTTCCCGCATGGACGGGGGGTAGCCGTTCACATTGACGGAACGCTGGATCGTTTCCAGGATCTTCTTCTGCCGTGGCGTCAGGCCCTTGGCGGTCCTCTTCGGTTGCGCGGTTGCCCTGCCCCCGGCGGCTGCTGCTGCCATATTCGCCAATGCCTTTCGGTGTCCGCCGGGCCTCTCCACGGCAAGGCCCTGGACGATCCCGCCCCATAATGTCAGACCCTGCTGATCGACTGTCCGGGTGGTTGTTCTTTCGTTCAAAACTAGGCCAGCCACACTGCTTTTTCAAACATTTGTTCTAGCGAGTCTCGACAATGTTCGTTGATAGGTGCTAAAACAGAAGAAGCAAAGTTCGAACATATGTTCTACTGCGAACGCCGGCCATTCGAAAGTGGCACCGGAAAGCCCTAGGGGGCGTCGGAGCAGAACATCCGGGCAGCACAGTATGGTCCAGGAGGGCTCAGTTCATGTCAGCTACATCTGTTTCGCGGGGTTCACGTCCACAGCTGCTCTCTGTGCAGCACCTTCTGTCCCGGCCTGAAGAGCGGCAGCCGGAACGGCCGGCCCCCCTTCCGCCCCTGCGGCTGACCCGGCGCGGCCGCATCGTGCTGATCGGTATTCCCCTGGTTCTTCTGGCCGCCCTGCTGCTCTCGCTGGCAGGCTTCTTCAACTCCCCGGCAAAAGCCTCCGACTCAGACGCGGAGCTCCAGACGACCTCCGCGGTCACCGTGACGGTCCAGCCCGGCCAGTCGCTGTGGGGGATCGCAGCCGCCGTGGCGCCTGATCGCGACGCACGCGATGTTGTGGCCGACATCGTGCAGCTCAACAACCTCTCCGCAGGCGCAGTCTTCCCCGGCCAGCAGTTGTTCGTTCCCGCCGGCTGAGCTGCCATAGCCGGCAGCAAGGGTCCGGACCAGCGGGGGCTGCTCCATGGAATGGGCCGGGGGCGCATGCCGAGGGCGAACAGGAACCCGTCACATTTTCCGCCCTCCGGCACGGGCACTAAACTGTTCAGGTGAATGACCAGCTAGAACGCCTGAACCGGCTTCCCCTCCGCAGCAACCTCCGCGGGCTTACCCCTTACGGTGCGCCCCAGCTGGACGTCCCCATCCTCCTGAACGTCAACGAAAACACCCATGGTGTTCCGGCGGACGTAAGGGCGGCCATCAGTGCGGCAGTCACCGAAGCCGCCGCGGGCCTGAACCGCTACCCGGACCGGGAGTTCACGGAACTGCGCAAAGCGCTGGCGGAATACCTGGGCCACGGCCTCGATGAGACCAACCTCTGGGCTGCGAACGGCTCAAACGAGGTACTCCAGCAGATCCTCCAGGCATTCGGCGGTCCCGGACGCTCAGCGCTCGGCTTTCCGCCCACGTACTCGATGTATCCGCTGCTGGCCAGCGGAACGGACACTGAATACATCGTCGGAGAGCGCGCCGAAGGCTACGGCCTCAGCGCTGAATCGGCAGCGCGGCAGGTCAAGGAACTGCAGCCCAACATCGTCTTCCTCTGTTCGCCCAACAACCCCACGGGGACCGGGCTGGGGCTGGATGTCGTGGAGGCCGTGTACGAGGCAGGCGAAGCAAGCCAGACCATCGTCATTGTGGATGAGGCATACCACGAGTTCGCACACGACGGGACGCCCAGCGCACTGACGTTGCTGCCCGGCCGGGAGCGGCTGATCGTGTCCAGGACCATGAGCAAGGCATTCGCGCTGGCCGGAGCCCGGCTGGGCTACATGGCTGCCGCACCCGAAGTTGCCGATGCCCTCCGCCTGGTCCGGCTGCCGTACCACCTCTCAGCCATCACGCAGGCCACTGCCCTGGCTGCCCTCCAGCACCGCGAGGCACTGATGGCGGATGTGGAAGACATCAAGAAGCAGCGGGACCGCATCGTGTCGGAGCTGACGCGGATGGGCCTGAAGCCCGCAGCGTCGGACTCCAATTACGTCTTTTTCGGCGGACTGGAGAACCCGCACCAGGTCTGGCAGGAGCTGCTGGACGCCGGAGTGCTGATCCGGGACGTGGGGATTCCCGGCCACCTCCGGGTCACGGCCGGAACTGAGACCGAAACCACAGCCTTCCTCACATCCCTGGAAAGCATCCTTGCAAGCCAGGCCACGCTTCCCGCCTAGACTGGAAGCAGCGGCGCTGGACGCCCTGAACCACCCCATCTGCCCAAAAGGACCCAAAGCATGAGTACCACCGGATCGAACGTGGCTGCGGCCCGCACTGCGCGCATGGAACGTGCCACCAGTGAGTCGTCCGTGCTCGTGGAAATCAACCTGGACGGCACCGGCACCTCGGACATCGACACGTCGGTACCTTTCTACGACCACATGCTCACGGCGCTCTGCAAGCACTCGCTGATCGACATGACCGTCAAAGCCACAGGTGACATCCACATCGATGTCCACCACACCGTGGAGGACGTAGCCATCACCTTCGGGGAGGTGCTGCGCACCGCGCTGGGAAACAAGGCCGGCATCCGCCGGTTTGGCGAGGCCACCGTTCCCCTGGACGAAGCCCTTGCGCACGCCGTCGTTGACGTTTCCGGACGTCCCTACCTGGTGCACGGGGGCGAGCCCGCCGGCCAGGAATACCACCTCATCGGCGGCCACTTCACGGGATCCCTGACCCGGCACGTCTTCGAGGCCATCACGCTGCACGCGGGTATCTGCCTGCACATGAACGTCATCGCGGGCCGCGATCCGCACCACATCGTAGAGGCCCAGTTCAAGGCGTTCGCGCGGGCGCTCCGTGCTGCCGTGGAACCTGATCCCCGTGTTGAGGGGATTCCCTCCACCAAGGGTGCGCTGTGAGCGGCCAGGTCCTTCGGGACGGTGCCATCGTCGATCCCTCCGCTTCCCACAAGCTGCCCTCGCCCGAGGGCAAGCCCACCGTCACCGTCCTGGATTACGGCTCCGGAAATGTCCGGTCCGCCGTGCGGGCGCTGGAACGGGCCGGGGCGGAAGTCATCCTGAGCTCCAAGCCCGAGGACGTCCTGAACGCCGACGGCCTGGTGGTTCCCGGAGTCGGGGCCTTCGAAACAGTGATGCGTGAGCTCAAAGCCGTGGACGGCATCCGCCTCATCGGCCGGCGGGTGGCCGGCGGCCGGCCGGTCCTGGGCATCTGCGTAGGCCTCCAGGTCCTTTTTGAAGCCGGAGTGGAGCATGGCACCGAGGCTGAAGGCATGGGTGAATGGCCCGGCAAGGTGGAACTCCTGCCGGCGGACGTGGTTCCGCACATGGGCTGGAACACCGTCAAGGTGCCCGAGGGATCGAAGCTGTTTGCCGGCGTCGAAAACGAACGCTTCTACTTCGTGCACTCCTACGGGGTCCAGGAATGGAACTTCGACGTCATTCAGCCGCGGATGGCCGCGCCCCTGGTCACATGGTCCGAACACGGCGCGCCGTTTATCGCTGCAGTCGAAAATGGCCCGCTCTGCGCCACCCAGTTCCACCCCGAGAAATCCGGTGACGCGGGCGCGCGCCTGCTGCATAACTGGGTGGATGCCCTGCGCAGGCCCTCCGCCGGCAGCCAGGCCCCCGGTGATGGGTCCTCGCCGGAAGAAGGCTCCGCCTAGATGTGGTCCGTTCTCCTGATGGGGCTCGCCGGCGTACTCGTCGGCGGCGCCCTGTCCTTCAGGCAGCAGCGCAAGCCGCTGTGGACCCAGATATCGTTTTACGTTCTTGCGGGCATGTCGCTGCTCGCCGCCTACCTGCTGACGCTGCCGGGCAACTGACCGCGGCAGGCCATCCTGCCCCCATCCTGAGGATTCAACATGAGCACTGCAACCGACCTGCCCGTTCTAGAACTGCTGCCCGCCGTCGACGTCGTCAACGGCCAGGCCGTCCGGCTGGTGCAGGGCGAAGCAGGCAGTGAGACCAGTTACGGAACGCCGCTTGAAGCGGCACTGAACTGGCAGCAGCAGGGAGCTGAGTGGGTCCACCTGGTGGACCTGGATGCAGCCTTCGGCCGCGGCTCAAATGCGGAACTGCTGCGCGAGGTGGTGGGCCGGCTGGAGATCAAGGTGGAACTGTCCGGCGGACTCCGCGACGACGAAACCCTTGAAGCGGCCCTGGATCTCGGCGTTGCCCGCGTAAACCTGGGAACCGCTGCGCTGGAAAACCCCGAATGGACCCGCCGGGCCATCGAGCGGTTTGGTGACAAGATCGCCGTCGGACTCGACGTCCGCGGAACCACCCTGGCCGGCCGCGGCTGGACAAAGGAAGGCGGAGACCTCTGGGAAGTCCTGGGCCGCCTCGAGGAAGCAGGCTGCAGCCGGTACGTGGTCACGGACGTGACAAAGGATGGCACCCTGCAGGGGCCCAACGTTGAACTCCTCCGCCAGATGGTGGAGAAAACGGGCAAGCCCGTTGTTGCCTCCGGAGGCATCTCCAGCCTCGACGACCTCAAGGTCCTGCGTTCCCTGGTGCCGCTGGGCGTTGAAGGGGCGATCGTGGGCAAGGCCCTCTATGCCGGCGCCTTCACGCTGCCCGAAGCCCTCGACGTGGCCGGCCGCCGCTAAGGGCGCACGCCGTCATGGCCAACGAATCAGGCACTACGCCACCCCGGCAGCTGCCGGGGCATATCGCTGCGGCACTGGCAGGCGCCGGCGGCGCCACGGACTCCGCAGGGCAGCCCTGGGCGGGGCGGAGCCTGGCCGGCGACGACGCCAGAATCCACAATTTCGAGAACGACGACGGGACGGCCAGCAGCGCCTACGCCGCCGCCATCGCGGCACTCCGGGAGGGAAGCGGGGACGAGGCGGGCGTCGTCGCCTCGCTCGCCACCGCACGCGTGTTTATCCCGATTGTTGCCCAGCTAGCGGAAGAAGCGGAAGGCCAGGACGGCCTGCAGGCAGATAAACAGGCCGACATGGCGCTGGTAACGCTCAAGGCCCCGGATGGCAGGACGGCGATGCCCGTCTTTACCTCCGCAGCGGCCCTGTCCGCCTGGCATCCGGACGCCAGGCCCGTTGCCGTGTACGCCGCCCGCGCCGCGCTCTCAGCCGTCTCCGAAGGTGCAGAGCTGCTGGTTCTTGACCCAGGCTCTGACTTCACCTTCGTGGTCCGGCGGCCGGCCGTGTGGGCGCTGGCCCAGCAGCAGCAGTGGACGCCTTCCTACAAGGACCAGGAACTCGCCGGGGAAATGGGCAGGGCCGCCGCCGGCTTTCCCGCCGTCCGGAACCTCGAACTGGTGCCCGGCAGGGGAGTGGCCACCCGTGCCGCCGATGGAACGGTGGCTGCCGGCGGCGGTGCCGGCCCTGAACTGCAGGTGGTGCTCTACCTCGAGGACGGGCTGGATGCCGCGGGGGTGCAGGAGCTCGTGGCCGGACTCCAGGCCCAGTGGTCCCGGAATGTATTGTTTGGGGAGCGCGTCGACTCGGTCGACGTCAAGTTGAGGCGCGCAGACCACTAGCCGGCAGCCAGCGGGGTGATCCCCGGCCGCTGCGGCAGACCTAAGGATCGCTCCGTGAATTTCGCTCTCTACCGGGAGTTGCTCGCCGTCCGGCCAATCCGCCGGCTGCTGCTGGTGGGCATGGTGGCCCGCATTCCCCACTCCGCCGCCGGGGTGCTGCTGACGCTGCACATCGTGCTCACCCTTAACCAGGGGTACGCAGCCGCCGGCGCCGCCGCGGCCGTCATGACCATCGGCATTGCGGTGGGTGCGCCATGGCGTGGCAGGCGGGTTGACACCGTGGGCCTCCGGACAGCACTCATCCCCTCGGTGATCTCGGAAGCAGTTATCTGGTCCGTTGTTCCGCATGTGTCCTACCAGTGGCTCCTTCCGCTGGTGTTTGTGGGCGGGCTGCTCACACTGCCCATTTTCAGCGTGGTGCGCCAGTCCCTGGGCGTGCTGGCCGACGGCGACCAGCGCCGTACAGCCTTCGCCCTCGACGCAATCACCACTGAGGTGGTGTTCATGATCGGTCCCGCAGCAGGCGCAATCGTCGCCACCAGCGGCTTCACGGTGCTGGGCCTCACCATAGTGGGGGTCTCCACGTCCCTGGCCGGACTGTTCCTGATGTGGTTCAACCCGCCTACCCGAAGCCCTGCGCAGGACGGGGAACGCAGTGCCGACGAGCGCCACGCCGCCGAGGCCGCCGTGGTGTCCGCCGCCCCCGCGCACTTGCAGGAGGCTGCGGCAGAACTGGTCCCTGCGGGCACCGCGCGTCCCGGACCGGGCCTGCGCGGCAAAGTGGTCCAGAACTTCGCCTGGTTCACCGCCACCGTGGCGGCCGTCTTCGCTGTGGCAGCAGGGGCGGGCATGGTGCTGAGCGGGACCGACGTCGGCATCGTCGCCGCCCTGGAAACGGGAGGACGCCAGGCCGAAATCGGCATCGTCTTCCTCTTTTGGTGTGCCGCGTCCGTGGTGGGAGGCCTGATCTACGGGGCCATGCACCGCCCCGTTTCGCCGATCCTCCTGCTGCTCGGAATGGCGGCCCTGACCATCCCCATGGGGTTTGCGCACGATACCTGGTCGCTCGCGCTCGTCTCAATCCTGCCGGGACTGCTGTGCGCGCCCGTGCTGTCCTCCGCATCGGAAAAAGTTGCGGACCTGGTGGCTGAGGAACGCCGCGGCGAGGCCATGGGCTGGTACGGCTCGGCCCTCACGGGAGGCGTGGCCCTGGGTGCGCCCCTCGCGGGCGTCTTCATCGACGGCACAGGGCCATCCGGCGGCTTCGTTGCGGTGGGCACAGCCGGCGTCGTGCTCTGCTTCGCAGGCCTTGTCCTCCAGCAGCGCCGCCGGGGGAAGATCAGGGCCCAGTAATTCCGAGTCCGGCAGGCCGAGTTTTTGTCCACCTATGCAGGCTTCCAAGGCGTTAAAGTCGGCATATCTGGACAAAAACTCCGTTAAATGGACGACGGCGGGACGACCTTTGAAGGCCGTCCCGCCGTCGTCGGGGGTTTAGAAAAGGGTGTGGCGGTCCGGTCAGTTAACTGCCCCGGTGTACTTCTCGCCCGGGCCCTTGCCCGGGGCGTCGGGGATCAGGGACTCTTCGCGGAACGCCAGCTGCAGGGACCGCAGTCCGTCACGCAAGGGTCCGGCGTGCTGTGAGCCGATCTCCGGGGCGGCGGCGGTCACCAGGCCGGCCAGGGCGGTGATCAGTTTCCGGGCCTCGTCCAGGTCCTTCAGTTCCTCGGCATTGTCCTCGGCCGCCAGCCCCAGCTTCACTGCGGCTGCACTCATCAGGTGGACGGCCGCTGTGGTGATGACCTCGATCGCCGGCACTTCGGAAATGTCGCGGATCTGCTGCGAGACGTCGCCGGCGGCACCTGCCTCATCCGCCGCAGGCTCGAAAACGTATGAATTACTGTCTGGGGTGCTCATACTGGTAAGCTTGACACAGACCGACTGGATGTCGTTATTTCAGAGATTGTTCCAACGATCAAGGTTCCCACCGGCGCTGCACAGCGTTGACGGGAATTTTTTCTGTAAGATGGCATGCAGTTTGCAAGCGGAGTTCTCTCCCACCCGCGCCAGCCGCTGTTCCGGATTGTTTGGAACTCAAGGTTGCCGGGTACCTGGTTGGGCACGGCCCCGGTATCAGCCGGATCTGTGTGTGCAGTCCCTTCGCGGGATCCGCATCCGACCTATCAGAGGCCTTCGATTGCTCCGGCAATTGGGGGCCTTCTCTATTTGCCGGGATTCCACAACAACAACAGGAGCTTTAACATTAGCGAGCCAAGAATCAATGAGCGTATCCGCGTCCCCGAGGTGCGGCTGGTCGGCCCTGCAGGTGAACAGGTAGGAATCGTCCGTATTGAGGATGCCCTGCGTCTGGCTGCCGAGTCCGACCTTGATCTCGTTGAAGTTGCACCTCAGGCGAAGCCTCCGGTGTGCAAGCTGATGGACTTCGGCAAGTACAAGTACGAGGCCGCGGTTAAGGCACGTGAAGCGCGGAAGAACCAGACGAACACCGTTCTGAAGGAAATCCGCTTCCGCCTGAAGATCGACACCCACGACTACGAGACCAAGCGCGGGCATGCACTGCGCTTCCTCGGTGCCGGGGACAAGGTCAAGGCCATGATCCAGTTCCGTGGCCGCGAGCAGCAGCGTCCGGAGATGGGCATCCGCCTGCTCCAGCGCTTCGCCGACGACGTCGCCGAAGTTGGCGTTGTTGAGTCCAGCCCCCGCATCGACGGCCGCAACATGGTCATGGTGGTTGGTCCGCTGAAGAACAAGGCAGAGGCCAAGGCCGAAGCCCGCCGCGCTACGCAGCGTGCCGAAGCGAAGGCGCAGAACGAAGCCAAGGCTTCCGGCCGCGTTGACACCTCCGGCGACGACCAGGCACCCATGACCCAGTCACTGGCGGATCTGCTTCCCGAGGGATTCACCGTCTCGACCGAACCCGAGGCAGCAGCGGAGGCTCCTGTCCAGGAGCCGGCCTCCGTCGTCGAGCCCGCCGCAGCCGAAGCGCCGAAGCAGGAGGCCCCCAAGGCCGCCGAGGCACCGAAGCAGGAAGCCCGCAAGGCAGCTGCTCCGAAGCAGGAGGCCCCCAAGGCCGAAGCACCGAAGGCTGCCGCTGCACCCAAGGCGGCTGCTCCCAAGGCGGCAGAGCCCAAGGCCGCGCCGGCACCGAAGGCTGCTGCAGAGAAGCCTGCTGCAGCCGCACCTGCAGCGGCGCCGAAGCCCGCGGCAGTGCCTGCTCCGCCGAAGCCGGTGGCCAGGCCCGCTGCGCCGAAGCCTGCCGCACGGCCCGCCCCCAAGGCAGCGCCAAAGCCGGCCGGCAAGAAGACCACTTAGTCCACAGCTGCCGGAGGTCGCCCTCCGGCAGTCAGCAACCAGCACGCCGCCCTGAGGGGCAGCTGCGCGATAGAGCTGCAGGCCCAGCCTGCGGAACGTAAGGAGATCGGTTCCCATGCCGAAGATGAAGACCCACAGTGGTGCCAAGAAGCGCTTCAAGCTGACCGGCAGCGGCAAGCTGCGCCGCCAGCAGGCCAACCGCCGCCACTACCTCGAGCACAAGTCCTCCAGGCTGACCCGCCGCCTCGCCGGCGACAAGATCGTCTTCAAGGGCGACGCCAAGGTCATCCGGAAGATGCTCGGCATCTAGTTTCCAAGTTCTTTGACTGACCACCACCTGGTGTAAGTCACCTACCAAAAAGCCTTCTCAGGCCGCCGGGACTACCGGCAGTAGATGCTTGGGAGCAGAATTTTCGAAGGAGTACGCACGTGGCACGTGTGAAGAGGGCGGTCAACGCCCACAAGAAGCGCCGGGTTATTCTTGAACGCGCAAAGGGCTACCGTGGACAGCGTTCACGCTTGTACCGCAAGGCCAAAGAGCAGCTGCTGCACTCGTTTGTGTACAGCTACGGCGACCGCAAGAAGAAGAAGGGCGACTTCCGCCGCCTGTGGATCCAGCGCATCAACGCTGCATCCCGCGCCAACGGCCTCACCTACAACCGTCTGATCCAGGGCCTGAAGGCCGCTGAGGTTGAGGTTGACCGCCGCATGCTCGCCGAACTGGCCGTTTCCGACGCCAACGCTTTCGCAGCGCTGGTCAAGGTTGCCAAGGACTCCCTGCCTGCCGACACCTCCGCCAAGAAGGTTGTTGCCTAGCAGCTGACTGTTCCCGCCAGGGACAGTTCAAGAACCGGTGGCAGCAGCCACTAAAGTTCTTATATGAACGAAACCGGGCGCCCGCAAGATTTCCCACTGTCCAATCCCCGAGCTGATCGGGTGAGGGACGTGGCAAAGCTTGCCGGGCGCCCGGCGCGTTTAAAGCGCGGACAGTTCCTTGCCGAAGGGCCACAGGCAGTGCGGGAAGCGCTCCGGCTCCATCAGCAGCGGGTGGCCGACGGCCGGCCCGGGGTGGTCACCGAAGTTTTCGCCAGCGAAAGCTGCCTGGACCGGTATCCGGAATTCGAGGAGCTGTCCCAGGGGGTCAACGCCCGCCTGGCCACGGACGAAGTCCTGGCTGCTATGGCGGACACCGTCAACCCCCAGGGGATCATCGCAGTTTGCCGCTTCGTTGACGTTCCGCTGCAGGAAGTGCTCGACGCCGGGCCCCGCCTGATTGCCGTGCTCTGCCAGGTCCGCGACCCCGGTAATGCCGGGACGGTCCTGCGCGCGGCGGACTCGGCCGGAGCCGATGCCGTGATCCTGACCGCCTCCAGCGTTGACATTTACAACCCCAAGGCCGTGCGCTCCACAGCAGGCTCCCTGTTCCACCTTCCCGTGGTGCTGGGCGCGGACGTTGGCGAACTTGCGGCCGCCTGCCGTGCCAGGGGGATCGGGGTATTGGCAGCGGACGGCTACGGGACCTTGAACCTGGACACCCTGCAGGACGAGAACGCCCGGCGCCGGCTGACCGGCGAAGGCCCGGAATCGGAGTATGCCCTGGAGCAGCCCACGGCCTGGCTGTTCGGCAACGAGGCCCAGGGGCTGTCGGAGGAAGAGCTCGCGCTTGCGGACCACCGGGTGGCCGTGCCCGTGTACGGTTCCGCGGAAAGCCTCAACCTGGGCACAGCGGCCACGGTCTGCCTCTACGCCAGCGCGCGTTCCCAGCACCTTCCGGTGGCGGTGACTGCTTAGCATCCGGCCGCTTCAGCTTTCCAGGCCCACCGCCGTGCGAAGAATTGTGCACGCTTAAACATGTAAGGGCTCCGGTTCACCGGAGCCCTTGTTTGTTGATGTTCTGCGTGAACGCGGATCAGGGTGCGCGGGTAGCCTTGCCACGGCCGGTGATTGCTCCGTAGATGCCGGCCACAACCAGGCCGCCGACGATGGCGAGAATCCAGGTGCCGAGATCGAAGAAGGCAAGATCGCCCCTGTTGAACAGGAGGCTACCAATCCAGCCGCCCACAATGGCGCCAACGACGCCCAGAACCAGGCTGGTTACCCAGCCGCCGCCAACCCGTCCGGGCATGACAGCCTTAACAATGGCCCCTACGATGAGGCCCAAAATAATCCAAGCAAGAAAACCCATGTCTCCTCCTTATTGTGACCGGGATCTCATGGTCCCGATGGGGCTCAAGCTAACATACGGGCCACGTAAAGTCAGCAGGCCTACAGCAAGTAGACGCGGTGCTGTTGGCTTGGCAGCCCAGTGCGGCGCAGCGCCCGGTTGAGGCTCCAGGATCAGGCGGTCAGCGGCTTTTTCCGCTCCAGCAGTCCGCTGGCTATGGCGACGCCGAGCCCCAACAGGGCGAGGACGGCACCTACCAGGGCAGGGGCTGTGTAGCCCCAGCCCAGCGCGATCACCAGTCCGCCGAGGAATGCCCCGAGCGCGTTTGCGACGTTCAGCGCTGCATGGTTCAGCGATGATGCGAGGGAGGGGGCATCGGGCGACGCGTCCAGGAGCCGGGTCTGCAGCGCGGGGATCAGCATGGACCCGGAAGCGCCCACCACGAATACCATGACAAAGGCGGACCAGGGCCACTGCACGGCCACGGCGTACACCACCAAGGCAACGGCTATGCCGGGCAGCACGTTGTAGAGCGTGCCCATCACGGACCTGTCCGCAATCCGGCCGCCCACAATGTTGCCGGCCACCATCCCCAGCCCGTACAGGGCCACCACCATGGGAATTAACGAGGACGGAATGCCCGCCACCATGGTCATGGTGTGGGCGATGTAGGTGTACGTTGCAAAGAAGCCGCCAAAGCCAACAATGCCGATCAGAATGGCCAGCCACACCTGCAGGCGTTTGAGCGCACCCAGTTCACGCCGAATGCTCGCATCCGGATGGGCCTCATGGAAGGGGACAAACTTCCACACCAGGGCAAGGGTCAGCAGGCCGATCAGTCCCACCAGGATAAACAGGAGGCGCCATCCGTACGCCTGGCCCAACCAGGTGGTAAACGGAACTCCCACCACGTTGGAGATACTCAGGCCGGCCATCACCATGGAAATGGCCCAGCCCCGCCGTGTGGGTGGCACCAGGGAGGCGGCGATGACTGCCGCCACCCCAAAAAATGCACCATGCGGCAGGCCGGCGGCGAAGCGCGAAGCCAGCATTGTTCCGTAGTCCGGGGCCAGGAATGACGCCAGGTTGGCCACCGTGAAGAACATCATCAGTCCAAGGGCCAGGTGCTTACGGGGAAGCTTGGCACCTACTGCGGCCAGCAGCGGGGCGCCCACGACGACTCCGAGGGCGTAGGCGGAGATGAGGTGGCCCGCTTCCGGTGTGGAAACCCCGAGGCCCTGCTCCACTTCCCTCAGCAGGCCCATCATGGTGAATTCGGTGACTCCGATGCCAACGCCGCCCATGGCAAGGGCGACGATGGCCATGGCCACGTTGGTGGATCGGGCGGGGGCTGCCGTGGACGTTTGGAGGACGCTGCTCATAAGCCTGCTTTTCGACGGAGGAAAGTAGTGATGGACCAATGCCACGGCAGTGGGGCAGGAGGAGTCCGGACCCTGCAGACAACCCGGAAAGGGGAAGTGGTATTCCCGTTGCGGGAGGACCTATGCAGCTGGTCCTTTTATTGTCCCCCATAGAATGGGCCGGTGAATGGACTCATACAAGTGGTAGGCGGAGCCGTCGTGGACAGCCTGGCGGAACCCTCCATGCTGCTGGTGGCTCGGCGCAGCGCGCCGGAGCAGTTGGCAGGACTCTGGGAGTTCCCGGGCGGCAAAGTGGAACCCGGCGAGGAACCGAAGGCCGCGCTGGCCCGCGAACTGCTCGAGGAACTGGGCATCGGCGTCCGGCTAGGCGCCGAGCTCGCGTCCCAGGTTCCGGGCGGCTGGCCCTTGAACCCCCGCGCGAGCATGCGGGTGTGGTTCGCGGAGATCGCCCACGGGGAGCCGAAGCCCCTGGAGGACCACGACGAACTTCGGTGGGTACAACTGGACAACCAAGGTGCGGTCCTGGACCTGCCGTGGATTCCCGCGGACTTCCCCATAGTCCGGGCCCTGCTTGACGCGGTCGCCGTCAAGGCAGAAAGCACACTGCCCTAGAAGAGCGTTGCCTGCCCCCCGGAAGCACCGTTGCCCCCGGATGTTGATCTGCCCCCGGCTGTTGATCTGCCCCCGGCAGATTTCCCTCCGGCCGCTGCCGCCTGGGGGATGATGCCTTCGGGGTACTCGGCTTCCTCGCCCCTGGGATCGTCCTCGAGGTCCCTATGGCTGAAGCCGGAGGTGTTGGTAAACCCGTGGCGGGCTTTGAAATACCGGACTTTGCCCGCAAGCCACGAGCGGTACTCCTTGGACGCATACGAACCCGTTCCGTAGAGCCGGCGGTACCGGCCCGCGAGCCCGGGATGGTTGGCGGCAATCCACTTCATGAACCATTCCCTGGTCCCCGGCTTGAGGTACAGGGCTCCGGCGGTGACGCCGGTGGCCCCCGCGGCAGCCAGGGACGCAAACAACGCGTCCAGGGCTTCGTCGCTGTCCGAGAGCCACGGCAGAATGGGCATGGCCATGACGCCGCAGGGCAGGCCGGCTTCACGGAGGCGGGAAACGAGCTTGAGGCGTGCCCGGGGACCGGGAGTTCCGGGCTCGATGGCCTCGGACAGGGCTTCGTCTGTCATGGCCAGCGAGATGCCAAGGCCCACGGGCACTTGGGCGGCCGCGCTCTTGAGCAGGGGAATGTCCCGGGCAAGCAGGGTGCCCTTAGTGAGGATGGACAGGGGAGTGCCGGACTCGGCAAGGGCGGTGATGATGCCCGGCATGAGCTGGTAGCGGCCCTCGGCCCGCTGATAGGGGTCCGTGTTGGTACCCAGGGCAACCTGCGGGCGCGTCCACGATGGTTTGCCCAGTTCCTTCCTGAGGACCTCGGCCGCGTTGACTTTCACTACCACCTGGCTGTCAAAGTCCAGCCCGGCGTCGAAATCAAGGTAGGTGTGGCTCTTGCGGGCGAAGCAGTACACGCAGGCGTGGCTGCATCCCCGGTAAGGGTTGATGGTCCATTCAAAGGGCATCCGCGAGCCGGCAGGCACCTTGTTGAGCACCGATTTGGCGGTGACCTCGTGGAAGGTGATCCCTGCGAACTCGGGGGTTGTGATGGAGCGGACCAGGCCAGCCAGGGGAAGCAATGCGGGGGACGGGGCATTCGCAGCCGATTCCGCGGGCCGGGCCATCAGTGCTTGGGCATCCCATCTCATGCCGTCCATTCGAATCTATGTTCGAAACAATGTCAAGCATAGACGCGTTGCGGCGGCCTGCCCTCCTTGTTGGCGTGTGCCTACGTGTCCGCCAGGAGTTCCCACTCCACGGTCACTGCCGCATCCACCACGGAATTGCCGGCCTCCACGCTGAGGGATTCCACGGCAGCAGCCCGCTGCATCCGCGGCAGCGGCACTGGACCCTGGACTGCGCCTTCCTCCGCTACCGAAAGCACGCGTCCCAGCCGGGCCGAGGCAAGCTGCGCGTACTGCCTGGCGGTGCTGAGCGCGTCAAGCCAGGCGGCCTCCCGGGCGCGTGCCCGCACAGCCGCGTCATCGCTGAACGTGAGTTCGACACCGCTCAGCCGGACGTCGTTCCCGCCCGCCTCAACGGCATCTGCGATGGCGGCCGAGGCGGAACCCGGGACCCTCAGCTTCACGGTGAAGGTGCTGGATGCCACGTACCCGGTGACGCGCTGCCCTTCGCCTTCGCGCCAGGCGAGGTCCGCACGGACGTTGAGGCCCGATGTGCGGATGTCGGAGCCGGGGACCCCGTGGCTGCGGAAGGAGGCAGTAACGGCGGCCAGGCCGGCTCCGGCCCGGGAGTAGGCTTGCCCCACCGAATCGGCCCGGCACTCCACGCCGATGGAAACCACTGTGAGATCGGGGGCAGCTTCCGCCGAGCCCGTTCCCGACACGCGGACAGTGCCGGGGGAGGCGCCGGTGCGGGTGGCGCGTCCAGCCGTTTCATCGGTGTCATGAGCAGCGGGCATGCGTCAGACCTCCACCTCAGGCCGGGGGCGGCGCGAGGGCCGGCGGCGGGTTTTGTGTGCTGGATATCCGCCGGCTTCCAGTCCGGCGTGGCGCTCAAAGGGATTGCGCGTCCCCGGGTTGCCGGTGCGCACCAGCGACCACCCTGCGGCCAGGAGATACAGGGGAAGGAACGGTGCGCCCAGGCACCAGGCGTATTGCGTGCAATGCTTTTCCTCGTGGCCCAGCAGGGCCGGCCTGGACAACAGCTCAGCGGAGCTGCACCGGCACAGCACCACGTTGCCCAATGTGAAGGCCCCGGCGAACGGCAGCCGCGGCCTGTACCCCGACGCCAGGATCAGGCCGCGTGGGCCCCTGCTGATCCGGGTGCGCGCGGCGAGGGCCACGGCGAGGCCAAGGAAGGTGCTGCCGTTCGCCAGGTTCGCCGCCTGCCGCAGTCTCTGCGCAGCGGTGAGGCGCTTTTGGGTTCCCGGGCGCCGCGGCACTGTCATGAGGCTATGGTAGCCGGAGCCTTCAATTAGACTGGAGGGCAGTGGCCGCCGGCTCAGCCGGTGTGCCCTGACCTGGTCATTGAATGAACCGGAATGCACAGTTGGCATTGGGGACATTCATCCATGACCTGCCAGTGACGGACGCGCCCCCGGGAAACCGTGCAGGGCTGCCCCGTTCACCGGCAGCCACGACTCGTAGCTAAGAACAGTAGATGACTGAAACTTTGCCGGGCGCCGCCATCCCGAACCCCACGGATGAAGCCGCCATCACTGCCGCTGTAGACCAGGCCATCGCCGCCATTGCCGGCGCTGGCACCCTTGACGAGCTGAAGGCGGTGCGGCTCGCCCATACCGGCGAGAAGTCCCCGCTCAGCCTTGCCAACCGTGAGATTGGCAAGCTGCCCAAGGACCAGAAGGCCCTCGCCGGAAAGCTGATGGGCGCTTCGCGCGGACGGGTCAACAAGGCGCTCGCCGACCGTACGGCGGAGCTGGAAGCGGAAAACGACGCCCGGATCCTCCTGGAAGAGACCGTGGACGTCACCGCCGCGCCCCGCCGCCGCCGTGCCGGTGCCCGGCACCCGCTCTCCACGCTCCAGGACCGGGTGGCGGACATCTTCGTGGGTATGGGCTGGGAAATCGCCGAGGGCCCGGAAGTCGAGTCGGAATGGTTCAACTTCGACGCCCTTAACTTCAAGCCGGACCACCCCGCCCGCGAAATGCAGGACACCTTCTTCGTGGAGCCGCCCGAAGCCCACCTGCTGATGCGCACGCACACTTCGCCGGTGCAGGTCCGCTCCATGCTCGAGCGCGAGCTGCCCATTTATGTGCTGTGCCCGGGCAAGGTGTTCCGCACCGACGAACTCGATGCGACCCATACTCCGGTGTTCCACCAGTTCGAGGGCCTCGCGATCGACAAGCACCTGAGCATGGCTGACCTCCGCGGCACGCTGGAGCACTTCGCACGGCAGATGTTCGGCGACGAAGCCCAGATCCGGCTGCGGCCCAACTATTTCCCGTTTACCGAACCGTCAGCGGAGCTGGACATCTGGCACCCCGGGGCCAAGGGCGGCCCGCGCTGGATCGAGTGGGGCGGCTGCGGCATGGTCAACCCCAACGTGCTCCGCGCCGCCGGCATCGATCCGGACGTGTATTCAGGTTTTGCCTTCGGCATGGGCATTGAGCGCACCCTGATGTTCCGCAACGAAGTGGGGGACATGCGCGACATGATCGAAGGCGATGTACGTTTCAGCGAGCACTTCGGGATGGAGATCTAACAGTGCGTATCCCACTTTCCTGGCTGCGTGAATTCGCAGAAGTACCGGCCGGAGCAACGGCGGAAGACGTCATGACCGAGCTGGTCAAGGTCGGTTTTGAAGAAGAGGACGTCCACCGTCCCACGGACACCCTGCAGGGACCCATCGTGGTTGGCCAGGTCCTGAGCCTGGTCAAGGAACCCCAAACCAACGGCAAGACCATCAACTGGTGCCAGGTCCGGGTGGTTCCTGAAGGCCAGGAGCAGACCCTCACCGGTGACGGCATCGACCCCTCCGGCGTGCAGGGCATCATCTGCGGCGCCCACAACTTCGTTGAGGGCGACAAGGTGGTGGTCACCCTCCCGGGCGCCGTGCTCCCGGGCGACTTCCACATCTCGGCGCGGAAAACCTACGGGCACCTGTCCGCGGGCATGATCGCCTCCGTCCGCGAACTGGGCATCGGCGAGGACCACGACGGCATCCTGGTGCTGTCCCGCATCGGGCTGGATCCCGAAATCGGCACTGACGCCATGGAGCTCCTTGGCCTCTATGACCAGGCTGCCGAAATCAACGTGACGCCGGACCGTGGCTATGCGTTCTCGATCCGCGGGGTTGCCCGGGAGTACGCCCACGCCACCGGAACCACCTTCACGGATCCCGCGTCCCGCGTTACCGCTCCTGCGGAGCTTTCCGGCGGTTACGGCGTCAAGATCAATGACGATGCCCCCATCTACGGCAAGCCCGGATGCGACAGGTTCGTCGCCCGCACCGTCCGCGGCGTGGACGCCACAAAGCCCACGCCGCCGTGGATGGTTTCCCGGCTGCGCCTTGCCGGCATCCGTTCCATCTCCCTGCCGGTGGATATTTCCAACTACGTGATGCTGGAACTCGGCCAGCCCACGCACTGCTACGACCAGGACACGCTGTCCGGGGACATCGTGGTGCGCCGGGCCCTGGCCGGTGAGAAGATCACCACCCTCGATGGCAAGGAACGCGCGCTCGACGCCGAGGACCTGCTGATCACGGACGCCTCCGGGCCGATCGGCATCGCCGGAGTGATGGGCGGCGCCGCAACAGAGGTGGGGGATTCGACGTCGACCGTTCTGGTTGAAGCTGCGCACTTCGACGAGGTGTCCATTGCCCGTTCCCGGCGCCGCCACAAGCTGCCGTCTGAAGCGTCCAAGCGCTTCGAGCGCGGCGTGGACTGGCACGTGGCCGGCATCGCCGCCCAGCGGGTGGTTGACCTGCTCGTCGAGCTGGCCGGTGGAACGGCGGACCAGGCCGGAACCGATGTGGGGACCGCCCCGGACTCCGTCAGCATCGAACTGCCTGAGGCCTTCGCTGCCGCCCGCATCGGCATCGACTTCACCGAAGAGCAGATCGTTACGTCCCTGGAGGACCTTGGCGCGGCGGTGGAGAAGAACGACGGCGGCTGGACCGTTACGGCGCCCAGCTGGCGGAACGACTTGGAAACCAAGGAGGACCTCTCCGAGGAGATTGCCCGGCTGGTGGGCTACGACAAGATTCCCGCGACGCTTCCGGTGGCGCCTCCCGGGCGCGGCCTGACGCGGGTGCAGCAGCAGCGCCGCCGCCTGATCCAGGCACTGGCGGATGCAGGCCTCACCGAAGTCCTGTCCTACCCCTTCGTGTCCAAGGCGGCCAACGACACCTTCGGTGTAGCCGAACAAGGAGCGGACAGGGCCGCGGTCAAGCTCGCGAACCCGATCAGCGAAGAACAGGGCTTTCTGCGCACGTCCATCCTGCCCGGACTCATCGAGGTAGCCAAGCGGAACCATTCGCGCGGTTTCCGCGACCTGGCACTCTTCGAATCAGGCCTGGTGTTCCTGCCCGGCGGCACGGTGGGCACTGCCTCCATCCCGCCGCTCGGCGTCAAGCCCTCCGATGAGGTACTGGACGGACTGTACGACGGCGTCCCGGCGCAGCCGTTCCACCTCGCCGCAGTGCTCACGGGACATGACTCCCCGGCAGTGGCCGGCCATGCGCCGCGGCCTTGGGACTGGGCTGACGCGCTGGACCTTGCCCGGGTTGCCGGCGACGTCCTGGGCGTGGAGGTCCTGGTGAGCCAGGGCAGCCACCAGGCTTTCCATCCCGGCCGTGCAGCACAGTTGTCACTGCGCAATGGTGAGGTGGTGGGCTACGCCGGTGAGCTGCACCCCAAGCTGCTGGCGGCATCGGACATGCCCGCCCGCTCGGTGGCACTGGAGCTCAATGCTGACGCGCTGTTCGACGCCGCCCCGGACGTGATCGTGGCGCGCCACATCTCCACGTACCCGGTGGCCACCCAGGACGTGGCGCTGGTGGTTCCTGCTGAAGTCCCCGCCGACGACGTCCTGGCGGCCCTGCGCGAAGGTGCCGGTGAACTGCTGGAGGACGTGGCGCTCTTCGACGTCTACGCAGGCAAGGGCATCGAGGACGGCAAGAAGTCCCTCGCGTTCGGTCTCCGGTTCCGCGCCAACGACCGGACCCTCACGGCGGACGAGGCATCAGCCGCACGTGAAGGCGCGGTGGCCCTGGCGGCCGAGCGCTTCGGCGCCGTCCAGCGCTAGCCGCAAACCTGCACCAACAGGAAAGGTCCCCGCAGCCACACGGCTGCGAGGACCTTTCCATGCGGGTGCTGCCCTACGGAACCAGGATGACCTTTCCGGTGGTCCGCCGCCCTTCCAGGTCGCGGTGTGCCTGGGCAGCCTGCACCAGGGGGTATCGGGCGCCGATGCGGACCTTCAGGCTCCCGTTCGCCGCCGCTGCGAATACTTCGCCGGAGCGCCAGCGGCGTTCCGCAGCGTCCCTCAGGTAGTGCCCCATGGTGGGCCTGGTCAGGAACAGCGAGCCGCCGGCATTCAGGCGCTGGGGATCCACGGGCGGAACCGGGCCCGAGGCAGCGCCGAAAAGGACCAGCATTCCCCTGACGCGCAGGGCGGCCAGCGAGCCGTCGAACGTGTCCTTCCCAACGCCGTCGTACACCACGTCGGCGCCGGTGCCGCTGGTGATGTCCCTGACCCGCCCAGCGAAGCCTTCGTACCGCAGCACATGGTCGGCGCCGGCCTCGCGCGCCAGCTGTTCCTTCGCGTCCGTGGAGACTGTGGTGATGACTTCCGCACCGCGGGCCTTGAGCAGCTGGATCAGCAGCAGCCCCACGCCTCCCGCGCCCGCGTGCAGCAGGACGGTGTGCCCGGGCTCCACCTTGAAGGTGGAGTTCATCAGGTAGTGGGCGGTGATGCCCTGCAGGGGCAGCGCGGCTGCCGTCAGGTCGTCCAGGCCCTGCGGGACCGGGAGGGCTGCGGCCTCGTCAACCAGCGCATAGTCTGCGTAGCAGTTAATGCCCTCCGCCGTGGCCACCCGGTCACCCGGGACAAACCCCGTGACGGCGTCGCCCACTGCTTCAACGGTGCCTGCGGCTTCTGATCCGGGGGTGAACGGGAAGGGGACCTTGTAGGTGCCGCTGCGCTTGTAGGTGTCGATGAAGTTAACGCCCGCTGCCCCCACCTTCACCAGGAGCTGGCCAGGCCCCGGGACAGGGCGTTCGATGTCCTCGTAGGTAAGGACTTCCGGTCCGCCTGCCTGACGTGCGACGATTGCGTGGGTCATTGCTCACCTTTCCCGGTCCCGGCGTTTCCGGCTCCGGCTGCTGCCACCATCCTAGGGACAGTCCACGGAAGCCCCATAGCGGGCACCTTCCGCTGTATGCATAAATATCGGCATGAGTGAATACTTTTGCTGTATGGTGGTGGTCATGACTATTTCTGTAGCAGTGTCCGGTGCCAGCGGATACGCCGGGGGAGAAGTCCTGCGCCTCCTGGCCGGGCATCCTGGCGTCACCATTGGAGCCATCACGGCCCACAGCAATGCCGGTTCCCGGCTCGGCGAACTGCAGCCCCACCTGCACGGGCTGGCAAGCCGCATCCTTGAGGACACCACGGTGGACAACCTGTCCGGCCACGACGTCGTCTTCCTGGCCCTGCCGCACGGCGCCTCCGCGGAGATTGCAGCCCAGCTTCCGGCAGGGACCGTCGTCATCGATGCCGGCGCAGACCACCGGCTGGAGGACCCGGCGGCCTGGGAAAAGTTTTATGGTTCCGCCCACGCCGGCACCTGGCCCTACGGCCTGCCGGAGCTCCCGGGCCAGCGCGAAGCCCTCAAGGGCGCCAACCGCATTGCCGTGCCCGGCTGCTACCCGACGTCGGCCCTGCTGGCTTTGGCGCCCGGGTTCGCCGCCGGGCTCCTCCAGCCCGACGACGTCGTCATTGTCTCTGCCTCCGGCACCTCCGGCGCGGGCAAGGCCGCCAAAGTGAACCTCATCGGTTCAGAAGTCATGGGCTCCATGAGCCCCTACGGTGTTGGCGGCGGCCACCGGCATACCCCCGAGATCGAACAGGGGTTGTCCAATGCCGCGGGCGAACAGGTCACCGTGTCCTTCACGCCCACCCTGGCACCCATGAGCCGGGGCATCCTCACCACCGCAACGGCGAAGGTCAAAGCCGGCACCACGGAGGAGCAGCTGCGCCAGGCCTGGACCGACGCGTACGACGACGAACCGTTCGTGCACGTCCTCCCGGAAGGCCAGTGGCCCGCCACCAAGTCCGTGCAGGGGTCGAACCACGCCGCCATGCAGCTGGCGTTCGACTCCCACACCGGCCGGGTGATCGTCACCTGCGCCATCGACAACCTCACCAAAGGGACCGCCGGCGGCGCCGTCCAGTCCATGAACGTTGCCCTCGGCCTGGCGGAAACCGCCGGCCTCGACCTGCAGGGAGTTGCCCCGTGACCGTTACCGCCCCCCGTGGATTCCGGGCCGCCGGCGTCACAGCCGGACTCAAAGCCTCCGGCAAACCGGACCTTGCCCTGGTAGTCAATGACGGCCCGTCCAAGGCCGCCGCCGCCGTCTTCACCAGCAACCGGGTAGCCGCCGCGCCTGTGCACTGGTCACGCCAAGTCGTCTCGGACGGCCGCGTGGACGCGGTGGTTCTCAACTCCGGCGGAGCCAACGCCTGCACCGGGCCGGCCGGTTTCCAGAACACGCACAGCACCGCCGAAAAGGTGGCCAAGGTCCTGGACATCTCCGCCACGGATGTTTTTGTATGTTCCACCGGCCTGATCGGCGAGCAGCTGCCCATGGACAAGATCCTTCCCGGCGTGGAGGCTGCGGCTGCCGCGCTGAGCGCCGACGGCGGCCCCGAGGCAGCGACCGCCATCATGACCACCGACTCCGTTCCCAAAGCGGCGCTGTTCATCGGCACCGATGCCGATGGCGAGGAATTCGCCATTGGCGGGATTGCCAAGGGTGCGGGCATGCTGGCTCCCGGCCTGGCCACCATGCTGGTGGTCCTCACCACGGATGCGGCAGTCGATTCGGAACTGCTGGATGTCGTCCTCCGGGACGCCACCCGGGTCACGTTCGACCGGGCAGACTCGGACGGCTGCATGTCCACCAACGACACCGTGGTCCTGCTGTCCTCCGGCGCCTCAGGCGCCGTGCCGTCGGCCGAGGCCTTCGCTGCCGGCCTGACCCAGGTCTGCGCCGAACTGGCCCGGAAGCTGATCGCCGATGCCGAAGGTGCCAGCCACGACATCGCCATCCGCACCTTCAACGCCGCCAGCGAAGCGGACGCCGAAACCGTCAGCCGCTCCGTGGCCCGCTCCAACCTCTTCAAGGCCGCCATCTTCGGCAAGGACCCCAACTGGGGCCGGGTGCTGTCCGCGGTGGGCACCACCGACGCCGTCTTCGAACCCGACCAGCTCAACGTGGCCATGAACGGCGTCCAGATCTGCCGCAACGGCAGCATCGGCGACGACCGCGGCCTGGTGGACCTGGAACCGCGCGAGGTCCTGGTGGAAATCGACCTCCAGGCCGGCAACGCCGAGGCCACCATCTGGACGAACGACCTGACCCACGACTACGTGCACGAGAACAGCGCCTACTCGAGCTGACAGACCATTTGAGCCGGGCCCACCGGCGCCCGGCAAACCTGGAGAAAATCCCTGATGAACACCCGCACCCGCGAAACCACGTCCATGCTTGACGCCCAAAGCAAGGCAGGCACGCTGATCGAGGCGCTGCCCTGGATCCAGCGCTTTGCCGGCACCACCATGGTGATCAAGTACGGCGGCAACGCCATGGTCAACGACGAGCTGCGCCGTGCCTTCGCCGAAGACGTCGTTTTCCTGCACCACGTGGGCATCCACCCCGTGGTGGTGCATGGAGGCGGCCCCCAGATCAACTCCATGCTGGCCCGGCTGGGCATCGAGTCCGAGTTCAAGGGCGGCCTGCGGGTCACCACTCCCGAAGCCATGGACGTGGTGCGCATGGTCCTCACCGGCCAGGTGGGCCGCGAACTCGTTGGGCTGATCAACTCCCATGGCCCCTATGCCGTGGGCATGTCCGGTGAGGACGGCGGGCTGCTGCGCGCCGTGCGCACCGGCACGGTCATCGACGGCGAAGAGGTGGACCTGGGCCTGGTGGGCGAAGTGGTGGGCGTGAACCCGGAAGGCATCCTGGACATCCTCGCCGCCGGCCGCATCCCCGTGATCTCCACGGTGGCCCCGGAGATCGACGCCAACGGCTTCGCAGCCGACGGCAGCGTCCAGACCACGGGGCAGGTGCTCAACGTCAACGCGGACACCGCCGCCGCAGCCCTGGCCGAAGCGCTCGGGGCCTCCAAACTGGTGATCCTCACCGACGTCGAAGGCCTCTATGCAAACTGGCCGGACAAGTCCTCGCTGATCTCCTCCCTGAAGGCCTCGGACCTGCGCGGGCTCCTGCCCTCGCTGGAATCCGGCATGATCCCCAAGATGGAGGCCTGCCTCAAGGCCATCGACGGCGGCGTGGAGCGCGCGCACATTGTGGACGGGCGGCTGGCGCACTCCATGCTGCTCGAAACCTTTACCACCGCGGGCATCGGCACCCAGGTGGTTCCCGACGAGGAGACGAATTCATGAACGACGCTGTCGACCTGGGCCCGGCGGGCGAAACGGACGCCAAGGCTTCCGTGATGACCGGAACCGGAAGCGGATCCGAGTGGCTCGCCCGGTACTCCAGCTCCCTCATGGGCGTGTTCGGCACCCCGCAGCGGGTCCTGGTCCGCGGTGCCGGCTGCCTGGTCTGGGACGCCGACGGCAAGGAGTACCTCGACCTGCTTGGAGGCATCGCCGTCAACGCGCTGGGCCATGCCAACCCGTTCGTCACGTCCGTGATTTCCAGCCAGCTGGCCACCCTTGGCCACGTCTCCAACTTCTTCACCAGCCCCACCCAGATAGCGCTGGCCGAAAAGCTGCTGGCCATCACCGACGCCCCCGCTGGTTCCAAGGTGTTCTTCACCAACTCCGGCACCGAAGCCAACGAGGCCGCCTTCAAGCTGGCCCGCCGCAATACCGGCGGCAGCGGCGCCAGGCGGACCAGGATCATCGCCCTCGAAGGGGCCTTCCACGGCCGGACCATGGGCGCCCTCGCCCTGACCGCCAAAGAGGCCTACCGCGCGCCGTTCGAGCCGCTGCCCGGCGGCGTCGTCCACATCCCCTTCGGTGACGTGGAGGCGCTGAAGGACGCCGTGGACGAGACCGTGGCGGCCGTCTTCCTGGAGCCCATCCAGGGCGAGGCGGGGGTGCGGCCCCTGCCGCCCGGATACCTTCGGGCGGCCCGCGAGCTCACCGCCCGGGTGGGAGCGCTGCTGATCCTCGACGAGGTGCAGACCGGCATCGGCCGTACCGGAAAGTGGCTGGCCAGCGAGGACGCCGGAATCATGCCCGACGCTGTCACCCTGGCCAAGGGCCTGGGCGGCGGCTTCCCGATCGGTGCCCTGATCACCTATGGCCCGGAGACGTCGTCGTTGTTGGCTGCGGGCCAGCACGGCACCACGTTCGGCGGAAACCCGGTGGCAACGGCGGCCGCCCTCGCCACCCTGCACGCCATCGAAAGCCAGCACGTGCTGGCCAATGCAGCGGCAGTAGGCCAGTACCTGCGGGCCGGCCTGGCCGGAATTCCAGGGGTCACCGAGGTCCGCGGGGAAGGCCTCCTCATCGGCTTCGACCTTGACGCGGAGGTTGCCCCGGGCGTTGTGCAGGCCGGCCTTGACGCGGGGTTCATCGTCAACAGCCCCGGGCCCCGCACCATCCGCCTTGCGCCGCCGCTGGTCCTGACCACGGCCCAGGCAGACTCCTTCCTCGACGCCTTCCCGGCAATCCTCCAAGCAGCTAAGGACGCCCAGTGACCCCAGCAGCCAGCACCACCCGGCACTTCCTCAAGGACACGGACCTCAGCCCCGCCGAACAGGCCGAGGTACTTGACCTCGCAGCCCGGATGAAGGCGGCCCCCTACAGCGTCCAGCCGTATGCCGCCGAGGGCAGCGGCCGCAAGACAGTGGCCGTCATCTTCGACAAAACCTCCACCCGGACCCGGGTCTCGTTCGCCACGGGGATCGCGGACCTGGGCGGCAACGCCCTGATCATCAACCCCGGCGAGGCGCAGATCGGACACAAGGAATCCGTGGAGGACACCGCCAGGGTCCTGGAGCGGATGGTCTCCACCATCGTCTGGCGGACCGGCGCGCACGCCGGCCTCGTGGCGATGGCGGAGAACTCCAGGGTTCCCGTGATCAACGCCCTGTGCGACGACTACCACCCCTGCCAGCTGCTGGCGGACCTGTTGGCCGTCATGGAGCATAAGGGCGAACTCAAGGGCCTCACCATGAGCTACCTGGGGGACGCCGCCAACAACATGGCCAATTCCTACCTGCTGGCCGGTGTCACGGCCGGGATGCACGTGCGGATCGCCGGGCCGGAGGGCTACCTCCCGGCCGCGGACATCGTGGCCGCAGCCGAGGAACGCGCGGCAGAGACCGGCGGGTCCGTGCTTATCACCACTGACGCTGCGGAGGCTTTGAAAGGGGCCGACGTCGTTGCCACAGACACGTGGGTGTCCATGGGGCAGGAAGCGGAAAAGGAAGCCCGGATGCAGCTGTTCCGGGACTACGCCGTGGACGAGGCCGCCATGGCACAGGCTGCGGAAGACGCCGTCGTGCTTCACTGCCTGCCCGCCTACCGCGGCTACGAAATCTCTGCCGGCGTCATCGACGGGCCGCAGTCCATCGTCTGGGACGAGGCCGAAAACCGGCTGCACGCCCAGAAGGCCCTGATGGCCTGGCTGATGCACCGTTCCGGCCTGGCCTTCGTTGACGGGCTCGCACCCGTTGAAGGCACCGGGGAGAGCACGTTCTAGTGTCCGCCCAACCGGCGTCGCCGGGCTCCAGCCCGGCGACCAAGACAGCCCGCCAGGCGCGCATCACCGCCATCCTGACGGGGGAGTCCGTGCGTTCCCAGGCGGAGCTGGCCGCCTTGCTGGCGGACGACGGCGTGCAGGTCACCCAGGCGACGCTGTCGCGGGACCTCGTGGAACTCGGCGCTGTCCGGGTCCGCGGCAAGGAGGGCGTGCTGGTATACGCCGTGCCCGGCGAGGGCGGTGAGCGGGCTGCCAGGAGCGGGGTGAGCCAGGAGATCCTGGACGCCCGGCTGGCCCGGCTGTGCAGCGAATTGCTGGTCACCGCGGAGGCCTCGGCCAACATCGCCGTGCTCCGCACCCCGCCCGGGGCGGCAAACTTCCTGGCACTGGCCATCGACCATTCGGTGATGCCGTCCATCCTGGGCACCATTGCCGGGGACGACACCGTGCTGCTGGTGGCCCGGGACCCGCAGGGCGGCCAGGACCTCGCCGCCAGGTTCCTGCAGCTGGCTGAAGAAGCCGGGCAATAAGCTTGAAGACAACATCAACAAACCCCAATTACAAGGAGCATTCGAAGTGACTGAACGCATTGTGCTCGCCTACTCGGGCGGCCTGGACACCTCAGTAGCCATCGGCTGGATCGGTGAAGCCACCGGCGCCGAGGTCATCGCCGTGGCGGTCGACGTCGGGCAGGGCGGCGAGTCCCTGGAGACCATCCGCCAGCGCGCCCTCGGCTGCGGCGCCGTCGAAGCCTACGTGGCCGACGCCTCCGACGAGTTCGCCAACGAATACTGCATGCCCACGCTGAAGGCCAACGGCCTCTACCAGGGCCACTACCCGCTGGTGTCCGCCATCTCCCGCCCGGTCATCGTCAAGCACCTGGTCAAGGCTGCCCGCGAATTCGGCGCCACCACAGTGGCCCACGGCTGCACCGGCAAGGGCAACGATCAGGTCCGCTTTGAAGTGGGCATCCAGACCCTCGGCCCCGATTTGAAGTGCATCGCCCCGGTCCGCGACCTGGCGCTGACCCGCGACAAGGCCATTGCCTTCGCCGAGGAAAAGGGCCTGCCGATCGAGACCACCAAGAAGAACCCGTACTCCATCGACCAGAACGTCTGGGGCCGTGCCGTGGAAACCGGCTACCTCGAGGACATCTGGAACGCCCCCACCAAGGACATCTACGACTACACCGCCACCCCGGAGTTCCCGCCGGCACCGGACGAGGTGGTCATCTCCTTCGAAGCCGGCATCCCGGTAGCGATCGACGGCGTCAAGGTCACCCCGCTGCAGGCCATCAAGGAACTCAACCGCCGTGCCGGTGCCCAGGGTGTGGGCCGCATCGACGTCGTCGAGGACCGCCTGGTGGGCATCAAGTCCCGCGAAATCTACGAGGCTCCCGGCGCCATGGCCCTCATCACGGCCCACAAGCACCTCGAGGACATCACCGTGGAGCGCGAGCAGGCCCGCTTCAAGGCCACCGTTGGCCAGCGCTGGTCCGAGCTGGTGTACGACGGCCAGTGGTTCTCGCCGCTGAAGCGCTCCCTGGACGCCTTCATCGAGGACACCCAGAAGTACGTCTCCGGAGACATCCGGATGACCCTGCACGGCGGCCAGGCCATCGTCAACGGCCGCCGTTCGGACACCTCGCTCTACGACTTCAACCTGGCCACCTACGACACCGGCGACACCTTCGACCAGTCCATGGCGCGCGGCTTCATCGAGCTGTGGGGCATGTCCGCCAAGGTTGCCTCCGGCCGCGATATCCGCGTCGCAGGAAAGTAGCCCCGGTGGCTGAGCCAAAGACCGAAGCAACAAATGCGGGTGCGCTGTGGGGCGGCCGGTTCGCCGGCGGTCCCGCAGATGCCCTCGCGGCGCTGAGCAAGTCCACGCACTTCGACTGGCGGCTGGCCCGCTACGACATCGCCGGCTCCAAGGCGCACGCCCGAGTGCTGCACAAGGCCGGGCTGCTGGACGACGCTGAGCTGGACGGCATGCTGGCAGCGCTGACGCAGCTGGACGAGGACGTGGCCTCCGGCGCCTACCTGCCGGCGGAGTCCGATGAGGACGTCCACGGTTCGCTGGAGCGCGGCCTGATCGAGCGCGCGGGAACCCAGCTGGGCGGCAAGCTCCGCGCAGGCCGGTCCCGGAACGACCAGGTGGCCACCCTCGGCCGCATGTTCCTGCGGGACCATGCCCGGATCATCGCCCGCGGTGTCCTGGCTACGGTGGATGCCCTGGTGGAGCAGGCCAGGGCGCACCACGGTGTTGCCATGCCCGGCCGCACCCACCTGCAGCACGCCCAGCCCGTCCTGCTCAGCCACCACCTGCTGGCCCATGCCTGGGCGCTGCTGCGCGACGTGCAGCGACTCCAGGACTGGGACAAGCGGGCCGGCGTCTCGCCCTACGGGTCCGGAGCCCTCGCCGGCTCGTCCTTGGGGTTGGACCCGGAAGCGGTGGCCGCGGACCTGGGCTTCTTCTCCGCCTCCCACAACTCGATCGACGGCACCGCCTCGCGCGACGTCTTCGCCGAGTTCGCCTGGGTGTGCTCCATGATCGGGGTGGACCTGTCCCGGATCTCGGAGGAAGTCATCTTCTGGGCCACCAAGGAGTTCTCCTTCGTCACGCTGCACGATTCCTACTCAACGGGCTCGTCCATCATGCCGCAGAAGAAGAACCCGGATGTGGCTGAACTGGCCCGCGGCAAGGCAGGCCGCCTGATCGGCAACCTGACCGGGCTGCTGGCCACGCTTAAGGGCCTGCCGCTGGCGTACAACCGCGACCTGCAGGAGGACAAGGAACCGGTGTTCGACGCCGCCGACACCCTGGAGCTCCTGCTCCCGGCAGTCTCGGGCATGATCGCCACCCTGAAGTTCAACACCGAACGGATGGAATCGCTGGCACCGCAGGGCTTCGCGCTGGCCACGGACATCGCCGAATGGCTTGTCCGCCAGGGTGTTCCGTTCCGGGAAGCCCACGAGCTCTCCGGTGCTGCCGTGAAGCAGGCAGAATCCCGCGGCGTGGAGCTGTGGGACCTGACGGATGAAGAGTACGCGGCCATCTCGGAGCACCTCACGCCGGAGGTCCGCACCGTCCTGTCCACGGAGGGCTCACTCAACAGCCGCAACTCCCAGGGCGGAACCGCGCCCGCCGCCGTTGAACGCCAGCTGGTTGCGCTGGAAGCCGAGCTTGCCGGCGTTCGGGAGTACGCGGGGTAACCCATCCTCCGCGCGAGATGGCACTTCGCGGCAATGCTGTTCATCAACACTGCCGTGAAATGCCATCTCGCGGCGTTTAAGCTGGGCACATGAGCGAAACGTTCCGAAAGTTCCTCCGCACGCTTCCCGACTTTCCCGAATCGCTGCCGGGCTTCGACCCGGAGAGCGCCCCCAAGGATCCTGCTCAGCTGTTCAAGCAATGGCTGGGCGAGGCGCTGGCGGCGGGGGAGCGGCAGCCGCATGCGTGCAGCCTGGCCACGGCGGGCGGCGATGGCAAACCGTCGTCCAGGATGCTGATCCTGAAGAACATTGACGACGACGGCTGGCACTTCGCGACGTCCCGCACCTCACGCAAGGGCAGGGAACTGGGCGCCAACCCGCATGCTGCCATGACTTTCTACTGGCCCTCCCAAGGCAGGCAGGTCCGCATTGCCGGGGCCGTCGTCGAACTCTCCGCCGAGGCCTCCGCGCGTGACTGGGCCGAGCGGCCCCGGGCGGACGGCAGCATCAACCCGCACTGGCAGCTCTACGCCCTCCGGCCCGCCGAGATCGAGTTCTGGCAGGCCAGCCACGACGGCAACCATGTCCGGCACCGCGTCGGTCCCGACGGCTCACCCCTGGGTTAGGCTGTCGCCATGACAGCTCCCGCACCAGACGAACTGCTCCCTGCGCTCCACAAAGCCGCGGAGAACGTTGCCGCCGACGCTGCGCGGTTCAGCGATGAAGATGCCAAGGCGCCCTCCGCCCTGCCCGGCTGGACTCGGGGGCACGTCCTTGCCCATCTCACCGGGATCTCCAACGCCATGGCCCGGCAGCTTGAGTACGCTGCGCGCGGAGACGCCGTGGAGCTTTACGACGGCGGCATGGAAGGCCGGAACAAGGCCATTGACATGGCGGCGGGCCACGACGCCGCCACCCACCTCGCCGACCTCACCGCCGCACTGGACCGGACGCTTCGAGCCTTCGACGCGCTGCCCGGCGTCAAGGACTCAGCGGCGAACCGGACCGGCTGGTACGCCCCCATCACCTTCCGCGGGGGCGTGGTCCTGGACGGCGGACTGGCGCTGTGGCGGGAACTGGTCATCCACGCGTCGGACCTGCTGACGGGGAGGGGTCCGGAAACCTGGAGCCGGCCGTTCTGCGAGCACCTCTTCGATTTTCTGGCGGCCAGGGTCCAGCCGGACGACAAGCTGGTGCTGCAGCCTCTGGGACTCCAGCCGGTCAGCATTGGCAGTGGCAACCGGTCCACTGTCATCAGCGGCATGATCACCGATATCGCAGCCTGGCTCGCCGGCCGCGAGCCGACGCTGGGCAGCCTGAGGGCCTCGGCCGCAGCTGACGGCGTGAACCTGCCCGAGCTGCTGCCGTGGCCTTCCGGAACCCCCGCAGCCGGCAGGAGCGGTTCGAAGGCCTAAGCGGCTTCGCGCGCCAGCAGGCTCTGCTTGATGGGAAGCCCCCAGCGGAAACCGCCCAAGGAGCCGTCAGTCCGGATCACCCGGTGGCAGGGCACAAACAGTGCGGCGGCATTGAAGGCGCAGGCGCTGGCGGCTGCCCGCACCGCTTTGGGGTTGCCGGCGAGCTCCGCGTACTGGATATAGGTGACGGGCTGACCCGGCCGCACCAGCCGCAGGACATCCCAGGCATGGGCCCGGAAAGGTCCTGACACCTGCCGCACGGGAACGCCCATCGCCGGTGCGGGGTCACCGGCGTAGAAGGCTTCCACGGCCGATGAGATTTCTCCCAGTCCGCTGACCGTTTCCAGCGTGACGGGCCGCAAGGACGGATGGATCTGGCCGGTCAGCTCGCCGGGGTTGCCCGTCCAGCCGCTGGAGAGCACGACGCCGTCCTGGGCAATGACGGTGAACGGGCCGTCCGGGGTGGTCATCTGAAGCAGTTGGGCCTTCATCGGGTCGCTTTCTCTGCTGGTCTGGCGTTTTGTTGTGGACGTACCGAGGTTGTGTCCTTGCGCTTGCCGGGCGGGGCATGGGCTGCCGCCCGCCACAGGTGCATGGTGGCGTACGAGCGCCACGGGCTCACTTCCCGGAAGTCCGGGGTGGACGTTGTGGCCTCCGCCGCGAGGGCACGGATCCCGTTCCGCACGGCTGCGTCGTTGGCGAGGAAAACGTCCGGGGCGCCAAGGACGCGCATGGCCAGGTACCCCGTGGTCCATGGTCCCACGCCGGGCAGGGGGAGAAGCTTGCCGGCCAGGCTTTCCGGGCTGTCACCATAGCCAAAGTCGAGCCCGCCGTCCGCCATCGCGGAAGCCGCCGCGAGGAGGGCCGCGATCCGCCGTTGCGGTCCCCGCAGGACGGCGGACCCTCCGCCGGCGATCTCGGCGGGGGTGGGAAACATCCGGTCCAGGCCCTCGCCGGGGCTTCGGCTTGGACGTCCGACGACGGCCAGTTGGCTGAGGGCGGTCCGCGCCGCTGCCACGGTGACCTGCTGTCCGGCCATAGCCCGGATCAGCATTTCCGCGGGATCCACTGCACCAGGCATCCTGATTCCCGGAGCGGCCGCCACAACGGGCGCGAGCCTGGCATCCCCTGCCAGTGCAGTGTCGATGGCCACCGGATCAGCGTCCAGGTCAAAGAGCCGCCGCACCCGGCTTAACAAGGCCGGCAGGTCCCTAAGGTCCACCGCGCCGATGGTGAGGGTCAACGGCCGGCCTGGAGCGCCGGCGTCGTAATCCACCTGGAACCTGGCATCACCCTGGGGCAGCCGCAGCGTGCGGGCATAGGAGGCGGCCGTTCCTGCTTCAATCCCGGGGATGGCCCGGACGGCCAGGAAGGTGAAGACGCCGGGGTCGAAAGGTTCACGGTAGGGGAGGTTGAGGGTGAGGGCGGTGGAACTGGCGGTGGCTTTCGGATGCCTCGCGGTGCGGAGCGCGGTGGGGGTCATCCCAAAAACTTCCGCCATGGTCTCGTTGAACTGGCGGACGCTGCTGAAGCCGGCCGCAAAGGCAACGTCTGCGAGCTTCATGGAGGTGGAGACCAGCAGGGTCCGGGCAGTCTGTGCGCGGCCTGCCCGGGCCAGCGAGAGCGGTCCCGCCCCAAGCTCCTGGCTGAGGATGCGGTTGAGCTGGCGGGACGAATAGCCCAGGCGGGCCGCCAGACCGTCAACGCCGTCCCTGGTAACCACGCCGTCACTGATCAACCGCATGGCGCGCCCGGCAATGTCCTGGCGAAGGTTCCAGGCGGGGGTGCCGGGAACCGCCTCCGGAAGGCACCGCTTGCAGGCCCGGTAGCCGGCGTCGTGCGCTGCTGCGGAAGTTTCATAAAACGTGACGTTGGAAGCCTTCGGAGTCCTGGCTGGGCAGGACGGGCGGCAGTAGATGCCCGTGGTCCGGACGGCAGTGTAGAACTGCCCGTCGAACCGGGTGTCCCGGGCGTCGATCGCCCGGTAGCGCTGCCAGAAGTCCATTCCTCCATCGTGCCAGCCCTCCGGTGTATCGGCTAGCGGAAATCGGACACGGCCGTGGGGTGTCAAATAGGTGAGGGGCGGCGCCGGCGTTGGATAGAGTCTGGCCATGAACAGAAATCCGCTGGGGGCCGGCCAGCCGCTGCGGGAGTTCCTTTCCGGAGACGCCCGCCAGTTGGCGCCGCTGCTGCTGGGCGCCGTCCTGACCCATGACTCCAGGGACGGTGCGGTGTCCGTCCGGCTCACCGAAGTGGAGGCCTACCTGGGGCCCGAGGATTCCCTGCACCCGGATCCCGGGTCGCACACCTACCGCGGGCCCACGCCGCGCAACGCCCCTATGTTCGGCCCTGCGGGCCACCTGTACGTCTATTTCACCTACGGGATGCACCACTGCACGAACATCGTGTGCGGTCCGGAAGGAACGGCGTCGGCCCTGCTGCTGCGGGCAGGGGAGATCGTGGACGGGATTGAACTTGCCCGGCACCGCCGGACCACGTCCAAAAGTGCCGCCGACCTTGCGAGGGGGCCTGCCCGGCTGGCCAAGGCCTTGGGCCTGACGACGGCGGACAGCGGCCGTGATGCACTCGCGCCGCCGTTCGGGCTGGCGCTTCCGCCCAGGCCCGTGGGAAAGGTGAGCTCCGGGCCAAGGGTGGGGGTCTCCGGCACAGGAGGAACAGACCAGTACTCATGGCGCTTCTGGATCACCGGCGACCCTACCGTCTCCCAGTACAAGGCAGCCAAGCCAAGGGGGGCCAAACCGGATCCTGCAACGTTTCACAAGCGTTAACGGAAATGGTTGTAGAATGGTAGGTCTGTCTTTTGCGATAGGGGAACGTTAAATGCTCGACGCCGATTTGGCCCACGAACGCGACTATGTAGCCGGCCTGTACGCCCGGCTCGAAGAGCTGCGCGAGGAAAAGCGCCGCCAGCTGGCGCAGGTCCGCCGGGCCGGGGCTGTGGGCACCATGCAGAACGTCTCCGAGCGCGACGCGTTCGCTGCCCTCTACGAGGACCGGCTCGCCCAGCTGGACGCGGTGGATGACCGGCTGGTCTTCGGCCGGCTGGACCTGGACTCCGGCGAAGCGCAGTACATTGGCCGCATTGGCCTCACCACCGAGGACCTGCAGCGGCTCATGGTGGACTGGCGCGCGCCCGAAGCCGGCCACTTCTACCAGGCCACGGCCTTTGACCGGCAGGGTGTGCGCCGGCGCCGGCACCTTATCCTGCAGGGCCGGGAGGTCAAGGCCATCGAGGATGACGTCCTTGACGCCGGGATGCTGGCGGACAACGAATCCCTGCAGGGCGAAGGCGCCCTCCTCGCTGCCCTGAACTCCAAACGCACCGGCCGGATGTCGGACATCGTCAGCACCATCCAGTCCGAGCAGGACCGCATCATCCGCTCCTCCATCTCCGGTGCCCTGGTGGTGCAGGGCGGACCCGGCACCGGCAAGACCGCCGTGGCCCTCCACCGTGCCGCCTACCTGCTCTATACCCACCGCGACCGGCTCAAGACCGCCGGCGTGCTGCTGGTGGGCCCGTCGTCGTCGTTCATGAAGTACATCGAAAGGGTGCTGCCCTCCCTGGGCGAGACCGGCGTCGTGATGGCCAGCGTGGGCCGCCTCATGCCAGGCATCCACGCGGTGCCGGAACCGGACGCCGACGTTGCCGCCATCAAGGGCCGCCTGGACATGGCCACCGTGGTGGCCAACGCCGTGGCCAACCGCCAGCGGATTCCCGCGGAAGACCGGATCCTGGAGGTGGACGGCCGCAAGCTGGTGCTGACTCCGCGCCAGGTCCGCCGCGCCCGCGAGCGTGCCCGCTCCACCGGCAAGCCGCACAACGAGGCCCGCGTGACGTTCGTCAAGATCCTGCTGCGCGAACTCACTGAACAAATGACCGAGCTGGTGGAAGCCGGGAACATCGGCAACAACGCAGACCGCTCCTACCTCGCCGAGGATGTCCGTTCCGCGCGGGATGTGCGCATTGCGCTCAACCTCTGCTGGATGCCCATGACGCCGGAGAAGCTGATTTCCGAGCTCTTCAGCAAGCCGGCCATACTGGAATTCTGTACCCCCAACATGTCCCCGGCTGAGCGGGCGCTGCTGCAGCGTCCCGCCGACGCCCCCTGGACCGAATCGGATGTGCCGCTGCTGGACGAGGCCGCCGAGCTGCTCGGCGAACTGGACCCGGCGGCGGGACGCGGGCTGGCGCAGCAGGAGCACGACCGGGCCCGCGACCTTGCCAACGCCAAGCAGACGTTGGTGAACATGCAGGCCGCAGGCGTCGATCCGCTGATGTCGGCAGAGGAACTGGCCGAGCAGAACCAGGAACAGGAAACACGGCAGACCGCCGCCGAGCGCGCCACCAGCGACCGCACGTGGGCTTTCGGCCACATCGTGGTGGATGAGGCGCAGGAGCTCTCACCCATGCAGTGGCGCCTCCTGGTCCGCCGTTGCCCGTTGAAGTCCTTCACCATCGTGGGGGACATTGCGCAGACCAGCTCTGTTGCCGGCGCCAATTCCTGGCAGGGGGCGCTTGCTCCCATGTTCGGGGACCGCTGGCAGCTGGAAGAGCTGACGGTGAACTACCGCACGCCTTCCCAGATCGCCGAGGCCGCCGTCCGGATGGCCAACGCAGCGGGACTGGTGGTCTCGGCGCCGAAGGCCGTCCGCGAAGGACGCTGGTCACCCGTCATCGACGAGGTGGATCCCGGCCAGGTGGTCAGCCGCCTTGTTGAGGTCCTGCCTGAGGAACTGGACGCGCTCGACGGCGGCCTGCTCGCCGTGATTGCCGACGGGCAGTTCCTGCCGGAGGCCACGGCAGCGCTGCGGGCTGCCTATGGACGCCGTGTGGGCACCGGGGCCGGCAGTTACGAGCAGGACATCGTGGTGATCAGCCCCCGCGAAGCCAAGGGGCTGGAGTTCGACGGCGTTGTGGTGCTGGAGCCGTCCATGATGCTCAACCATGAGCACGGCAAGGTGGGGGACCTGTATGTGGCGATGACCCGGGCCACCCAGCGGCTGCGGCTTATTGCTTCAGAACCTGTTCCGGCAGGCATCAAACGCTGATCCGGCACGCCGCCTACTGCTAACTTAGAAGGCGTGCCAGAACTCAACAGCCTCGAATCGCAGCAGAACGACCCCACTTTTGCCAACGTATGGCAGGAGCTGAAATGGCGTGGCCTGGTCCACGTGTCCACCGACGAGGCAGAGCTTGAAAAACTCCTCGCAGGCGGGCCGGTTACGTACTATTGCGGGTTCGATCCCACCGCGCCGAGCCTCCACCTGGGAAACCTGGTCCAGCTGCTCCTCATGCGCCGGCTGCAACTGGCCGGCCATAAGCCCCTCGGGCTTGTGGGCGGCTCAACCGGCATGATCGGGGACCCCCGTCCCACAGCCGAGCGGACCCTGAACACCAAGGACACCGTGGCCGAGTGGGTGGGCTACCTTCAAGCCCAGGTCCGCCGGTTCCTCAGCTTCGAGGGGGACAACGCGGCCCGGATGGTCAACAACCTGGACTGGACGGCGCCCCTGAGCGCCATCGACTTCCTGCGTGAAGTGGGCAAGCACTACCGTGTGGGAACCATGCTCCGCAAGGATGCAGTGGCCTCAAGGCTGAGCTCGGATGAGGGCATCAGCTACACCGAATTCAGCTACCAGATCCTCCAGGGCATGGACTACCTCCAGCTGTACCGGGACTACGGCTGCGTACTGCAGACCGGCGGCTCGGACCAGTGGGGCAACCTCACCAGCGGCACGGAGCTGATCCGCAAGGTGGAGGGCAAGAGCGTGCACGCCCTCGGAACACCACTGATCACCAACGCTGACGGCACGAAATTCGGCAAGAGCGAGGGCAACGCCATCTGGCTGGACGCCGGCATGTGCAGCCCGTATGCCTTCTACCAGTTCTGGGTCAACACCGCGGACGCTGACGTTGTGAACCGGCTGAAGGTCTTCACCTTCCTTAGCAGGGCTGAGATCGAGGAGCTTTCCGCTGCTGTGGCGGACCGGCCGTTCACCCGTGAAGGCCAGCGGAAGCTTGCCTACGAGGTGACGTCCCTTGTTCACGGTGTGGAAGCCACGGAAAAGGTCATCGCGGCATCCGCCGCGCTTTTCGGGAACGGTGACCTCACCGCCCTGGACAAGCCCACGCTCCAGGCGGCAACCTCGGAGCTGCCCTCCGCCACCGTGCAGGTGGATGAGATGGGAATTGTGGACCTGCTGGTTGCTTCCGGTTTGTCCGACAGCAGGTCGGCTGCCCGGCGCACCGTTGGTGAAGGCGGTGCCTACGTCAACAACGAGAAGGTGTCCGACCCCGAAGCGGTGATTCCAGAGTCCGAACTGCTGCATGGGCAGTACCTGCTTCTGCGCCGGGGAAAGAAGAACCTGGCCACCGTGGAGGTCTTGGTTCCCTAGGTCTTCCGCCGCTCTACATAGCCACCTGCACGCTCCTCCGCAGCCGATTTGCACGGCCGCGGGGGAGCGTGTAATGTTTTCTGAGTCGCCGCCGCTGAAGCGGAAAAATAGCGACCAACCCCCACCAAAAAGTGAAGCAAATTCACCATGTGCGGAAACGCAAAGCGGAGAATTGCTTCAATTTCTGATGGGCGGATTCATTCCACTGAGTGAATTCCGGGAAAACAACCCGGATTTGCAAAGTGAAAATGAATGAAATAAGATTGAAACATCGCAGCGAAGAAATACGGAATACGAATTCATTGAATTGAATTGTTTCGGGAATATTCGAATGTGTCTGTTGTTTGAGAACTCAATAGTGTGCCAAGTTTGTTGATACCAATTGTTTTATTGATTGGTTGTTTTGGCCAGGTCCGCCACCCCGTGG
>NZ_JBIVRG010000009.1:0-169587 GCF_044755505.1 Pseudarthrobacter sp. NPDC092202 | reverse complement strand
ACTAGAACCTTAGACAAGCTCTATTTTCCCTGATCCGAGGGGCATTTCCGTGTCACGGCACCCGCTCACACCCCAAACTCATCGGTGGATCGAGGATAAGGGGCACGCGGACCGAGTGGCCGATGAGCCGGAATGCCGGCCGGTCTGTGATGCGAGTGTTCATTGCGGTTTTTCCTTCTACGGTCAGGCGGAACCTGAGCTGGGGTTGGGCACGAAGGGGCCCGCCGTCCCGGCGGACGTCGCTGGGTCCGACGCCGTGCACTGATCGGAATGCCCGGCTGAAAGCCTCGGTCGAGCCGTAGCCATACCGCACCGCGATTGCCAGCAGCTCGCCCCTTTCGAGAACGTCCGTCGCCGCCACCGTCATGCGGCGCCTGCGGACGTACTCAGAGAGCGGCATACCGGCCAGTGATGAGAACATTCGGCGGAGGTGGTACTCCGTCGTGCCGAGACTGACCGCCAGGTCCTCAATGTCGATCCCCTCGGTGAGGTGCTCTTCGATGAAATCCACGAGTTGGTTCAGCGCTGAGATCACGGTTCCTCCCTTCGACTACAAGCCTGCCGGTATGGTTCATTCCGCACCCTACTATTGCGGTTCGATTTGATCGCACTCATCTTGCGGAGCGCCCAGATGCAGGTCCCCACGGGCTTGTCCCCCGGCTTTGTGAGGCCCGGCGGAGGCAGGTCAGAGATGGTCGTTTTGCCCCACCGCCTATCGGCAGTCCTGCAATGTTGCAGTTTCCACCTAGACTGCCGTGAACTCTTTTCACGCTTGGGGGCAATACCGTTTGTGACTACCGATAGCGACTTGATTCGCCGATCCAGCAAGGACCCGCAGGCCTTCGCTGCGCTTTATGACAAGTATTCCCGGGCGGTGTACCGCTACGCGGCTACCCGGGCAGGTGATTCAGTAGCCGAGGACGTCATGTCGCAAACGTTCCTGGTCGCCTACGAAAGCCGGGAGGCTTTTGACTACGCATGGGATGATGCCAGGCCCTGGCTGTTCGGGATCGCGACCAATCTGCTCCGCCGGCACCACCGTACTGAAGCCAGACGGCTAAGAGCCTTCGCGAAAGCTGCAGGCAGAGACAGCTACGAGGACGGCGCCGATCGTGTGGCTGAACGGCTGGACGCAGCCGCGAAGTCATCCAACTTGGCCGCAGCAATCAGGACGCTTTCGACAGCAGACCGGGAATGTTTGTTGCTTTATGCGTGGGCTGATCTGACCTATGAGGGCATCGCACTGGCAACCGGCGTTCCCGTTGGGACTGTCCGGTCACGGCTTAACAGGGCACGGCGCATCATTCGAGATGCAGCCGGCCTGCTGAACACAGATGAAGAGGAGATCGAGCATGGACGAGCTATCACTCCTGCGCGAAATGCGTGACAGGACTCCCATAGCCACCGATGCCGCTATCGACAGAGGCCGGACCAAGTTGCTGCAACGTATTGATCCGCAGTCGGTAAAGCTTCAGAAGAAGCCTCGTCGCCGCGCGGTGGTGAGATGGGGTCTTGCGTCAGCGGCAACGGCCTTGGTCGCTGCCGCATTGGTTGGCGGCGACGTGTTCGTGCCCGGTCCACTGCGTGGAGCAGCTACCGCGCAGGCCGCGGAGGTGCTCAACGCAGCTGCCGAAACAACCATCCGGACAGCAGACCTTGTTCCGGGCCCGGGGCAGTACTTGAAGATCCAGAGCACCAATATCTGGGGTAGTGCTGCCGTCGCCGCAGATGGCAGCGTGCATGAGTGGTTGGATACGGAAAAAAGCACTATTTACATCCCCGCCAACCGGCAGGAAGAGTGGATTTGGGAAAGATCAGGACGGATCCCCACAACATTTTTTGATGAGAAATCGAAGGAATACGCCTCCAGTACAAAACCCGCCGCAGGGTACGTGCTAAGGGGCAATAACGGTGGTTTCTACGGCACGCCCCCTGAGCAGTCCGGCTTTCCCTCACAGGATGCACTGGCTGCCTTTCCCCGTGACCCAAACGCCCTCCTGGCTGAAATCCGCCGGCAAACAGACGGCAAGGGTCAGTCCAGGGACGGCGAGTCCTTGGTGTTCATCGCTGACCTGCTCCGCACCGGCATGGTCCCTGCCGATCTCCGCGCCGCATTGTACAAAGCCGCAGCGCTCGTTCCGGGGGTGACAGTCACGGACGAGCAAGCCACGCTCGATGGAAGGAAAGGCATCGCAATCGGACGCGTGGAGACAGCTTCCAACCGCCGTCAAGACATCATCATCGACCCCAAGACAGGTCTGCTGATCGGCGAACGAGAAGTGCTGACAAAACCCCAGGGATCTATGCCTGCGGGAACTGCGACGACTTGGACCGCGATCGAAACGACCATTTCGGAGACCGCACCCTAGCGCTCCCGCGTCTTCCGCAATGGATAGCTGCGATCACAGCCCGCAAAGGACATGAAGCTAAGCGGTGAACCTGTCCTCGATGAACCGCAGCAGCGGCCGGGAGTTGAGGCACACCAGGAACACCAGGGCCCCGGCGGCCACCAGCATCAGGTAGGTGGTGGTCATCAGCAGCAGGAATGCAGCCACAAACAGGATGCCGGCTGTGCCCAGCGCCACCCGCTTCTGCGCACCGAAGCTGTACAGCGACAACCGGTAGATGTCCCGCACCGGGAAGGTAAAGCGGGAGAGCAGCTGCAAAGCGTTCAGTGACGCCGTTGCCACCAGGAGCCCCAGGACCAGCAGCGCCACCCGGATGGCCGGTTCCGCGGCGGGCCCGGCGCCGGGCATGAGCGGCAGTCCGGCCAGGTTCAAGGCGATCACGGCCAGCACCAGCAGGTACGGCAGCCACACCGACAGGGCCTGCGCAAAGTTCATCCGGTAGCCGCGCACAAAGTCACGGAACACCCCGGTGTCATGGCCGGCAAGCAGCCGGTTGAACGCGTACATGACAGCCACCAGGGACGGGCCAACCGGAACGCAGGCCAGCAGCACCAGGAGCCAGTTGCCCAGCAGCGGCGCTACCACCAGCGGCACGTTGGCAAGCACCAGCAGTGCGTGGCCCATCATCACGCCGGAGACGGTGCCGGCCGCCCTGAACAGGGGGCCCGCACCGTACTCCATTTTCTTCTGAACCACGCACTGCCTCTCGGTTGCCGGCCAACGCTGGCCGCCGCCGTCGTACTTGCTACTTCTTGTCCGCGTAAGCCGTGTACGCCTTGTTCGCCAACTCTACGTACTTGGACATGCCCTTGCTGTCCAGTTCCTTGAGGTAGGCGTCGAACTCGCCCAGGCTCCGCTGCCCCGTGATGAACTTCAGGGTGTTCTGCTTGACGTGGTCCTTCAGCGGGGTGAGCACCAGGGTGGCCTGCTCGCGGTCCACGTCGCTGAACGGCACGGGCGGGGACACCGGCTTCGGTGTCTTGCTCTTCATGGCCTCCTGGAACGCGAGCTCCTCCTCGTTGAAGGTGGAGTGCAGCAGGTCCGTGGTGCCGCCGTAGGCGAAGTTGCCGCCGGAGAAGCCGTATTCCATCCGCAGGTCCTTGGTGCCGGCCGGGTTGAGGCCCTGGAAGTTGATGTCCTTGGCCAGGACGCGCTTCCCGCCTTCCTTGGTGAAGGTGGTTCCCTCCACACCCCACTTCGCAAACTCCTGCCCGGCATCGCTGTAGAAGAGCCAGTCGATGTACTGCATGAGCGCCACGAACGTGTCCTTGTCCTTCACGGACGAGTTGAGCATGATGCCGTTCTCCAGCCGCGATCCGCCGATGACGTCCCCCGCTGGGCCACCGGGGACGGTGATCTTGCGGACGGTGAAGTTGCCCTTGCCCAGCGACTGCTCCATGGACGTGCGGTACGTGATGATGTTCTGCGAGTTCGCGCTGATCACGAACGACTTGCCGGAGGTGAACTTCTGGATGGCGGAGTCGTCCGTCTGGGTGAAGCTTTCGGGGTCCATCAGGCCCTCGGTCACCAGGGAGTTGAAGTAGGTCACCAGTTCCTTGAACTTGGAGGTGCCGGCGGCGAACTCGAACTCCTTTTTCGATTCGTCGAAGTTCAGCCCGTCCACCAGGCCCCAGCCCGCCATCGTGCCGAACGAGTTCCCGGCGATGTTCAGCACGCTGTTGCCGTTGAACCTGTCCGAGAACGGAACCACGTCCGGGTAGGCCTTCTTCAGTTTTCGCAGCACCTCGCGGAACTCGTCCCAGGTTTTTGGATCTGCGATCCCCTCCTTCTCCAGGATGTCGGTGCGGAACGCCAGCGTGTAGTCCGGCCACAGCTCCTCATGGAGGCCGGGCAGCACATAGTACTTGCCGTCCTCCTGTGTGAGCCCGGCGATCTCCGGCTCGAGCTTCCACTTCTTCACCTTGTCCTGGAAGTGCGGCATCAGGTCCACGTAGTCGCTGACCGGCAGGACCGCCCCGGAGGAGACGTAGGCGCTCTCCTGGCCCGGGTAGGTCTTGGCGATGATTTCCGGGGCGTTGCCCGAGCTGATCAGCAGGCTGCGCTTCTGCTCGTAGTCGCTGCTGGGAACGATGGTGGGTTCCAGCGTGACGTTGTTCGCGGTGGACATCTGGGTGAACAGCAGCCAGTCCTTCTTGAACGGGTACGAGGGCTGGTCGCTGAAGAGGAAGGTGAAGCTCACCGGCGCCGTCGCCTTGAACGTGTCCCCCACGCCGAAGCTGTCCATGGCTCCGGTACGGGCCTTGGAGGTATCCACCTTGGCGCCTGAATCGGAGTCACAGCCAGCCGCCACCAGGCCGAAGGCGGCGAGGGCGGAGAGGCCGAGGAACTCTCGTCTGCGGATCATAAGTTTTCCTTTCATAAGGGGTTATTCCTTGACGGAACCGAGCATGACGCCGGTGAAGAAGTACTTTTGGACAAAGGGGTAAACGCACAAAATGGGGATTACGGTGAGGACGATGGTGACCGACTGGATGTTCGCCGCGATCTGGCCCAGGTTCTCGGCCGTGCCGCCGGCAGAGTCCGCGGTGGTGACCCCGGCGATCATGTTCCGCAGGTAAATGGTCACCGGGAACAGGTCCGGGTTGTCCAGGTAGAGGAAGGCCTGGAACCAGGAGTTCCAGTTGGCAACGGCGTAGAACAGCACCATGGTGGCCACGATGGCCTTGCTCAGGGGAAGGACCACCTTGAACAGCACGCCGTACTGGGTCAGCCCGTCGATGGCGGCAGCTTCCTCCAGCTCCCGGGGCATGTTCTCGAAGAACGACTTCATGATGAGCAGGTTGAAGACGCTGATGGCATTGGGCAGCACCACGGCCCACAGGGTGTCCCGCATCCCCAGCGAGCTGATCAGCACGTAGTTGGGGATGAGGCCGCCGTTGAAGAACATGGTGAAAACCGCGATGCCGATGAACACGCTGCGGCCCTTCAGGTCCTTCTTGGCGATGGCATAGGCGAAGCTGGTGGTCAGCACCATGGAGATGGCCGTTGCCACCACCGTGTACAGGACCGTGTTGCCGTAGTTGTTCCAGAAGGTGGAGTCGGCGAGGATCAGCTTGTACGTTTCGGTGTTGAACCCCATGGGGAACAGGTTGACCTGGCCCGCGTTGATGAAGCCTTCGCTGGAGAAGCTCTGGGCAATGATGTTCAGGAACGGGTAGAGGGTCAGGAACACCACCACCAGCAGGAAGACCAGGTTGAACATCCGGAACACCCGCATGCCGCGGGAGACCTTCATGTCCTTGAGCAGGACGCCGGTTTCTTTCATGGTTGGCCCTTTCACCACAGGCTCGTTCCGGCCAGCCGCTTGGAGATGGCGTTGGCGGAGAGGATCAGCGTGAGGCCGATGACGGATTCGAACATGCCGATGGCCGCGGCGTAGCTGAAGTTGCTGGACTCCAGGCCCACCCGGTACAGGTAGGTGGAGATGACATCGGACGTTGCGTAGTTGAGCGGGTTGTAGATCAGGAGGATCTTCTCGAAGCCCACGGCCATGAACGTGCCGATGTTCAGGATCAGGAGGGTGATGATGGTGGGCCTGATGGCCGGCAGCGTCACGTGCCAGGTCTGTTGCCAGCGGTTGGCACCGTCAATCCGGGCGGCCTCGTACAGCGATTCGTCCACGCGGGTCAGCGCGGCGAGGTAGAGGATGGCGCCCCAGCCCATGGTCTGCCACACCTCGGAGCTGATGTACATGGGCCGGAACCAGCCGGCGTCCTGGGTGAAGTTCACCGTGGTGCCGAACAAAGTGTTGGCGATCTGGTTGACCGTGCCGGTCATGGAGAAGTTCTGCAGGATCATGCCGGCGATGATCACCACGGACATGAAGTGCGGCAGGTACGCCACGGTCTGGACGAACTTCTTGAACTTCTGCGAGCGCAGCTCGTTCAGCATCAGCGCGAAGATGATGGGCATGGGGAAGCAGAACAGCAGCGTCAGCACGCCCAGGACGATGGTGTTCTGGAACGCCTGCCAGAAGCTGGGATCGTTGATGAACAGGGTGACGTATTTCAGTCCCACCCATTTCTCGCCGAAGATGCTGCCGCCGGGCTGGAACTGCCGGAAGGCGATCACGTTGCCGGCCATGGGCAGGTAGCGGAACACGGCGAAGTAGGCCAGCGGCAGCAGCACCAGGGTGTAGAGCCGCCAGTCCCGTTTCAGGGCCAGCCCCCAGCTGCCGGGTTTGTTGCGGCGGTTCCGGGTGGTGCCGGGCGGGTCCGGGGTGACCGCCTCGGGAGGTACTTCCAGTCGCAGGGCCATGGTGGGGCCTCCTATCGGGCGGTTTCTGCGGAAATGGATTCTGCGGGTTCTTCAATCACCAGGACGCCGTAGCCAGCGAGCTCTACGGTTCCCTGGACGGAGTTGCCGGTGAGGAGGTCGGTGCCGCCGGCCTTGATGTCCACGCGGGCCGGGGCGTCGTTGTGGTTCAGGACCAGAAGGTAGCTGCGTCCGTTGCCCGTACGACGGCGGACCTGCACTCCCAGCGGAGCGTCAAGTTCCGGACGGATCCCCGCAGCAGCGCGCTCGGACGCAAGCAGTTCCTCCAGGAAGGTGCTGTCCACCCGGGCGGACAGATAGACGGCCGTGCCCTCGCCGAAAGTATTCCGGGTGACGGCGGGCGATCCCGCGAGCCGGCCGGAGGCGTAGCTCGCCAGGACGTCCGCTGTTTCGGTGTGCAGGTGCTCAGTCCAGTAACTGGCGGAGGCCGTGCCGCCGTCGGCCGTTGAAAGCTTTACTTCCTCGCCCTCGCCGGCCAGCGGGTGCATCTCCTCGCTCCACGCGCCCAGGACGTTCCGGAGGGCGCCCGGGTAGCCGCCCAGGCGGATGGTGTTGTCCGGGTCCACAATGCCGGAGAGGTAGCTGGCCACCAGGCGGCCGCCGCCGGCAACGTAGTCCTCGATCCGCTGCGCGGCCTCGTCTGAAAGAAGGTACGACGCCGGCAGGACCAGCAGGCGGTACTGGCTGAGATCCGCCTTGGTGTCCACGAAGTCCACCGGAATGTTCGCCTCGAAGAAGGGCCGGTAGAGGCGGAGGACTTCCTGGGTGTAGCTCAGGTCAGAGCGCGGCGAGTTGCCTAGTTCCAGGGCCCACCAGCAGTCCCAGTCGAACACCATGGCCACCTTGGCGGCTGACCGTGTGCCGGTAATGCCGCCGAGCTCCTTCAGCTCACGGCCCAGCTCGCAGACTTCCCGGAAAACGCGCGTGTTGGGCCCGGCGTGGTTGACCATGCCGGAGTGGAAGCGCTCCGTGCCGCCCTTGGCCTGGCGCCACTGGAAGAAGAGGATGGAATCCGCGCCCTGGGCGATCGCCTGGTAGGAGCCCAGCCGCATCTTGCCGGGGAGTTTGGAGACGTTGACGGACCACTGGCTCACCGCTGCGGTGGCCTGTTCCATGACCAGCCAGGGCTGGCCCTTCCGGAGCGAGCGCATCAGGTCGAAGTTGAGGGCGGCGGCCACGTGGGCGTCTTCCTCGCGCGGGTCCGGGTAGATGTCCAGGGCGGCGGCGTCCTCCTCCGCGGCCCAGGCCCAGTAGTCGTTGTTCTTGTAGAAGCGCATGAAGTTGGTGACGATGGGAAGGTCCGGGGTGTGCCGGCGCAGGATGTCCCGTTCGGCCTTGTAGTGCTCCAGCATGCTGTCCGAGGTGAAGCGGTGGTAGTCCAGGCGCCGGGAGGGGTTGGACCACGTGCGGGGCTGGGCGGGGGCGTTGACCTGGGCCCAGTCTGAGTAGACCTGGCCCCAGACGTCCGTGCTCCAGGCCTGGTTGAGTTGGTCCAGGCTGCTGTACTTCTGCTGCAGCCATGCACGGAAGGCCCGGTCCGCATGGGGGCCGTAGGAGACCGGGCCGTATTCGTTGTTGACGTGCCACATGCAGAGGGCGGGGTGCTTCGCGTACCGCTCCCCCATCTTCTCGGCCATGGCCTGGGACTTCTCCCGGTACGCGGGGTGGGAGACGTCGAAGTGCTGGCGGGACCCGAAGCCGAAGGTGGTGCCGTCCGCCAGGACCGGAAGGATGTCCGGGTGCTGGGAAACGAGCCACGCCGGCGGGACGGCATCAGGGGTGGCGAGGTCCACGCCGATGCCGTTTGTGTGCAGCAGGTCCATGATCTGGTCCAGCCAGCCGAAGTCATAGACACCGTCCGCGCTTTCCAGCCGGCTCCAGGAAAAGACAGCCAGGGTAACCAGGTTGACCCCCGCCTCCTTCATGAGGCGGACGTCCTCCTGCCACACCTCGCGGGGCCACTGTTCCGGGTTGTAGTCCCCGCCGTACGCGATGCCGCCCAGCCTCTCGTGCAGGCGTTTAAGACGGAATTCGGGGGTGCTTGCGTGAGGCTCGCTGGTCATCATTGTCCTTCGGTAGGCAAGAGGCCGCCGGCTCCCCACCGTTGCGACCTGCATCACACGAAGAAACTATCGTAAAGTTTCAGCAATAACAACAGTCTGATGCGAACCGAAAGTGCACTCCCACGCCACGGCAGGAACCGACCCCGCCCAACAACGCACCGCGAGGCCGCAAGTCGGCGGCCCCAATCGTGCCTGCGGCACATTCGGTCCCACCCTTTCGGACCAAATGCAGAAACTATCGGACCTGCCTGCATCACTGCTACCCCCGGCACACTTCCTTGCCGCACTTCCGGAACAGGAGCATACTTATTAGCAGAACTAATTAGCAGCGCTAAGTATCTTCAGGAGGCGCAATTCCGGCGTGACCACCACCAACATCGAGAACCGCAAAACCACCGGAACGGCCACCCCGGACAGCCTGGCCATCGAACTCCGCACGGCCGTGATGCGCACCTCGCGGCGGCTCCGCGTCGAGGCCACCGGGGACGCCATCACCCCCGGCCAGTACACGGTGCTTGCCCTCCTCAACGGCAACGGTCCCAGCACCCTCCGCGCCCTCGCCGAAAGCGAGCACGTGCAGGCCCCTTCCATGACACGGATCGTCAACGCGCTGGCAGAGCAGGGGTTCGTATCCCGAACCGCAAACCCCGACGACGGGCGCCAGGTCCGCGTGGACATCACCGACGCCGGCCGGGCAGTCCTGGCCGAGGCCCGGAACCAGCGGACCGCCTGGCTGGCGCAGCGGGTGGCCGGACTGAGCGAAGAGGACAGGCTGGTCCTGGGCCGCGCGGCGCAGATCATGCAGGAAATGAGCGGCAAATGAGTGCCATGTTCAGGGCCTTGGAGAACCGGAACTACCGGATCTGGGCCAGTGGTGCGCTGGTGTCCAATATCGGCACCTGGATGCAGCGGATAGCCCAGGACTGGCTGGTGCTGACCGTACTTACCAACTACTCCGGCGCCGCCGTCGGCATCACCACCGGCCTGCAGTTCCTCCCCATGCTGCTCCTTGGACCGTACGGCGGCGTGCTGGCGGACCGCTACCGCAAACGCGTGATCCTGCTGTGGACCCAGGTGGCCATGGGCCTGACCGGCCTGGCGCTGGGGCTGCTGGTGGTCACCGGTACCGCCGAACTGTGGCACGCCTACGTAGCGGCCCTGTGCCTTGGAATTGCCAGCGCCATGGACGCGCCCTCCCGGCAGGCTTTCGTCTCCGAACTCGTGGGCCAGGACAACATCTCCAACGCGGTGGCACTCAACTCCGCGTCCTTCAACACGGCCAGGCTTACCGGCCCGGCAATCGCAGGCGTACTGATCGCCTGGGTAGGGACTGGGCCGGTGTTCCTGCTCAACGCAGCCAGCTTTGGGGCCGTCATCATCTCCCTGTCCAGGATCCGGGCCTCGGAGCTCGCTCCCGCAGCGCCGGCCAGCAGGGGCAGGCACCAGGTGGCAGAGGGTGTCCGCTACGTGCACAACCGGCCGGACCTGATGCTGATCATGGTCCTGGTGGGCATCCTCGGCGCCTTCGGGATGAACTTCCCCATCATCAACGCGCTCATGGCCACCACCGAGTTCGGGGTGGGCGCCGGCGAATTCGGGCTGCTGGGATCCATCATGGCAGTGGGCACCCTGGCCGGGGCACTCCTTGCCGCACGCCGGGCCGGTCCCCGGCTGAGGTTCCTGTTGGGCGGGGCGCTCGGGCTTGGCGCGTTCACGCTCCTGGGCAGCGTGTCGCCGTCGTTCTGGCTGTATGCAGCAGTTTTGATCCCGGTAGGCCTGGCGTCCATCACCTTCCTGAACAGCTGCAATACCAGCATCCAGCTGTCCGTGGAGCCCCGGTTCCGCGGGCGGGTGCTGGCCCTGTACCTCGCCGTGCTGCAGGGCGGAACCGCCGTGGGCGCTCCCCTGATGGGCTGGATCGGCTCGGAGTTCGGCGCGCGCTGGTCGGTGGCGGCCGGTGGAATCGTCGTGCTGCTGGCGGCCGTGGCCGCCGTGATTGTGGTGAGCCGGCGGAGCAGCCTGAGCTTTCGGGACAACCTCCGCATGGTGTTCCGGCGGCGCCGCGAGCCGGCCGTCTAGCGCAGCGCATCCGCGCAACGGACGACGGCGGCGCCGGACTTTTACGTGGACGCACCCAAGGAGGGGCTGCTTCGGCGGCCCACCCCGCCGTCGTACGTTCTTCGCACCGCCGGCAGTAACGCCCTAGTAACGCCGGCAGGGTTTAATTCCGTTGGACGCAAAGACCTCTCCACGGTCGATGCTTTCCCTGGCCGGCCGGACCTCCAGGGCTGGAACCCAGGCAGTACAGATAGTGATGGTGCGAGATGCACATCTGCAGCCGCCGCCCGGCTGCCCTCATCTGGGCGGTCTCCCTCTCGCTGCTCCTGTCTGCCTGCATGCCGACCGGCGGTGGTGGTGAGCCGGCTCCCAGCAGCACGTCACAATCAAACCGGGCCACCGAGTCCGGCGGTTCCAGTGGTTCCGCTGGCGGTTCCACGGCCGGCGGGGAACGCAGCCAGTCCCAGGATCCGCAACAGGACCAGCCACTGCCTGCACCGGGCGGTGAACAAAGCCCTGTCCCGGGGCAGCCGCCGGCCCAGCCACCTGCCCTGCCTGCCCCAAACCAGCCACCCGGCCCGCCTGCCCCAAACCAGCCGCCCGCTCCGCCGCCGGCCCAGCCATCCGGCCCGCCGGCCCCAAACCAGCCGCCTGCCCCGCCGCCCGCTCCACCTGCCCCGAACCAGCCACCCGCCCGGCCACCGGGTCCGCCCGCCCCGAACCTGCCGCCGGTACCGGAGACCGTGGTGCTCGACTGGCTGCCCATCGGCCCGGTGGGCAGGGGCGACCCCATTTGGTACAGGAACCTGAGGGGCCTGGACTGCGGGGTTCTCCCCGGTACCTCTGCACCCTTCAATACGGTGGAAGAAGCGGCGAAAGCGTTCTGCCTCGGTTTGACCGGAGACCAGGCTGCTTGGGATGCGGGGGCCTCGGCACTGGACACGATGCCGCCGCCATTCGAGGGCGATTGCTGGTCCGCCACCGCCCTCGAGGTCCTCCGCCCCATAGCCGCCGTCCGGCAACAAAAGCCGGGTGTTACCGTGAAACTGGCCCCTCTCCCCGGAACCGCATGCCTGCCGGAGCTGACGGGCCTTGAGGACAGCGAAGGCAATTCGCCGCCCTTCCTTGTCTGCCCCGGGCAGATAATTGTCCTGGCCGGAAACATCACCGGCCTGCCCACCGGGACCGTCCGCTCGGTTCAGGTTGGCGCCACGACAGCCGCAGTCCTGCAGCGCCAGAGCTTCATCGACAGTAACCATCCGTTTGAGTTCTACTTCCTGGCGCCGCCCCTCGAAGCGGGGCAGCCAACCACGGCCGAGGTCAGCGTTGCCGACGCCGACTGGCCGGTGAGCGGATCCGCTTCCTTTGAGTACGCACCGGACCAGGGCTCCTGCAGCCCGGCGCCGGGCACCGCGCCATGACGGAGGCCGGTGGGGACGGGCGTTCCTCCTGGTCCCGCGCCCTGGGTGTCATTTCGGCCATCGGCCCGCCGGTCACGGTAGCCACGGCCCTGCTGTTCTACTTCGGCTGGGCCCGCGCGGAGGCGCAAGCGGCACAAATGGGCCTGAACGTCAGCCTGTTTGGATACGCGGTGCAGGACTACATCCTGATCAGCATCAACGCGCTGTTCCTGCCGCTCGTCTGCATCCTGGCCGCCAGCGTTGTCTGGCTGGGCCTGGACCGCTGGCTGCGCCGCCGCATCGAAGAGGACCGCGGCAGGGCCCTCATCGTCAGGGCCGCGGGCATCGCCGCGCTGCTCAGCGGCGTTCTAGTGGGCGTGAGCCTGGTCCTGGCTGTGGTGGAACCCGCCCGGACAGCGCTGTTCACTCCGTATCTAATGGCCTTGGGTGTCCTGGTGGCCACCTGGTGCATGCGCCTGCGGCGGCTCGGCCGGGACCGCAAGTTGCCAGCCCTCAGCTCCGAGCAACGGGCGGTGGAAACCACGCTGATCCTCAGCATCGTGACGCTGCTGCTCTTCTGGGGCACGGCCGACTACGCCCAGGCGGTGGGCCGGCGGCTGGCGTTGAACTTCGAACAGGGCGTCCAGTACATGCCCCGGGCGGAGGTCTACTCGCCCAGGCCGCTGGGCATCGGCTCGGCCGCGGTCACGGAGGTCAAGGTGGGAAACGGGGACGGAACGCTTTACCGGTACGACGGCCTGCGGCTGCTGGTGCTCAGCGGCGGGCGCTTCTTCTTCCTGCACGACGGCTGGACGCCACGGGACGGAACGGTCATCGTCCTCCCTGACGACAACTCCGTCCGTATTGAATTCAGGCGGTAGGACTCCCTGCCGGAGCCTGTGTCAGCCCAGCACGAGCTTGATGGCCAGCGCCAGCATCACGACACCGATGGCCAGGTCCACAATCCGCCACGTCCGCGGGCTGCTGAGCGCCCCGGAGAGCTTTCGGGCTCCATATCCCAGTGCCGAGAACCAGAGGGCGCTTCCCACCACAGCCCCGGCCGCGAAGATCCACCGCGCGTCAGGACCGTGCTGGTTGGCCAGTCCGCCCAGCAGCACCACGGTATCCAGGTACACATGGGGATTCAGGTAGGTCAGCGCCAAGGTGGTGGCGATGACCGATCCCTTGGACCGTGGCGCCTCAGCCGTCAGGGTTGAAGGCTTGAGCGCGGACCTGAAGGACCTCAGTGCCCACCATGCCAGATAGGCAGCACCGCCCCACCTCAGCACGTCCAGTGCCAACGGGAACCGGGACACCAAAGCACCGATCCCCACGGTGCCGCCGAGGATCAGCAAGGCATCGCTGAGCATGCACAGCATCACCACCACACCCACGTGTTCACGGCGGATCCCCTGCCGCAGCACAAACGCGTTCTGGGCGCCGATGGCGATGATCAATGCCAGGCCTGCCATCAGCCCGGTACTCCAAATGCTCCACATGCGTAGACCGTAGCCCGCCGACATTGATGAAGACAAACGATATATTCTGCGCATCCATTAGAATTTCTTCATGAACTTTGAGCATCTCCGGGCCCTGGCAGCGATTGTGGACGAGGGCACTTTCGAGGCCGCGGCCGATCTCCTGTGCATCAGTCCCTCCGCGGTCAGCCAGCGCATCAGGGCGCTGGAAAAATCGGTAGGGCAGGTGGTTGTCCGCCGTAGCGTGCCGTGCACCCCCACGGAAGCCGGATCGGTCCTGCTGCGCATGTCCCGCCAGGTGCAGGTCCTTGAGGCCGAAACCTGGGAGTCACTGGGTAACGGCGCCTCTTCCCGGACCGTGACCCCCCTTGCCGTCAACGCTGACTCCCTGGCCACATGGTTTGTGGACGTGCTTCACGAGGCCGGCACGTGGGCCGAGACCACCCTGGACCTGCGTGTGGAGGACCAGGACCACAGCAGCCAACTCCTGCGCCGCGGAGACGTTCTCGGAGCGATCACCTCCGACCCCACGCCGGTCAACGGGTGCCGGGCGGAACGGCTTGGCCATATGCGCTACCTCCCGGTTTCCACCCCGGGGCTGCGCAAGCGCTTCAAAGCCGGCAGCGGGGTGGACTGGCAGCGCATGCCGATGCTCCAGTTCAATGCCAAGGACAACCTGCAACAGCTGCAGCTCAAGGCCCGTGGTGTACAGCAGGCGCCACCAACACATTTCATCCCTTCCTCCGAGGGATTCCTTGCAGGTTTGAGGGCAGGCCTCGGATGGGGCATGATTCCCGAGTTGCAGCTGGGAACGGACCTCGCCGACGGCTCCCTGGTGGTGTTGAAGGAGCGTGAGCACCATGACGTGGCCCTTTACTGGCAGACCTGGACCCTGGACTCACCACGGCTTGATCGCGTCACCAAGGCCATTCGCAAGGCCAGCCGCCAAAAGCTGCGGGACGCACACCCGGGCGGTTAAGTTCGAACCAGCTTTGTGGCACGCACCAACCGACCAGCTACTGGGCTTCCGGGTGGTGGGGGTGCTGTTGAGTGGTAGGAGTGGCCGGTGGGGGTCCGGTACTCGATGGTGTGCCGTGGGGCCGGCCGGGGGATGGTCTTCCAGCCGTGGTTTTCCTTCGTGTGGTTGCAGGCCTCGCAGAGCCCGGCCGCGTTGCCCAGGCTCGTGGTCCCGTCGGCATGCCAGGCCACCACGTGGTCGTGATGCCTGATGGGTGCATCACAGTATGGCGTGCGGCAGGTGTCGTCGCGGGCCTGGATAAAACGGCGCAACCCTGCCGGGAACAACCGCGCCCGCGAATCCATGCCCACCAGGTCTCCCGCGCCGGGAGCCGTGTACAGCCGCCGCAGCCAGACCCTGAAATCATGCTCGTCGAGCCCGGGCTCATGATCACCCGGTGCGGGCGTCTTGCTCCCTGGGCCTTCTACGCCACCTGCCGCAGGCTCCCTGCCGGCAACTGATCCCGGATTCCTGGCTTTGCCGCCCCTGCCACCGCTGGAAACCAACTCACGGGCCCAGCCGCCCGGGACAATCCCGTAGCCGGGAAGGCGTGCCGGTTCAGAATCCCCCTGCAACAGAGTCCGGTCGGTCATGACCAACTGGATCTCCACACCGATGACGCCGCCCGGGGTGCCCGTGGTCCGCTCCACCAGGGTGTCGGCCATGATCTGCCCCCGGGAACGGTCTTCACCGCCGGCCCGCAAAGTGTCGGCGTGCGCGCTCAGCGCAGCATAAGCCGCCACGCCCTCTGCGACGGGCAGCAGCGCTGTCAGACGCGCCATGGTGTCGGGTGCCGGACGCAGGCTCACACACCGCTCCCCGGCAGCATGGGACGCCCGCTGCGTCACCGAACGGGGATCCCGCCGATACGCCGCCGCCCGCGCTGCAGCCACCACCGCCCGGTCCCCGGCCCCGGTAAAAGTACACATGTCAGCGGCGAGCTCCTCATCAACGGCGCACCGGTCCGCGGCGCTCAGGCACGCCGTTTCCCTGACCACCAGGGTGGCCCGCCACTCATTCAGCCGGCCGGCATCCAGCGCAGCCAGGGTACGGGGCATCTCCGCCACCAGCGCTTTGGCCAGCCCGAGCAGCCGCCCGCCCCGGGACGGCGACTCACCCCGGGCCAGCGCAACCTGCGCCGCCACGCCCTGCCCCTGCTCGGCCACAGGAATCCCGGCTTCGGCCTGCTCGCGGCGCTGGGCAACATCAAACGCCACGGCAACCCTTGCCTGCGCAGCCCCAATGGCCGCCTTCAGCTCCTCCAGGCCCCACAACTGGTCAATCAGCCCGGCGCCGTCAGAGGACACCCGCAGACCCCGAACCCCCGCGATCAGATCCTCAACCGTGGGATCAAACGGCGCTTGGGGGTCAATTGCGGCGCTCGGGACTGCGGCGGATGGAACACCGGGAACCGGCACAACGCCGGCCAAAGCAACACCGGCGAAATCAACGCAGACGCGCGGCGCCGCCTTCATAACCGGGTTCCCCGCACCTGCCTCCATAACCCCAGTCTGCCAGCGACCCCTGACAATGAGAGCCCGCGGAAACCGCTATGTGGATAACGCCCAGATACGGGCGAATGACCCTATCCGGCAGCGCCGCCCAACACCACGTTCACCGGTTCTTTGCCGTCCAGCATCAATCCAATCTGCTGCTGGACCAGCCGGACCATGCGGGGGAACATCGCCGAACTGGCCCCGCCCACGTGCGGGGTGATCAGCACTCCCGGCGTGGTCCACAGGGGATGGTCCGCCGGCAGCGGCTCCGGATCCGTGACATCCAAGGCGGCACGCAGACGGCCCGTGGACGTCTCGGCCAGCAGCGCATCTGTGTCCGCCACCGCCCCGCGGGCCACGTTGACCAGCAGCGCCCCGTCCGGCATTGAGGCCAGGAACTTCGCGTCCACCAGCTGCCGGGTCTGCTCACTGAGGGGAACGCTGACCACCGCAATGTCGTGCAGCGGCAGTTGCTCATACAACGAGTCGATCCCGAAGATCTTGCCGCTGGCATCCTCGCGTTCACGGCTGGCCATCCGGGTCACCTGCGTTTCGAAGGGCAAAAGCCGGGCCTCGATGGCCTTGCCCACTCCCCCGTAACCCACCAGCAGCACGCGCCTGTCCGCAAGGCTTGGCCGCTGGCTGTTGCCCCACGTGCCGCTGGCCTGGTTGCGCACGAAGTCGTCCATGCCGCGCTGGCTGGCGATCATCATGCCCAAGGCAAGCTCCGCCGTCGACGTCTCATGCACCCCTGCCGCGTTGGCGAAAACGCAACCCGCGGGCAGCACGTCCGCCACGCCGTCGTACCCTATCGACTGGCTCTGGATGAGGCCGATCTCCACGGACTCCAGCGCGGCCAGCACCTCCGGCCCGCGCATGTACGGCGGCACCACAATGTCCAGCCGTTCCGCGGGGGCGGGCCCGGAAAAGTCCCACACATAAAATTCGACGCCGGAAGCAGGCGCGAGCGCGTCCAGCAGTTTCTGGTCGGGCACGGAAACCTGCAGGGGCGCCCTCACGCGGCCACCACAAGCTTGACGTCCGCGGCGCGCAACGCCGTCTCGATTTCCCGCGGCGGGGGCGCATCCGTCACCAGCACGTCGGCCGCATCGAAGGCAGCCAGCCTGGCCAGCGCATACCGCAGCATTTTCTGGTGTGTTGCCACCACTACCACTTGTTCCGCAGAGTTCATGAGGGCGATCTTAGTGGCGCGCTCCACGTCCCGCTCAATGTAAAACGCCTCGTCATGGATTCCGCTCACGCCAATGAAGGCCGTCTTGGCGCGGAGGCCGGCCGCGGCGCTGACAGTCATGGGACCGTTGAATGCCTGGCTGTCCAGGAGCAGTTCGCCGCCCAGGCAGATGGTGCGGGCAGCGGTCAACTGCAGGCAGCGCTGGATGGCCGGTGCGGAGTGCGTGATGATGGTGCCCGTGAAGGAGCTGGGCAGCTCCTGGGCGATCTGGTACGTGGTGGTGCCGGCGTCCAGGATGATGGCGTCGCGTTCCCCGATCATGGAGACGCAGGCACGGGCCACCCGGAGCTTCGCGTCGGAATCCTCCCGCACGCGGGCGGCAAAGTCCGCGTTCTGGCCCTGACCATGGATGGCGCTGACCCCGCCGTGGACCACCCTGACCAGGCCCAGTTTGGACAGTACCCGGGTGTCCCGGCGCACGGTCATGTCCGATACCGCAAAGGTTTCGGCCAGGTCCGTGGTGGAAATAAACCCGCGCCGGCCAAGTTCCTCCACGATGGTGCGCTGGCGGGGCGTCAGCGGCGCCTCTTCACGTGCGGTGCTCATATCCCCTTCTTCCTGCCCCACCCGCGGGCCCCCAGCCCGCGGAGTGTTGCTTTTCCAACACCAACTTACCTAGTGACGTACCCCGGCACCGGCATTCGTAAGCTCAACGGGGCGTCCTTCCAAGATCGAGCGCTCGGCCGCGAGCCCCATCCGGACCGACTGCAGGCCATCTGCTACCGTCACCTCAACGGGGCCTTCGCCCAGGATCGCCTTCCGGTAGCCAAGGTGCTCGTAGTAGGTGGAGCCGTGGTGGGCACCGGCGGCAAGCACTGCTTCATCCACCGGAACCTCATGCTTTTCCGGTCCGAGCGGCGAGCGCGGGCTGAACTCTACCGTGGCTTCCGCTTCGTCACCTTCGATCCAGTGGTTGGCCGCCACGGGGATGAGCGTCTCGATCTTCGCGGCATCCCCCACAATGGAGATCCGCTCCTGGAACTTGGAGCCCTCGGCGAACATGGACAGCTCCAGCATCGCGCGGCGGCCGCCCTTGAAGTCCACGATCACGTAGGCGTTGTCGATCATGTCCGACACCCGGCCGTCGAACACCTCATCCATGTGGTTCACGTCGTGGCCGCCGCTGGCGTACACGCGGACGGGCTCATCCTGCAGGATCAGCCTCATCAGGTCGAAGAAGTGGCAGCACTTCTCCACCAGGGTTCCGCCGGTCCGCTCCGCGAAGCGGTTCCAGGCATCCACCTTGTGCAGGAACGGGAAACGGTGCTCCACGATGGACAGCATGTAGATGTTGCCGAGCTTGCCGTTGTGTGCGGCCTGGATGACTTCCTGGACCGGCGGCATGTAGCGGTATTCCATGGCAACCCATACAGGTGCCGGGTAGTCCGCGGCGAGCGCTTCCAGTTCATCTGCCTGCGCGGCGGTGGTGCACACCGGCTTTTCCACGAGCACGGGCAGGTTGGTTCCGCTGGCGAAGATGTCCTTGAGGATGGCCAGGTGGGTGTCGTTGGGGCTGGCGATCACCAGTGCGTCCACCAGGCCGGAAGCGAGCAGTTCCTGGTGCGAGGGGAAGGCCTGCACCTCGTAGCCGATCTCGGCAACGGTCTCCTCCAAGGATGACTGCTGGGGATCAGATACGGCGGTGATCCGGCTTCCGGGAATCAGGGCCAGGTTCCGGACATGTTCGCGGGCCATGTGGCCGGCGCCGATGAGGCCGTACCGGATGGTCCGGACCGTTTCCGCAGAAGGCAATGACATGTGCTGCTCCGTTTCTCTACGTTGAGTTTTGGGGGGACCGTGGCGTTGCATCCCAAACAGAACTATACAGAAAGTGTTGTTATTCCAACATAGCGTGTGTATATTTCTTCAGTACCAGCCGGAACTACAACGAGGTGGAACGTGCCCCAACCGTCAACTGGAACCCTGCTCTTCGTAGGCTGCGCCACGCTTGACTCCATCGCTTTGGTGGAGGATTACCCCGCCGCGGACAGCCGCACCGTCGCTTCGGACTTCGCGACGGCGGGTGGCGGCCCGGCCGCCACCGCAGCCGTGGCGGCCGCCCGTGCCGGAGCAAACACAGCCTTCGCAGGCGTCCTCGGCACCGACGAGGAAGGCGACCGCATCATCGCCGGCCTGCAGGCCGAAGGCGTGGACACCTCGGCAGTGATCCGCGACCCCAACGTCAAAACGGGTGCCAGCGTGATCGTGGTCAGCAAGGCGTCCGAAAGCCGGGCGATTGTCACCCGGCCCGTGCCGCCGGTCAGTTTTCCGGCCGGCAGCCGGTTCCATGAACTGGTGGAATCGGCAGCCTGGGTGCACGTGGACCACCTTGGCTGGGACGCCGTGGCGTCCCTTCCGGCCTTCAGCGCCGGCAGCCTGAACGTCAGCGTGGATGCCGGCAACCCCATTGCGTCCTTCAGCCCGCGGGGCGTGGCCCTCTACGTCCCCACCACCGAGCGGCTCCACGCAGAGTACGGCGGGCACCACTCACCGGAGGCGCTCCTGGGCAAAGCGGTCGACGACGGCGCCTCCGCCGTCGTCGCCACCGCCGGCTCTGACGGGGCCTGGGTCAGGGACGGCAACGCGGACCCGCTCCATGTGCCCGCAACCCCCGCCACGATCGTCTCCACGCTGGGCGCCGGCGACGTCTACCACGGCGCCCTGCTCGCCGCCGTCGCGGCCGGCCTTTCCCTGGCTGACGCGGCAGCCTTCGCCGGCCGCACCGCTTCCGCATCCTGCGAAGGGCTGGACGGCCGCTCCGCCATCCCGCACCAGGCCATTACACCTGTCCTTACTTCCAACCACACCGCCTAGCTGAAAGAAGCAGCCCATGAGCCCCACAGACCTCTCACCCCTCCAGCGCCCGTCAGGCGCCTTCGCAATGCTCGCCGTCGACCAACGCGAAGCCATGCGCAACATGTTCGCCGAACACACCGACCAGCCCGTCACGGACCAAGACCTGCAGGACTTCAAGCTGCAGGCCGCCAAAATCCTCACCCCCTATGCGTCCGGCGTCCTCATCGACCGGCAGTTCGCCCTGGACCAGGCCATCGCGGACAACGTGGTGGATCCCAGCTGCGGGCTGATCGCCTCGGCAGACCACTTCGAGTCCGCGCACGGCGAGCTGGTGGGCGAGGTAACCATCGACCGCCTGGTGGACCCGCACAAGTACAAGGCCCTGGGCGTCAAGGCCCTCAAACTCCTGGTGCTGTACCGCCCGGACGAGCCCGCCGAAGGCAGGGTGGAAATGGTCCGCGAATTCGTGGACAGCTGCCGCTCCGCGGGGCTCATCAGCATCATCGAGCCCGTCTCCCGCAAGCCACTGGCCGGCGGGGACTTCGACTGGAACGCCGGCATCCTCACCGCCGCCAGGGAACTCGGCAGCCTGGGCGCGGACCTGTACAAGGCGGAGGTCCCGTACAAAGGCCAGGCCCCCGAAGCCGAGGTCCGCGCCGCGTGCGCCGAACTCACCAGCGCGATCGACGGACCCTGGGTGGTGCTCTCCTCCGGCGTCCCCGAAGACGTCTTCCCGGATGCAGTCCGGTGGGCCTGCCTGGAAGGTGCCAGCGGCTTCCTCTCCGGACGCGCCGTCTGGGCGTCCTGCATCGGTGCGCCCGACGTCGTCGAATCCCTGTCCACGGACGCCGTCCGGCGGCTGCAGCGCCTCTGCGCCGTGGTGGACGACGTTGTCACCGCGCAAAGGACCAACGCGTAACCACTCCGGGAGGGCCACAGCGTCAGGGCCGTGGCAAGCCGCTTTCCGCAGTCAAGCAAGCAAGGCACAGCAAAACACTCAACGAGGAGATTATTGTGAGTCAGATTTCACGCAGGCAGGCCATCGCACTCCTGGGGGCTATGGGCTTCGGCGCCACCGCGGCAGCATGCGCCGGTCCCGGTGGTTCCACGGCGCCCGGCGGTGCCACCGGCCCCGCCGCCCCCGCCACGGGGGATATCACGGGCAAGGTGTCCTTTGCGCACTGGCGCGGTGAGGACAAGGTGGTGTTCGACGAGCTGGTCAAGCGGTTTGCTGCACTGCACGACGGCGTTGAAGTGGCCCAGGACATCTCGACGTCCAACGACTACAACGCCCAGGCCCTGCAGAAGCTGCGCGGCGGCTCCATTGGCGACGCGTTTGCCACCTTCCGCGGGTCCCAGTTCAAGAACTTCACCGAGGCCGGGATCTACACCGAGCTCAAGGACAGCAAGGCCGTCTCGAACTACCAGGAAGGGCTGCTCTCCGCCGGAAAGTCCGGCGAGAGCCAGCTGGGACTGCCGTACCAGGTGGTGTTCCCCATGCCGATGGCCAACGTGGACCTGTTCGACAAGGCCGGCGCTGACCTCGCCCCCAAGGACTGGGACAGCTTCCTTGCCATGTGCGAGAAGCTGGCGTCCTCCGGCGTCATCCCCATTTCGTGGCCGGGCGGCGATGTTGGAAACGGCGGCCAGCTCTTCAACTGCATGATCGCCAACAACGGCCCTGTGGACGACATGTGCGCCCAAATAGAACAGGGCAAGCTCAAGGTCACGGATGACTGGTTCATCAAGATGCTGAACCAGTACAAGGACCTGGTCCCGTACCTGCAGCCCAACGCCACCGGCACCGCCGTGGAGCCGGCCCAGAACCTGTTCTCCCAGGGCCAGGCAGCCATGCTCGCCACGGGCTCGTACCACATTGCCGCCGTCCGCGGCCTGGGCGCCCAGTTCCCCATCGAGCTGGTGTTCCCCAACACCTCGGACGGCAACGCCAAGTATGAGGGCGTCTACAACGCAACCTTCATTCTGGGCGTCAACTCGGCCAGCAAGAACCAGGCCGCAGCGGCTGCCTGGATCGATTTCCTTTCCGAGCCGGAGAACGCCGCCTACTACGCCAACCAGACGGCGCAGCACGTGTCCGTGAAGGACGTGGACTACACCAACCCGGACCTGAAGCGCCTGAGTCCCTGGCTGGACAAGAACACAGCACTGGCCGCGCGGTTCCAGTTCCAGAACCTGGATGTCCGCAACGCCGTGGAAGCCAGCGCCACCGCCGTCATCTCGGGCACCAGCCCCGAGCAGGCAGCAGAGGCCGCCCAAAAGATTGTTGACGAACGGATATGAGCACCCACACCGGGCTGCCTGCGAAGCGGAAGGCACCAGGCAGCCCTCCAGACGTGAATGCCAACAAGGGGCGCCGCCGCTCCCCCACCCGGGTAAATCCGGCGCTCTACCTCTTCCCGCTTCCCGCCGTCGCGGTGATCGCCTTCTTCCTGGTGATGCCCACGCTGCAGGCCTTCCAGTACGCCATCACGGACTGGAACGGCTTCTCAGCCGCGTTCAACTACGTGGGGCTGGACAACTTCATGCGGGCCTTCACTAACGACTCGCTGTTCACGAACGCCCTCATGAACAACCTCAAGTTCGTGCTGCTGGTGGTGATCGCGCAGACGTTCTTCTCGCTGATCCTGGCGCTGCTGTTGACGAAGAATTCGCGCGGGAGCGTCTTGCTCCGCGCGCTGTTCTTCTTCCCCACCATCCTGTCCTCGGTGTCAGTGGCGTTCATCTGGAAGTTCATCTACGATCCCAACTTCGGCCTGGCCAATGCGGTGCTGGGCGGCGTGGGGCTGGAAGCACTCCAAAGCTCCTACCTTGGAAACGACGCCCAGGCGCTGTACTGGGTGGCCGTGACGCAGGTGTGGTTCCACGCCGGGCAGATGATGGTGGTCTACATCGCCGGCCTGCAGGCCATCCCGCGGGAACTCTACGAGGCAGCCGAAATGGACGGCGCCAACAAGTGGCAGCAGTTCAAATCCATCACCTGGCCCTTCGTGGCCCCGGCAACATCCATCGTGGTGGCGTACACCACCGTGCAGTCGTTCAAGGCCTTCGACCTGATCCTGGGCATCGCGGGCAACCCGCCCAAGCAGTCCCTGGACATCCTCTCCACCCGTATCTACAGCACCTTCGCCAACTCGGAGTTCGGCTACGCCGCCGCCCAGTCGATCATCTTCATGGCCATGATCGCCCTGGTCACCTGGCTCCAGCGCCGGCTGCTCCGCCTCACCCCGAAGGGGGAATGACAGCATGCTCTCGTCAATAACCCGCCGCGGAATCCTCGCGATCTACGCGGTCATCATCATCGTTCCGCTGACCGTGGTGGGGTTCGGCAGCTTCAAGTCCACGCAGGAACTGTTTGCCGGGCCGTTCAGCCTGCCGCAGTCCCTCTCCCCCGGCAACTACGCCGAGGTGATCGGCGGCCAGGACCTCGGTTCGTCCTTCATGAACAGCGTGATTGTCACCGCCATTTCCGTCCCGCTCACCCTGTTCCTTGCCAGCCTGGCCGGCTACGCCGTCTCCCGGCTCAAGGGGTTCATGTCCTGGGCCATCTTCGGCTTCCTGGTGCTGGGCATGGCCATCCCGGCGCAGGCCAACATGGTTCCGTTGTATGTCCTCTTTGGCCGTTTGGGGCTGCTGGACAGCCTGGCCGGGCTGGTGCTGGCGAACCTGGTGTCCACCCTGCCCATCGCCGTCTTTATCCTGGGCGGGTTCATGCGGACCCTGCCCAAGGAACTCTACGAAGCATCCTCGATTGACGGCACCGGCCCCTGGCGGACGTACGTCTCCATCGCCCTGCCGCTGTCCGCGCCGTCCATCGCCGCGGCTGCCATCTTCCTGTTCGTCATCCACTGGAACGAACTGCTGTACCCGCTGCTGTTCATCCAGTCCCCCGGCAACCGCACGCTGCCGCTGGCGCTGCTGAGCTTCCAGGGCGAGTTCCAGACCGACTACCCGCTGCTGTTCGCCGGCGTCATCCTGGCCTCCCTGCCCGTGGTGGTGGCCTACGTCTTCCTGCAGCGCTACTTCGTTGCCGGCATCACCGCCGGCGCCAGCAAGGGATGAGCATTACGACGGCGGCGGCGGCCTTCCGCTCCCGCCCCGCCGTCCCGGACCTCTCCCCGCCCTCCGAAAGGCATCATCCGTGAACCTCAAATCAGCCCAACACCTCGTCAACGGCACCTGGCACGCCACCGGCACCTCCAAGACCGTGACGGACCCCGGAAACGGCAGCACCGTCGGAGAGATCGCCTGGGGCACCGCCGCGGACGCCACCCAGGCAGCCGACGCAGCAGCGGACGCCTTCGGGTCCTGGTCCCGCACCACGGTGCGGAACCGCGCCGACCTGCTCCGCAACGCAGCCGACCTCCTTGCCGAACGCCGGGATGAACTCGCCCACACCCTGGCCCTCGAGGCCGGCAAGCGGCTCCCCGAAGCCCAGGGCGAGGTGGACTTCTCGGTGGAATACTTCCGTTGGTTCGCCGAGGAAGTACGGCGCACCACCGGCACCGTCAGCCCGCCCGAGTTGCAGGGCCGCCGCCACCTGAGCCTGCGGAAGCCCATCGGTGTGGCCCTCAGCCTCACCCCCTGGAACTTCCCGGTCTCCATCCAGGCCCGCAAACTCGCCGCGATGCTCGCCGCAGGCTGCACCGTGGTGGGCAGGGTCTCCGAAAAGGCGCCGCTGGCCGCCACCGGACTCTTCGAAGTGCTGCACGACGCCGGATTCCCGGCGGGCGTGGTCAATCTGGTCCACGGCCCCTCGCGGGAAATCACCGCGGCCCTGCTCAAGCACCCGGCCGTCCGGGCCGTCAGCTTCACCGGCTCCACCGGCGTGGGCAAGCAGATCATGGCATCCGCCTCGGACCGGGTGGTCCGGCCGCTGCTGGAACTGGGCGGCAATGCGCCGTTCATCGTCTTCGAGGATGCCGACCTGGATGCGGCCGTCGAGGGCGCAGTGCTGGGCCGGCTGCGCAACACGGGCCAGTCCTGCGTGGCGGCCAACCGGTTCCTGGTCCAGGACAGCATCGCCGGGGAGTTCGCCGCCAGGCTGGCTGCGCGGTTTGACGCGATGAGCATCGGCCACGGCGTTCCCGACGACGGCACTCCCGTCCCGGACCTGGGCCCCGTGATCGACGCCGAGCGGGTGTCCGCCGTGCAGGCGCTGGTGGACGACGCCCTGGAACGCGGCGCCCGCCGCGTCACGCAGCGGACCGACGTGCCCGGCCACGGCTCCTTCCTGGCTCCCACGCTCCTGGCGGACGTTCCGGACGACGCACCCCTGGTGACCGAAGAAGTGTTCGGTCCGGCAGCCGGCGTCGTGACTTTCTCCTCGGAGGAGGACGCCATCCGGAAGGCCAACGCCACCGAGATGGGCCTGGCCGCATACGTCTGGAGCAGCAGCCCAAAGCGCGGCTGGGAGATTCCGGAGCAGCTCGAGGCCGGCATCGTGGGCGTCAACGATCCCCTGCCGTCCGTGGCTTTCGCGCCCATGGGCGGTGCCAAGCAGTCAGGCCTGGGCCGGGAAGGCGCAAGCCTGGGCCTGGAGGAGTTCGAGGAGGTCCAATACGTGGCCTGGCGGCCCTAAATGCTGACCACCGGGCTGGTGCTGGGAGCCGTCGTCATGGGAGCAGGGATGCAGCGCATCACCGGCATGGGCTTCGCCCTGGTGGCCGCCCCCTTCCTGGTCCTGCTCCTGGGCCCGGTGGAGGGGGTGGTGCTGGTGAACGTCTGCGGCGCCGTGACTGCCGGAGCCATCATCTTCCGGGTTGTCCGGGACATCGACTGGAAACGGTACGCGGCCCTCACGGCCTCGGCGGTGCTGGGAATCGTTCCGGCGGCCTTCCTGATCCGGCTCATCCCGCCTGCAGTCCTGGAGATTTCCATCGGGGTGATCCTTGCCGTCGGGCTGACCGTCCTGCTGGCCCTGAAATCCGCCACCTTGCCGGCCCGGCGCCGCTACCTCTTTACCGCGGGCGGCCTCAGCGGCTTCATGAACACCGCGGCCGGCGTCGGCGGACCCGCCGTGAGCATGTACTCCATCGCCACCCGGTGGCAGCACAAGTCCTTCGCAGCCACCATGCAGCCATATTTTTTCACCATCGGCGCGCTTTCCCTGGCCTCCAAAGCCCTGACGGCTCCCGCGACATTTCCCTCACTTCCCGCTGCGATGTGGGCGGCGGTTGCCGCAGCCTGCCTGGTGGGGCTGGTGCTGGGCGACGTCGCTGCCCGTTTTGTCCCTGCCCGCGCCGCCCAGATCCTGCTGATCGTCCTTGCCTACCTTGGCGCGGCAGCCACCATTGTCCGCGGCGTGCTCGACACTGTCGGGTAACAACCGTCGGGTAACAGATGCATGTATCCAACCAACACCACTAACGAAAGGGCGGCCATGACTGCCATCTCCCCGCACAAGAGCCCCTTGCGCGTGTCCACCACCAGCGGCGAAACCATCTCGCTGACGATTGACCCGGGTGCACCGGTGAACATCCAGCTTGACGTCGGAAACGACTGCAGCTGTGGTGGCGCCCGGCGTGCCGGCGCCTACACAGATACCGACTTCGGCACCCGCTGACTGGACCGGCTCCAAACTTGCACCCCGTATCAGAAAGAGGAACTGACATGACGTGGCTGAACAGTGCCGCCCACGCACGATGGCTCGAGGCAGAAACCGACCGGCTGATCAATTTCGCCGCGGGGTCAAAGGTGCCCACGGGATTCGGCTGGCTGGACAACAACGGCAAGGTATTCACCGACAAGCCGACCCATCTGTGGATCACCGCCCGGATGGTCCACAGTTTCGCTGTCGCCGCGCTGATGGGGCGGCCGGGTGCCGCGACGCTCGTGGACCACGGCATCGCAGCGCTTAACGGGGCCTTCCACGACGATGAGTTTGGCGGCTGGTACGCCGAGATCGACGCGAACGGTCCGGTAAACGACACCAAGTCCGGCTACCAGCACTCCTTCGTGCTCCTCGCCGCCGCCAGTGCCGTTGCCGCAAACCGCCCGGGAGCCCGGGAACTGCTGGACGAGGCCCTGCGGGTAGCCGACACAAAATTCTGGGACCACAAAGCCAACATGTGCTTTGACTCCTGGAACCGGGAGTTCACCGAAACCGAGGCCTACCGTGGCGGCAACGCGAGCATGCACTCGGTCGAGGCGTACCTGATCGTCGCTGATGTGACCGGCGAGGACCGCTGGCTGGAACGGGCCCTCCACATTGCCGAGGTGCTCATCCACGAATTTGCGCGCAACAACAACTACCGGGTGTTCGAGCACTTCGACCCCGAGTGGACCCCGATGCCGGAGTACAACACCGATGACCGGGCCAGCCAGTTCCGGGCCTATGGCGGAACCCCGGGCCACTGGGTTGAGTGGGCCCGGCTGCTCCTCCACCTCCGTGCCGGGCTCGAAGCCCGCCGCCTGGATGTACCGGCCTGGCTGTTGGAAGACGCGCGCGGCCTGTTCGATGCTGCGATCCGCGACGCCTGGCAGCCGGACGGCCATCCCGGGTTTGTGTACACGGTGGACTGGGAGGGCAGGCCGGTGGTCACCACCCGCATCCGCTGGGTTCCCGCGGAGGCAATCGGCGGGGCCGCAGCCCTCTACATCGCCACCGGCGAGAAGAAATACGCGGACTGGTACGAGCGGATCTGGGACCACGCCCGCGACTGGTTCATCGACTACGAGCACGGCTCCTGGAAGCAGGAACTCGACGAGCACGGCAATGTCACCTCCACCGTATGGTCGGGCAAGGCGGACATCTACCACCTCTGGCACTGCCTGGTGGTACCGCGCCTTCCGCTGGCGCCGGGGCTTGCTCCAGCCGTCGCGGCAGGCCTGCTGGATTCACGGCTAAGCGCCATCACGGAGGTCAGGGAACCGGCCGCCCGCTGATTCCAGCGGTGCGGCACGGCACACCGTAAACGGCACCGGGGACGCGCCGGGAACGGCACGGAGCAGGGGGCGGGATCCTGTAAATTTAAGGGAGGAATTGTCCGGCCAGCGAGCCGCGTTCCACCCCTCCCCCTTGAATGGACCCCTCCCCCATGTCTTCCGCGAATTCCGCGCCGGCGCCTGCCCGTTTCCCCTACGCCGCGATGGTGGTCCTGGCCACCATCGCCTTTACCGCCATCACCACCGAACTGCTGCCGTCCGGGCTGCTGCCGCAGATCAGCGCGGGCCTGAATGTGTCCGAGCCGGTGGCCGGCTACCTGGCTGCGGCCTATGCCGCGGTGATTGTGGTTACGGTGGTTCCGGCTGCCCGGCTGCTGGGGAAGATACCGCGGCATGCGCTGCTGGTGGGGCTGGTCCTGACGTTCGCCGCCAGCAACGCCATGGTGGGACTGGCGCCTGACTTCACGTCCGCGATGATTGCCCGCCTGGTGGGCGGCCTGGCCCATGGGCTGCTGTGGACCACCATGGCCCCGTTCGTCACCAGGGTGGTTCCGGCGGACAAGGTGGGCAAGGCCCTGGCCATTGTCTTCAGCGGCAACAGCCTGGGCCTGGCCATCGGCGCGCCCGTGGGGACCGCGCTGGGCGGGTTCCTGGGCTGGCGGGCCGCGTTCATGGTGCTGGCCGGGTTCGGACTGGTCCTCACCGTGCTGGCGTTCTTCCTGCTCCCACGCGTACAAAAGATCTCCGACGCCGTCCGCCCGTCACTGCGCAAAGCCATCGCCCAGCCCGGGGTGAAGCCGGTCGCAATTGCCTGGCCGCTGCTGGTCCTGGCGCACTTCGCCCTGTTCACCTATATCGCTCCGTTTATCCGCGACGCCGGTTTCCCGGACTACGCCATCAGCCTCTCGCTCACCGTGCTGGGCGGCTCCGGGCTGCTGGGCATCTGGATCGCGGGCCTCACCGTGGATTCCCGGCCGCGGCGTTCCCTGCTGGTCACCACTGCGGCGATCGCCCTGTCCATGTTTTTCCTGCCCCTCGCCGTAGGCAACTTCACCGTGGCGTTGGTCCTCATGACCGTCTGGGGGGCGGGACTGGGGGCGATCGGCATCTACAACCAGTCCGCCATCCTGAGGGCCGGCGGCGAGTACCAGGAAGCAGCGAACGGCCTCACCGTGCTGACCATCCAGCTCGGCATCACGGTCGGTGCCTTGTATGGCTCAGCGGCATTGGTGGTGGGTGGTCCGATGCTGGTTCCCGTGGCCGCCGCGCTGCCGGTAGTGGCAGCCTGGATCATCACGCTGGCCGGCAAGAAGCATGCGTACCCACAGGGCCCGCGGGAGCGGATATGGCTGGAGCCGCGGCCCATCGCCAAGCCGTTCCCGGACAAAGTGGGCGGGCGCTCTTAAGGCACGACGGCGGCCGTCGCCAGGATGATGGTGCGCTCGCCTTTGTAGTGGCGGACCAGGGAGGCAGCCAGATCCGGGAGCCAGCCCGTGCCTGCGGGGTTCAGGTCCAGGACTGCCGGTGCTTCCAGGACGTGTTCCGCGGCGAAGGACGCACGGTGCAGGAGGAGCTGGTCCGGGCTGATGGCGCGGCCTGATCCGAGGCGGTAACCATCGAGGAACGCCGCGAGCAGTTCCGGATGCTGTGGCGATCCGGGACACGGGCCCAGGAGGTCGCGCACTGCGGAGGCAACGTCGGCAGGCGCAGGCATCACGCCGGATTCGTCCAGGTCAAAGCACACAGCCTGGCCTCCTGACCACCGCAGGTTGTCCAGTTCGAAATCGCCGTGCCCTAACACCAGGGGTTCCGGGTCCAAGCGCGCATACACTCCACGCAGGTGGCTAGCCGATGACGCAAGTTCAGCATCGCCCTGGCGCTCTGCATGAGCGGCCAGGGCGGCAAAGGCATCCGGGACCGCTTGGTCCGGGCGCGAAGCGGCAGACGAACCCACCTCCCCCGCTGTCCGGTGGAAAGCAGCCAGCGCCAGCCCCCAGGCACGTGCGTCCTCCGCCACGAGGTCATCTGCGTCCAGTTCCTCGCCTTCCACCCGATGCAGCACACACGCGGCCATGTCGCCTAACGGCGTGCTGACGCGTTCCACGACCGCGTCGGACCGGGACCTGACCACCCCGGCCACAGCGGCTCCGGCCGCCTTCAGTAGTTCGCCGAGTTCTGCCCCCTGCCGCAGCCGGCGCCCCGCCGTTCCGTCGTACGGCGCAAAGCGCGCGTACAGCACACCGCGGTCATCGCTTCGTGGTGGAACAACGAACACGTGTACCGAGGATGAGCGCCAGAACCGAAGTCCAGCGGGGTCGATATCCCAAAGCTCCCCCACGGCATCCGCCACGGGTGAGCGCCAGCCGTCGTCGACCGTCTTACGCATACTGGAAATTTGGCTCAGGGGCAGCACAAAAACATAGTGGCACACCCTTGATAGGTGACCATATAGTCACCTATCATGTGGTTATGGACGCAGTGTTCAAGGCACTCTCCGACCCCACCCGCCGGGACCTCCTCGATGAGCTGTTCCGCCAGGACGGGCAGTCCCTGAGCTCGCTTGGGGCCCGCTTCGACATGACTCGCTTCGGGATTGCCAAGCACCTCAAGGTCCTGGAGGAAGCGGGACTGGTGGTGGCCCGCCGTCGGGGGCGTGAAAAGCTGCATTTCCTGAACCCGGTGCCCATCAGGCTCGTCCACGACCGCTGGGTGAGCAAATATTCAGAACCATGGGCCGCTGGCCTCAGCGACCTCAAATCCAGATTGGAAAGTCCCATGGAAAAGATCTTCGAAATCTATATCAAGACCACGCCGGAACGGCTCTGGGAAGCCATTACGGACAGCGGGATCCGCAGCAAGTACCAGTTCGGGAACACCATCGACACGGACTGGACCCCAGGCAGCAGCTTCACCATGAACAACGTGAAGGCCGGCGCGCCGCTGGGCGAGGGCGAGAACCTGGAAGTTGATCCGCCCCGCCGGCTGGTCCAGACCATGCGCGCGCTGTGGGGCGAGGACGTCAAGACGGAGGGGACCTCGAAGGTCACGTGGGAGATCGAGCCCGTGGGCGATTCCTGCCGCCTGACCGTCACCCACAGCGACCTGCGGGAAGGAGCGAACGAGCAGCTCTACGGCGGCTGGCCCATGATCCTCTCCGGACTCAAGACCTGGCTGGAGACCGGGGAGAAGCTGACCACGCCGGGCTCGCTGATGTACACCTAGGCGCTCCTGCCCGGCTAGGGTGTCCGCTGCCTCCACAGCAGGCTCACGGCGAACGTCACCACGCACAGGACCAGCATCGCCAGGACCATCCGCGCCCAGCTTTCCTGGTCCACGCCGCCGCCCGCGAATACACCGATCATCACCGTGGCCGTGATCGCGCCGACATACCGGCAGGTTTGGTAGATCCCGGCAGCGACGCCGCGCTCCTGCGGCCGGATGGAAACGAACATGCCCTGGTTCGTGGCGATGCCCACGGTCCCGTACGGGATGCCCATCAGGGCAGTGAGCACCACCACCAGCGGGATCGCCAGGGTGCCGGTGAGCAGCCACATCAGGGCGGCGGCCGCGGCCAGGAGCACGACGCCGGCAATCAGCACGCGCCGCACGCCGAACCTTCCCATTGCCTTCACCGCCCAGGGGGTCGCCAGGACGGACATTCCCGCCAGGGGCAGCATCAGCAGGCCCACAATGCCCGGCTCGTAGCCGCCGGCTTCCTGCAGGAGCTGGGGCAGGCCGAAAAAGACGAAGTAATAGACGCTGCTGAACACTGCGAAGGCAAGGTAGATGAGCATCAGGGGCTTGTTACGGCCGAGGAGCCTCAGGTCCAGGAACGGCCGGGTGAACCGGAGCTCCCGCCAGGCAAACAACCCCGCGATCGCGGTTCCCGCGGCCAGCATCCACCAGCGGTAGCCCGGCACGACGTTCAGGGCGGCCATCATCACCAGCAGCAGCGCGGAGACAAAGCCCAGGATGCCGGGAAGGTCCGAATCCCGCAGCAGCTCGGCAACGCTGCCGCGTTCCCTGGCTTTGTCCGCCGGAGCAGCCTGCCGGACGATCAGCAGCGCGGCCAGCGCCAGCGGGACATTGACCAGGAACAACGCCTCCCAGCCCACAAAGCCCACCAGCAATCCGCCGATCACAGGTCCCACTGCCGCCGCCGACGTGTTGGCCATCTGGAGGCTGCCCAGCGGACGTGCCGGTTCCACGTTGGCCCGGTGCGCAATGGCACCCACCATCACCACAGCGCTGGGATAGGCGGTGGCCGTGCCCAGCGCCATCACCGCCCGGGCAACGCAGAGCAGCGCGAAGTTCGGGGCGAACGGCGCCAGCGCACAGGTGACCGCGACCAAACCCATGCCCAGCATGAACATCCGCCGCGGCCCGAACCTGTCGGCAAGCCTGCCCATCACCGGCTGGCCCGCGGCCGAGGCCAGGTAAAACGAGGTCACCACCCAGGTGACGGCCGCGACGTCGAGTCCAAAGTCCCCGCGGAGCACCACCAGGGCGACGGCGATCATCGAGGAGTTGAGGGGGTTCAGCGCCGTGCCCAGGCTGAGGCCGGCGACGGCCAGCGCAGTCCGGGGTTTGTTGCTCACGGAAACAGTCTTGCGCACGGGGCGCGGGAGGGCATCTGGCGACACGCAAAGTACATCTCGACGCCCAAGTCAGGAGGCGCGGCCTAAATCCGAGGGTCGAGAACTAACCTGCGAGTCGAAAACCAAGCTGCGTGGCAACAACGAATGAGCGCGTCGAATATCAGCGGGCGCGGCTGGCCAGGGCTCCGTTGAGGAACTCAAGGTGCGCGGGCTTCACGGCCACCGCATCGCCGGCGTATTCGGGGTGCTTGGCGAGGAACTTCTTGATGAAGGGGCAGACCGGGACAATGCCCACGCCTGCCTTGACCGTCTCGTCCAGTGCAACGGTGGCGAGCTGCCCTGCAAGGCCCTGCCCGCCGTATTCCTCGTTGATCACCGTGTGGTAGAAAATCCGCTCCGGCGAGGCGCCGCCGTCGTACGCCTTGTACGCCGCCTTGCCAATCACGTTGCCGGCGTCGAGGATCTCAAAGCGCTCGCGGCCGGGGTTGTGGCGGACAGTGATGTCACTCAAGGGAATCTCCTTCGATGCGGTGTGTCCTTCAGCCTAACCCCAGCCGAAGGGCATCTATTTCCGCACCGGTCCCTTACCGGACAGTACCGTCCGCCGCCCCGCTTCCGGCGGCGCCGCGTGACGCCGTCCGGCCTAGCTCAGGTAGCCGTTCGGGTTGAGGACGTACTTGGTGGCCGCGCCGGCGTCGAACTCCGCGTAGCCCTGCGGGGCCTCCTCAAGCGTGATCGCCTTGGCGTTCACGTTCTTGGCGATGTTCACCCTGTCGTTCAGGATGGCCATCATCAGCTGGCGGTTGTACTTCATCACCGGGCACTGGCCGGTGGTGAAGCTCAGCGACTTGGCCCAACCGGTACCCAGGCTCAGGCTGAGGGCACCCTTCTTGGCTGCCTCGTCAATGCCGCCCGGATCGCCCGTCACGTACAGCCCCGGAATGCCCAGCGCGCCGCCGGCAGCGGTGATGTCCATCAGCGAGTTCAGCACCGTGGCCGGGGCCTCTTCGGCGTCCTTGCCGTGGCCGTGGCCGCGCGCCTCAAAGCCCACCGCGTCCACGCCGCAGTCCACTTCCGGCACGCCAAGGATCTGCTCGATCTGCTCCGCCGGGCCTCCCTTGGTGAGGTCCACCGTTTCGCAACCGAAGCTGCGCGCCCGCGCCAGCCTGTCCTCGTTCAGGTCGCCCACAATCACGACGGCGGCGCCCAGCAGGTGCGCGCTGGTGGCCGCTGCCAGGCCCACGGGACCTGCGCCTGCCACGTAGACGGTGGAGCCCACTCCCACGCCGGCGCTGACGGCACCGTGGAATCCCGTGGGAAAGATGTCCGAAAGCATGGCCAGGTCAAGGATCTTCTCCATGGCCCGGTCCTTGTCCGGGAACTTCAGCAGGTTCCAGTCGGCGTACGGCACCAGCACATAGTTGGCCTGACCGCCCACCCAGCCGCCCATGTCCACGTACCCGTAGGCGCTGCCCGGGCGGTCCGGGTTCACGTTCAGGCAGATGCCGGTTTTGCGTTCCTTGCAGTTCCGGCAGCGGCCACAGGCAATGTTGAACGGGACTGAGCACAGGTCCCCCACCTTGATGAATTCAACGTCGCGGCCAACCTCCACCACTTCACCGGTGATCTCGTGCCCCAAAACCAGGTCCGGCGGTGCCGTGGTGCGGCCGCGCACCATGTGCTGGTCCGAGCCACAAATGTTGGTGGCCACTGTCTTCAGGATCACGCCATGGTTGACGGCGCGCCCAACATTTGCCGGGTTGACGCCCGGCCCGTCCTTGAGTTCGAACGTGGGGTAGTCGATATCAATCAGTTCGACTTTCCCGGGTCCCTTGTAGGCAACGGCTTTGTTCCCTGTCATCTTTTTCTCCTGTTATCCCACGTATCGCCCGGTAGGGCTGCCGTGATTCATGAGTGGTGATGCGCATCCCGCCGGACAGGCACCGTCCAGCATCTGGTAATGGCTGGGAATCAGTTGCCGGAGAGCTTCCTGGAGCGGGTGCGCCCAGTCTAAGCACGGGCAGCCCTCATATCTAGGGGTAGTAAGTCCGGCTGTCTACCTGTTTGTGGATTAGGGGTTACGCGGGGATCCCCCGGTACCGATGACTTCCGCTGCGAAGCCTTGTAGTCTCGGCACGGAGGACGATCCAATGTCCCGACAATGACGGAAGACCAAGGAGCGGACATGCCAGCCAACGAGGACGAAATGCAGATCCTGGACCAGTGGAGCAACCGGCTTGCGCAGGCGCTGCAGATCCTGGACCTGGAGGTGGACCACGACCTCCTCCTGGACCTGGCCCGCAAATCGGCCGATTCCGTAACGCATGCAGCGGCTCCGGTGACCACCTTCATGGTGGGGTATGCGGCAGGGCTGGAAGCAGGCACCGGCAGCGCCGGCACCAAGGAAGCGTCGACGGCGTCAGTTGCGAAAGCGGCGGACGTCGCCTTCCAGCTGTGCGAGGACGGGCAAGACGGCGGCCCGGCCAGCAAAGGCTGGGCGGACACGGCGCAGTAGGGATACAGCACCCTACCCTGCGGCTGTGGGCTCCTCCTCGAGCGCGGCAACGGGTTCGAGCCGGACAATTACCGCTTTGGAAACCGGCGTCTGGCTGCCCTCCGCCACACTCTCCAGCGGCACCAGGACGTTCGCTTCCGGATAGTAGGCGGCCGCGCATCCGCGTGCTGACGGGTAGGACACCAGGCGGTAGTTCCGCAGGACCCGCTCCACGTTGTCCGAATACACGCCGCGCACGTCCACGTGCTGCCCGTCTTCCAGCCCCAGCTCGGCCAGGTCCTCGGGGTTCACGAACACCACCTCGCGGCCCTTCTTGATGCCCCGGTAGCGATCGTTGTGGCCGTAAATGGTGGTGTTGAACTGGTCGTGCGAGCGCATGCTTTGCAGGATCAGGGTGCCGGCCGGGCGCTCCACATGCTCCAGTTCGTTGACCGTGAGCATGGCCTTGCCAGTGGGGGTGTTGAACGTTCGGGAATCGCGGGGACCGTTCGGCAGGACGAAGCCGCCTTCCTGCCGGATCTTACGGTTGTAGTCCTCGCAACCCACCACCACGTGGGAGATATGCTCGCGGATCAAGTCGTAGTCCTTCTGGAAGCCGGCCCAGTCAGCCGAAATCCTGTCCCCCAGCACCCGCTGCGCCAGCTGGCAGACAATCGCCACCTCGGAAAGCAGGCCCGGAGCCACCGGTTCAACGGTGCCGTGGGAGGCGTGCACGGCACAGACGGTGTCCTCCACCGAGACGAACTGGGGGCCGGACTCCTGCCGGTCGATCTCAGTGCGCCCCAGCGTGGGCAGGATCAGGGCCTCGGCCCCTGTCACGGCGTGGGACCGGTTCAGCTTCGTTGAGATCTGGACGGAGAGTTCCGTGCCGCCCATCGCCGCTTCGGCAGCCCGGGTGTCGGACATGGCGCCCACGAAGTTGCCGCCCATCGCGATGAAAACCTTGATCCCGCCGTCGCGCATTTGCCGGATGGTCTCCACCGCGTCCGCGCCATGCCCGCGGGGCGGCTCGAAGCTGAATTCCTTGCCCAGGGCATCCAGGAACGCCGGCGGCATCTGCTCCCAGATGCCCATGGTGCGGTCCCCCTGGACGTTGCTGTGCCCGCGGATGGGCGAGGCACCGGCGCCGGGCTTGCCGATGTTGCCGCGCAGCAGCAGCAGGTTGATGATCTCCTTGATGGTGGCCACACCCTTTTTCTGCTGGGTGATGCCCATGGCCCACGTGATGATGACCTTTTCGGCGCGGAGGTAGCGGTCGGCCAGCTCGTCGATCTCCCCGGCCTGCAGGCCGGTGGCCGCCAGGACGGATGCTTCGTCCAGTCCGGCCAGGTGTTCCCGGAGCTCCTCAAGCCCCTGGCAGTGTTCCTCGAGGAACTTATGGTCCAGCACGGTGCCCGGATTGGCTGCCTCGGCATCGAGGACCCGCTTGGACACCGCCTGCAGCAGCGCCATGTCCCCGCCGATCCGGATATGGAGGAACTGGTCCGCCAGATCCGTGCCCCGCCCAATGATGCCCTTGACCTTCTGTGGGTTCTTGTAGCGCATCAGGCCGGCCTCGGGCAGCGGGTTGACTGCCACAATGCTTGCGCCCGCTTCCTTGGCCTCCTCCAGGGCGGTGAGCATCCGGGGGTGGTTGGTGCCGGGGTTCTGGCCCATGATGATGATCAGGTCCGCCTTGGCGAAGTCGTCATAGGACACCGTGGCCTTGCCCACGCCGATGGTCTGGCCCATGCCCCAGCCGGAAGATTCGTGGCACATGTTGGAGCAGTCCGGCAGGTTGTTGGTGCCGTACCCGCGGATGAACAGCTGGTACAGGAACGCGGCCTCGTTCGAGGTGCGGCCGCTGGTGTAGAACGCCGCCTGGTCCGGGCTGGGCAGGGACGCCAGCTTGTCCGCGATGATGCCGAACGCCTGGTCCCAGCTGACGGGCCGGTAGTGGTCCTCCCCGGCGGGCTTGTACACCGGCTCCGTCAGGCGTCCCTGCATGCCCAGCCAGTACTCGGAGCGCTGCAGCAGCTCGCTGACGGGATGCTCCTGCCAGAAATCCGAGCCAATCACCACCGGGGTGGCCTCCCACGTCACGGCCTTGGCGCCGTTCTCGCAGAATTCGAACGTCTTGCGGTGCCCGGGGTCCGGCCACGCGCAGCTCATGCAGTCGAAACCGTCCTTCTGGTTCAGCGCCAGCAGGGTCTTCCTGGAGCGTTCCAGGCCCATGTGCTTCAGCGCCGGCTGCATGGAATGGTAGACGCCGGGCACCCCCGCGGCCCATGTCTTCGGGTGATCGCTGACTTCGATGTCAGATTCGTCGGCCTCTTCAACATCGGGATTCTTGCGCGTCACGGCTGGTTCTCCTTGCGTTCTGCAGGCGCGGCCACTTTCCGATGCTTCGGCGGGCCGGTTCCTTTCCCACACTTGTTCAGGGTGGCGGGGAAGTCAAGGAGGCAGCTCCCCTGCCGGGCGGGAACCATGGGCAACGGGCGACGGCGGCACGCGGCTGGCGTTAGGCTGTTTAAGTTGGCTGAAGCAAGCGGCCGCAGTAACCACTCTGTGCGGAGCGCCCCCATGTCCAACGCTCATGACCTCGCTGCCCTTGCGGCATCCTCCTTCTCCCTGGCCCACCTGCGGGACGGCCAACTGGCCGGGATGGCCGCCCTCGCCGACGGCCGCGACGTCCTGGCCGTCATGCCCACCGGCTACGGCAAGTCCGCGATCTACCAGGTCGCGGCCCAGCACCTGCACAACGCAACGGGACGTCCCGCCGTCGTGGTTTCACCGCTCATTGCGCTGCAGGAGGACCAGCTGGAGGGCCTCGACGGGGACCTGGGGCCGGGTGCGGCTGTGGCCGTCAACTCCTCCCGCAGCGATTCCGAGGTGGAGGCGGCATGGCAGGCGGTGGAAAACGGCACAGCCACGTTCCTGTTCCTGGCCCCGGAGCAGCTGGCCAAGCACAAGACCGTGGATCGCATCGCAGCCCTGGACATTTCCCTGTTCGTGGTGGACGAGGCCCACTGCGTCTCGTCCTGGGGCCACGATTTCCGCCCCGACTACCTGGGCCTGGGCCACGTCCGCGAGCAGCTCGGCAACCCTCCCGTAGCCGCCCTCACCGCCACCGCCTCGCCTCCGGTCCGGGACGAAATCGTGGAGCGGCTGCGCATGAAGGACCCGCTGGTCCTGGTCCGCGGGTTCGACCGGCCCAACATCGGCCTCGACGTCGTGCGCCACCACGAGGACAAGGACAAACGGAAGGCCGTGCTGAAGCAGGTTGCCGCCCTGGCCCGGGACGGGCAGGGGCTCCTCTACGCCGCCACCCGCAAGGACACCGAGAAGTACGCCGCCAAATTGTGCAAGGAGGGGCTGCGCGCGGAGGCGTACCACGCGGGCCGTTCCACGGCGGACCGGGAGCACATCCACGAACAGTTCCTGGACGACCAGCTCGACGTGGCGGTGGCCACCACCGCTTTCGGCATGGGAATCGACAAGCCCAACGTGCGCTTCGTGGTCCATGCGGATATCCCGGAGTCACTGGACGCCTACTACCAGGAGATCGGCCGGGCCGGGCGCGACGGGGAACCCGCGGCCGCCGTCCTCCACTACCGGTCAGAGGACCTGGGCCTGCGGAAGTTCTTCGCAACCCACTCCCCCGATCCGGAATCCCTCCTGGCGGTGCTGAAAGTGCTGAAAGCAGCGGACGGGCCCACGCCCAAGTCTTCGCTGCCTGAGCTGACGGGGCTTCCCGCCCGCCGGATCACCGGGCTGCTTAACCAGCTCGAGGAAACCGGAGCCGTCACCCTTGGCAAGCGCGGCGTCCGCCTGTCCTCCAAAGCCAAGCTGCCCACCCTGGTGCGGGGCGCCGTCGAACTCGCCGAAGCCCGGCAGCGCGTTGACCAGTCCCGGCTCACCATGATGCGCGCCTACGCCGAGACGGACGGCTGCCGGCGCCAGTTCCTGCTGGGCTATTTCGGTGAGGAACTGGCAAAGGCCTGCGGCAACTGCGACGCCTGCGCCGACGCCGCAAGGCACTACACCCGTGACGGGGCGGACGACGGCGGCACAGCACCGGGCGGCCGGGCCGCGGAGCCGTTCCCGCTCCAGTCCGCCGTGGTCCACAAGGAGTGGGGGCCGGGATTGGTGATGCGGCATGAGGATGACGTCATCACGGTCCTGTTCGAACAGGAGGGCTACAAAACCCTCTCGCGCGCCGCCGTCGTGGAACACGAACTCCTGAAGCCGGCATAGGTGGGTAGGCTTTAAGGAGACTCCGACGAAAGGCCCGCAGCGTGGAAGTACCTGCTTATGTTTGGACCCTGACTATTGCCGGGATCGTGGGCCTCCTGGCCTTCGACTTCTTCTTCCATGTGCGCAAGGCCCACACGCCCTCACTCAAGGAAGCTGCCCTCTGGTCCTCGATCTATGTGGGCATCGCGGTGCTCTTCGGACTGGGCGTGCTGCTGTTCGGCGGACCCACGATGGGTACCGAATACTTCGCCGGGTACATCACGGAGAAGGCACTGTCCGTGGACAACCTCTTCGTCTTCCTGATCATCATGGCCAGCTTCCGGGTGCCCCGCGCGGACCAGCAGAAGGTGCTGCTGTTCGGCATCGTCTTCTCCCTGATCGCCCGCACGGGCTTCATCCTCCTGGGTGCGGCACTGATCAACAGTTTCGCGTGGGTGTTCTACATCTTCGGGCTGATCCTGCTGATCACCGCCGGCAACCTGCTCAAACCGGGCAGCCACGACGACGACTCCGAAGGCCTGGTGGTGCGGCTCGCCAAGAAGTTCCTGCCGGCGTCGGAACACTACGACGGCGACAAGCTGTTCACCGTTGAAAACGGCAAGCGCGTCCTGACGCCCATGCTCCTGGTGATGGTGGCAATCGGCGGCACGGACATCCTGTTCGCACTGGACTCCATTCCGGCGATCTTCGGCCTGACCCAGAACGTCTTTATTGTCTTCACGGCCACGGCGTTCTCCCTGATGGGCCTGCGGCAGCTGTTCTTCCTGATCGACGGGCTGCTGGACCGGCTGATCTTCCTGTCCTACGGCCTGGCCGTCATCCTGGGTTTCATCGGGGTGAAGCTCATCCTGCACGCCCTGCACGAGAACACCCTCCCGTTCATCAACGACGGCGAGCACGTCAGCGTGGTGGAGGTCAGCACGGGCGTTTCGCTGAGCGTGATCCTCGGCGTCCTGGTGATCACGGTCCTGGCGTCCATCTTCAGCCCCAAGGGCAAAGCCAAGAACGCTGTCTCCGGCGCCCGGCGGCACGCCGTGGAGTACCTGGACCTCAACTACGAGACGGACATGAACGAGCGGGACAAGATCTTCGCTGCCATGTGCCGCGAGGAGAACGAGATCCGCAAGCTTCCGGAGAAGTACAAGCGCCTCGTCCGCAACGAGACCGAGTTCCTGGACCTGCTGCGGAAGGCCCACGCCGAGCACGACAAAGCCCAGGTGCGGGCGGCCGCCGAGAACTAGAACAGTGATTGTCACCCCCTCTTGCTACGTTTGGATCAGGGCCGGGGAACAGTCTCCGGTTCTGGCAATAACAGCCTGAGGATGACAGCCCGGCTGTCGATGGGGAGGCCCCGTGTTCTTGCTCGAAGCCGCAGCGGCCGGCGCGCCGCCGGACCTGGTGTTTTCCGCCAGCGACCTTGTTGCCGCCAGCGAGTGTGAGTACCGGACGCTTCGGGTACTGGACGAGAAGCTGGGCCGCTCCCCCAAGGCCGAGTTCCCCGCCGACGAGATGCAGGTGCGCGCCGGCGAACTGGGCGACCACCACGAGCAGACCGTCCTGGCCAGCCTGATTGGCAAATACGGTGAGTGGGATGCCAGCCGCGGCGCCGGCGTCTACTCCCTGGAACGTGGCCAGAACCTGCGCGGGGACCTGCAGGCCAAGAACGCGGAAACCGAGCTTGCCCTGCGGTCCGGGGCGGACGTGGTGTTCCAGGCCACCTTCTTTGACGGGGAGTTCCTGGGCTATGCGGACTTCCTGGTCAACGAGGCCGCAGGCACGGGCAACCCCGGCCGGTACGAGGTCTGGGACACCAAGCTTGCCCGCCACGCGAAGGTGGGCGCCCTCCTGCAGCTTGCGGCCTACGGCGACCAGCTGCTCGGGATGGGGCTGGAGCCCTCTCCGGTGGTCACCCTGGTGCTGGGGACCCGCGTGGGTGAAGACTGGCTCCGCAGCAGCCATTCCCTGCCCGATCTGTTGCCGGCGTTCCGGGAACGGCGGCGGCGCTTCCGCGAGCTCACTGCGCAGCACCGGGCAGGGAACGCCACTGTGCAGTGGCAGCAACAAGGGGTGGTCCACTGCGGCCGGTGCGACTACTGCGCCGAGCAGGTGCAGGTGCACCGGGACCTGCTGATGGTGGCGGGGATGTCCGTGGTGCAGCGGAAGAAGCTCCATGCGGCGGGCATCACCACCATCGATGAACTGGCGGCCATGCCTGCCGGGGACGCCAGGAATTCCGTGGTCCGGCTGCGGGCCCAGGCGCGGATGCAGCTGGGCCTGGACGCCGTGGCGGGGTCCCGGACGTTCACCAAGGACGGGGCGCCCCACACCGTCTCGTTCACCGTCCTCCCGGAAAACACCATCGGGTTGCTCCCACCGCCCAGCCCCGGGGACATCTTCTTCGACTTCGAGGGTGATCCCCTCTGGCAGGATCCGGCCACCGGCGCCTGGGGCATCGAGTACCTGTTCGGCGTTGTTGAGGCGCCGGTTCCGGACCATCACGGCGATCCCGTGTTCCGCCCGTTCTGGGCGCACTCCCGGGCCGAGGAACGCCGCGCCTTCCTGGACTTCCTCGCGTACGTGGAAGAACGCCGCGCCCGTTATCCGGACATGCATGTCTACCACTACGCCGCCTACGAAAAAACGGCCCTCCGGAACCTCTCCCTGGCGCACCAGGCCGGGGAAGACACGGTGGACGCATGGCTGCGGGAAGGGCTGCTGGTGGATCTCTATGCCACCGTCCGGCAGTCACTGCGCATCTCGGAGGCGTCCTACTCGATCAAGAAACTCGAACCGCTGTACATGGGCAGCAACCTGCGCTCCGGTGAGGTCAAAGACGCCGGAGCATCCGTTGTTGCGTACGCCGCCTACTGTGCAGCCAGGGACGCGGGGCGCTCAGCCGAAGCAGGGAAGGTCCTGGCATCCATCTCCGACTACAACCAGTACGACTGCCTGTCCACGCTCAAGCTCCGGGACTGGCTGCTGGACGTGGCGGGGCAGCCCGGCGGGGCACAAGCTGATCGTGCCGCTTCCGCCGGCCAACCGCCCCAGGGAGCATCCCCGGAGCGCGCGGCGGCCGCGGAGGAGACGCCTGAGGAAACCAGGCTGCGCGAATTCCTGGCGGGACTGCCCGAGGACCTGGCCTGGAGTGAAGACCAACGCGCAATCGCCATGGTTGCCGCCGCCACGGGCTACCACCGCCGCGAACGCAAGCAGTTCTGGTGGCAGCACTTCGACCGCGTGGAGGCACCGGTGGAAAACTGGGCGGACCAGCGCAACGTGTTCCTGGTGTCCTCGGCGGAGGTGGCCTCGGACTGGGCGCTTGCCAAGCCCCGGGAACGGATGCGGACCCGGACCCTCCGGCTCCGCGGCACCATGACGGAGGGCTCGGACTTCCGCGCGGACTCCACCTGGTGCCGGCTCTACGACGCCTCGCCACCTGACGGCATGGCTGCCCAGGATGCTGCCCCCGGTGCGCGGGCTTTCTCCTTTGGGACGAAAATCAGCGGCGTTGCTCCCGCGCCCGACAACCCGGAGCACACCATCATCACGGTTGCCGAGCGGGAGACCGGGAAGGTGGCCGCCTACCCGCACCTTCCCGTCGCCCTCACCGAGGACCAGCCGCTGGCCACCACCAGCATCGAGGCTGCCATCGCCGAGCTTGCCCGCACGGTGGGCGCCTCCCTTCCGTCACTGCCGGCCCATCCCGGCCTGGACATCCTGCGGAAACGGGCCCCGCAGTTCCACAGCCTTCCCGGCCCGGCAGGGGTGCGCCATGACACCTCGGGCGCTCCGGACTACGCTGCAGCCATCACGGCATCGCTTCGGGACCTTGGCCACTCCTACCTGGCAGTCCAGGGCCCTCCGGGAACAGGAAAGACGTTCGTGGGGGCCCACGTCATCGGCCACCTCGTGGCTGACGGCTGGAAGATCGGCGTGGTGGGCCAGTCGCACAACGTGGTGGAAAACCTGCTCTGCCGTGCCATCGCCACCGGCGGCGTCTCCCCCACGGTTGTGGCGAAGAAGCTGGCTGCGCCGCACGATGTCCCCTGGACCCAGACGGCCGACGGCGACGTCGCCCGGCTGCTCGCCTCCCCCGGCGGCTGCCTGGTGGGCGGAACGGCGTGGACCATGACGGGCAAGGAAGTCCCGGCGGGCTCGCTGGACCTCCTGGTGATCGACGAGGCGGGCCAGTTCTCGCTGGCCAACACCCTTGCGGTTTCGCGCGCGGCCAAGCGGCTCCTCCTGCTGGGCGATCCTCAGCAGCTTCCGCAGGTCAGCCAAGGGGCCCACCCGGAGCCGGTGGATGAATCGGCGCTGGGCTGGCTGGCTGCGGGGCACGCCACCCTGCCTGCCAGCCTGGGCTACTTCCTGGCGGACAGCTGGCGGATGCATCCGGACCTGTGCCGGGCGGTGTCACGGCTCAGCTACGAGGGAAAGCTGCAGTCCGCGCCGGCGGCGTCGCTGCGCAACCTCGAGGAGCTGCCGCCCGGCGTCGAGACAGTGTTCGTAGAGCACGCCGGCAACACCACAGCATCCCCGGAGGAGGCCGCTGAAGTGGTGCGGCAGGCACGGCGGCATCTGGGCCTGAAATGGAAGCCCGGCGCCGAGGATGAGTTCCGGCCCCTCGGCCAGCAGGACCTGCTGGTGGTGGCCGCGTACAACGCCCAGGTCCACCTGGTGCGCAGGGCGTTGGAGGAAGCCGGTTTGCCGGAGGTCCGGGTGGGGACGGTGGACAAGTTCCAGGGGCAGGAAGCGCCGGTGGTGCTCGTGTCCATGGCCTGCTCTGCCGTAGCCGAGGCGCCTCGGGGAGCGGAGTTCCTGCTGAACAGGAACCGGATCAATGTTGCTGTCTCACGGGGGCAGTGGCGGGCAGTGATCATCCGCTCCCCCGAGCTCACCAGCTATATGCCGCACCGGCCCGCAGCGCTGGAGGAGCTGGGTGCGTTCCTGGGCCTGAGCCCGCGCGGCTGACGGGAGATGCCGGTCAGCGGGCCCTGAAACCGCGGAAGTTGCCGCGCGCGGCGGAGAACGAATCCTCAACACGCTCCACCCGGCCGGGGGTGTTCGGGGAACTGAGCCAGTGAAGAAGTGCCCGGACCTGACGCTCGGGGCCCTCGGCAATCACGGCCACCGAACCGTCGCTGAGATTCTCCACTTCGCCGGCCAGGCCCAGGTCCTCGGCCTTGCCCATGGTCCGGAACCGGAAGCCCACTCCCTGAACCATGCCGAAAACGCGCGCCTCCAGCCGGACCGCATCCGTGTCAGCTGGATCTGTCGCGCGGGACGAAGCCGCACCGTTGGAAGGGTCGGGCACCCCGGATGACGAACCTGCGTGCCTGGCCAAGGTGCCTCCCCTCCTGTCAGCGCCGCCCCTGCCCAACCAGGTAGCAGCAAGTGTCGCTTTGAGCCTCCAGAACGACATTAACTGCTACCTGGTTGGGCGGGAGGGCAACCCGTTAGTTGATGGTGATGTCGCGGGTGCTGTGGTTGTAGCGGATGGTCACGGTGCCGCCGGCGTGGTGCAGTTCGTGGTTGGGGCCGTCGAACGTGCCGTAAGCGCCGTAGTTCTCATCCCAGGAGCGGTTGATGGCGATCTTGAAGGTGTAGAAACCGGCAGGCAGTTCGGCGCTCTTCTTCCAGATCTGGTCCAGGAAGTCGAACTCCATCTGCGCTTCGTCGTACTGCGGCGCCCAGTTCTCCGGAGCGCCCAGGAAGGTATTGAAGTCGCCAGCAACAGCCACAGCTTCGGGCTGCGGGTGCGTCTCGACGTCCGCGTCCTCAAACGCCTCCGGCGCTGCGGGTGCGGCAACTGCCTCGGTCTTGGACGGTGCCTTGTCCTTGCGGACAGCCTTCACAACCGGTTCGACGGCGTCCTCGATCACCTTGGCTGCCCTGCCAACGGCGGCGGCGGCCTTCTTGGCAGGCGTCTTTTTGGTGGCCTTTTTGGGTTCCGTGGCGGCAGCTGCCGTTGCGGGAACCGCGGTGGTCTTCCGGACGAAGCCCTCTGGAGCAGTGGGAACCTGGACGTCGGCAGGGATGGGCGTGCCGGCGTCGAGCGCGCTGGCGAAGGAAACCGCATCCGGGAAGGCGACCGTGGCACGCATGCCTTCGTCGGTGATGGTCCAGCCGGAGCGGCCCTTGACCAGCCAGCCGGCCTTGACCAACTTTGCCGTGGCGGAGGTGAGCGTCTTGTGGCCGCGGGGAATGCCGCCGCTGAGCAGCTCGGCCTCGTGCTCGTTGAACGGCACCCGGGCCGTTGCCTCGGCGAGGACCTGGCCCGCGTTCAGCGCATCGCCTGACCACACACCTTCGGTCAGGACATCCAGTACGGTCTTGAGTCGAAGGAAGGTGTTTTCTGCGGTGGACTTGGCCATGATTCCCCTTTATAAAAGCGATCGGTCTTAGGCATCTTGCCAACTGCCCGTTAAATCGCGCGACTTGAAATGGTTAACACTGCGTGTCGTGACCGACTGTTAAGCGGACGTCCCAACAAGTGAGGCTGAGGTCTCGGGAAACGGGCTGGCTGCACAACCCTTGAGCGCTGACATGGGTGCCGCACTGCACTTCCCAGACACGCCTGCGGCACCCAGTTTAGCCGCATGACGCGGCTGTTGTTGCCTCAGACACGTTACGGGTGCACGGCCTCCCCGCGGTTCAGTTCGTCCAGCAGCTCCGCCTTACGCTCCTCGGAAGCGAAGGACGAGTGGATGGAGTTGGCGGCGAGCCTGGCCTTGTCGAAGTCCGAGAGCTCAAAGACCGCGCCCAGCTGGGCAAAATTGTCATCCACGTAGCCGCCAAAGTAGGCCGGATCATCGGAGTTCACGGACACGTTCAGGCCGGCTGCCAGCATGGCGGGCAGGGGATGGTCTGCCAGGGTGTCCACGGCGCGCAGACGGACGTTGGAGAGCGGGCACACCGTCAGCGGGATACGCGCATCCACCAGGCGCTCCACCAGGTCCGGATCATCCATGCAGCGGATGCCGTGGTCGATCCGTTCCACGCCAAGGATGTCCAGGGCTTCGATGATGTACGACGCCGGGCCCTCCTCCCCTGCGTGGGCGGTCAGCCGCAGGCCGGCTTCGCGGGCTTTCGCGTAGAGCCGCTCGAACTTGGACGGCGGGTTTCCCACCTCGGCGGAGTCCAGGCCGACGGCGGCGATCGGGGCGTTCATGGCCAGCAGGCCGTCCAGGACGTCCAGGGCGGATTCTTCGCTGAGGTCGCGAAGGAAGGCCGCGATCAGCAGCGTTGAGATCCCGAAGTCTTCCTGGGACGTCGCCAGGACGGATGCAACGCCGTTGACGCACGTTTCCAGCGGGATGCCGCGGGAGAGGTGGGCCTGCGGGTCCATCATGATCTCGGCATGCCGCACTCCTGCGGCGGCGGCCCGTTCAAGGTAGGCGCGGGTCATGTCCGCGAAGTCCTGCTCCGTCTGCAGCACGGCCATGTTGGCGTAGTAGAGGTCGAGGAAGGACTGCAGGTCCGTGAACTCATACCTTTCCCGGAGCTCGTCCAGGCCTGCATACGGGAGGGCGATGCCGTTCCGCTCCGCGAGCGCGAAGATCAGCTCCGGCTGGAGGGTTCCCTCAATGTGCAGGTGCAGCTCCGCCACCGGAAGGATTTTGGCGGGGACGTCCAGCTCTGCTGCGTCCAGTTCTGTCTCGGGCACGGCAGTGCCGCCGGCAAAGTTATCCATCGGGTCAGGATAATGCCCAGCGCCGTAATCACCACTAGAGTCGAACCAATGCAGAACGCTAAGCACGCTGATGACCTGCAGTACCCGTCTCCCGCCCCCGCCGCAGACGGTTTTGTCCGGGTCCGGGGTGCCCGCGAAAACAATCTCCGCAACGTGGATGTGGATGTCCCGCGCAATGCGATCGTGGCGTTCACCGGCGTCTCGGGGTCCGGCAAGTCCTCCCTGGCGTTCGGAACCATCTACGCGGAGGCCCAGCGGCGCTATTTCGAATCCGTCGCCCCGTATGCCCGCCGCCTGATCCAGCAGGGGCACAACCCGAAGGTGGAGCTGATCAGCGGGCTGCCGCCCGCCGTCGCGCTTCAACAGCGCCGCGGCGCCCCCAGCAGCCGGTCCACGGTGGGAACCGTCACCACGCTCTCCAACTCCCTCCGCATGCTGTTCTCCCGGGCGGGCACCTATCCGGCAGGCAGCACCCAGCTGGACTCGGACGCCTTCTCCCCCAACACAGCCGCGGGCGCCTGCCGGGAATGCCACGGCCTGGGCATCGCGCACACCGTCACGGAGTCCTCGCTGGTCCCGGACCCGTCACTGAGCATCCGCGACGGTGCCATCGCGGCCTGGCCGGGCGCCTGGCAGGGAAAGAACCTGCGGGACATCCTTACCCACCTGGGCTACGACGTCGACGTCCCGTGGCGCAGGCTGCCCAGGAAGCACCGGGACTGGATCCTCTTCACCGAGGAACAGCCCGTGGTGGAGGTGACCCCGCAGCGGGACCGCGTGGCCAAACCGTACAAGGGGAAGTTCTGGAGCGCCCGCAGCTATGTCCTCCATACGCTGGCCGATTCACAGAGCGCTTCCATGCGTGAACGCGTGCTGGCCTACATGGAGTCGGGTCCGTGCCCCCGCTGCTCGGGCACGGGGCTGGTGCCCGAGGCTCTGGCCGTCACCTTTGCCGGCAGGACCATCGCGGAACTCAACGGCCTCCCCATGGCGGAGCTCGCCGAGGTTGTCCGCCCCACCGCTGAACTGGACGACGCCGGCACGGCCTCCCGCACGCAGCTTTCCGGAGAGTCCAACGAGGTGGCGGTGGCCATCACCCGGGACCTGCTCCAGCGCATCACGGTGCTGCTGGACCTCGGGCTCGGCTACCTGGCGCTCGGCCGGGCCACCCCCACCCTCTCGCCGGGCGAGATGCAGCGGTTCAGGATCGCCACGCAGCTGCGGTCCGGCCTGTTCGGTGTGATCTATGTGCTGGATGAGCCGTCCGCCGGGCTCCACCCCGCCGACGCCGAGCCGCTGCTGGAGGTGCTGGCGCAGCTGAAGTCGTCCGGCAACTCGGTGTTCGTGGTGGAGCACAACATGGACGTGGTCCGCCGCGCGGACTGGCTGGTGGACGTGGGGCCGCGTGCCGGCGAAGGCGGCGGCGAGGTGCTTTACAGCGGGCCGGTTGACGGCCTCGCCGGAATTGAAGCGTCTGTCACCAGGCCTTTCCTTTTCGACGACGGCGGTTCCGTCCCGTCTGGCCGTTCCGGTACCGGCCGGGTGCGGGAACCGGAAGAGTGGCTGGAGCTGAAGGACATCACCCGGCACAACCTGCTCGGGCTGGATGCCGAGTTCCCCCTGGGCGTCCTGACGGCAGTCACCGGCGTGTCCGGCTCCGGCAAGTCCACCCTGGTGAGCAAAGTACTCGGCGAGGTGGTGGGCTCCGGCCTAAGGACCCCGGCTGAGCAGGATGAATCTGCGGAGCCGCTGGAACTGGGAGCCGTCCTGGGCCACCACCGCATTGACCGCCTGGTGACGGTGGACCAGAAGCCCATCGGCCGGACCCCGCGATCCAACCTGGCCACCTACACCGGCCTGTTCGACGCCGTGCGCAAGGAGTATGCCGCCACGGAGCAGGCCAGGGCCCGCGGCTTCGGCGCCGGCAGGTTCTCCTTCAACGTGGCGGGCGGACGCTGCGAAACCTGCCAGGGCGAGGGGTTCGTCGCCGTCGAACTGCTCTTCCTGCCCGGCAGCTACGGCCCCTGCCCGGAATGCGCCGGATCCCGCTACAACCCTGAAACGCTTGAGGTCCGGTACCACGGCCTGAACATCGCCGAAGTCCTGGCCATGACGGTGGACGCCGCCTCCGAGTTCCTGGCCACCATCCCCGCAGCGGCGAGGAGCCTCAAGAGCCTGCGGGATGTCGGCTTGGGTTATCTGCGGCTGGGGCAGCCGGCCACCGAGCTCTCGGGCGGCGAGGCGCAGCGGATCAAGCTGGCCACTGAGCTGCAACGGGCCCAGCGTGGCCACAGCCTCTACCTCTTGGATGAACCCACCACCGGGCTGCACCCTGCCGATGTCCAGCTCCTGATGGCCCAGCTCCACGGCCTGGTGGACGCGGGAAACTCCGTGGTGGTTGTTGAGCACGATATGGCAGTAGTCGCCGGCGCCGACTGGGTCATTGACCTCGGCCCGTCAGGAGGGGACAAAGGCGGCCTGATCGTGGCTACAGGGACGCCGGCCGCCGTCGCCCGTTCCACCCGGAGCCGCACCGCGCGGTACCTGGCCACCGCACTCGGACAGGAAACCACCAGCCAACGCCCAGAACAATCTCGATTTGATAACGGCAGCCCAATGTCTTAGCGTGAAAAGCATGCCCGCTGCTGGCGGGCCCATGAATGCCCGGTGCTGCCTTCACCACAACTGCCCAGCCGGCAGCCACCGAAGTTGACCTCTATTCGTCAGGGGCGGGCAGTGGCGCGATGATCTCCGGGGACGGAAGCAGCGCAGGTGGCCTTCGGGAGCATCACCCATCATGAAAAACACCAAATTCCGTACTGCCGCACGCCGCGGAGCCACCGTAGCCGCCATCTCCGCGGCTGGCCTGGCCCTCTCAGCCACGGCGGCCAACGCCACCACCAGCACCTCCACGTGGGATGCCCTGGCACAGTGCGAGAGCGGCGGCAACTGGTCCATCAACACCGGCAACGGCTACTCCGGGGGCCTGCAGTTCAGCCCCACCACCTGGGCTGCCTACGGCGGCACCGGTTCAGCCGCTGACGCAAGCCGCGAGCAGCAGATCGCCGTAGCCGAGCAGGTCCAGGCCTCGCAGGGCTGGGGCGCCTGGCCCTCCTGCTCGGCCCAGCTGGGCCTGAGCGGCGGCGGCAGCGGCGTTGCCCCGCAGTCCGTTCCGGTGCAGGCCGCACCCGTGCAGGCTGCCCCGGTCCAAGCTGCACCCGTACAGAGCGCCCCGGTCCAGCAAAGCGCGCCCGTCGCGCAGGCGCCTGTTGCGAAGCATGTTACCGCCGTGGCCCTGAGCGGCGAGACCTACACGCTGCAGGCCGGCGACACCCTGAGCAAGGTTGCCGAGAAGCTTGCCATTGAAGGCGGCTGGCAGCACCTTGCCGACGCCAACCTGGACACCATTGCGGATCCCAACCTCGTGTTCGCGGGACAGGTCATCCAGCTTCCGGCCTAGTGGCTGTTGAAGCTGCGCAGCAGCTGCCCGCAAGGGCACCAAAATCAGGTCGGCGATAGACAAATTCCGTTGACCAACTACGACGCCGGCACGCCCCCACAAGGGGATGCGCCGGCGTCGTTCTTTAATGGCTTTTCCAGGCCGCAGCCCGGGACGGACCCTACGCGGCGCCGGGCAGCTCCCGGACAATCCGCACCTTCCACGCCGAGTCATCGCTGGTGTCCAGCAGGGCGACGGTGCCGTGGGCCAGGTTGAGGGCGACCCGCTTGGCGGCGAGCAGCTCAAGGTAAAGGTGCTCGTTCATCCGGGCGGGGGTGTCGATCATGTATTTCACGGCATCGCGGACCTTGCGGTAGTTCGCGCTGTTTTCGCGGTGCTTGTGCAGTTCCAGGGCTGAGCGCTGCTTCAGCCGCGGCTCATGCCGGTTCAGCCAGGTGACGGCGGCGTGGACGGCAACCACGAGGGTGAGGGAAACGCCGTAGATCCACCAGCCGCTCGAGAGCAGGAACAGCGGCAGGTTTCCGATGGCCACGATGGCGATCACAATGCGGAGCGCGGCGATGCGGCGCATTGTCAGGGCGACCGCGGCCATGCCGTCGCGGAAGCGGTGCTGGTCCTTGCGGGCCGCGGCGGGATCAAGGGTGAACTCGTCGAGGACAAGGATGCCCTTTGCTTCCGGGCTCAGCATCTGCCCGTAGCGGGGCAGGGAGGGGGCGGTTGCGGTGGTTTTTTCAGGTGTTGATGTCATGAGGGAGCTTCCAAAACGCCGGGGTGGTTGCGGTGATCTTAGTGGGTTGGGAGCACCGGCGTATGCATAGGTCCACTATGTGAACATCCGGGCTTCGTCCATGTGGTCCGTGGCACTGCAATTGGCACATCCGCCGGGTGCCGTCAGACTGAAGGGATGCAAACCTTCCTCCCGTACCCTGATTTCCGGCAGAGCGCCGCTGCCCTGGACACCGCCAGGCTGGGCAAGCAGCGCGTTGAGGCACTGCAGACACTGCGTGCCCTGGTGATTCCCGGCTACGGCTGGCAGACGCACCCGGCCATCCGGATGTGGATGGGGTACGTGCCCGCACTCACCATGTACGGGCTGGCCATGGTTGACGAGTGGACCCAGCGCGGCCACCCGGACAACACCCGCGCCAACATCGCTGAGTTTGCGCCGCAGGCAGCCCACCCGGACTATGCGGCGAAGATCCCCATGCCGCCCTGGCTTGGGGACCCCGATTTCCACCTGAGCCACCGCTCAAAGCTGGTACGCAAGGAACCCAAGTTCTACACCCCGGTCTTCACCGATGCGATACCGGAGATGGACTACATCTGGCCCGAGCCCCGGCATGAGTTCCTGCCGCAGGAGCCTGAGGGTGACATCCTGTGGATCCTGAGGTCCCCGCACGACGACGTCGATCCCCAGTCGTTGGATACCGTGGCCCTTCCGCCGGTGAACGGGAGCCCCGCTGCCGCCGCTGATGCGTCCGGTGCGGACGCGGACTACTCCCCTGTTTTCGTCGACGACGGGTCCCGGCGCCCGTCCCGGCAGTCCCGCAAGGCACCGCCCAAGCAGCTTGTGAAGAAGCCCACGCGCAAGCGCCTGGCGCAGGAGGAAGCATTCTCCACCCTCCCGGGCAAGACTCCCGTTGCTGTCCCGTTCGAACACGGTGCGAAGTTTGCGGTGGGGCAGGTTGTCGGCCGGCCCATCACGCTGGAGGACGGCAGGTTCGGCAGGAACTTCACGGTCACGGAAATCATCGACCGTTCCGCCTTCACCTATCCGGCCCTCCTGCAGGACCCGCGCGTGTTCTTCCCGGTGGAGGCACCGTAACCCATGACTATCCTCCTAGCCGGCTGTGGTGACCTGGGGACCGAAGCGGGGCTGCGGTTCCACGCGCTGGGCCACCGCGTGGTGGGCTGGCGCCGCTCCCCCGCGAAGCTGCCGTCCGCCATCGAAGGTGTCGCAGCTGACCTCAGCGCGCCGGGACTGCCGCCGGTTCCCGCCGACACCACCGCCGTCGTTATAGCCGTTGCTGCCGATTCGCCCTCCGAGGAGGCCTACCGCGCGAGCTACGTGGACGGACTCACCAACGTCCTCGACGCCCTGGAACGGGACGGTGTACAGCCGGGCCGGGTGCTTTTCGTTTCCTCCACGGCTGTCTACGGCGACGCCGCAGGTGGTTGGGTGGACGAAGGCACGCCGGCTGCGCCCGGTGGATTTTCCGGACGCGTGCTGCTGGAAGCCGAGGAGCTCATCCAGGCCCGGTTCCGCGGCACCGCCACCACGGCCACGTCCCTCCGATTGGGCGGCATCTACGGCCCTGGCCGCACCCGCCTGATCGACCAGGTACGCAACGGTTCCGCCGTTATTCCGGAGGATGTCAGGTACACCAACCGCATCCACCGGGACGACGCTGCGGCTGCCATCGTCCATCTCGCCACGATGGCCTCCCGGCCCGAAGCAACCTATGTTGGCGTGGACAACGATCCCGCCGACCTTGGGACGGTGCTGCGCTTCCTCGCCGCGGAGATGGGGCTCGCCGAGCCCCCGGCAGGTGACGCAGGGCCGGCGCGGGGCGGCAACAAGCGCTGCGGCAACGGTCTCCTGCTCAGTACCGGCTTCGCGTTCACCTATCCAACATTCCGGGAAGGCTACCGGGCCGTCCTCGCCGGGACCGGGGTCCGCCACCCGTAGCTGCGGCGTGGCTGCGGGCGCCGGCATTAGGCTGGCTGACTGGACCCCGGTCGCAGAGGAAGGCGTGAACCATGGATTTTCGGCACATCATCGAGACTGTCGGAGAGTTCGTCGATTTTGCGGGAGTTGCCGTCATGGTGATCGGCGCGCTCATCTCCATCCCGCTGGCGCTCCGCGGGCACCAGCCACGCAACCTTCCCGCCGGCGCGGACAGGCTGAGCTTCTACCGCTCCTACCGGCAACTGCTGGGCCGGTCCATACTTCTGGGCCTGGAGCTGCTGGTTGCGGCCGACATCATCCGCACGGTTGCTGTGACCCCCACGTTCGAAAGCGTCGGGGTCCTGGCTATCATCGTGCTGATCCGGACGTTCCTCAGTTTCTCGCTTGAGCTGGAAATCACCGGGCGCTGGCCCTGGCAGAAGGAATCCACCAAGGCCGCCGAGCCAGCGGCGGCTTCTGCAGGCTGAGGACTCCCGTAGCACCGCTGCGCTGCCGGTGCGGCTCAACCGGCTTCCGGACGCCAGTACCGCAGCCCGCCGCTGGTAGCGCCGTCGCGGGCGACGTCCACCACGGCATACGGGAACGCCTGGCGGTCCGACTGGTCGGGTCCGCGGCCGCGGATGTCCGAACACCAGGTGCCGGTGTTCACGTACCGGGTTGAGCTGGCCTCGAGGGCCGATTCCACGGCCCGGTGGGTGTGGCCCGAAATGTACCAGGCAACCCCGGCGCCATGGGCTTCAAGGGTATGTGCCACTTTGGCCGCTGCAGCAGGGGCCTTTCCGCCCGCAGCACTTCGCCCAGCAGCTGCCAGCGCCATGCGGGCCGCAGCAGCCGGCAACGCCGACACGGTGCGGAACCGGGACAGGCGTGCCAGTTCCAGGACGGCCGCCCCGTCTAGACCGAGCCGAGACGATTCGGCCTGCAGGAGGTTGGCGTAAGCGGGCTCCCGTACGCGGCGTTCCGCCCGTTCGGACCCCAGGCAGGCCTGCGCAAGCGCCCCGGCACGGCGCAGGCGTGACCTTGACGGCTCAGCGATCCAGGCGGCGAGCGGTGGCAGGTCCAGTCCGTCGGTGCCGCTGACAGCAGCGCGGAGAACCTCGGGTATCCGGTGCAGCGCGTGATGCTGGTGCCCGTGCTCGGCCACGAGTACCCGCGGGACGTGCAGGAACCACGGGTGCACCTGGACCCGAGCCGGCTCTGCAGGTGACAGCATTGCCGCAAGGCGGGCGGCCACCGCGGGCCTCGCCAGCTCCACGTCGTGGTTGCCGCACACAAAATGCAGTTGCACCCCGTGCGCCGCACACGCCTCCAGCGCCTCGAACGTCCCGGGATGGCGGTTGCGGATGGCCTCGAGCCGGGCCACGCTTCCCTCCCCGCTGCACCCGACCAGTTCGAAGGTGTCACCGACGAACGCGACGTGCGGCAGCGGACCCGGGGCCGAGAGCACCTCACGCCGCAGGAACGCGGACAGCACCATGCCGGGGTGCCGCGCGTCGTCGTCCGTCACGCCCAGGTGGAGGTCGCTGAGGAACAGCCATCGCGCCGCGCCGCTCATACCAGGAGTCCCAGCAGGCGCGGAAGGAAGAGGATCAGGTATACCACCCAGCCGGCGGCAACCACCCGGGGGCTGATGGTCAGGCCGAGGAGCCTAGGGTGTACGGGCTGCCCGGTGTCCGGTTCCGGGCGCCGCACCTCAAGCGCCACGAGCGTGACAAGCAGTGCTGCGGCCGCGAGCAGGCCCACCAGGTCGATCAACAGGTCCATCAGCCTGCCGCCTCCTGCCGTGCCCGTGCCACGCACGCGAGGACAGTGATGGCGGCCATCGTCACGACGCACGCCTGCCAGGACCAGACAGCGAGGTAGAACATCGTCGTGGACACCGCCGTGAGCGTGGCGAGGCCCAGGGCCAGGACGAGCAGCGCGCCAAGCCCGGCGTCGGTCACCGGTGTGAGCCGCGCCAGCGCCTGCCCCGGGAGCAGTACAAGGACGGCCGCCGCCGTCACCGCCTGCAGCGGTGCCGGCAACCCAACCACCGTCACCAGCGCCAATGCCACGGCCGCGAGGCCGAGCACCAGGGTAAACCGGCTGACGCTGCCGCTCATGGCGCCACCCGGTAAGCGCGTGCGTCCGCGTTGCCGAACACGAACTCCACGCCGTCCTGCGCGCCCAGCCAATCCTCCAGCTCCGCGAAGCCGCGCTCAGTGGTGGTTCCTTGCACCACGAGGCTCGCCTCGGACGAGCGTGTGAGCAGCAGGACGGCACCGGCAGGATTGTGCCGGGCATAGTTGTAAACGAGGGGGCCACACACCGCCGGCGACAGGTCTGCCTGGCACAGTTCGTCGACGGTCCGGTACTTGTGCTCAAGGTAGGATTCGCTGCGCCATGGCGTCGGATGGGCGGCGGAGATGATTGCCGAGCCTGGCGGCGCGAGACGCTGGACAGCGGCGACGGCGACCATCTCGCCCTCAGTGAAGACATCATACTGGGCATTCCCAAAGCGTCCCGTCACGGTCAGCACGGCCAGCAGGGAGCAGGTCAGCGCAAGGCCCGTGGCACGGAGGACGGAAGGACGTGTGCCGCGATGCCTGGGAAGCAGGGCCGAACAGGCCTGCAATGCGATAAAGGGCAGCGCGAACAATGAGACACGGATGAGCATCTCCCCGCCGTACGCCTGCGCGGGAAAGAGCAGCAGCGGGCTGACGGCCAGGAGCACCACCCGAATGTCGAGCCGCCCCCTGCGCCAGTCCCGCAAGGCGCCCGCTGCAGCGAGCAGCCACAGCACAACGGTGAGGACCATCCGGACCTGGACCACAAACACATGCCCGGGGGTCCCGCCCACGCGGTCGACGACGTTCGCCTCGGCTGCTGCCAGCAGTCCTGCGTCCTCGAGTGGAGGGTGCCCCACGAGGTAGGCACTGGCGGGGTACACGAGCCAGAGCGACAGCACCACGGCGGTGATGAAGGGCAGGCGGCTGGGCCAGATCCGTCCGCTCAGGGTGAGGGCGATCATGGCGATCAAGAGCATGAAGGGTGTCAGCTGGTGGCTCGCGCAAATGACGGCCACGAGCAGGAGGACCACCGCGATTGCGCTTACCCGGTGGGCCTGCCGGGGTTCCGTGGGCGACCGCCCCCGCCACCATGACTCCAGTGCGGCGCGGTTGAAGCCGCGGAAGCCGGGCGCCCGCGCGGCCAAGGGCCCGACGAGCAGTGCAACGATGACGAGGTACAGGAAAAAGCCGAAGGCTTGGGGAGACAGATAGTCCTGGTCCTGCCAGTTGCCGAGGCAGAAGATCCACAGCGCAAGCCAGCGGCGCCGCGGATCGCGCGTCAGGTAGCGCGTCAGCACGCCCATGGCAGCGAGCCACAGGCCCATGTTGAGCACCGGTGCCCACAATGCCACGGTGGCGGGGTCAAGACCCGTCGCGCCGAGCACGGTCGCCAGGAGGGCGAAGAAGCCCGGCCAGTTGAAGTACGCGTCGATGTCCGGGTCGATGCCCTGGGTCCTTGAGAGGGCGTCGGCGATGCCGAGGTGGCGGAAGGCGACCTCCCCCCGCGGAATGTCCGTCACGAAGGCTGCGGTCCCGAAGAGCACCACCACGAGCACCGCGATGAGCCACAGCATGACCGGGCGGCGCGCCGGGCCTGCGGCATCCCCGCGGAGCGCGACGGCGAAGGAAACGTTGAGGAGCAGGATCCCCACCCAGAACGGGTAGGGCAGGACGGCGAGGAGCCCAAGGTCGCTGTTCACGGGCACGGCCACTGTGGAGGCGGCCCCCGCGGCAAGCGCCAGCGACCCGGCTCCCCCCACTGCGCACCACACGTCGCGGGGCTTCCAGCGCGCTTCGGTGCGTCTGGCCACATCGAGTGTGCTGGTCATCTCGCGTCCTGCTTCACTCGCCGGAGGACAACAAACAGCCGGATGCCGGCAGCCGCTGCACCGGTGGAGAGCACTACCAGCCACGCAAGGGCCATGGCGCTGGCCCCCCTCTCGGCCGCCACCAGCGCCGAAGCGCACAGGACGGTTCCGAGCGCCGCACCCACGATGATTGCCTCAGCGTAGCGGCCGCTGGCCCGGCACACGGCGTTGTAGGCCTGCAGCACCGCGTATGCCACCAGACCGGCCGCCAGGAGCCGGAGGGCGTCCGCTGACGAATCGGCGTAGCGCTCCCCCAGCAGGCCGAGCAGCGGGCGGGCAAAAACCACAAGGACGACGGCGGCGAGGCCTCCCACGGCGAGCGACCACCGGAGGCTCGCCCAGGTGGTGGCTACCAGGCGGTCAGGCTCCCGGACACCTTCGGAAAACTGGACGATGCCCATCAGCATGGGAGCGGTATAGGCAGCCCAAGCCATCATCCAGGCTGGATACCAGTAGGCGGCGGCCTCAGGCGACACCATGTGCGCGAGGAGGAGCGGCAGCACCAGGCCGGGGGCGCGTTCGGTGAGCGTAAGGATCTGGTTCGGCAGGCCCAGGGCCAGCAGTGAACGGCCGCGCGCCACACGCAGGGTCGGCCGCGGCCGGTAGCCCACCAGTCTTCGCAACTGGACGGCACCCACCACGCACGCCACGGTGGTCCCGAGGGTCCAGCAGGCCATCAGCACGTCGGCGGAGGCACCGTTCGCCCGCCAGGCCACCAGCCCTGCGGCTCCGAGTGCCACACCGCCGCCCAACGCATACCTCGAGGCCGCGCTGGCTCCGCGTCCCAACGCCACGAGCGCCTGGTCCAACACGATCACCATGGTGCCGGTAACGGCGGCAACAAGGAACGTCAGCCAGAAGAGCACCGACAGGGAGGCGGTGTCCGGCGTCACGGCCGCCTGCAGCACAAGGTAGCCGAGGGCCAGCCCGGTGCCGGCCACCCCCACGATGGCAAAGGCGGCGTCCAGCACCCGCGCAGGCGGCTCCCCCCGCCCCACTGAGACAATCACGGCCGACCCGGCACCGAGCACCGCGAGCTGGGTGCAGAGCATCACCGCCGAGACCGCGGCCATGGTGAGTCCAACCTCGCGGTCGGACGTAGCGCGCGCAGCCACGACCCAAAAGGCGAAGCCCGCGCCTGTCTGGGCGGCCTTTGCGACGACGAGGCCGAGGGAGCTGCGCAGGGCGGAGTGCCGGACGGTTGTCGCCTTCGTCTCAGCTGTCCCCCGCCCAGCCCTCACCGCGCGAGACCCCGCGCCAGGCCCGCGTAGTTGTACCAGCAGAAGGCAAGGTAGTAGCGCAGCCACCGGGGCTGGCCCGCGGCAAGGCTCAAGGCGCTGCCCCTGACTGCCGCGGCGGCGGGCAGCAGCGCCAGCCTCGCGCCGCGCCAGCCGTGTTTGCGGATCATCCTCCCCAGACCGGTTCCGTCCATCAGGAATTGGTCGAGCGCGAAGTCGAAGTTGTCTGCGGCGAAGCGGTGTTCCACCATCACCCGGTGCGACACGGCCGTGCGCAGGCCTGAGTCCCGCATCCGCCAGCGCAGCTCAATGTCCTCCCCGGACTTGAACGAGTCGTCGAACCCCACTCCCAGCATCAGTTCCCGGTCGACGATCGTGGCCACGAGCCCGAACCAGTTTCGGCTGCGCCCGGTGCGATGGTGGTGTGCCAGCGCCTGTCCCCAGTATCCCGGTCCGCCGACGCTTTCCAGCCCGGCCTGGAGGGCGTCATAGCCGCCCTCCACCAGCTCCGAGAGCAGGTCGGCTACCCCCGTGGGACCGAACACCACGTCGGAGTCGACGAGCAGGACCCACCGTGTGCTGCTGTTACGCACACCGAGTGTTCGAGCCCATGGAAGGCCACGGCCCTCGTCACTGACCACCCGGGCCCCGGCCGCACGGGCGATGGCGACCGTGGCGTCGGTAGAGCATCCGTCCACCACGATGATCTCGGCAACCCCCGACTGGCTGAGGGCCTCCAGGCAGCGCGGGAGCATCTGCTCCGCGTTTCGGGCAGGGACAACCGCGGTGACCTCGGCGGGACTGTGATCCACGGCGTCCACCCCCTAGGCCTGCTCGCCGAGGACTGAGGGCAGCAACTGTTCGAGATGCCGGACAATGTCGTCCGACGCTTCGTCTGCCGTGTAAGCGGCGGGCACCTGCAACAGATGGCAGGGCCGGCCGTCGAGCGCCTTGCTCAGCACGAGCCCTTTCGCCGCGAAGTGCTCGCGCCACGGGACCACGGAGGTGGCTGCCAGGCCGGTCACAACCCGCTGCGAAAAGCCGGCCATCTCGATGTGGAAGTTGCCGATCATCCGGTCCACCATCCAATCGCTGGTCCGTTCGAGAATCCGGGTCCGGCTGCCCTCGAAGCGCTCCACGTAGATGGCGGCCGCCAGAGGGGCCGTGGTGGTCACTTTCCGCCCGGGGAAAGCGGTCCCGGCATCCACCATGCGGTGCTCGGGTGACCATCGGCGGGAAAAGTCCGCAAGGCGTGGATAACGGATGACGAAGGGGTGCACGAGTGTGGTGAGCCGGCCGACGCTCTGCGAGAGCCGCGACGGGACGAGGGGCTTCCGGACTCCCTCGAACAGGTGCGGGTAGATGTCCCTGTGATGGGGTTTGATGAACATCGGCTTCGCGTAGCCAAGCAGGGTGGCATCCTCGGCGAGGAAGGCCCAGTCATCGCCCATGAAGGACCATCCCTCACGGCGCATCAATTTGGCGGCGGTGCTCGTTTTACCGGTCCCGCCGGCAGCGGGAAGCGCGATTGCGTGGCCCCGGTAGGCCATTGTGGCCGCATGGATCATGGCAGCTCCCCGGCCGATCATGGCAGCATCCAGGACAGGGACCACGGAGGTCAGCAGCTCGCCGGCCCCATGGATGCGCCACTGTTCTCCATCCCTCACCACCTGGACCCGGTCGGCATTAAAACGGACGCTGTTCTCGGTGTACGCAAGCTCGTGCTCGAGCAAACCCGCATCCGGCATCGACTCCGGCCGGTCGTCAACGACGATGTCGGCCGGCGGTTCAGCTTGGGTGGCGAAACAGGCCAGCATGCTCCGGAGCTGGTGTGCTGCCGGTGCATTGGCGTCTACGCGGATGGTGACGCGGCCGTGAATATCGAAGTGCAATGCCTTGGTCTGCGAGGTGCGCATTGTCGTCCCCTGTCTGGGTGTTGTCGGTCAGATGATGTGGACGGCGCCGGTGGTGTCGGTGGTGTCCATGATGGCGTCGCGGCGGCAGGTGGCGACCGGTGGACCGGTAGCGACGTTCACTGCACCTCCCGCCACGGACTGACCCCGGCCGGGACCGGCTGCTCCAGGGAACGCTTGGGAAAATCTGCAAGGTGGCGTCCGCGGAAATAGCCTGCGGACGTAAAGGCCACAACCGCCACCACGGCTGCCGCCCGGCCAAGGCCGCCAGGATCGCCACGGCCCCAGTCCCTGATCCCTGCAAGAACTGCCTTGGGAAGAATTCTGCGGACGTATCGGCGCTCCGGTCCCAAGGCCCGCTTGTGCCCTACAATCTGGCTTACTTGGGCTTTTGAAATACCTTCAGACCATGACCGTGAAAGCATGTAGCGGACCGTTCCCCTGTTTGCGGGCACATGGTGGCGGACCAGCGCGGCCGGCTCATAAACTATGCGGCTCCCGGGGGCCCCCATCTTGGAACGAATGCAGATCTCGGTTTCCTCACAGCCCAAGGGAACGGATCCCCGCCGGCCCAAGGAGAGGTTGAAGCCGCCCACCGTCCGTAGGACATCGAGCCGGAACGACATATTGGCTCCGATGACGTTCCTGACTTCGGTGGCAACCCGTGGCAGGCCCCGATGGCTGCAGCCAACGATCCAGTCCAGCTCTTCAGCGAAGTAGCCGGGACGGCCTGCCTCCCACAATGGTTCCACCCGGCCGCCCACTGCGAGCACGTCGGGATCGTCATAGAAGGTGATGAGGCGTTCCAGCCAGTCCGGCGCGGCCTCTGCGTCATCATCGAGAAAGGCAACGACGTCTGAGTCCGCCAGGTCCACGCCCGTGTTGCGTGCCCCGGAAAGTCCGCGGGGGCCGGTGTTCCTGACGACTATGACGTCATCAACGGTATTGGTCAACTGCTCGTAGAGTTCCTCGTTGTGGTCAATAACCACGAAGACTTCGTTGGGTGCGCAGGTCTGCAAGCGGAGGGAATCGAGGACGTCCAGCAACCACACCCAGCGTTCCGCCGTGTAGGCACAGATGATCACTGTGACCGTAGGAAACATAACGTGCGTCATGTTCAGGCCACGCTTTTTGCAGGAAGAACACTTGTGGGATCGGTGGGCGTTCGTGGGAAGCTCACGTTGGCATAGGCGTACTTCACGCGGCGCAGCGCCTCGGGGCGTGCGCCGGCTGTCGGGGCCTCCCAAAGGATGCATTCGTGGGCCATTGTCCCCAGCACCCGCCATCCGTCCCGGAAAGTCTGGAGGTTCGATACCCCTGAAATGCGGCCCAGTTCCAGGCTGGGGACCTCGGCGATCCGGAGGCCAGCCTTGGCGGCCCTGACAATCAGCTCCGTCTCGATTTCGAATCCGTCGGATTCCAGCTGCAGGACCTCCAGGCACTCCCGCCGGAAGGCGATGTAGCCATAGCAAAGGTCGGAGTAGTTGCTGTGCAGCACCGCGTTGGCCAGCCCGGTCAGCGCACGGTTGCCTGTACGCCGCAGCCACGTCAGGTCCTCCGATCCCCCTCCCGTGACGTAGCGGGAGCCCTTTACGAAGTCGTAGTCGTGCTGGAGGGGGGAAACGAACCAGCCGATTTCCCTCGGATCCATGCTTCCGTCAGCGTCCAACATGACGATGATGTCTCCGCTTGCTGCAGCAAATCCCGACCGCAGCGCGACCCCCTTGCCTTTGCGCAGCTCGTTCACCACCACAATGTCCTTGCGCAGGGCTTGGGCCACCCCAACCGTGTTGTCCGTGGAACGGCCGTCAACAATCACAACCTCGTCCACGTATAACGGCATGCGCCGAAGGACCCAAGGAATGTTTTGGGCCTCGTTCAGGGTGGGAATCACGACGCTGATGGACGCCCCGTCCGGCGCGGCTGTTGGCTTGGAAAACGAATTAGGGGGCTGGGTGGAAATAGACACATGCCTCACCACTTCACTACGCGTAGAGCACTTGGCCGATAGGACGCCCCCGTGAAGCGAGCATAGGGGCGGCCCTGCCCGGTAACACCAGTAGTGGGTACTCGCTTTTACGTCCTGTCCTACGTAGGAAATTTGGTGTTCCCCGGCCGGGGCTAGGGTGGAGGTGCAGCGACGGTGATCATAAGAACCGTGGTGATTTGTCCGGCGGTTTCAGCAAGAACCAGGTTGTGTGAAGGGATTATTGGGCATGGACCAACGCTCGAGCGCCGCGGCACTGTGGCCAGACCCGCCTGAACTGCCACTGCCGGTCATCATGGACCAGCGCTGGCTTGATGCGGTCTTCCTGCACTGGCGGATCCCGGAATCATCCGCTGCCCGGTTCATGCCGTCAGGGGTGGAGCCGGACGTTTTCGACGGCTCTTCCTGGATGGGACTCATCGGCTTCCGCATGAAAGGCGCCGGAATAGGCCGCGGCCCCGGAATTCCGTACCTGGGCAGCTTCAACGAGGTCAATGTGCGCCTCTACTCCCGGGAGCCGGACGGAACCAGGGGCGTGGTGTTCCTGAGCCTTGACGCGAACCGGCTTCCTGTTGTCCTCGCTGCCCGGCAGGCGGGCATACCCTATGTGTGGTCCCGCATCCGGTCGTGGGGAACAACACCGCCGGGGACACCGCCTGAAAGCATGGCCGGCGGCACCAGCGGCTATTCCGTCAGCCGCTTCCGGAAGGGCGCTGCCAGCCGCTTCAGCGTCATTCCCAATCCGGGATCGGTGGCCGATGACCCCCTGTCCCTGCACGTCACAGCACGGTTCGGCCTGCACAGCAGGTTCTATGGACGGACCATTTACATACCCAACACCCACGAACCCTGGGCATTACAGCACGCTGATGTCCACGAGCTTCAGGATGGCCTGATCAGCTCGGCGGGCATTGAGGTGGGCGGCCCGCCCGAATCGGTCCTCTACTCCCCCGGAGTGCGGACCCAGTTTGGCTGGCCGAGGCCGGTCACCGGCGCACTCGGGTTCCGGGGTCAAGGCCGGCAGCAGGGCCAGGGGCAGGACGTCAGGCGTCCTGCCAGCCCCGGCCTTCGCTGAACGTGGCCACGAGCGTTCCAACGCCGGCTTGAAGAGAGTTGGACGGATCAAAGTAGAGGGAACCCTCGGTGGCGCGGCTGTGGGTGAGCAACTGCTCAGCTTCAAGCTTCGCTTCCGGAACGGTGGCACCAATGATGCCGGTCCTGGCCGGGAGCTCCGTAGTGTGCACGGTCTCCGCGCCGGTCTCTGAGAGCGGGATGGTGGTGCCGGGGTTGATCTCATCATGGGGGAAGTCGAACCCGGCGTCTTCGGGTGCTGCAGGAATCGTGTACTCCAGGAAATACGTCATGGATCCACCTTTGCAGATAACCCCATGGTGCCGAAAGCCCACCCCTCCGGCGGGGCACCAGCACGTCTTCCCACGTCAACCGGACGCTCCTATACTTGCCGGATGATGATGTCGCTGTGGTTTGGCGTCATAGCATCCAGCGCTCTGGTTCTGGGTGCCGTCATCGGTGTCCGGTTCGAGCTTCCCAAGCGGCTGCTGGCCATGCTCCTGGCCTTCGCTGCCGGTTCACTGATCACCGCCCTGGCTTTCGAACTGTTCGAGGACGCTTACGAACGCGGCGGCATCATCCGTGCCGCTATCGGCCTGATGCTGGGTGCAGTGGTTTTTACTGTCCTGAGCGCTTTGCTGGACCGGTGGGCCCAGGCGGGAGACGCGAAACGGGCCAAGGCGGCGGACGAGTTCCAGGGCAGCGCCAAGCTCGACACTGATGCGGCGGCAAGCGACAAACGCCCCACGTCGGCGTCGACAGCCGGAGCGGCAGGCCTGGCCTTGCTGGCTGCCGTCACGCTCGACGGCGTCCCGGAAAACCTTGCCCTGGGAATCTCCTTGGGCGAAGGCACGGGCGGGCTGGCGTTGCTGGCCGCGATCTTTGTCTCCAACTTCCCTGAAGCGCTGGTGGGGTCCGCCTCGATGCGGAGCCAGGGCCGGTCGGCTTGGAGCATCATTGGCCTGTGGGTAACCTGCGCCGCCCTGCTGGTTATCGCCGTCGTTGTAGGTGCCGGGCCACTGTCCGGGACCGACCCGGAAGCGATCTCCATACCACTGGCCTTCGCCGCCGGGGCCGTGATCGCATCCTTGGCGGATACCCTGATGCCAGAAGCCTACGAACACGGCGGACCCGCCGTGGCCCTCAGCACCGCGGCGGGTTTCGTCCTGGCGTTCGTCCTGTCACTCGCCTAAACCTCGGAGAAGGCGGTTATTTGCCCAGGCCGGCTTTCCGCAGCGCCTCTGCCATTGCCGTATTGACCGGAGCTTCCTTTTTCGCGGGTGCCGGCGCCGAGGGACGGCCCGGCGATGGCGCGTTCCGCGCCGGCTTGCCGCCCTGTGCATTGCCGCGCTGGGCACTGCCGCCAGCGCGCCCGGATCCCGTCCTGCCGACGGCGGGATCGTCGTCGAGCCGCAGCGTCAGGGAGATCCTCTTCCGGTCCGGGTCCGCTTCCAACACCTTGACGCGGACCACCTGGCCGGACTTGACCACTTCCCGCGGATCGGAGACAAAGCGGCTGGCCATGGCGGACACGTGCACCAGCCCGTCCTGGTGGACGCCCACATCCACGAACGCGCCGAAGGCCGCAACGTTCGTCACGGTGCCCTCCAGGACCATTCCGGGTTTGAGGTCGGCAATCTTTTCGATCCCGTCGGTGAAGGCCGCGGCCGCAAACGCAGGGCGCGGGTCACGTCCCGGTTTGTCCAGCTCGGACAGGATGTCCTGCACCGTGGGCAGGCCGAAGACATCGTCCACGAATTCGCGGGGGTCCAGCGAGGAAGCCGGGGCCGATCCGGCAGCGGCCCGGATCTTCCGGGCAACCGAGTAGGACTCGGGGTGGACGCTGGAGGCATCCAGCGGTTCGGGCCCCCCGGTGATCCGGAGGAAGCCTGCGCACTGCTCGAACGCCTTAGCCCCCAGCCGCGGCACCTTCTTCAGGTCGGTGCGCTTGGCGAAAGGCCCGTGCTCGTTCCGGTACGCCACGATGTTTTCGCTGAGCAAGGGCCCGACGCCGGCAACGCGGCTGAGCAGCGCCGGCGAGGCGGTATTGACGTCCACGCCTACGGCGTTCACGCAGTCCTCCACCACCGCGTCCAGGCTGCGGTCCAGCTTCGAGGCTGTCACGTCGTGCTGGTATTGGCCCACGCCAATGGATTTGGGGTCGATCTTCACCAGCTCCGCGAGCGGGTCCTGGAGGCGGCGGGCGATGGACACAGCGCCGCGCAGCGACACGTCCATGCCTGGGAGTTCTGCCGCAGCCAGGGCCGAAGCGGAATATACGGATGCCCCTGCTTCGGAGACCACCAGCTTCTGCGGCTTGCGGTCCGCGTCCGGCAGCCGCTTGATCAGCTCGGCCGCGAGCTTGTCGGTTTCCCGGGACGCCGTGCCGTTTCCGATGGCCACGAGTTCAACGCTGTGCTGCCGGACCAGCCGGACCAGCGTGGCCAATGCTTCGTCCCACTTCCGTGCCGGAGCGTGTGGATAGACGGTGTCGGTGGCGACCACCTTGCCGGTGCCGTCCACCACGGCCACCTTGACGCCGGTCCGGAGCCCGGGGTCCAGCCCCAGGGTGGCCCGATTCCCTGCGGGGGCGGCCAAAAGGACGTCCCGCAGGTTCGCCGCGAAGACCCGTACGGCTTCGTCCTCGGCGGCGGCGAACATCCTGCCCCGAAGGTCGGCCGTGAGGCGGGACAACAGGCGCGAACGCCACGCCACCTGTGCGGTCTGGATCAGCCAGGCGTCGGCGGGACGTCCGCGGTCGGCGACCCCGAGGCACCTGGCCACCGCAGACTCGTAGCGCTTGCGGGCGGCGGTAAGGGCGTCGTCGTCCTTTGGATCCGCCTCCGCAAGGTCCAGCTCAAGGACGCCGTCCTTTTCCCCGCGCAGCAAAGCGAGCACCCGGTGGGACGGCATGCCCGCAGGGGCCTGGGCGAACTCGAAGTAGTCGGCGAACTTTTGGCCGTCGGTTTCCTTCCCCTTCTTCACCCGTGACACCAGGCGTCCCTGCGCCCACAGCCGCTCGCGCAGGTCGGCTGCCAGATCCGGGTCCTGGGCCACGCGCTCCACCAAAATGGAGCGGGCGCCGGCGAGCGCCGCTGCGGCGTCCGTGATGGCGTGTTCGGAGTTGAGGTATTTACCGGCTTCGCGCTCCGGGTCCAGGTCCGGCCGTTTCAGCAGGGTCTCGGCCAGCGGTTCAAGGCCGGCTTCCCGTGCAATCTGCGCTTTGGTTCGCCGCTTGGATTTGAACGGGAGGTAGATGTCCTCCAGCCGGGACTTGGTGTCCGCGGCAAGGATGGCCTTCTTCAGCTCCGGCGTCAGCTGGCCCTGCGCTTCAATCGCCTCCAGGACGGCCCGACGGCGGTCGGCAAGTTCGCGGAGGTAGCGCAGCCGTTCGTCGAGGTCGCGGAGCTGGGTGTCGTCCAGCGTCCCGGTGGCTTCCTTGCGGTACCGGGCGATGAACGGCACAGTAGATCCGCCGTCGAGCAGTTCAACCGCTGCCTTCACCTGCCAGGCTTTGACACCCAGCTCATTGGCAATCTGCGTGTAGATGGCCTCGTCCGGTTTCGGGGAGGCGGACGGGGCGGAAGGGGCCTGCGGCAGTTGAGTCACCAGAACATCTTGCCTTACCGGGTTGCGCGTCTCCACCGCCGGGCACGGGTACGCCCTGCCCGCGCCTGTTCCCGGCAAAGGTATTCCGCTGCCGCCGGCAAAGTGCTGTAGTGGAGGTGCCGTCACAGGCACCCATTGCTCGAGGAAGAGGCCACCATGAGGGAACTGCTTATCATTTTTCAGGAGGGGTTCGACGAGGCCAACATCACCGTGACGGTCAACGGGAAGCAGGCACGGCGGGACATTGGGGTCTCCACCAATCCGATCCTTGGCATCGCCAACGAGGTATCCGTGGAGCTGCCGGCGAAAGGCGCACAGGTGGGCGTGGAGGTCACAAACCGCGGCCTGAAGGCCATCACGAAGGTAAGCGGCAGGCCAAAAAGCGTCCTCGTTTCGATCGACGACGGCAGGCTGGTCATGAAGGAAGGAACCGGCAGGGAGGCCCTGCTGTAGCGGACGGAAACACCACAAAAAGGGCCCTAGTAAAAGTCCATTCGTTGGAGTACGATCTGATCACCGCCGGCATCCCTGAGGACCCGGCGGGCCACATCTTCAGAGTTTGGGCCGCAGGCCGTCGGATGGCCTTCGGCGCCCGCTGCCGGGACAGCACACCGCGCAGCCAACGACGGCGGCACCCAAGCCGGGTGCCGCCGTCGTCGTTAAGTGCCGTCCTAGTTCTGGTAGGCGGGGTAGTCCGTGTAGCCCTCCGCACCGTCCGCGTAGAACGTGGACGGATCCGGTTCGTTGAGGGGAAGGCTTTCCTTCCAGCGGCGGGCGAGGTCCGGGTTGGCGATGGCGGGGCGGCCCACCACTACGGCGTCGGCATGTCCGGCGTCCACCAGGGACGCTGCCTCGTCCCGGGTGGTGATGACGCCGAAGCCGGTGTTGACCAGGAAAGTCCCGCCGAAACGGGCCCGGAGGTCCTGGACCAGTTCACCCGTGGGCTCGTGGTGCAGGATGCTCAGGTAGGCGAGGTTGAGCGGTGCGATGCTGTCCACCAGTACTTCGTAGGTGGCGCGGACGTCAGCGGCGTCGGTTTCGGCGATGCCCTGCACGTTGTGCTCCGGGGAGATGCGGATGCCAACACGGTTGGCGCCCACGGCTGCCACCACGGCGTTGACGGTCTCGATGACGAACCGGGCCCGGTTCTCGGGCGAGCCGCCGTAGCTGTCGTCGCGCACGTTGGAGTTCGGAGCCAGGAACTCGTGCAGCAGGTATCCGTTGGCTGAGTGGAGCTCCACGCCGTCGAAGCCGGCCTCGATGGCATTCAGTGACGCGTTCACGAATTCCTGGATCACCATGGGGAGCTCGTCGGTGGTCAGTGCATGCGGCACCGGATAGGGCTGCTTCCCCTGCGGGGTGCGGACGATGCCGTCGATGGCAACCGCGCTGGGGGCCACCAGTTCAAGTCCGCCGGTGATGTCCGGGTGAGAGACGCGCCCGCCGTGCATGATCTGGGCGAACATCCGGCCGCCCTCGGCATGCACCGCGTCGGTGACCTTCTTCCAGCCGGCAACCTGTTCCTCGGTGACGATGCCCGGCTGGCCGGCGTAGGAGCGGCCGGCGGGGGTTGGAAACGTTCCTTCGCTGACGATGAGGCCGAGTGATGCGCGCTGGCGGTAGTGCTCTGCCACGAGCGGACCGGGAACCCCTGCCTCACCTGCGCGGAGCCTCGTCAGAGGTGCCATGACCAGGCGGTTCGGAAGCTCAAGTTCGCCGAGGTTGAGGGGGGAAAACAGCATGCGCGGTTCCTTTCGAAGGCTAAAGACTTACTGCCTTGGCCAACCGGCATGCACGTGCAACTATTCCGGTTGCGACGGGAATCACAGCCGACGGACGGCCAGCTTCCAAGTTATGGGGCGTCGTCTATCTTGCCGCCCCTGGGCAGCCCTGGCCCTGGGGGTTGGCATTGCAGTCGTCGGCGTAGTTGCGGGTCAATGAGCGCCACACACTGATGGTTTGGGGAGGGGCAGTGAACTGGCCTTGTCCAGGAATCGGCAGGGGTGGTCCGGCGTTGACCGAATAGGTTCCCTGGAACGTGGTTGTCAGCACCACCTGGAAGTCGCCCGTTGCTCCGTAGGCGTGGCTGGTCCGGGTTTTTTCGCCCCAGCGGTCCTGCGGCAGCGCGCCGCCCATGGAGGGCTGGGGACCGAACACGGTGCCGTCGCCGTAGTCCCACGTGTACTGGACCGGGGTGGCCACGATGTGCACCTGCTGCCCGAACATGGTGACGTCGAACTGCTGTTCGGCTGCCTCGGCGTAGAAGTTGGTTTCAGCGCCCCGCAATGTGTGCGGACTGGGCTGGGCCACGACCGTTCCAGCGTTGACCGGAAGGCTTTGGAACTCCCGCTGGATGTCGGCTGCGATCCTGGGCAGCAAGTCCTCAGGCCTGGCGTCGAAAAGGCAGGTGGGGCCGGAATGGTGAGCCCACACGGCGCCGGGTACACCTCGAGGCCTCGACAGCCAGGTGACCGGAATTCCTTCCTCACCGTCGGGCCCGTCCTTGCACTCCAACTGCCGGGCTAGGCAAGGAGTATCGAAGTCGCCCCCACCGAGGTGGCACTGGAGTTCGTACTTGTACTCGTTGGGGTCGGTATATGGGAGGGCGGGATCAGCTCGTACGAAATCGTTGACCTCAGCGTCCCACATGTATCCATTAAATTGCAGACCGGGGTTCCATTCCCCACCGAACTCAGGATCACTGTCGCCTTCCGCACGCAATGGGTAGGCAGGGAGAGCAATCAAGACGGCTGCTACGAGAATGGCCCGGAGCAGACGATGGCCGATCACCGCTAGCCAACTATGCTTCCGAGCTCAACCACTGACCACGCGCCGCTGGTGTAATTGAGGACAAGCAGATTGCCTTGATCAGGCATCTGTGGGTCTGTTCGAGCGGTGGTTCCATCGGCCCGTATGTACGACAATGGCTCCTGCCGAACCTGCACAGCGACTTTGTAGTTGCCCGCCTGGTCCTTATTAAAAGTTGTGTCCGCGACAGGCGTCGAGAGTTTTCCGCCTACAAGCCATCGTCCTTCCGAGTTCCAGTTGATAATCACTTCTTTGACTTTTTGGCAGGCCATACATGTCGGTGGCTCGATGCTTTCAAAAGCAGCGATGTCCCCTGTTTCATAGGAGTAACTCAGCACACTAAACCAATACTTGGCGAATGCCTCCGCTCCCTCCTTCGTCTCCGTCTTCGCCACCTCGGGCAGCACGGGGACGGGGACGTTTTGGGCGGGGCCGGAGGCGTCGGCCGGCTTGTACACGGCGCTGGGGGTGGGCGTCGGGGTGGCCGATGCGCTGGGGGTGGCCGGTCCCGTGGACGTAGGGGTGGCAGTCCCGGGGTCCGCCGGCGCTCCGCCCGCGCATCCGGCCAGCAGCAGCGTCGCAGCAACAACAGCGCCCGCAGCAGCTGAGCGCATTCCCCAAGGCGTAGAGACGTGGATTGATGTCATGGGCCGCTAATCCCCCAGTAGTTTCAAGACGGCTAACTCCGGACAGTGAGTTAAGGGTAGCCCAGGTCACATTTCGGCGATAAGACTTATCCACAGCTTCCGCCAAAGGTTTATCACCACGGAGACAGTAAAAGAAGTCATAAGAAAAGCCGGCGCATGAATGCGCCGGCTTCCCTACTTCAAAGCACTTTCTAGTGGCCGCGAAGGCCACCTACTTCTGCGGAGGCAGCACCAGCTCTCCTGTCTTGTCCGTGGACAAGGCGAGCGACGAGACATACTGCGGGCCGCCGTCGGGAGCGTCCTGTGCCGACCGCACCATGTCCGGACGCTCAAACTCAATGCCTGTGACATGGCAGAGGAGCTTCGCGTCGCTGGGGTTCCCGTCGGCGTCGAACATCGGCAGGTCGATGCCGTCATCAGTGCGGCGGAGGTAGTACCGGCCGCGGGTGGCCAAGGCCAGCACCGGCGGAAGGACCAGGGCCAGGCCCACCGCGAAGATCGGCGAGAACGGCTGGATCGCGGACCCAAAGGCACCAAAGAACACCGCAATCGAAATCCCCGCGGACGCCAGCATCGAGATAAAGCCCACCGGGTTCACTGCGTACAGCATGCCCCGCCGGAACTCGGGAACCTTGGGGGAAACCTTCAGCAGGTACTTGTTGATGGCAATGTCGGACGCAACCGTGACAACCCAGGCCATGGCGCAGTTGGCGTAGAAACCAAGGATCGTGTTGAGGAAGTCGAACATGTTGGCCTCCATCAGGACCAGGGCAATGGCCAGGTTGACCACCACGAACACCATGCGGCCGGGATAGGTCTTGGTGATCCGGGTGAAGCTGTTGGTCCAGGCCAGCGACCCGGAGTAGGCGTTGGTGACGTTGATCTTGATCTGCGAGATGACCACCAGCACCACGGCGAGCGTCATGGCCAGCCAGGCCGGCATCATTTCCCGGTAGACGCCCAGGAACTGGTGCACGGGCTCGTTGGCAGTTGCCGAGGCGGCAGGATCCAGCGTTGCGATGAGGTAGATGGCAATGAACAGCCCGACAATCTGCTTGATCGCACCGAAAATCACCCAGCCCGGCCCCGCCAGGATCACGGCGCGCCACCATGCACCCTTGTTGGCTTCGGTCCGCGGCGGCATGAACCGCAGGTAGTCGATCTGTTCGGCAATTTGCGCCATGAGGGACAGGCAGACGCCGGCGGCCAGCATGACGGACGCAAGGTTCGGGCCGCCGTCGCCCGATTCGCCGGTGTACGCGAAGAAGGTGTTGATGCTCTCCGGGTGCGAGACCAGCAGGTATCCCACCGGCACCACCATCAGCAGCAGCCATAGCGGAGTGGTCCACACCTGCAGCTTGGCCAGGGTGTTCATCCCGTAAATCACCAGCGGAATGATGATCACCGTGGAAGCGGCATACCCAATCCACTGCGGAATGCCCAGGCCCACTTCCAGGCCCTGGGCCATGATGGAACCTTCCAGGGCGAAGAAAATAAACGTGAACGTCGCGAAGATGACGTTGGTGACCACCGACCCGTAGTAGCCGAAGCCGGAACCGCGGGTGATGAGGTCAAGGTCGATGTTGTACCGCGCCGCGTAGTACGCCAGCGGGAAGCCGGTGGCGAAGATGATCACGGCGGCCACCAGGATGCCGAAGATGGCATTGACGGTGCCGTAGGCGATCCCGATATTCGCGCCAATGGAGAAATCCGCCAGGTATGCGATCCCGCCCAGCGCACTGGTTGCCACAACCCCGGCACTCCACTTCCGGTAGGAGCGCGGCGCGAACCGGAGCGTGTAGTCCTCCAGGCTCTCCTTCGTCGCGTTCAGTGCGGCAGCGTTGCCCGCTACAGCTGCGGGAACACTTCCGACGACGGCGGCACCTGGCTGTGCGGGCGGGTCCAGCAGCTGCGTTGTCTCTTTGTCATTGGGCATTTTTGTTGCGTCGCTTTCATCCGGGAAGGGTCTGAAGCGACGCTATCCAGCCAGATCGACGGGCCGGTCACAGGGCTGTTTCCGCAATGTTAAGCCTTGACTCTCTCTGTAAACAAAGGCCCTGCCGCACCTTTGTTGCCCCTCCACAAAAAAGGGTGGGCCTCCCCGAATTACCGTCAAAGGAGACATCCGCCGAAGAAAAGGACAACCATGGCAAATCACGCATTCCGGGAATACCCCATCCTGGAAACCGCCCGGCAGCAGGTCCTGGTGGAGGGAATCGGACTCACGGAAGCACAGCTGGTGGAGGTTCTGCGCCTCCCCGACGCTGCCGTCCCCGCAGCCCTGGAGCTTGCCCACCAGGTCCGCCTCAAGCACTGCGGAGAAGACGTGGAGGTTGAAGGCATCATCTCCATCAAAACCGGCGGCTGCCCCGAGGACTGCCATTTCTGCAGCCAGTCGGGCCTCTTCGACAGCCCCGTCCGCGGCGTCTGGCTGGACATCCCCGAACTGGTCAAGGCCGCCAAGGAAACGGCTGCAACCGGGGCCACTGAATTCTGCATCGTGGCAGCCGTCCGCGGGCCCGACATCAAACTCATGAACCAAATCAAGTTCGCCATCGACCGCATCAACGAGGAAGTGGACATCAACATCGCTTGCTCCCTTGGCATGCTCACCCAGCGCCAGGTGGACCAGCTCGCTTCATGGGGCGTACACCGTTACAACCACAACCTGGAGACGGCACGGAGCTACTTCCCCCAGGTGGTCACAACCCACAGCTATGACGAACGGCTGGAGACCTGCGCCATGGTCAAGGACGCGGGCATGGAACTGTGCTGCGGGGCGCTGATCGGCATGGGTGAGTCACTCGAGCAGCGCGCGGAGCTTGCCGCGCAACTCGCCGCCCTGGAACCGCATGAAGTACCGCTGAACTTCCTCAACCCGAGGCCGGGCACGCCGCTGGAAAACCAGGAGCTGATGGACGGCAAGGACGCCCTGCGTGCCATCGCCGCGTTCCGCCTGGCCATGCCCCGCACCGTCCTGCGGTACGCCGGCGGCCGTGAGCTCACCCTCGGTGACCTTGGCACGCGCGAGGGACTCCTGGGTGGGATCAACGCCGTCATTGTCGGCAACTACCTCACCACCCTGGGCCGCCCCGCCGCCGCCGACCTCAACCTGCTGGTGGATCTCAACATGCCCATCAAGGAACTCCAGAAAACCCTATGATCCCCAACCACCCGATAAGCCCCACCACCGGCGGCTTTTGCAGCCACTGCGGCAAGGCGCACCTTCAGGAAACGTCCGACGGCGGCATCGCACCGCCGTCGGACGTTCCTGCCCAGGGAGCCGCTCACCATGAGTGCGCCGCGCGGCTGCAGTTGGAACCGCCGCGCTACTGCAGGCGGTGCGGGCGCCGGGTCAAAGTCCAGGTGTCGCCGCACGCCTGGAGCGCCACCTGCTCACGGCACGGAACCACCACCTCCTGACCGGCTCCTAAGTTCCCCAACCCTCTGGCGCGTTTCTACATTAGGTAGAAGAATGGCTCCATGATGTTTGAACATGTGGATGGACACCCCGTACTGGAACTCGACGATGAGCAGTCCTGGCGCCTGCTGGAGGGCACCAAGCATGGGAGGCTGGTGGTCTCCGTTGCGGGAGAGCCGGATATTTTCCCTGTCAACTACGTCACGGCCAATCGGAAGATCTACCTGCGGACGGCGCCGGGAAACAAACTGGCCCAGTTGACCATCAACTCCACGGTTCTCTTCGAAACGGACGGCATCCTTTCGGAGGAGGCATGGTCCGTGGTGCTGCGCGGAAAGGCCCGCGTCCTCAGCAACTCCGCGGAGCTGGCGGCGGTGGAAGAACTGGGGCTGAAGACCTGGGTGCCCACGCTCAAGGATTTCTACGTGGAGATCGAGCCGACATCCGTGAGCGGCCGGCACTTCGAGTTCGGCGAACAGCCCGAACGCGAAATCTAGGAGCTCCTAAACTGCTCCTAGACTGAAGGCATGGCGGACAAGCTCACTCCTGAGCGGCGCAGCTGGAACATGTCCCGGATCCGGGGCAAGGACACCAAGCCGGAACTGCTGGTGCGCAGGCTCCTCCACGCCAAGGGATACCGGTACCGGCTGCACGGCAAAGCTGGCGCCACCCGGCTGCCCGGCAACCCGGACCTGGTGTTCGCCGGCCGCCGCAAGGTCATTTTTGTCAACGGCTGCTTCTGGCACTTCCACGATTGCCGGGTGGGCCAGCACGCGCCCCAGGCCAACGCCGAGTTCTGGGCCGCCAAACGCACCCGGACCCGCGACCGGGACGCCAATCAGCGCCGCCTGCTCGAAGACGCCGGCTGGCAGGTGCTCACCGTCTGGGAATGCGAACTCAAGGACAGCTCCGCCTTGGAAGGGGAGCTCGTGCGGTTCCTGGAAACCGGCCGCTGAGCCAGCTTGCCGGCCTCACCCGGATTCACCGCCCGCAGAAGGATCTTGAGCCAATCTTTGGGCATTCTCGCCGCGGTTCTTGCGTCCAAACCGGAAGGATGGATGGGTTCTCCGGACTGCGGACCGGGCTTGTAAATCGGAGGCCAGACCAGGCGCGAAATTCGGCGCAAAACCACGGGCTCAGGGACTTGGGGTAAACCCGCAGTCTCATCAAGAAACCCACAATTCTGTTTTCAAAACCCGTCGCGCGAAAGCTACGCCCCTAACCTGAAGTGAAACACATGCCCCACGTAATCGACCCCTTCCTGGAAGGGACAGTTTCCGCCGAAAGGACCGTCATGAGCGCCGCAGATGATGCCCGCAGGCCCTTGGTGGACCAGTCGGTTCTCGACCGGTTGCGGGAGGAGCTGGAAGAGGACGAGGGGTACTGCAAAGTCTTTGTGGGGAACTTCATCGAGTACCTGCCGCACCGGATTGGCCGCCTCCGGCTGGCGCTGACCACGGGGGACCTGGAAGGTTCCGTGGATGCAGTCCTCAGCCTGAAAACCTCCAGCCAGATGGTGGGTGCCGAGCGGCTGGCAAGCCTGGCCATGGACCTGGAGGGCGAGCTCCGCAGCGAAGCCCGCCACTCAGATGTGGCTGTTGTCCTGCCGCAGCTGGCCGCCGCATTCCTTCGGCCCATCAACCAGTGCAGCCGGCAGACCATGCACCGCCTGCAGTCTCAGTGTTCTCCCGGAGCCAGGCGGTAACCCACGCCACGGACGGTCTGTAGCCAGCGGGGCTTCTGCGGTGAGTCACCCAGCTTCTTGCGCAGGTTGCCCATATGGACTTCGACGGACCGTTCGTCGGCTTCGCTGATGTAACTGCCGACGTCGTAATCCTCGTCCCGCAGCCGGCGCACCAGGTCCGATTTGGTCCGGACAGTCCGGCCCGCTTCCAGAAGGGCGTGAAGGAGTTCGAATTCGGTGCGGGTCAGGTTCATTTCCTTGCCGTCAACAACCACGGTCCGGGACGAGTAGCTCAGCTCCAGCCCGTTGTGGCTGTAATTTCCGCGCTCAGGGTGGGCGGCTCCGGCCTCGGAGGCGGCATCTGCGGGCACAGCGTCCGGATCAGCAACGGAACGGGGACGGCGCATCATGGCGGCGATGCGGGCGCGCAATTCCCTGGGGCGGAACGGTTTGGTGAGGTAGTCGTCCGCCCCGGACTCCAGCCCGATCAGGGTGTCCAGCTCCTCCGTGCGGGCCGTGAGCATCACAATGTAGGCGTCGGAAAATTCGCGGATCTGGCGGGACACCTCAAAACCGTCGATGTCCGGCAGGCCGAGGTCAAGGGTGATGACGTCCGGATTGAGGTTTTTGGCCACAAGGACGCCTTCCGCCCCGCTGCTGGCCACGCTTACGTCGAAACCGGCCTGGGACAGCACAGTGCGTACCAGTTCCCGGATGTCCTGGTCATCCTCGATGACCAGTCCCACTCGTGCATCACTCATAGCGCCCCCTCAGCAGCCAACGTCTGAAGTATAGCCCGCTGCCGATATCCTGCTGGCATGGCCTCACACACCCCGCCCCGCAAGTTCCGTGCCATGGACCACCCCGTGGCGTGGTCCTCGGGCAAGCTGAGGTTTTTCCGCCGGCCCTTCCACGAGTATCGGCTGACGGACCGCGTGGCGCTAAGCCAGATGCCCTTGTTCGTGACGACGCTCCTCACGGCATTCTTGGTGTGGGCTTTCTTTCCCGTCACCATGGACAACCCGCTGTTCGTGACCTTCCTGGTATCGCAGCCTGTCATCATGGCCCTCTGCTACCTGGTCCCCTGGGACCGGCTGCCGTATACGAGCTTCCTCATCATTCCGCTGCTGGACTTCGTCTCCATTGCGGTGGGCCGGGAGGGCGGCGGGCAGGAGAGCCTCACCGGAATCAGCCTGCTGGCAGTGTTCCCGGTGATCTGGCTTTGCGCGTCCGGGTACTACCCCCGGACGTCCCTGTGGCTGTCTTTCCTTGCGCCGCTTGCCATCATCTGGGTTCCGCTGCTGCTGGAGGGAAACCCGTCGCCCCAGGACCTGGCGCGGTCCCTGCTCCTGCCGGTCATGATGCTCGGCATCGGGGTCTCGGTCAGTGTGTTGACGCTCAGCATGACGCGGCAGCAGCGGGAACTTGAAGAGAAGGATGCCCAGCTGCAGGACAACCTGCGCACCAGCCAGCGCCAGGGGGCGCTGCTCAACACCATCCTGGACACTGTCCACCTGGGGGTCCTTGCAGTGGATGCGGACGGGCACGATGTCCTGATGAACCGACGGCAGCGGATCAACCACGAGCTCGCCCGGCCCAAGGACATCGCCGACCCGAACGAGTCCCAGCTGCTGGTCTTCGGGCCGGACCGCGTGACGCTGGTCCCCGTTGAGGAACGGCCGGTCCGCCGCGCCGTCCTCGGGGAAACCTTCACGGACTACCTTGTGTGGCTGGGCTCAGGGAGCGATCAGCGCGCCTTTGTGACCACCGCCCGCGCCATGAAGGACAACGACGGCACGTTCGCCGGTTCCGTCATTGCCTTCAGCGATGTCACGGACCTGGTGAATGCCCTGACGGCCAAGGATGATTTCGTCTCCAGCGTCTCGCACGAATTCCGGACGCCGCTGACCTCGATCCTGGGCTACGTGGAAATCCTGCTCGGTGATGAGCCGGAGAACACCCAGCGCGACATGCTCGAAATCATCCGCCGCAACTCGGAACGGCTCCTGACACTGGTATCGGACCTTCTCTCCAGCCGGAACGGCCAACTGATCGTGACGCCCGAGGCCGTGGATGTGGCAGAGCTGGTGCGCTCCAGCGTCTCCTCCGCCATACCCAGGGCTGCAGCGTCAGGAGTGGCACTGGAGGCTCGCACCCCGGAACGGCTGGAGGCCCACGTGGACGGGCCCAGGATTTCGCAGGTGCTGGACAACCTGGTGTCCAACGCCATCAAATACTCCCCCGACGGCGGCAGCGTCATGGTCTCGCTCGCCCGCGAGGACGGACACCTGGCATGCCGGGTCACCGATACCGGCATGGGCATGACTGCGGAAGACGCGTCCGAGGTCTTCGCCAAGTTCTTCCGTGCCAGCACTGTCCGCCGGACAGCCATCCCCGGCGTGGGTCTGGGCCTGCCGATCAGCAAGGCCATTGTTGAGGCACACGGCGGGACCATTGAAGTGGACAGCGCCCTGGGCGAAGGGACCACCTTCACGTTCCGGGTTCCGGTCTAGTCCCCACCCGCACCCTAGCCTCGCAAGCTCAGCTGGGGAAACCTGGGGTGTGGGCCCCGCCCGTACAACGGAGGCGCCCGGGTCAGCAGCCGCGCTGGCCGGGCCCTCAACAGCCTGGCCCCGGCGCTGGAACGCCGCTATTTGCCGGCGCCGGGATGCTTCCGGCCGAAGGTGAAGTAGCCCACGGGGCCGATGAAGTTGATGAAGGATGCCGCCCGCCAGGCTGCCTTGGGGCCGTTGATGAGTGCCGCGGGCCGTTTCGAGATGTCCCGCTGCGCTGCCACCAGCAGGGATACCTGCGCGATGGCTACCAGGATGGTGCCGGCCTTTGCTGACGGCGACATTTCTTTCCAGGTCTTTTTCTGGGCCATGTTTGCTCCTTGTTTAGGTTTTCAGTTTCCGATGCTTGCTGCTCCTGCGCAACGGGCCGTGCCGGTGCCGGACCCTCCGCCCTCAGGCCGTGAACGGGGCCAGGCGTTCCTTCTGTTCAGGCGTCAGGCGCTGCACGCGCCCCGTGGCCTCGTCCACGAACGCCAGGTGGCTGCTCGCTTTCACGCAGTCCTCCCGGGTGACCGGGTCCTGGATGAGGTAGTGGATGTCGAAGCTGGCCCCCTTGACGGCCCCGATCCACACCTGCACCACGGCCGGCACGTTCCGGTATTCAAGGGTCCTGACATAGCGAATCTTGTGGTCCACCACCAAAGCCATGGTGCCCTGCGGGACGTCATTGAACAGGGAGACGTGCGGATCAACTCCGGGCAGCCCGGCCCCGCGGGGCGGGCCGAAGGCCGCAATCCGGGCTTCCTCGAGCATCCGGACAATCTGGACGTTGTTGATGTGCCCGTAGGCGTCCATGTCCCCCCACCGCATGGGGACCATGACCTCGATCCGGCCGTCGGCGCTCAACTGTGCACCGCCGTGGAGTCGTCCACCGGGACTTCCCCTGCGTCCGCTCCTGCGAACTGGGACATGTACAGGCGGTAGTAGGCGCCCTTCGCGGCGAGGAGGACCTTGTGGTTGCCCTGTTCAACGATCCTGCCGTTTTCCATCACCAGGATGGTGTCTGCGTCGCGGATCGTTGAGAGCCGGTGGGCAATCACAAAGCTGGTGCGGTCCGTACGGAGCGCGGCCATGGCCTTCTGCACAAGCAGTTCGGTACGGGTATCAACAGAGCTGGTGGCCTCATCCAGGATGAGCAGGGACGGGTTTGCCACAAAGGCACGGGCAATGGTGATCAGCTGTTTCTCGCCGGCGCTGACATTGTTGCCCTCTTCGTCGATGACGGTGTTGTAGCCCTCCGGCAGGGCCCTGACAAAGCGGTCAACGAAGGTAGCCTTGGCCGCAGCCATCACCTGCTCCTCGGTAGCCTCCAGGTTGCCGTAACGGATGTTGTCATAGATGGACCCCCCGAACAGCCAGGCATCCTGCAGCACCATGCCCACCTTGGAACGGAGCTCGGAGCGGCTGAGGTGGGTGATGTCCACGCCGTCCAGCCTGATGGAACCGGAATTGAGCTCGTAGAACCTCATGACCAGGTTGACCAGGGTGGTCTTTCCGGCGCCGGTGGGCCCCACGATGGCGACGGTGTTTCCCGGTTCGGCGGTGAAGGAGAGATTCTCGATCAGCTTCTTGTCCTCGGTGTAGCTGAACGTGACGTTATTGAAGTCAACGTGCCCGTCCGTCCTGGCCGGGAGGTGCTCCGTGGCGGTTTCCGCGTCCTGCTCGTCGGCGTCGAGGAACTCGAAGACCCGTTCAGCGGAGGCCACGCCGGACTGCAGCATGTTCGCCATGCCGGCCATTTGGCCCAGCGGCTGCGTGAACTCGCGTGAGTACTGGATGAATGCGGTGGCGTCGCCCAGGGTCATGGACCCGGAAGCCACCCGGAGTCCGCCCACCACGGCGATGCCCACGTAACTGAGGTAGGAGACGAACTGCATGACCGGGAAGATGATGCCGGATACGAACTGTGCACCGAAGCTGGCCTTGTACAGTTCCTCGTTGCGTTCCTCGAACCGTGCCAGCATGTCCGAGTCTCGGCCGAAGACCCTCACCAGGTCGTGGCCCGAGAAGGACTCCTCAATCTGCCCGTTAAGCGCCCCCGTGCTCTTCCACTGTGCGGCGAAGAGCTTCTGGCTGCGCACGCCGATCATGCCCGCCGCGACGCCGGAGAGGGGAAGGGCAACCAGCGCTATCAGGGCCAGCTGCCAGGACACGATGAACATCATCACCACAATGCCGATGACGGTCAGCAGCGAATTGATGAGCTGGGCGAAGGCCTGCTGCAGCGCCTGCTGGATGTTGTCGACGTCGTTCGTTACCCGGGACAGCACGTCCCCGCGCTGACGGGTGTCGAAGTAGTTCAGCGGGAGGCGGTTCAGCTTCCGTTCGGTGTCGTCCCGGAGCCGCCTGATGACCTTCATGACGATGCGGTTCAGCACGTAGCCCTGCAGCCAGAGGAAGATGTTGGCCACGAAGTACATCAGCAGGACCACCGCGATGAGCATGCTGAGTTTGTCGAAGTTGATGCCGGTGCCGGGCACCAGTTCCATCCGGGAGACCATGTCCGCAAAGTTGTCCTGGCCCTGCTGGCGCAGCCCGTCCACGAACTGTTCCTTGCTGGCGCCGGCCGGAAGCTGCTTGCCCACCACTCCGGCAAAGATGACGTCCATGGCCTGCCCCAGGATCTTGGGGGCGATGACGTTCAGGACCACGGCGATCACCACCATGCCCACCACCACGTAGATTCCCAGGGCCTCGGGCTTCAGCAGCCCCATCAGGCGTTTGGCGGAGGGCCAGAAGTGCTGGGCTTTCTTGGCGGGCATCCCGCCAAACATGTCCCCGTCGGCTTCGGAGGGTTTGAACTCCTCCTCCACGAAGTCGTCATCCTCGACGGGTTCCTCCGTCAGTTCCCTGCCGCTCGAGTCCCGGGCAGCTGCTGTTGCCGTGACGTCGGTGGAGTCCTTCCTGCGGGCGCTCATGCCATTTCCTCCACGCTCAGTTGGGATTCGACGATTTCCTGGTAGGTGGGCGAGGTTTCCAGTAGCTCCTGGTGCGTTCCGCGGTCCACGATGCGTCCGTTGTCCAGCACCAGGATCTGGTCCGCCTCGGTGATGGTGGAGATCCGCTGCGCCACGATGATCACGGTGGCATCGGCGGTGATGCCTTTCAGCGCGGTCCGGAGCCGGGCGTCCGTGGCCACGTCCAGTGCCGAGAATGAATCATCGAAAAGGTACACCCGGGGCCTGCTCACGAGTGCCCTGGCGATGCAAAGGCGCTGGCGCTGGCCGCCGGAGACGTTGGTTCCGCCCTGGGAGATGCGGGATCCGAGGCCGTTCTTCTTGGCGCGGACAAACTCGTCGCCCTGCGCCACCTGAAGCGCTTCCCACAGTTCCTGGTCAGTGGCCTCGGTTTTTCCAAACCTCAGGTTGTGCTCGATGGTTCCGGAGAAGAGGTACGGGCGCTGGGGCACCAAGGCCACGCGCCGGGTGATGTCGGCCCGGTCCATCCTGCTGACCGGGACTCCGTCCAGCAGCACCTCTCCCTCGGCGGGATCGTAAAGCCGGGGCAGGAGGGAGAGCAGGGAGGTCTTTCCCGCGCCGGTGGAACCAATGATGGCGATGGTCTGGCCGGGACGGGCCGTGAAGCTGATGTTGCTCAGCACCGCCGATTCGGCGCCGGGATAGGCGAAGGTGACGTTCCGGTACTCCACCACACCGGCCAGCGTGCCCGGCACCTCGGGCCGTTCGGGGTCGTGGATGGAGGGCTCGACGTCGAGCAGCTCGCCGATGCGGTCCGCGCATACTGACGCGCGGGGGATCATCATGGCCATGAACGTGCCCATCATGACGGCAACCAGGATCTGCAGCAGGTATTGCAGGAAGGCGGTCAGGGCGCCCACCTGCATCTCGCCCGAATCCACGCGCTGCCCGCCGAACCACAGCACGGCAGCGGTGGACAGGTGGAGGATCATGCCGATGGCAGGGAACATCAGCACAAACAGGGCGCCGATCTTCAGCGAGACGTCCGTCAGTTCCTTGTTCGCTTCGCCAAAGCGCCCTGTTTCATACGGTTCCCGGACGAAGGCCCGGACCACCCGGATGCCGATGATCTGCTCCCGCAGCACTGCGTTGATGCGGTCGATCTTTTTCTGCATGGACCGGAACAGCGGCATGAGCCGGACCACCAGGTACCCCACCACCACCGTCAGGAGGGGCACGGAAACCCACACCAGCCAGGACAGGTTGAGGTCCTCGCGCAGCGCCATGATGATGCCGCCCACGCACATGATGGGCGTTGCCACCATGAAGTTCAGTCCCATCAGCACAAGCATCTGGACCTGTTGGACATCGTTGGTGCCGCGGGTGATGAGCGTGGGGGCGCCAAAAGCGTTGACGTCCATGGCCGAGAAGCTGGTGACTTTGCGGAAAACCCCGCGCCGCAGGTCCCGGCCTATTGCCATGGCTGTCTTCGAGCCGAAGTAGACCCCGGCAATGGCGGTGCCCACCTGGATGAATGCCACCACCAGCATCACCGCGCCCGTCCGCCAGATGAAGCCGGTGTCCCCGCGGGATACCCCTTCATCGATGATCTGGGCGTTCAGGCTGGGCAGGTACAGCGCGGCGATGGTGGACGCCAGCTGGAACACGATGACGGCCGCAATGTACGGCCGATACGGCCGGGAAAACCGCCGTATGAGGGTGAGGAGCATGCCCACGGGTCCTTAGTGGTGAGTTCGATGATGGTTCGCAAAAGCAGGAGGCTTAAGTAGTAGCAGCCGGGGCCGACATCCTCAGCTTTCCCACTCTACGAAACTCCTCCCCCTGGTGAAACACACTCAGGAAAGATCATCCGTGGGGATTACCCCTCAGGGTCACCTGCCTGCCGGGGCGAGCTCCGCCGTCGCACCCTTATCCTCGGCCCCCGGCTGGATGTCCACCGTGCGCCGGAGGGGCTTCTCCTTGATGAACAGTACGGCCACCAGCGCCACAACGGCCACGGCAGCGGAGATCAGGAACACCTCCGCGGTGGCGTCACCGTAGGCGGCACGCATGACGTCGCGGACGGGTTCCGGCATGTGCGCCAGGTCCATACTGGCTCCGGCCGTGCCTCCATCAACGGGGATCCCTGCGGCTGCCAGGCCCTGCGTGGCCAGCTCGCTGACGCGGTTGGCCAGGATGGCGCCCAGGACGGAGACGCCGATGGCGCCGCCCACGGACCGGAAGAACGCAACCGAGGCACTCGCCGTCCCAATGGCCGATGCCCGGACGGTGTTCTGAACGGCCAGCACAAGGTTCTGCATCAGCATGCCCAGGCCAAGGCCCAGCACTGCGGTGAAGACCCCTGCGTGCCAGAGCTCGGTGGTGTGGTCCATAGTTCCGGACAGTCCCAGCCCGCCGATCAGCAGGATGGAGCCGGCGATCAGGTAGCCCTTCCACTTGCCCGTCCGGCTGATCAGTTGCCCGGAAACCACAGAACCGACCAGGTTTCCGGCGATCATCGGCAGGGTCAGGAGACCGGCCTCCGTGGGGCTGGCGCCCCGTGCCACCTGGAAGTACTGGCCCAGGAAGGTGGAGGAACCAAACATTGCCACGCCCACGGCCACGGAGGCGAGGATGGCCAGCGCCGTGGTGCGTTCGGAGATGATCTGGAGCGGAATAATAGGCTGCTGCACCTTGGACTCCACCAGGACCAGCAGGGCCAGCAGGAGGATTCCGCCGCCCACCATGACGGCGGACTGCCAGGAGACCCAGTCATAGTAGGCGGGGTTGCCGGCGAAGGAGACCCAGATCAGCAGCAGGCTCACGCCGGAGGTCAGCAGGATGGAGCCCAGCCAGTCGATCTTGGCGGGCCGCCGGACGTGGCTGATTTTGAGGGTGACCTGCAGCAGGATGAGGGCGACGACGGCGAGCGGCACGCAGACGAAGAAGGTCCAGCGCCAGCCGAGCGGGCTGTCCACGATGAAGCCGCCCAGCAGCGGTCCGCCGGCGGTGCCGACTGCCATGACCGCCCCCATGTAGCCGGAGTACTTCCCGCGGTTCCGCGGCGGGATCATGGTGCCGATGATGGCCTGCGACAGTGCCGTGAGCCCGCCCATGGCCACACCCTGGATCACGCGGGCGCCCAGCAGCAGCGGGATGGTTTCGGACAACCCGGCCATGACGGAGCCGGCGACGAAGATGATGATGCTGAGCTGGACCAGGACCTTCTTATCAAAGAGGTCGGCGAGTTTGCCCCAGATGGGGGTGGTGGCGGCGTTGGCCAGCAGCGCGGCGGTGATAACCCAGGCGAAGTCGGTCTGGGTGCCGTGCAGGTCGGACATGATGGTGGGCAGCGCATTGGCCACGATGGTGCTGCTGAGGATCGCCGTGAAGAAGGCGGCTAGGAGCCCGGTGAGGGCTTCCATGATCTGGCGGTGGGACATCTCGGGCGCAGTGCCTGCGGGTGCGCCGGGCAATGCGGCGGGGGTGGCTGTTCTTGCCATGGGTCTGCTCCTAAGCGGTGGTTGTGATGGTGCCGGCCGCCGTTGCCCGGGCTGATTGTTTGAGTGATTCGGTGAGCTTGTGCAGGATCTTGGCCGTAGCGCCGGCGTCTTCCTCGCTCCAGTCGCGCAGGTAGTCCTGCAGGACCGCAGTCCGCTGGTCCTCGATGCTGCGGAGTTTTTCCGCTCCCAGGGGCGTCAGCGCAACCAGTTGGGCCCGGCCGTCGTCGGGGTCTTGCCTGCGGACCACCAGCCCATGCTCCTCCAGGTCCGCGATGTGCCGGCTGAGCACCGGCGCGCTGACTCCCAGCCGCTCGGCCAGGCGCGTGGCCCTGGCCTCCCCTTCGCCCACGAAACGCAGCACGCCCTGCAGCGCCACGCCGGTGTCCTGCCCGCGCACGCTGGCGGTGGCGATGCACCGCACCGCCCGCTGGAGATCGAAGATCTGGTACACAAGGTCGGCTGCCGTATCCGGCGCTACTGCCATGGTTAATGGACTCCCTCAGTTGTTTGCCTGAAGCAACTATATCCCCTAAGTTGTTGCTTTGGGAAACTAACCTCATTTAGCGCTGAACGCGAAAGGCCCCAGCTCTGTGCGAGCTGGGGCCTCAAGTGGACCGGGGTCAGGAGGAGCGGCTGGTCATTCCGCCAGGTGCGTGGGGGCAAACATCTTCAGCAGGGTTTCCACCACGACGACGTTTGGCCCGTCGGCAGCGAACCCCGCCTTCAGCGCGTCCCCCACATCCGCCGGCGCCACCTTAACGGCAGGCACACCGAACGCCTCGGCGAGCTTGACGAAGTCCGGGCGGGCCAGCTCCGTGGCCGTGGCTTTGCCGAAGGCGCCCACCATATATTCGCGCAGGATGCCGTAACCGCCGTCGTCCACAATCAGCCAAGTGACCGGAACGTTGTGCTGCTTCGCCGTGGCGAGTTCAGAGATGGAATACATCGAGGATCCGTCGCCGGATACTGCCAGTACCCGGGCAGAGCCAGCGGGCCTGCCCACCGTTTCGAGTCCCACGGCCGCGCCGATGGCCGCCGGGAAGCCGAAGCCCAGCCCGCCTGCCCCCTGGGCTGAATGGAACTGGCCCTCCCGGGCGTCCCAGCAGCTCCAGCCCCAGTAGGCCGCGATGGTCATGTCCCAGAAGGTTTGCATGTCCGCCGGCACCGCCTCGCGGATGTCCGCCATGAACTTCAGTTCCTTGGCCAGGTCCTGCGATTCCAGCCGCGCGCGGACCTTCGCCAGGGATTCGCTCACCAGGTTTTCCGGCGACGTGCCGTGCCAGCTGGGCGCGGTCCCGCCAGCCCCAGCCCCCAGGGCTTCATCAAGGGCCGCGAGCGCCTGGCCTGCGTCCGCCCGGATGCCCAGCCCGGGCCGGTTGGACTCCAGGACCCTGGGTTCGGCATCGATCTGGATGATCCGGCCGCGGGGCTCGAACGTGAAGTAGTTGGAGGTGACCTCCCCCAGGGACGAGCCGATCACTACCAGGACGTCCGCGTCCTCCAGGAGATCCGTCATATAGCGGTCCTCGATCCAGGACTGTAGCGAAAGCTCATGGTTCCAGGGGAAGGCGCCATTTCCGCCCGGAGTGCAGATCACAGGTGCGCGAAGCTTCTCGGCAATCGAGAGGAGGGACTTCTCGGCCCGGCCCCGCCGTGTGCCGCCGCCGGCGATGATGGCCGGACGTTCCGCGGACTGAAGCCATTTCACCGCCTCCCGGACCAGCTCCACCCGGGGCGGGTTGTCAGCCGCCTCCGCAAGCGCATCCTCCACCGGGGGCACCATGATGGGATCAAGCAGGACGTTCTGCGGGATCTCCAGCCAGACGGGACCCTGGGGCGAGGAAATCGCCTCGGTCCAGGCGTCCTGGATGGCGGACGGGATGCCGGACGCGTGCTGGATCAGCCGCTGGCTCTTGGTGACGTTGGCCGCCGACGCCTTTTGGTCGTCAAGCTGGTGCAGCATGCCCTTGCGCCGCGCGCCGAGCCCCTCGAGCGGGATCTGGCTGGCCACCACTACCATGGGCACTCCGGTGGCGTAGGCTTCCTGCAGCCCAGCCAGTGACGTCAGTGCGCCGGGTCCGGTGGACAGGAACAGGACTCCCACTTCGCCCGTCGCCCGGGAATACCCGTCCGCGGCAAAGGCACTGTTGTTTTCCACCCGGGAGGAGACGAACTGCAGGTTCCCGCGGCCCATCGCATCAAAGAGGCCCAGGGCGTGCTGGCCCGGGATGCCAAAGACGGTCTTGGCACCCAGCGCCTCAAGGGTTTCGACGACGAGGTCCCCGCCGTTGCGCACGCCCGAACTGTTTGTTGCGGGCACGGCGGCCGCACCCGCAGTGGCGTCACCCATCCGCTTATTCCTTGCCTGCCGGAGCGAAACCTGCCGGGCGGCGGGCTTCCTGGCCGAGCGCCTGGGCGGCGTATCCGGTGGCTGCTCCGAAGCGGTCCCCCGCTACGGCGTTGTCAGCCATTAGCGTGACCAGTTCGTAGGCGACGTGGCTGGCGGCGACGCCGGTGATTTCGGCGTGGTCATAGGCGGGGGCAACCTCCACCACGTCCGCTCCCACCAGGTTCATGCCGCGGAAGCCGCGGATGATTTCCAGCAGCTCGCGGCTGGTAATGCCGCCGGCCTCGGGGGTGCCGGTGCCCGGGGCGTGGGCGGGGTCCAGGACGTCGATGTCTACGGAAATGTACAACGGGCGGTTGCCGATCCGGTCGCGGACCTTGGCCACGGTTTCCAGGACGCCCTGGTAGTAGACGTCAGCGGACGTGACGATGCCAAACCCGAAGCGATGGTCGTCGTCGAGGTCCTTTTTGCCGTAGAGCGGTCCACGGGTGCCAATGTGGCTGATGGCTTCCGTATCCAGGATGCCTTCTTCGACGGCGCGGCGGAACGGGGTGCCGTGGGTGTACTCGGCGCCGAAGTAGGTGTCCCAGGTGTCCAGGTGCGCATCGAAGTGGAGCATGGCGATGGGCTCTCCGGCCCGCTCGGCGGCGGCGCGAAGGAGCGGCAGGGCGATGGTGTGGTCACCGCCCAGGGTCACCAGCTTGCTGCCGCCTGCCGTCAGGTCCAGGGCGTTCTGCTGGATGGTTTCGATGGCCTCGTTGATGTTGAACGGGTTGACGGCCATGTCACCGGCGTCGGCCACCTGGATGTTTTCGAACGGACTGACGTCCCACGCCGGGTTGTACGGGCGCAGCAGCCGGCTGGCCTCGCGGACATGGTTGGCGCCGAAGCGGGCCCCCGGGCGGTAGGAGACGCCGGAATCGAAGGGGACGCCCACCACCGTAACGTCGGCCTTGGCCACCTGGTCCAGGCGCGGAAGGCGGGCATAGGTGGCAGCTCCCGCGTACCGGGGAATGCGGGATGAATCGATGGGGCCAAGGTTGCCGTGGGCTTCGATGCGCAGCTCTTCCAAGGGGGCCTCTCCTTCAAGGAGTTGAGGGACTGATGTGACTGCCATCATACATCTTGTTTCTCAGTGTGCACCATTCGTTTACCAGTCAAGCTGTTCCAGGTACCTGGTCCGTCCATGCCTGCGCGCTCCTCCCCGGTTACTGCCGCCGCCGACCCGAGCCCTCCCACCTCAGTCCCAGAATTCCGGCCCTCATCGTCACGGCGGACTCGGTGAAGGGCAGGTAACTGGGAAGGAACGCACACCACAGCCAGGAAGAATTCTCCACATAGGGCAGGCACTCGGTTCCCTTGCGGCAGCTGCGGCGATCAGATGGCGATGTGGACATTCTTGAGTATCTGCAAAAGACCGGCGGAGTTGCGCGATCCGCCCAACTCCTCCATGCCGGGTTCTCGCGCCGGGACTTGCTGCGGCTCAGGGAGTCCGGAGCCAACCAGCCCAGGCGCGGGATTTTTGTCCTGCCGGGCTGCGACGAGGACTACCAGTCGGCAATTCGGCACAACGGCCGGCTCAGCTGTGCCAGCGCCGCCGCCCACTATGGGCTCTGGCTGAGGCAGTCACCTTCAAGGCTCCACCTGGCCTGCAACCATGGCCACGGCAGCGGCTTTGTCCGCCACCGCACAGTCAGGTTCGAGGGGCATCCGTTCGTGCCGGTAGCCGCAGTGGAAGATGTAGCCCTGCATGCGTTGGGATGCCTCCCGCCGCCGGCGTCCACCGCGATGGCGACGTCGGCAATCCGCCTGCACGGTGTATCCCCGGAACTGCTGGCCCGCGAACTGCGGGCAGACCGCTCCGGAACAGCACTCCGGGCACTTCGGGAACTCGACCTGCGGGCCGAATCCATTGTTGAAGTCGATGCGAAGCACCTGTTCCGAGGCAACCGGATCAAATACGAGGCGCAGGTCTTCCTGCCCGGGATTGGCCGGGTGGACTTCCTCCCCAACGGCTTCCTCATCGTGGAGATTGACGGCTACGCGTTCCACTCCAAACGGGAGGATTGCTCCGGGACCGGAACCGCAACAACACCTCGGCCGTCAACGGGTATGCCGTCCTGCGCTACATGCCGGAGCACGTGTGGTTCAGCCCGGATCAGGTCCTGGCGGAAATTAAGGCCGTGCTGGCGGCCCGCTACGGTACGGCCCAGTGAATAGCGTGCACTCCAGCCCAGTTACTGCTGGCCAACAGCCCTTGGGCGGGTCGGCTTCCCACAGAACGGGCGTCCGCACAACGTGCCGCCGTAAGTAACCGGGACGGAACGCACGCGGCGGACCAAAAGGCGGCTAGCGGCTTGCGGCCGGAACCAGGACCCAGAGAACCTCTACGGGCTTGTCGGTGGGGTTGATCCACGTGTGCGGCTCCCGGCCCGGGAAGGTGACGGTGTCCCCGGCGCTGAGGTCGTATTCCTCGTTGGTGAGGATCAGCCGGATGTTGCCTTTGATCACATGGAGGACGTCAACGTCGCAGTCCACGGCGTAGAGCTCGGATTCCCCGCGGCCGTATGGTTCGATGCAGGCTTGGATGATCTGGACGCGCCGTTCCGAACGCGCCGTGAGGAGCCGTTCCACGATCCCCTGGCCGCCCAGCGAAATCCGCGGCCCGTCATTGCGCTTGGTCAGGTGCGTTTCGGGTGCCGCGAAGAGGTCGCCGATGGAGACCGAGAGAACCTGGCACAGCGTGACCAGGGACGCCACGGACGGGGACGTAAGGTCCCGCTCCACCCTGCTGAGGAATCCCTTCGTCAGCCCCGTCGCGTCAGCAACCTGCTCAATGGTCAACCGCTGCGACTGCCGGGCGGCCCGGATCCTCGAACCGATGGCCACCGGAACGTTGCTCGGCTCAACTGGCAGTGCCTTCATCTACGAACCTTTCATGGCCGGCAGCCCGGCTCCACTTTGGAGCAATACTAATGGCCTGCCCCTTCTGTGACGCCTCATTGCACGCGTGGCCCACGGCCCCGGGCATCTGGAAGCGGGGCACGGGCATCGCCCCGGCAGGCCAGGACAACAGCAACAGAGGCGCACGACGGCGGCACCCCACCTTCGCTTTCCGGCGAAGGCGGGGTGCCGCCGTCGTTATGTCCTGCCCGGGTTCGCTAGTCGGTTTCGCGGACCTCATCAGGGTCATCCAGCGGGACCACACGGTCCTCGGCGTCGACCACGACGGGAGGCACCTGGACCACCGGCTCCTCCTCGTCCAGAAGGTCGTCCTCGGTATCCCAGTCGTCCTCAACTACCGGTGCATCCTCGGCGTAGTCATAGGCGGGATCCGCCTCTACGGCATCCAGGTGCGGCATGTCCGGGTGCTGTCCGGTGGTGCTCATGATTGAACCTCCGTTTGTTCGCCTGACGTGCTCTTTCAGTGAGGGCGCTGGCCGCGCCACACCTTCATCACAGCACCGCGCCGCAGGGTGGTCAATAGCGCGTCAGGGGACCTGGGGATACCACTCTGATTAAGGCAAGCCGAAATACCCAAGGCAGGAATACCTGCCAAAAATCCGCAGATTTTCGCAGTAAGCTTGCTCTGCAATGGGGCCGCACCATGCCCCATCCAGCCCAGGAGTTTCCGTGTCTCAGCACGCCGAGTCCAACCGCCCGCCCACGCCACAAGCGTCGCAACCTTCCCCGGCCCGGCAACCGGCCGAGCACGCGCACCAGGCCCAGCCTTCGCCGTCGGACGTCAAGCGGTGGCGGCAGTACCTGGCTGACGAACGGGCCGAAGCCGCCGTCTACCGGGACCTGGCACAGAACCGCCAGGGCGAAGAGCGCGACATCCTCTTGGCCCTGGCCGAAGCCGAAGGCCGCCATGAAGCACACTGGCTGGGCCTGCTGGGTGACCGTGCGGGCAAGCCCCGGCGGGCATCCCTGCGGAGCCGCATGCTGGGCTTCCTGGCCCGCCACTTCGGGTCGGTGTTCGTGCTTGCCCTGGCCCAGCGCGCGGAAGGCCGCTCCCCGTATGCCAAGGACCCGAACGCCACGGATGCGATGGCAGCGGACGAGCAGATCCATGAGGAAGTGGTTCGAGGGCTTGCAACCCGGGGGCGCAACCGCCTGGCGGGCACCTTCCGCGCCGCTGTGTTCGGCGCCAATGACGGCCTGGTGAGCAACCTTTCCCTTGTCATGGGCATGGCGGCCTCCGGCGTTGCCAGCAGCGTGGTGCTGCTCAGCGGAATCGCCGGACTGCTGGCCGGTGCCATGTCCATGGGCGCCGGCGAGTTCATCTCCGTCCGTTCCCAGCGGGAACTGCTCGCGGCAACACGCCCCACCCAGGTCACCCTGGTGGCGGCTCCCAAGCTGGACCTTGAGCACAACGAACTGCTGCTGGTGTACCTGGCCCGGGGCATGACGCAGGAGGCAGCCGAGCACCGCGTGGCTGAACGCATGGGCCTGCTGCCCTGCGACTGCGATCCCAGCCTGTCGCTGCAACCGGAACTGCCGGATATCGAGGACCAGCACGAGGCCGTGGGGACCGCCTGGGGCGCGGCACTATCCAGCTTCTGTTTCTTCGCCTCCGGCGCCATCGTGCCCATCCTGCCGTTCCTCTTTGGCCTCACCGGCGTCGCCGCCCTGGTGGCCGCCGGCCTCCTGGTGGGCCTCGCCCTCCTGGTCACCGGCGCCACGGTGGGCCTGCTTTCCGGCACATCGCCCCTGACGCGTGGACTCCGCCAGCTGGCCATCGGGCTGGGCGCGGCGGCCATCACCTACCTGCTGGGGCTGGCCTTCGGCACCGTCGTGGCCTAGTGGAGGCCCGGCCGCCGCGCCGCGCAGCGTCACGCCATGCAGGGACCAAAGCCCGCCTGGGCGTGCGCCGGGGCCTGGAACTGCTGCTAACCGCGGCACTCACCGCGGGCGCCGTGTTCGGAGCAGCGCTGGCACTGAATGACCCGCGCTTCAAAGAACTGCTGGATGTCCGGATCGGCCCCGGAAACGGACAGTCCGCCGGGCAGCAGGACGCGGGCCCTTCCGGGGAAGCCGGCCAGCCGCCGCGGGCCGAAGGCCGGATGGGCGCGCCGCCCCCGGGACTGGAGGAGTCGGACGTTCCCCTGTCTGCCGCCAATCCTCCGCCACTGGGCAGCGATTCCTACCGCTTCCTGGCCGTCAACGGGGACGGCAGCCCGGTTGGCTACTCCCCCTGCAGGCCGCTGCACTATGTCATTAATGACGATCTCGCGCCGGCAGGCTCGCAGCAGCTGGTCACGGAATCCATCGCCACCATCTCGGCCGCCACCGGTATCCGGTTCATCTACGACGGCACCACCGCAGAGCAGCCGTCCCCGCAGCGTCCGCCCTACCAGCCCGAGGCCTACGGCGAGCGCTGGGCTCCGCTGCTCATCGCCTGGACAACGCCGGACGTTGCGCCGCAGCTCAAAGGCAAGGTGATCGGAACCGGGGGCAGCACCCATTTCAGTTACGACGACGGCCCCAGGGCCTTCGTCACGGGCGGCCTGGACCTGGACGCACCGCAGATTGCCGACGAACTGCTCAACCCGGACGGCCACCTGTATGCGCGGGCCGTGATCCTGCACGAGCTCAGCCACGTGATGGGCCTCGACCACGTGGATGACCCCACCCAACTGATGTATCCCGAAATCGGCACCCCCGAGGGGCTCTCTGCCGGGGACCTCAACGGGCTCTATGAGCTCAGCAAGGCGCAGTGCCGGAAGGACCTCTGACCGGCGGCTGCTCCAGGTACTAAGGGGACAGCCGCAGTACCTCTACCGCCTCCTGGACCGTGTCCACCAGGAAAATCCGGTCCTCCATCGGCCGGCCGGCCGCCAGGCTCTGGAGCATGGGCCACGCAGGGTACTGGCGCTCCCAGTGGTGCCGGCCCACCAGCACCATGGGCGTCACCTTTTCCCGCGCGCCGTAGTAGTTTTCACACGCATCCTGGAAGATCTCCTGAACGGTGCCGGCGGCGCCGGGCAGGAACACGATCCCTCCTGTGCACAGCTCCAGGAGGATCGCTTCCCGGATGGCGTTGGCGAAGTATTTTGCGATATGCGTGGCGAAGTAGTTGGGCGGCTCATGCCCATAGAACCAGGTGGGGATGCCGAGCGACGGCGTCCCGCCCGGAAAGCGTTCGACGACGGCGGCAGCCGCCCGCGCCCACGCCGACACCGAGGGACGGAACCCGGGGACGGAGGCCAGCAGGTCCAGCGCAGCCTGCAGGCCGTCGTCGTCCGCTTCGCTGAGGTAGGCACCGAGGTTGGCCGCCTCCATGGCCCCCGGTCCCCCTCCGGTGGCCACTACGTGTCCGTCCCGCGCGAGGAGCCTGCCCAGCTGGGCAGCCTGGGCAAAGCCGCTGCTGCCGCGCTGCGCGGCATGTCCGCCCATGACACCCACCATGGTCCGGCCCTGGAACGGGCCTGACCGGATGGCGTCGCCCAGGGCATCGCCGATGGCGTGGTCATGCAGCGCCGAGGCCAGGGTTGCATCCAGCCGGTGCCGCAGGCCTGGCTGGATGCTCCATTGGTAGATACGCGCGTCCGGAAGGGCTTCGTACGGGGCGCCGGGCAGTCCGGCGTAAAGTTCCCCGGGCGAATACAAGGCCGCCCGGTAGGGGTTGAACGGCACAGTCTCCAGCCGCGGAAAGATCAGCGCTCCCCTTCGCCGCAGCAGGTCCTCCACGCCGTCGTCGAACGTGCAGCCGAGGAAGATGGCGCCCTCCACGTGGAGGCGCTGCAGGGCATCGGTCCTCCCCCGCAAGTCCAGGGACTGCGCGTGCCAGCCGCGCATGTCCACCGCGCCGGCGCCGACCAGCCGGTCGAAGCTGTCCAGCTCCTGCACTTCGAGGTTGTGCGGGTGGGGGCCCACGTTTCCGGAAAGGTTCACCGTCCAAACCTATTGCAATGCCGGACGCCCTGCGCTGCTTCCGGCGCTCCCCTTGACCCGGATGGCACGACTGCTAGGATCGAAGCAGCAAAAAAGTATGTCCTATCAAGCGAACATATAGCGGCAAGGCGGCCGTTCGCGCCCCACCCGGGCGAAGACGTCCCGCAACAAGGAACATGAGGGAAGTACCGTGGCGCACAACCTGGGTCTCAGCATCGACCGCTCCTCCCCCGTCCCGCTCTACCACCAGGTGGTGCAGGGGATCGAAGCCGCGATCTTCAGCGGCGTCCTGGAGCCCGGCAGCCGACTTGACAACGAAATCGACCTCGCGGCCCAGCTGAACCTCTCCCGTCCCACGATGCGCAAGGCCATGGACGAACTGGTCAGGTCCGGGCTGCTGGTGCGCAAGCGCGGCGTCGGAACCCAGGTGGTTTCAAGCCAGGTGCGCCGCCCGCTTGAGCTCTCCAGTCTTTACGACGACCTCACCAACAATGGCAAGAAGCCCACCACCGACGTCCTGAGCTTCGCCCATGTGGAGGCCGACGACGCCACGCTGGCAACCCTCCAGCTGCCAGCCGGTTCCAAGGTCTACCACTTCACCCGCCTGCGCAAAGTGGGGGGCAAGCCGCTGGCACTCATGGAGAACTGGGTCCGGGACGACATAGCCGAAATGGATGAAGCCGCACTGTCTGCTGAGGGCCTCTACGCCATCCTGCGCAGCGGCGGTGTGAACTTCCGCCTCGCCAACCAGCGGATCGGCGCCGTGGTGGCCAACGACTACCAGGCCTCACTCCTCGAGACCGCACCCGGGTCCGCGCTGGTCACCATGGAGCGTACTGCCACTGATGACACCGGCCGGCGCGTGGAAACCGGACACCACGTGTACCGCGGGGATTCCTACAGTTTTGAAATGACACTCGTACAGCGCTGACGCAAGGAGCTACACTCCATGACCAACTGGGTCTATCCCCTGGGCACCGCCACCGACGGCAAGTGGGACGTTTCCATCGGAACTTCGGACTCCTCCCTGTCCGTGGACGGCTGGGCACATACCGGACTGAAGGTGGCCACGCTCGCCGCCGGGGACGACATCGTCCTTCCCGCCGCAGGTGAGGAACGCATCGTGGTGCCCCTCAACGGATCCTTCACGGTTACGGTCGACGGCACCGAATACCGGCTGGGCGGCCGCGACTCCGTGTTCCACGGCCCCAGCGACGTTCTGTACTCGGGCACCGGACGCGCCGTAAGCATCACCTCGGCCGACGGCGGGAGGGTAGCGGTTGCCACGGCCCCGGCAAGGGACGCGTACCCCACCCGGCTGGTAACCGCCGCCGAAACCCCGGTTGAGCTGCGCGGTGCGGGCAACTGCTCCCGCCAGGTCCACAACTTCGGCACACCGGCCGCACTCGAGGCCGACCGGTTCATTGTCTGCGAGGTCCTCACTCCCGCAGGCAACTGGTCCTCCTATCCCCCGCACAAGCACGATGAGGAGAAGGACGGCGAGACGCACCTCGAGGAGATCTACTACTTTGAGACGCGGGTGGCCAATGGGTCAGCGGCGCCGGCGGATGCGGACGCAATCGGCTACCAGCGCGTCTACGCCTCGGACGAGCGCCCCATCGACGTCTCGGCGGAGGTCCGCACCGGTGACGTTGTCCTGGTGCCGTACGGCTGGCACGGTCCCGCAATGGCTGCGCCGGGATACGACCTCTACTACCTCAACGTCATGGCAGGCCCCGGGCCCGTGCGCGAATGGCTCATCAGCGACGACCCCCACCACGGCTGGGTGCGCCAGACCTGGGATGGCCAGGACATCGACCCGCGGCTCCCGTTCGGCGCCTAAGCGCCCGCACATCCCGCGATCCAGCTGGATTTTTTGTCCAGGTATGCAGACTTCAAGGGCCTCCAGCCCTGCATATCTGGACAAAAACTCACACCTGCAGGGCGTCCTTGCGGTCCGCTGGCACTTCAGCCTCCGGACGCGGCCCGGCGCTGCTCCGCTTGGCGGCGGCGGCAGCGAAGGAGATCCCTGAACTGGCTCCCTGGTTGACGCGCTCCCCAAGCTGCACGCGGTGTACTGAACGGGTTCGGTGCGGCTCAGGACAGGTGGTTGGCCACCGCTCCTGCCACCCGCACCGGAAGGCCGCTGGCCAGGGACTCCTGGGCGGCATCGGCCACCCGGGAGGCGGCCACAGCGTCCTCGGGGGTGCACGGGTTGTCCCGCTGGCCCAGGACAAGCTCTACGAAAGCGGCCATCTCGGAACGGTACGCCTGGTCGAAGCGCTCGGCAAAGGTCCTGTGCGGCCCGCCCGAAGGGAAAGTGACGCCGGGTTCGGCTGACACCATCGCCGTTTTATCGTCCAGCCCCACCATGAGCGAGCGGCGGGAGCCCTGGATTTCCAGCCGGACATCATGGCCTGCCCCGTTGTAGCGGGTGGCTGACACTGTCCCCACCGTGCCGTCGTCGAACGTGACCAGGGCCAGGGCGGTGTCCACGTCCCCGACTTCGGCGATGGCCGGGTCGCCGTTGTTCGAGCCTTTGGCGTAGACCTCAACGATTTCGCGGCCGGTCAGCCAGCGCAGGATGTCGAAGTCGTGGACCGAGCAGTCGCGGAAGAGCCCGCCTGAGGTTGCAAGGAACTCCACGGGAGGCGGGGCCATGTCGCAGGTCACCGCACGCAAGGAGTGGATCCATCCCAGCTCGCCGGCCCGGTAAGCCCTCCTGGCTTCCAGGTAGCCGGCGTCGAACCGGCGCTGGTGGCCAACCTGCACAATGCCATTCTTATCGCGGATGTAGTCCAGCACCGGCAGGGCGTCCGCAACGTTCATAGCCACGGGTTTCTCGCAAAAAACCGGGATGCCGGCGTCCACTCCCGCCTTGATCAGTTCGGGATGGGTGGCGGTGCCGGTGGCCACCACCAGGCCGTCCACTCCCGAGGCCAGCAGTCCGTCAACCGAGGGCAGATACTCCGCCTCCAGGCCCGCGGCTACTCGCCGGGCATGCTCTTCAGCCACGTCCGTCAGCCGGAGACTCACGTTGATCCCCTCCGGATTCAAAACGCTGTTGAGGGCCGCGATGTTGTTGGCATGCATCACGCCGATCCGGCCCACTCCGACCAGTCCAAGCGTTACGTTTTTCATGCTTTTTCCTCTGCATAGACGGTAAAGGCGGTCCGGAAGGCGTCGAGGGCTGCGTTGCTGTCATCCTTCGCCCAGGCCTCCATGCCCACGGTGCCCTGATAGCCGGCCACAGCGAGGGCACGGGCCACAGCTGCGTAATTAATTTCCCCGGTGCCTGGCTCGCAGCGTCCGGGAACATCCGCCACCTGGACTTCGCCGATATGCGGCAGGGCAGTGCGGACCAGCTCAATGAGGTTCCCCTCCCCGAGCTGCGCGTGGTACAGGTCCAGCATGAGCTTGACGTTGGGGTGCCCGGCCGCCTCCACGAGCGCAAGGGTGTCCTTGGCGCGGGCCAGCGGGATGCCCGGATGGTCAAGCACCGTGTTGAGGTTTTCCAGGCAGAACGTGAGGCCGTGTTTTTCGCCCAGCCTGCCAAGCCGCTCCAGGGTCCTGGCACCGGTGCTCCACATCCTCCCGCTAGTACGGAAGACGGGCCTGGCGGCCTCGCCGTCGATGAGTTCGGCAGGGTGCACCACCATCCGGCTGACTCCGAGCTCAAGGGCGGTAGGGATCAGCGATTCGGCTGTTTGCACCACGTGATCGGCCGTGTCCGGGTCCACCAGGCTGCCGGACGTGTAGCCGGTCATGGAGGAGAAGACGGCCCCGGTGGCCGCCAGCGCGGGAATGTCCCTGTGCCGGGAATCCCAGAGTTCCACGTCGAATCCCGCCTCGTGGATCCGCCGTACCCGCTCCTCGAACGGAAAGTCCAGGAAGACCATTTCCGCGCAGACCGCCAGCCGCATCAGACGGCCGCCTTTTCGGTCACGGCAACCGGAGCGCCGCTTTTCACCGATTCGATACAGGCAAGTGCCATGGCCAGGGCGCGGCGGGCGTCGGCGGCGCCGGGCGTAAGGGTGATGTCCGACGGCGGCGGGGACCCGCCGTCGCGCTTTGCCTGAACGGCCGCGGCGAAGTCCACGAGTTCGTCCGTGTAGGCCTGGCGGAACAGCTCGACGTTGAGGCGTGGCGTATCCGCCGAGAGTCCCCCGGCGGTGTAGCGCCGGGCCTCCGTTTCGGTGGTCCGGCCCGCCTGTACCATGCCTTTGGAGCCAAACACCTCGCCACGGACGTCATACCCGTAAAGTGCGCTGAAGTTCGCCTCGGCTACGGCGATGGCACCGTTGCTGTACCTGATGGTTACTACTGCAGTGTCCAGGAATCCCTGGTTGCGCAGGGATGGCTCCACGAGGGCATCCGCCACGGCGTACACCTCGATGGGCTCAGCCCCCTCGTTGAACCAGTTGAGGGTATCGAAGTCGTGGATAAGCGTTTCCAGGAAGATGGTCCATGCCGGAACCCTGGCGGCGTTGGGGATGCTTCCGGTCCCGGGATCGCGGGTCAGCGAGCGCAGGAGTTGCGGGGTTCCTGCTACTCCTGCGGCGAGGTCTTCCTTCGCTGCCCGGAAGCCATCGGCGTACCGGCGGTTGAATCCGATCTGGAAGTGCACGCCCGCCTGCTCCACAGCCGCGAGCGCGGCGTCGAGTTCCGCCAGGGACTGGCCGGCCGGTTTCTCGCAGAAGATGTGCTTCCCGGCGGCGGCCGCCTGGGCAATGAGTGGGGAATGGAACCGGGCCGGGCTGGCGATGACCACGGCGTCGATCTCCGGATCGGCGAAAATATCATCGGCACTGGCCGTCACCTTGGCGGTACCCAGCTGCAGGGCCAGGCTCTGCGCGGACTCAATGTTGGGGTCCGCGATGGCCGCCAGGGCGGCACCGGGGACGCGGCGGGCAACGCTCTCGGCATGGAACGCACCCATCCAGCCTGAGCCGATGAGTCCGATGCGTACCGGTACGGGTGCTACCGCACTTTGCTGGGAGATGTAAGCCAATGGCTCGTCCTTTCGATGGAGCGTACAACAAGGGATCAGGAGGGCGAATTGTCTTCGCCAGGGAAGGTGATGCTGAGCTGCCGGCGGATTTCGTCGGCTGCTTCCATGGTTCGGATGGAGGAGTCCAGCGGACGCTGGGGGCTTTCCAGCTGTCCGGCTGCGATGGAACGCGCAACGGCCGCGGCCTCGTAGTGCAGGCCCTCAAAGTGCCCGCCCGCGGGCTCGTTGTAATGCAGCCGTGTGCCGTCAGGGAACCGCACATGGAAGCTGCCGGGCATGTTGAACGGGCCGTCGATGGCCAGTGTCGCCCGGGAGCCCACAATTGTGGCAGCCGTGGGGGTGAAGTTATGCAGTTGCGTGTTCATGACTGCATTGCCCCCTCCCGGGAATCCCATGATGGCCGAAAGCTGGGCATTGACCCCTGATTGGTGCTGCTGGCCCAGGACATGCATCCGGTCCGGGGCGCCTAGGACTTCGGTAATAAGTGCCAAGGGATACGTCCCGAGGTCCAGCAGCGGTCCCCCGGCCAGCTCTGGATCGAAGATCCGGTGGGTGCGGTTGAAATACTCCCCGTACTCCGCCACCACGGTGGTCACGGTCCCCAGCATTCCTCCGTTGAGGACCTGCCGAATGACGTCGTACTTCGGCAGGAAGAAGGTCCACATCGCTTCGGCCGCGAAGACGCCGGCAGCCCTGGCCTGCGCGGCGATGTCCCGCGCCTGTCTGGCGTTGAGTCCGACCGGTTTTTCGATCAGGACGTGTTTTCCTGCTTCGAGGGCCAGCAGGGCGGCATGGTGGTGGACATTGTGCGGGGTGCTGACGTAAACGATGTCGATATCGGCAGCTGCAGCCACCTCCTCGTAGCTTCCATACGCGGCAGGCACGCCATGGGGGTCGGCGAACGCTTTGGAGCGTTCCAGGGAGCGGGATCCGACGGCGGCAATCACCTGGCGTGAATGGGCCTGCACGGATTCCGTGAACCGTTCGGCGATCCAGCCGGGGCCCATGATGCCCCACCGCAGTGAGGGGGCGTCCTGTGAATCCGGCACGCGTGGGGCCGGCAGGACGGGAGCAGCCATCAGTAGATCACCTTCGTGAAGGATCCGTCGCTGTGCAGCGAACGGATCATGGCCTGGGCCACCTGCGAGGCCCGCAGGCCGTCCTCGCCGGTGGCGAGCGGGGCCGATTCGCCGCGTTCCAGGGCGGATATCCAGGCCTGGAGCTGGAGGCGGTAGGCGTCGGCGAAGCGCGGGCGCCAGTCCGCGGGAATGCTCAAGCGCTGCTGCCCCTCGTGGTGGACCACCAGCGCTGCGGGTTTCGGCAGGGCAGCCGAACCGTACTCGGACACGACCTCGCACCTGGTGGTGTAGCCGGACTGCGCATTCAGGAACAGCTCGAGGGTGGCCAGGGCGCCATCGGCCGTCCGCAGGAGCATCAGCGCGGGATCCTGCAGGTCCCCGGTACTGTGCCGGGAGCTGCGCCCCGCCTGCCATGAGACTTCGGTGACGGGCGTGCCCATCAGCCACGGGATGATGTCGAACTCGTGGATGGCCGAATTGGTGATGGCCGATTCCGAGCTGCTGCCAGGTCCCGCTTCGACCGTGCGGCTGGTGCAGTGGACCATCAGCGGTTCGCCGTAGCTGCGGAGCCGGATGGATTCGTGCAAGGCGGTGTAACCGGGATCGAAACGCCTCATGAAGCCCATGGACAGCAGCCTGGCACCGGTCGCGGCAAGGATGTCGGCCTCAGCCTCCACCACTTCAAGGCTCTCCAGGAGCGTGGGGGCCAGGGGCTTCTCGCACAGCACCGGTGTCATGGCCTCGAAGCATTCCAGCACCAGTCCCGCATGGGTGGAGTCATGCGAAGCGATAACGACGGCGTCCACCTCACTGGAGTTGATCAGCTCCGAGGGATCGGTGGTAGTCCGGGCCGCCGGCGGCGCGGCTGCCGCTGCACGCGCGGCGTCGAGGTCTGCCACGAAGGTGACTTCTGCGCCGTTGACTGCGGATGAAAGGTTTTTGATGTGGTCTGCGCCCATGACACCGGCGCCGATGACGCCCACCCGGATCGGCATGTTGACTTCCTGTCTGCTGTTCGTTCGATTGGGCCAATGCCGGTCGGCGGTGCCCGTCCGCATGTCCGGCGGGCACCGCGTCGCTCCTGCTAGAGGTGCCGTGCGGCCCCTTCCTTGGGCATCTCTGTGGTGTGGGCGACGTCGGCCACCTCGGCCTGTACTTCCTTGACCACATCGCTGTGCCCGCCCAGCTGCTCAAGTTCGTGGGCGAGTTCGGCAAGTTCGGCGCCGCCGGCCATCTGGGCCGTGAGCTCGTCCAGGGTGATGTCCTTCTTGTCGTAGTAACCGATGGACTTGCCGCGCTTGAGCAGCAGGAACCGGTCCCCCACGGGGAAGGCATGGTGCGGGTTGTGCGTGATGAAGATGACGCCAAGTCCCCGGTCCCTGGCCTGCAGGATGTAGCGCAGGACCACGCCGGACTGCTTCACGCCAAGCGCCGCCGTCGGCTCGTCCAGGATCAGGACCTTGGCGCCGAAGTAGACGGCGCGTGCAATGGCCACGCACTGGCGCTCACCGCCGGAGAGCTGGCCGATGGGCTGCTCCACGTCGCGGAGGTCGATGCCCATTTCAGCCAGTTCCTTTTTGGTGATGTCCTTCATCTTCTGGACGTCCATGCTCTTGAAAGGACCAAAACCGCTGGTCAGTTCCGAGCCGAGGAAGAAGTTCCGCCAGATCGGCATCAGGGGAACTACCGCCAGGTCCTGGTAGACGGTGGCGATTCCGGCATCCAGGGCGTCACGGGGTGAACCGAACTTCCGTTCCTCCCCCATGATGTTCAGCGTCCCGGCGTCGTGCTGGTGCAGTCCCGCGATGATCTTGATCAGTGTGGACTTGCCGGCGCCGTTGTCTCCCAGGACGCAGGTGACGCGGCCGTTGTCCACGGCCATGGTGACGTCCCGGAGGGCCACGATATTGCCATAATGCTTGCCGACCCCGTCCAGGGAAAGCAGGTGCACCGGGGTGTGCGTCAACGGATCTTTTTCGTTCTGAAGCAGCGTCTGCTGGTTGATCTCTTGTGCGTTCATGATCTCTGGACCCCTTACTTCAGTTCCGCGCGGCGCTTGACGATGAGGTTGACGATGGTGGCCAGCAACAGCATCAGGCCGAGGAAGAACTTGAACCAGTCCGGGTTCCATTGGGCGTAGACGATGCCCTTGTTGGCCATGCCGAAGATGAAGGCGCCAATCGCACCACCGATCGCTGAGCCGTAGCCGCCGGTGAGCAGGCATCCGCCGATCACAGCGGCGATGATGTAAAGGAACTCGTTGCCCACACCTTCACCGGACTGCACGGTGTCGAAGGCGAAGAGGTTGTGCATGCCCAGGATCCAGCCGCAGAAACCGACACCCATGAACAGTCCGATCTTGGTGGCTTTGACCGGAACGCCCACGGCACGGGCCGCGTTCTCGTCTCCGCCGACGGCGAAGATCCAGTTCCCCACCTTGGTCCGCATCAGCACCCAGGTGGCGACGGCGACGAGGGCGATCCAGATGAAGACCGTGATCTGGACATCTATCCCGCCGATCCGCACTGAAGACGCAAACACCGCGCGGGCGGAGGCGAAGCCGTCCATGTCCGAAATCGAGGGGGACGAAACACCGCCGCCGATCATGCGGGTCAGGCCCAGGTTCAGGCCGGTCAGCATCAGGAAGGTAGCCAGGGTGACGATGAAGCTGGGCAGCTTGGTCTTCATCAGGATCCACCCGTTGATGTAGCCGATGGCCAGGGACACCAGCAGAGCCAGGAGGACCCCCACCCAGACATTGGTGCTGAAGTACCAGCTGAACATCGAGGCCGTCAGTGCCGAGGAGATCACGGCGACACCGGTGGAAAGGTCGAACTCCCCGCCGATCATCAGCAGCGACACCCCTACCGCCATGATCCCGATCGTGGAACTGCCGTAGAGGATGGTAGCCAGCGCATTGGGCTGGGTGAACGTCGAGGACACCAAGGCAAAGAAGATGAAGAGGACGATGGCGCCCACCAGGGCGCCGACCTCGGGGCGGGCGAGCAGCTTCTGGAGCGGGTTGCGTTTGCCGATGCGTTCATCGGTGACGACGGTAGATGTTTTGGTAAGTGTCTGTGTCATGGGTTTCTCCTGCTAGGCGGGTTCCGGAGCCGCAAGGCCCCGGAACCCGGCTCAGTCATCCTTAGCGGATGCCTTCCTTGGCGAACTTGAGAACGTCAGGAGCCGCGGCCTGATCAATGATCGACGGGCCGGTCAGAACCGGGAGCCCGCCACCTACGTGAATGCCGCCCCTCTTGACCTGCCACAGGGCGTCGATGGCGCCATAGCCCTGGAGCCACGGCTGCTGGTCCACGGTGAAGGCAACCTTGCCATCGATGATGGCCTGGGCCAGTTCACCGTTCATGTCAAAGGACGCAACCTTCACCTTGTCGGCCAGGCCCAGGCTTTCCACTGCCTTGTGGATGGTCAGCGTGAAGGGCGCTCCGAGGCCGATGATGGCATCTGCATCCGGAGTGGCCTGGAGCTTCGCGCTGACGGTCGAGGACACCTGCGTCATGTCCGTGCCCTGGACGAACAGGTTCTCGGTCGCCGGGATCTTGGACTTGACGCCGGCACAGCGGGCATCCAGGGCCACGTTGCCTTGTTCCATGATCACGCAGATGGGGCGCTTTGCTCCCAGCGAGTTGAGCTTGTCGCCAACAGCAGCGCCGGCGAGGTTCTCGTCGGATCCGAAGTGGGTGAAAGCGCCTACCTGCTGCCACACATCCGCTCCGGAGTTCAGGCTGACGACGGGGATGCCGGCGTCAGTAGCTTTCTTCAGGGCGTCTTTGAGTGCGTCCGGCTTGGCGAGGGTGACGGCGATCCCTTCCACTTTCTGGTCGATGGCCTGCTGGATGAGCTGGGCCTGGCGTCCACCCTCAGGATCCGAGGTGTAGAGCAATTCAACGTTGTCCTTGGCGGCGGCCTCTTCGGCGCCCTTGCGGAGGATGTCCCAGAAGGTGTCACCGGGAGCGGCGTGGGTGATGAGGGCGATCTTCATGCGTTCTGTTGTGGCGACCTGCCCCCCTCCGCCCGCGCCGCCGGCCTCTTCGGTCCTGCCGCCGGTGCTCGAGCATGCACTCAGGGCCAGCATCGGCGCAATAGCTGCCACCAGGGTTGCCTTGCGCCAAGAAAATTGAGCCACGTGAATCTCCTTTGATTTCAGCTCCGGGCTGCCACGGTGCGGCTTCCGGAATGTGCTTAGTACGATCATCGTGACTTGAACCACACATGTCAATACTTTGTCCTGACATTAGTATGTAAATACGTAATGTGCGGTTTCGAGTGCGAAAATGATCGCTTTTGCAGCGATTTCAAGCGCCCCCTCAACGCGCAGAAGCACCCTCGTCCGGGAGGACAAGGGTGCTTCTGAGGCCGGCGTGTAACGCGGTGAGCTAGGAGGCTCCTACGTCGGCAGTTGCTTCATTCTTCACAGCGGCGGCGTTCTTGAAGTAGTGCTCCACGTCTTCAAGGCTCTTGTCCTTGGTTTCCGGGACGAACTTCGCGGCAAAGGCAATGGCTCCTACTCCAAGCACGGCGAACACAAAGAAGGTGCTGGACAGGCCGATCGCCGCCAGCAGCTGCGGAAATCCGAAGCCCACCATGAAATTGACGGTCCACAGGACGAAGGCGGAGGCGCCCATCCCGAGCCCGCGGATCTTCAGCGGAAAGATCTCGGAGAGCATCAGCCACGTCACCGGGGAGATGGCACCCTGCTGGAAGGCAAGGAACGTCACCGTCAGGGAAAGGATCACGAAACCACGGGCTGAGCCTTCTGGCAGGATCAGCGAGAACAGGCCGATCAGCAGCAGCGCCGTCGTCGTGCCTATCTGCCCTGTGATAAGCATCCGGCGCCGGCCCACCCTGCCGAGCAGCCATATCCCCACGAACGTGGCGAGGACGGAGATGACGCCGTTGGCAATATTGGCGGTCAGCGCAGCCTCCCGGGCGAAGCCGGACTGGGCAAGGATTTGGGTTCCGTAGTACATGATCGAATTGACTCCGGTGATTTGCTGGATCACCGCAAGCCCGATTCCCACGACGAAGATCCGGCGCAGCCAGGGAACACCCAGGTCCTTCCACGAGCCCATCTTGGACTTGTAGTCCTCCACGGCCATGGCCTTGACTTCTTCGAACTCCTTCCGGGCTTCCTCCTCGGACCGGATGCGCTGCAGGACGCTGAGCGTCTCGCCGAAGCTGCCCATCGAGGCGAGCCACCTTGGGCTTTCCGGCATAAAGGTCATGCCGATCCACAGTGCTATGGCGGGCAGGGTGGCAATCACCAGCATCCAGCGCCAAATCCCGCCGGTTTCGCCGAAGGTGTTGCCCAGGTAGGCGTTGAAGATGAAGGCCAACAACTGCCCGGTGACGATCATCAGTTCGTTCTGCGTGACGATCCGTCCACGCCGCGCACTGGGTGAAACCTCGGCCAGGTAGACGGGGACGGTGACGGAAGCGCCGCCCACGGCCAGTCCCAGGACGAACCGGGCTGCGATCATCACTTCCGTGCTCGGCGAGAAGGTACAGGCCAGCGTTCCCACGAGGAAGGTCATCGCCAGGACCATGATCATCTTTCGGCGGCCGTTCCGGTCGGCCAGGCGGCCGCCGAACAGTGCACCGAAGGCTGCTCCAAACAGGAGGGAGGAGGTGACCAGGCCCTCGGTCAGAGGGGTGAGCCCGAGGTCTTCCTGCATATAGGGAAGCGCGCCATTGATCACACCGGTGTCGTAGCCAAACAACAGGCCGCCGAAGGTGGAGATAATGGTTGCGGTCCGGAGCGCCCGCTTGTGGTTGGACGGCTGCCGGCTTTTGATGGCCCCGGCCGGGCCGGGAACACTCATAGGCTGACCTTCTGGACGTACTGATTCATGGTTTCCAGCTGGTACCGGGAGACCTCCCCGGCGTGCTCGTCCTCTGCAAAGACGCTGGACACCATCACCGTGTTGTCCTTGTCCAGGAAGCCGATTTCCTTGAGGCCGCCGAAGAACTCGTCCCAGTTCACGTCGCCGTCGCCGATCTTCAGGTGCTGGTGCACGCGGACGGGATTGCCCGGCGGGTTGGTGATGTACCGGAGACCATGGGAAGCATGGTGGTCCATGGTGTCGGCAACATGGACCAGGCGCAGCTTGTCCCCCGCCGCACGCATGATCTCCAGCGGGTCGTTTTTCATATGGAAGCTGTGCGAGGCTACGTAGACCAGGCCCACGTTCTTCGAATTCAAGCCGCGGATAACCCGGATGGCGGCCAGCCCCTCCTCGACAAAGTCGTCAGGGTGCGGGTCAATGAGCAGGTCGATGCCCTCCCGTTCGATGATCGGCAGGAGTTCCTCCATGGAGCGGTAGAACGCCCGCTCGGACTCCTCCGCCTTCTCGGGTCGGCCGCTGAACTCGGTGTTCATTGTGCTGACGCCGAGGTCCACGGTGATCTGGATGGCACGCTTCCAGTACCGGACGGCCGCTTCGCGGGCATCCTCGTCCGGGCCGGACCAGCGGAGTACGGGCAGGACGGAGGCGATCTCGATACCGGCATCCCTGCAGGCCTTGTTGAGCTGGCCCACCAGTTCATCATCGGCCTTGGGATGGTTGTAGAAGGGGATGAAGTCCGCGTGCGGAGTCATCTGCATGTACTTGTATCCGAGATCGGCCACCACTTTCGGAAACTCAAGCAGGCTGTGCGAGTGGTGGAACGGGGTGGGGTCAAGCGCGATTTTCACGTAAAACACTCCATGGTGGATCAGTAAGGCTGGAGGAGTTTTTGTCCAGATATGGAGGGCTGGCATGCCCGAAAGTCGGCATATCTGGACAAAAACTCCAGCGGGCGACTAGTTGTAGAGGTCCGGCTTTGAGTTGAGCTGGACCTTCACCTTTTCTCCCGACTTCTGCGCTTCGACGCCAGCCTCGCAGCATGCTGCGGTGGCGTAGCCGTCCCACGCCGTGGGTCCACCGATTTCACCCTTCAGCGCGGCGTCCACCCATGACTGGATTTCGACGTCGTACGCGGCGCCGAAGCGCTCCTCGAATCCCGGGGTGACGTTGCCGCCCCAGCGTCCGGCGCTGCGGGTGTAAGGGCCCTTGTCGCCCCCAATGCTGACCACACCTTCTTCGAAGGACGCCTGGGTCCCAACCTCGTAGCCGTACTTGGCATTGACGAAGATCTCAACGTCAGCCAGGACGCCTGATTCGGTCTCCAGCAGGACGTGCTGCGGATCGTGCTGGCCGGCCGGGGCGTTCCTGGTGGCCTTGCCCAGGCGCACCTGGACGCTGGTGATCTCCTCACCGGTGAAGTAGCGGATGGCGTCGAACTCGTGGACCACGGAATCGTTGATCAGCATCTCGTTGGTGAAGCCGGGCGGCGTGGTGGGGTTGCGATGCTGGTGGTGCAGCATCAGCAGTTCGCCCAGTTCGTTGTTCCGGATGATCTGGCCCAGCGCGGCGTACTCGGCGTCGAAGCGGCGCATGAAGCCAACCTGGATCCGCTTGCGGCCCAGCTCAACCTCAGCCTCCACGATCTTCCAGGATGACTGGGCATCGGGCGTCAGCGGCTTCTCGCAAAGGATCGGGATGTCCTTGGCGATGGCCTTCAGCAGGATGTCCTCGTGCAGGAAGCCGGGGGTGGCAATGAGTACCGCGTTGACGTCGCCGTTGTTGAGGGCTTCCTCGGCATCGGCAAGCGCGACGGCGCCCGGGATGCCTTCCACAGCCGCCTGGGCACGGGCAAGGTCAACGTCCACGACGGCGGCAACCTCGGCTCCGTGGATTCGGGTGTTGAGGCGCTGGATGTGGTCGGCGCCCATGCGCCCGGCGCCGATGACGGCGACGCGGAGTGCTTCAGTCATTGTTTCGTTCCTTCAGGGTCTATTACGGATGCGGGCGGTGCGGCTGTCAGTTGACGGCGGTCCGGGAACCGCAGGACAGCAGGTAGTTGCGGGTGCGCTTGGCAATGGGCATGGGCACATCGAAGGCGACCGGATACATGTCTTGCTCCACGATGCCGAAGATGGGCCGGTTGAGGGCCTCCACCGCTTCGATGACGGCACGCAAATCGGGAAGCCCGTTCGGCGGCTCGGTCATGACACCGGCCAGGTTGGCTGCGGCCCACGTCATGTTTTCCTCATTGACTTGTTTGAGGATCTCCGGGTTGATCTGCTTCAGGTGCAGGTAGCCAATCCTGTCGGGGTAGTTCTTGATCAGCTCAAGGCTGGACGCTCCGCAGTACTCGGCGTGCCCCGTGTCCAGGCACAGGTTCAGGTACTTGGCATCCGTTGCGGCCAGGAGGGTTTCAATGTCTGCCTGGGCGCCAACGTGGGAGTCGGCGTGGGAGTGGAACTGCTGCTTCAGGCCGAAGTCCTCCAGCAGGGTCTTGCCCAGGCGGTTGTGGCCGGCGAACAGGTCGCTCCAGGCCTTGTCGCTGAGTTCGCCGCTCTCCACGGCCTCCCCGGTGACGTCGTCGCGCCACATGGCCGGGATGACCACAATGTGTTCGCCACCCATGGCCGCCGTCAGTTCGGCTACCTTGCGTGCAGGCTCCCATGCGGTTTCCCACTGGTCCAGCCCGCGGTGGAACGCGGTGAAGACGGTGCCCGCAGTGACCTTGAGGTCGCGCTGCTTCAGTTCCTCGGCCAGCCGTGCGGGGTCGGTGGGCAGGTAGCCGTACGGGCCCAGCTCGATCCACTTGTAACCGGATTCGGCCACCTCGTCCAGGAAGCGTTCCCACGGGGTCTGCTTGGGGTCGTCCGCGAACCAGACACCCCAGGAGTCCGGCGCCGTGCCGATGATCAGCTTGTTCTCAGTCATGACAGCGTTGTCTTTCTTGTCGGGCGTGAGGATCAGTTGGACGGGAAGTTGTAGGAAGCGCCGGAGGCGTGGGTGGGTTCGGGCCAGCGGGAGGTGATGACTTTGCCGCGGGTGTAGAAGGAGACGCCTTCGGGGCCGTAGATGTGCTTGTCCCCGAAGAGGGAGTTTTTCCAGCCGCCGAAGGAGTGGTAAGCCACCGGGACGGGCAGGGGAACGTTGATCCCGATCATGCCCACCGTGACGGAGCGCTGGAACTTCCGGGCGTGGGCGCCGGAGGAGGTGAAGATGGCGGTGCCGTTGCCGTACGGGTTGGCGTTGATCAGCGCGATGCCGTCTTCAAGGGTATCCACGCGGACCACCACGAGGACGGGGCCGAAGATCTCCTCGGTGTAGGCAGTCATTTCGGTCTTCACGTGGTCGATCACGGTGGGGCCTACCCAGAAGCCGTCTTCGTGGCCGGGGACCACCAGGTCGCGGCCGTCCACCACCATGGCGGCGCCTGCCTGTTCGGCTTCGGTGACGATCCGTACGATGCGTTCCTTGGAGGCGGGGGTGATTACCGGGCCCATTTCGGCGTCGGGGGCGGTGCCGTTGTCGACCTTGACGGCCAGGGCACGTTCTTCGACCTTCTTGACGATGAGGTCCGCGGCGTCCCCGACGGCGACGGCGACGGAGATGGCCATGCAGCGTTCCCCGGCGGAGCCGAAGGCGGCGGCGGCGAGGTGGTCGGCGGCGTTGTCCAGATCGGCGTCGGGCATCACGATGGCGTGGTTCTTCGCCCCGCCCAGGGCCTGGACGCGCTTGCCGTGCTTGGTGGCGGTTTCGTGGACGTACTGGGCGATCGGGGTGGAGCCGACGAAGGAGATGCCGTCCACGTCAGGGTGGGTCAGGAGCCCGTCCACCGTTTCCTTGTCACCGTGCAGGACCTGGAACACACCGTCGGGCAGGCCTGCCTGCTTCCAGAGTTTGGCCAGCAGCATGGAGGCGGAGGGGTCGCGTTCGGAGGGCTTGAGGATGAACGCGTTGCCCGTGGCGATGGCCATCGGTGCCATCCACAGCGGCACCATCACCGGGAAGTTGAACGGCGTGATGCCGGCAACCACGCCGAGGGGCTCGCGGAAGTTGAAGACATCAATGCCGGTGGAGACCTGGTCCGAGTAGTCGCCCTTGAGCAGCGTGGGGATGCCGCACGCGTACTCGATGACTTCCAGGCCGCGGCCGATCTCACCCTTGGCGTCGGAGAGGACCTTGCCGTGCTCGGCGGTGACCAGCTGGGCGAGCTCGTCCACGTGGGAGGCCACCAGTTCGCGGAATTTGAAGAGCACGGCGGTGCGCTTGGCCAGGGAGATGTCGCCCCAGGTGTCGGCTGCCTTGCGGGCAGCGGCGACAGTGGTGTCCAGGTCGGCCCGATTGGCCAGGCGCAGCTGTGCGGACACGGCGCCGGTGGCCGGGTTGTAGACGGATGTGGTGCGGTCACCCTCGCCGGCGCTTTCGGCGCCGTTGATGAAGTGGTTGATCGTGGAGGTCTCGGTTGTAACAGTCATGGCGACTCTTCCTTGAGTTGTAAGCGTTCGGGTGTCGAAGGGGAATCAGCCGAGCAGCTTGCGCTGGCGGGCCTTGTGGTCGGTGTAGGTCTGGAAAGCCGCTTTCGTGGAGTCCAGTTCCGAGACCTGGGAGACGGGAACGTCCCACCACGACTCTGAACCGGGGGCGTCTAGGAGCGGGTCGGATTCAACGTGGATCAGGATGGGCCCTGTGCCTTCAGGGGCGGCCTTGGCGTCGCGGATGGCCTGCTCGAGTTCGGCGATGACCTTGTCCCCCGGCTCGATCCGGATGACCTTTACGCCCAGGGATTCGGCATTCAAGGCGAGGTCCACTGGCAGGGTCTCCCCGTTGTCGAAGCTGTGATGCTCTTCATCCAGGGCCCGGTACTGGGTGCCGAACCGCTGTGAGCCCAGGGATTCGGACAGCGAACCGATGGAGGCGTAGCCGTGGTTCTGGATCAAGACAACAATCAGTTTGATCCGTTCGGCGACGGCGGTGACCAGTTCGGTGTGCATCATCAGGTAGGAGCCGTCCCCTACCATGACGACGACGTCCCTTACGTCCGCACGGCCGTCGCCAGCCGCCGTCGTGCTTGCTGCGGCCTCAGCCAGGACGGCACGCTTGACGCCCAGGCCACCCGGGATCTCGTAGCCCATGCAGGAGTACGCGTATTCCACGTGGTAGCCGAACGGGTCCCGGACGCGCCACATTTTGTGGAGGTCACCGGGCAGTGAACCCGCTGCGCAGATCACCACGTCGCGGGCGTCCATGGCCCGGCTGGTGGCGCCGATGATCTCGTTCTGCGCCGGCAGCGGCGTGTGCCGGGTATCAAAAGCCTCGTCCACGGTGGCGTCCCAGCGCTTCTTCTCGGCCACAATTTTCTGCTCCAGGTCCGCGCCCACGCGGTAGCCGCCAAGGGCCTGGTTCAGCTTGACCAGTGCCTTGCGGGCGTCGGCCACGATGGGCAGCGTGGTGCCGTGCTTGTAGGCGTCGATCGGGGCGACGTTGATGTTGATGAAGCGCACGTCCGGGTTCTGGAACGCGGTGCGGGACGCGGTGGTGAAGTCCTCGTAGCGCGTGCCGATGCCAATGATCAGGTCCGCCTCGGCAGCGACGGCGTTGGCCGCTGTCGTGCCCGTGGAACCAATGGCTCCGAGGGAGTGCTTGTGGTCCCAGGGCAGGACGCCGACGCCGGCCTGGGTGTTGCCCACCGGAATGCCGGTCAGCTCCACGAACTTCGCGAGTTCCTCGTTCGCGTAGGCGTAGAGGACGCCGCCGCCGGCAATGATCAGCGGCCGCTTTGCAGCACGGATGGCATCAGCAGCGCGGGCGATGTCGTCATCGTCCGCGTCCGGGCGGCGGATCCGCCACTCGCGCTCTGCCAGGAACTCCGCAGGGACGTCGAAGGCCTCCGCCTGGACGTCCTGTGGCAGCGAGATGGTCACGGCGCCGGTCTCCGCCGGATCCGTCAGGACACGCAGGCCATGGTGGAAGGCGGAGAACAGCTGCTCGGGCCGGGAGACGCGGTCGAAGAACTTGGACAGCGGCCGGAACGCGTCATTGACCGTGATGTCGTAGGCGTAGGGCTGCTCGAGCTGCTGGAGCACGGGGTCTGCGGCCCGCGTGGCGAAGGTGTCGCTGGGCAGCAGCAGCACCGGTAAGCGGTTCGTCGTCGCCAGGGCTGCGCCGGTCAGCAGGTTGGAGGAGCCCGGTCCGATGGACGTGCTGATGGCAAAGGTCTGGCGGCGGCGGGTGTGCCGGGCGTATCCAACGGCCTGATGCGCCTGGGCCTGCTCGTTCCGGCCCTGGTAGTACGGCATGATGGCCGGATCCAGCTGCTGGTACTGTTTCAGCGCCTGGCCCACGCCGGCCACGTTCCCGTGCCCGAAAATGCCGAAGGTTCCCGGAATCAGCCGCTCACGGTACTCAACGCCTCCAATGGAGTCCACCGTGTACTGCTTCGAAAGATACTCGACGACGGCCTGGGCGACCGTCATTCTGCGGGTGGCAGTTCCTGATGTTGTTCCCATGGGAAGGCTACTCCGATACTTCTTCGGTTCGGTTTGTGGTGGTGTGGTTCAGCAGTGAGGCAGCAGTAGCCACGGCGCCGGCAACGTCGCCGTCCGCCGGGTACAGGAGCGTCCGGCCAACAGTGAGGCCCTGGACGCCAGGCAGCGCGAGGGCTGCCTGCCAGCTTGCGAAAACCTCGTCCTGGCTGGTGTCCGGATCCCCGCCCAGCAGGACGGTGGGCATGGTGGTGGCCGCCATGACCCGTTCCATGTCCGCCACGACGGGGAGCTTCATCCACGTGTAGGCGCTGGTGGAGCCCAGGCCCTCAGCGATCGCGATCGACTTAATCACCGCGTCCGTAGAAAGGTCGTTCCGGACGCGGCCGTTCTCCCGGACCGAAAGGAAGGGTTCCACCATGGCGACCAGTTTGCGCTCAGCCAGCGAGTCGATGGCCCTGGCGGTGGCTTCAAGGGTGGCAACAGTGTCCGGGTCCCCCAGGCAGATGCGGGTGAGCATCTTGCCGCCGTCGGCACCGAGGGCTTCCAGCGCGGCTGCCGTATGGCCGGTGAAACGGTCGTCCAATTCGTTAACCAGGCCAGCGAGCCCGCCGCGGTTCATCGAGCCGAAGACGAGCTTGCCTTCAAGCGCACCCAGCAGCAGCAGGTCGTCCATGATGTCCGGCGATGCAAGCACGCCATCCACGTCCGGGTTTGCCAGGGCGACCTGCAGCCGGTCCAGGAGCTGCCGGCGGTCTGCCATGGCCACCGGATCATTGCCGACGGCAAGGGCGCCGCGGGCGGGGTGGTCGGCTGCGACGATGAAGTTCTGCCGCCCGTACTTCAGGCCGGGATGGCGGCGCCGAGCCTTCGCTGCCCGGGCTATCGCGTCCGGATCCTCCAGCCTGATAGTGCTCAGGTGGGCGTAGCGGCGCGGGTCGTCGTCCAGCGCATTGTTCGAGGCCAGTGGCGTGAGGGTCACAGTGCTGCTCCTTCGGTGGCAAACTGGCCAGGCACCAGGCGGCCGCGTTCCGCCAGCAGCGAGGTGACCTCAGCCGGCGTCGGCATGGCGTCGGCGCAGGAAAGGCGCGAGGCTACGATTGCGCCGGCGGCGTTTGCATAGTCCAGGACCTGGGCGAGCGGCCAGCCGGACAGCAGTCCGTGGCAGAAGGCGCCACCAAAGGAATCGCCGGCACCGAGGCCGTTGACGGTTTCCACGGGCACGGGGGCGGAGACTACGCGCTCAGTGCGGGTTTTCGCCATGACGCCTTCGGGGCCAAGCTTGACGACGGCGATCTCGACGCCGGCGGCCAGCAGGCAGTCGGCCTGCTCATCGGGGGTTCCCTCCCCTACCGCCACGGCGCATTCCTTGTCGTTGCCAATGGCGACGGTGACGTGCGGCAGGATCTTGGCCACCTCGGCACGCGCTTCCTCTTCAGATGCCCAGAACATGGGCCGGTAGTCGAGGTCAAGGATGGTGAACTGGCCATCTTTGAGGCCAGTCCGGGGCCGGGCCTCGTGTGCCTTGATGTGCGCTGCCCTGCTGGGCTCCTGGCACAGGCCGGTCACAGTGGACCAGAAGATTCCCGCGCTGCGGATGGCGTCCAGGTCCAGCTCTTCCGCCCTGATCTGCAGATCCGGGGCGGTGGGAAAGCGTCCGTAGAAATACAGGGGAAAATCCTCGGGCGGTTGGATCGCGCAGAAGGTGGCCGGGGTCTGGAGGCCGTGCACCGGGATGACGAAAGAATCATCCACCCCGAATTTCTTGAGTTCGCGGTGCAGGTAGGTGCCGAAGGGGTCGTCACCGGTGCGGGTAATAACCCCCGTACGGCGGCCGTGCCTGGCAGCGGCTACAGCGACGTTGGACGGCGATCCGCCAAGGTACTTGCCGAAGGACGTTACGTCTTCCAGGCCAACTCCGATGTCGTTCGGGTAAATATCAACGCTGATGCGCCCGATCGTGAGCAGTTCGTGGGTCACGGTGTTGCGGACCTTTCTCGTTTGAACTCTGTACCTCAACAGTTAGAGCTCCGGTGCCTTGGCTGGCCCTGCCATGAGCGGGGTCACATCCACTACTTTGCCCTAGAATCAATGTCCTGTCAAAGGTTTGTACTGACATGTTTACAACTTGCCATAACGGCCTATTTTGACCGTGCTGGGCTGACCAACAGCCTCGCCGAAGACGACGCTACTTCCGGGGTACGGCCAACTCGCCGGTGACATATTGGGCCCGGCCAAAGCCGAATGACCAGTCGCCGGCAGTATTCTCCACGTAGCCGATGAAGACGTCCTCACCGGAGACGCCCACCTCCGCGAGCTTGTTCGCCACAGCGGCGAAGAGGCGCTGCTTGGCTTCCTGCGAACGGCCTGCCTGGGTGAAAATCTGGATCATCACAACACCGCTTGTCCGCTCGAAACCAAGCCCCGCATCCTGGGCATAAATTTGGCCGTCGGGATGCTCGCTCAGGATGTGGAAGTAATCGCGCTCCGGGATGCCGTACTCGGCAAGGATTGCGTCATGGATCCCCCGGCTCAGCCGCTGCAGATCCTCTCGGCTGCGGCCCTGGTTTACGTCAATACGAACGAGTGGCACTGTCTCTCCTCAAAGTTTGTACTGACATACTAACAAACGCCGTAAACGTGGCGCAAGGAAAGGTATTGCCGGACAGGCGCAGCGGGCCTAATATTAAACAACCGAAAGGTTGATAAATGAAGTAGTTGATTAATAGTTGGGTAGCTAACGGAGTGGCTGTGGAAACCGACGCAAGGGCACTGGATTCGGCGTTTATGGCCCTGGCGGACCCTGTGCGGCGGAGCATCATTGCCCGGCTCAGCCGGGGACCGGCCACCGTAAATGAATTGGCGGAACCCTTCGAAATCTCCAAGCAGGCGGTTTCGAAGCATATCCAGGTACTCGAGCAGGCGGAGCTGGTCACCCGGACCAGGGAGGCCCAACGGCGGCCCGTGCACCTGAATCCCGCGCGGCTTGAGGCGCTCACCGCCTGGATTGACCAGTACAGGTTGGTCCGGGAGGGACAGTTCCGCAGCCTTGATGCCGTGCTTAGGCCACGAGCTGCAGACGGCAGCGAATAGTTCGAAGGAATCATCATGAGCAATTCCCTGAAACTCAGCGTTCCTGAGGGAGTCCCCTTCATCGACTACGAGCGCGAGTTCGATTTTCCGGTCACGGATGTGTTCCGGGCCCACAAGGAACCGGACCTGATTGTCCAGTGGCTTGGCCCGCGGGGCTACAAGATGGAGATCGACCATTACGATTTCCGCACCGGCGGCAGTTACAGCTACCTGCATACCGGACCGGAGGGGGTGCCTTACGAGTTCAAGGGCATCTTCCACACGGTCCGTGAGAACGAGTTCGCCATCCAGACCTTTGAGTTCGGAGGGTACCCGGACGTTGTCAGCCTGGAATTCATGACGTTCGAGGACCTGGGCAATGGCCGGTGCCGCCTCCGCGGGCATTCCGTCTATCCCACGCAGGAGGCCCGCGACGGCATGGCGCAGTCAGGCATGGAAGGCGGCATGTCCGAAGGCTACGAGCGGCTCGATGAGCTGCTCAGCGGGGCAAAGGTGTAGGACGCAAAAGTACGACGACGGGCGGCTACCTTTCGCTTGGAAGGTAACCGCCCGCCGTCGTACTTAAACGGCCACGCGGGGCCGCAAACCCGCCCATCCACGTGTGACGGGCGGGAAGCGACCCCGCGTTGGCTGGTACTGGGTACTAGAGCGCTGCGTAGACTTCGCGCAGCAGCTTGGCGGTCTCGGACGGCGTCTTGCCAACCTTCACGCCAGCGGCCTCGAGTGCTTCCTTCTTGGCCTGGGCGGTTCCTGCGGAACCGGAGACGATGGCGCCGGCGTGGCCCATGGTCTTGCCTTCGGGAGCGGTGAAGCCTGCCACGTAGCCGACAACCGGCTTGGTGACGTTGGCCTTGATGAAGTCGGCAGCGCGCTCTTCAGCGTCGCCGCCGATTTCGCCGATCATCACGATGGCCTTGGTCTCGGGGTCAGCCTCGAAGGCGGCCAGGGCGTCGATGTGGGTGGTGCCGATGATGGGGTCGCCGCCGATGCCGATGGCAGTGGAGAAGCCCAGATCGCGCAGCTCGTACATCATCTGGTAGGTCAGCGTGCCCGACTTGGAAACCAGGCCGATGGGGCCCTTGCCGGTGATGTTGGCCGGGGTGATGCCAACGAGGGCCTCACCCGGGGTGATGATGCCGGGGCAGTTCGGTCCGATGATGCGGGTGACCTGGTTGCCGTCGGCGTCCACGGTGGACTGGGCCAGTGCCCAGAACTCGGCGGAATCCTGGACCGGCACGCCCTCGGTGATGACGACGACCAGGCCGATGCCGGCCTCGATGGCTTCGACCACAGCTGCCTTGGTGAATGCCGGCGGCACGAAGACGATGGAGACGTCAGCGCCGGTTTCGGCCATGGCTTCCTTGACGGTGCCGAAGACAGTGATTTCCTTGTCGCCGTGCAGGACCGTGGTGCCGGCCTTGCGGGCGTTGACGCCGCCAACAATGTTGGTGCCGGCCTTGAGCATCAGGGCGGTGTGCTTGGTGCCTTCGCCGCCGGTGATGCCCTGGACGATGACCTTGGAGTCCTTGTTCAGATAAATAGACATGGTGCGTCCCTTTACTTCGCTGCGTTGGCGAGCTCGGCGGCCTTGTCGGCGCCCTCGTCCATGGTGGCGGCCAGGGTAACCAGCGGGTGGTTGGCCTCGTTCAGGATGCGGCGGCCTTCTTCGACGTTGTTGCCGTCGAGCCGGACTACCAGCGGCTTGTTGGCCGTGTGGCCGAGCTCGGCCAGCGCGCCGACGATGCCCTTTGCGACGGCGTCACAGGCAGTGATGCCGCCGAAGACGTTCACGAACACCGACTTGACCTGCTCGTCGCCCAGGATGACGTCCAGGCCGGCTGCCATGACCTCTGCGGAAGCTCCACCGCCGATGTCCAGGAAGTTGGCGGGCTTGACGTTGCCATGGTTTTCACCGGCGTAGGCAACGACGTCGAGGGTGGACATGACCAGGCCGGCGCCGTTGCCGATGATGCCTACGGAGCCGTCCAGCTTGACGTAGTTCAGGTCCTGCGCCTTGGCCTTGGCCTCGAGGGGGTCGGCAGCGTCCTTGTCTTCAAGGAGGGCGTGCTTGGCGTGGCGGAAGTCGGCGTTCTCGTCCAGCGAGACCTTGCCGTCCAGTGCCACGATCTCTCCCGCGCCGGTCTTGACCAGCGGGTTGACCTCCACCAAGGTGGCGTCTTCCTTCTTGAAGACATCCCAGAGCTTGAGGATCACGGCGGCGACCTTGCCGCGCAGTTCCTCGGCGAAGCCTGCGGCTGCAACGATTTCGTCAGCCTTGGCCTGGTCGATGCCGACGGCGGGATCGATGGCGATCTTCGCCAGCGCCTCGGGGCGTTCGACGGCGAGCTGTTCGATTTCCATGCCGCCTTCAACCGAGCACATGGCCAGGTAGTTCCGGTTGGCCCGGTCCAGCAGCACGGAGAAGTAGTATTCCTCGGCAATGTCCGCACCCTGGGCAATCATCACCTTTTTGACGGTGTGGCCCTTGATGTCCATGCCCAGGATGTTGGAGGCGTGCTCAAATGCCTCGTCGGCGGACTTTGCGACTTTGACGCCGCCGGCCTTGCCGCGGCCGCCAACCTTGACCTGAGCCTTGACAACGGTAACGCCGCCGATCTTCTCGGCAGCTGCCTTTGCTTCTTCTGGGGTGTACGCCACGATGCCGGCAAGCACGGGTACACCGTGCGCCTCGAACATATCGCGCGCCTGGTATTCAAACAGGTCCACGGTTTAGTGTCCTTCTACGTCGAAGTAGTTTCTGTACAGTCGGACACCATCGAAGACGATGACCGGGCTGCGGAATTGCACGCACCGGCGGCCTGTTGGAAACGAGCCACGCGGCGTGATGCTCCATTGGGAACTCTAGTCCTTTGGGAGGACCGGGCCGTCCCAGACTACCCCTTATGTGAGTAAGGACACTATTCTATGGGGCGTAGAAAAACCGCGGATTTACGCGGTTTTTGAGGGCTTCACGGCGCCGGTGCTGTACTTTCCGGGGAGCCTGAAATTAGCTCGTAACGGTCCTCCGAAACGAAGAACCCGACGCCGGCCGAGACGTTTCCGCAGGCTACGCCGCCGTTGTAGGCGGAACAGCGCAGCCCATTGCGTTCGAGGTTCTGCCCGTCACCCAGGACAGCCAGTTCCGCAATGGGTCCGGCCTTGTTTCCGCGGGGGCCGTACGTTGCCTCCATTTGTGTGACGCCGGACCGGCACTCTCCATACGTTGCTTTGTCCGGTGTCAGCAGGGCTACTCCACCCAGATAGCCGAGGTTCGTTCCCGCGCAGTCATCCGCCACATCGCCCGGGACAGGTTTCGGATACTTGGCCAGCTCACAGTGGGCCACCGGCACGATGGCCAGTTTATTGTTTTCGCTGTTGCTGAAGGTGTTTTGCTCATAGGGGAGGTTGATGTGCGGCCCGCGGGCTGCCGTGAGCGAGCACGCCACTGTCCGGTCCTCGGTGACGAAGGACAGGATGTCATCGCCGCCGCCGTAGTCCTGCGGGTCAACAAGCGGCGCCTGTTCCAGCTGCTCCATCGGCGGCAAAGGAGGTGGCGCCACGTATCCAGGATCCTCCACCGTCACGGTGCAGCCTGTTGAAGCCAGCAGGAAAAGGGCGGCGAGCATTCCCCGTACAGTCCGTCGCATGTGTTCAGGCGTCGAGCTTGGTCAGCGGCGCGTACCGCAGCAGCAAACGCTTCTCGCCGACGTCGAACTTCACCTTGGCCACGGTCTTGTCCCCGGCGCCTTCCAACGCCAGGACGGTTCCGTTGCCGAAACTCGTGTGGTTGACCTTGTCCCCCACGCTGACCGCCACGATTTCCTTCTGCGGCTGCACACGGTTCTTCGCAATAGCTGCGGGAACGTCGGCGTTGAATCCGGCTGACGAGTCTGCAGCCGCGCCGCGTGCCGTCCCGGCGCCCCAGAAGGATCCGCTGTAGCGGCTCGAACCGATTGATCCGCCGCCCCACCCGCCGGCCTGCCTGCTGGTTCCCTCGCGCTTCCATTCCAGGAGCTCGGCAGGGATCTCTTCCAGGAACTGGCTGGCAGGGTTGTACTGGCTCTGGCCCCACATGCTCCGGACCTCGGAACGCGTGACGTACAGCCGTTTCCGGGCGCGCGTCAAGCCAACGTAGGCAAGGCGGCGTTCTTCGGCCAGCTCCTTGGGGTCAGTCGCTGACCGCTGGTGCGGAAACAGCCCGTGTTCCATGCCGGTCAGGAACACCACCGGGAACTCGAGTCCCTTGGCGGTGTGCAGTGTCATCAGCGTCACGACGCCCAGTCTTTTGGCTTCCGCCACTGCGGCGTCGACATCTGCACCGGGGGCGTCCGGGATCTGGTCTGCGTCCGCCACCAGCGAGACCTGCTCCAGGAAAGCACCCAGCGACCCTTCCGGGTTCTCCTGTTCGTACTCACGCACCACGGCCACGAGCTCTGCGAGGTTCTCCACCCTGGACTCGTCCTGGGGATCAGTGCTGGAACGCAGCGCGGCCAGGTAGCCGGTCTGCTCCAGGACGGCCTCAAGGGCTGCTGCGGCGCCTGAACCCGCAGCCACTTCGGCCAGGTCGTCCAGCAGCTTCACAAAGCCAAGGACGGCATTGACGGAGCGGGTTGCCATCGCCGGGGCTTGCTCGGCGCGGCGGGCAGCCGCCATGAACGAGATGCGTTCGCGTTGGGCCAATGCCGCCACCGCACCTTCGGCGCGGTCGCCGATCCCCCGCTTCGGCTCGTTGAGCACCCGGCGCAGGTTGACGTCGTCGTCCGGATTCACCAGGACGCGCAGGTAGGCGAGGGCGTCCTTGATTTCCTTGCGCTCATAGAAGCGCGTACCGCCCACCACCTTGTACGGCAGGCCCACCCTTACCAACACGTCCTCGATGGAGCGGGACTGGGCGTTGGTGCGGTAGAAGATTGCGACGTCCCCGGGACGGAGGTTGTCCTCATCCTGGAGCCGGTCAATTTCCTTGGCAATGAACTGGGCTTCGTCGTGCTCGTTCTCGCCCACATAGCCGATGATCTTGTGGCCGTCCCCCTCAGCGGTCCACAACCGTTTTTCGGGGCGGTTGGGGTTCCGTGAAATAACCGAGTTGGCCGCGCTGAGGATGTTCTGCGTGGAGCGGTAGTTCTGCTCCAGCTTGATGGTCCGTGCCTCGGGGTAGTCCTTTTCGAACTCCACGATGTTGCGGATGTCCGCGCCCCGGAAGGCGTAGATGGATTGGTCAGAATCGCCCACGACGGTCAGCTCTGATGCGCCGGGACCTTCGCCGACGATTTCGCGGACCAGGGCGTACTGGGCGTGGTTGGTGTCCTGGTATTCGTCCACCAGGACATGCCTGAACCTCCGGCGGTAGGAGTCGGCGAGGGCCGGGAAGGCCCGGAACATAAACACGGTTTCGGCGATCAGGTCATCGAAGTCCATGGCGTTGGCCTGGCGCAGCCGCTGCGTGTAGCCCTTGTAAACCCCTGCAACAGCCTGCTCGAAAGGATCGTTGTAGTTCGCGGCGGAGGCGTATGAGTCAGCATCGATGAGCTCGTTCTTCAAGGCGGAGATCTTGTGCTGGATTGCCTTGGGCGCAAACTTCTTTGGATCCAGGTCCAGGGCCTTGGACACCTGGGTGACCAGCCGGAGGGAGTCGGCGGAGTCGTATATGGAGAAATTCGATTTCAGCCCCACGTTCGCGGCTTCCTGGCGCAGGATCCGGACGCAGGATGAGTGGAAAGTGGAAATCCACATGATCTTGGCGCGGCCGCCCACAAGCGCCTCGATGCGTTCCCGCATTTCTGCGGCTGCCTTGTTGGTGAAGGTGATCGCGAGGATCTCGCCGTGATGGGCACGCCCCGTGGCGATCAGGTAGGCAATCCTGTTACTGAGCACGCGGGTTTTGCCCGACCCGGCGCCGGCAACGATAAGCAACGCGGAGCCTGCGTGCTTTACCGCTTCCTCCTGCTGCGGGTTCAGCCCTTCCAGCAGCTGGGCCGCATCCGGCCGGCGGTGGCCGTGGCGGTGGCCCTCCCTTTGCTGGCCCTCAGCATGCTCGTCCTCGGCCTGCAGCCCTACCCGCTGCTGTCCCCCTGACAGGCCCATTCCTTGCCGGTTTTCCCACGGCGCAGCACCGCCTGAACCGGCCGCCGTAGCGCCTTCAGGGCGTGACTTGGTGCGGGCAGCCGGCGGGGAAGCAGCCTTGAACGGTCCGTCAGAGTACGGGTCAAACAACATATCCATGGTGCCTACAAGTCTAGGCGGTGGGACCGACACGGACTTCCAGGCTGTGGATTACCGGCTCCACACCCCTCCGCTTTTGCCGGTCCTGGAAGCTTTATCCACATAGCGATCAAGGGTGCGTGCAAGGAGGGCCTTCGGTTGAAAGGCTTCGGTGATGGAAGCCTTAACGACGGCGGCGGCGCCGGTACAAAGTGCAGGGAGCCTCGATGGCACTCGCATTGGTGACGCCGTGAAGGTCCTGGCGTCCGTGCCGATCGCTGCTGACGGTCCGGGGATGATTGATCAGTTGCGGGAGCTTGAGGATCTGAAGTCGCTGGCCGCTGCGAAACAGGCCCGTATTGCTGTGGTTTTCGACGCTGAACAGCGGCGGGAGCAGGCCGCCGCCGGTGTCCCGGTCAAGGAACAAGGCACCGGCGTGGCCGCGCAGGTTGCGCTGGCGCGCCGGGAGTCCCCGGCCCGCGGCAGCCAATTCCTGGGACTGGCCAAAGCCCTCGGCACCGAGATGCCCCGCACCCTGGCCGCGCTGGAGTCCGGGCAGCTGAACGAATGGCGCGCCACCCTCATCGTGAAGGAAACCGCGTGCCTGTCCGCCGAAGACCGGTGCGCCGTGGACGAGGAACTCGCCGCCGACACCGGAACGCTTTCAGGCTGCGGGGACCGGGGCATCATTGCCGCGGTCCGGACGGCCGCGTACCGGCGTGACCCGCACTCGGTGGCGAAACGGGCCAGCCATGCGGTGAATGACCGGACCGTGAGTCTTCGCCCGGCGCCGGACACCATGGCCCGCCTGACCGCCCTGCTGCCCGTCGCCCAGGGGGTCGCCGCCTACGCCGCCCTGACCCGGCACGCGGACACGTTGCGGTCTTCCGGGGACGAACGCTCCCTGGGTGCGATCATGGCCGACCAGCTCGTCGAAAACATCACCGGCACCCCTGGCGGGGTCAGCAGCATCGAGGTCCAGCTCGTCATGACCGACCGCACCCTCTTCCAAGACGACAGCGACTCCGCCCGCCTCGCAGGCTACGGCACCGTCCCCGCCGAATGGGCACGCCAAACAATCCTCAGAGGATTAGGAGAGCTGGAAGCCCCCGGAGTGCGGGGCGGGCCGAAAGCTAAGAGTCAGGGATTGCCAGCCGTGAGGCCCGCCGGTGCCAAACCCGGTAACGTCCGGCCCGCAGGTACAGCGAAAGATATAACGGGAGGTGCGCTGGCCGAGAGGACCCATGATACGGGAGCGGCCGCCGCCGGCGCTGCAGGGACTGAAGTCAGGGGCAGCAGCGACATTGATGTCTGGCTCCGCCGGCTTTACACAGCGCCCGGCAGCGGAGAACTCCTCGCCATGGATTCGAAGGCCCGGCTCTTCCCGCCCGGGCTCCGCCGGTTCCTCCAGGTCCGCGACGATACCTGCCGCACCCCCTACTGCGACGCGCCCATCCGCCACCACGACCACATCATCCCCTGGCACCAGGACGGGCCCACCACCAGCACCAACGGCCAAGACCTCTGCGAAGCCTGCAACCACACCAAAGAAACACCCGGATTCTCCGCCACCCCAGCCCCCGGCCCCAGACACACAGTCGAACTCCAAACCCCCACCGGCCACACCTACCACTCCACAGCACCACCCCCACCCGGCACCGCTCTTGATGCAGGCGGATCGGGTCCGAACTGCACTGACCCGGACACACTGCCGAAGGGCTTAGCGAAGTCCGGCAAGAAAAGGAACCACGGCGTCGTCGTGCTGGGCCGTGTTGTACCGCACCGGCCCCTGGCCGCAGCAGCTGCTGCAGCTGCACCGCCATAGCCCTACCGGCGCAGGCTCAGCAGCCGCGTGGGCGTGGGCTAGGCCACGGAGCCGGACTCGAGGGCTGCACGGAGCTCGCGGACCGCCGTCGTTCCTCCCGCCATGAACCATTCCAGGCCGTTGACGCGCACCGTGTCCACTGCGCCTCCAGCCGCCCGGACAATCGCTTTGCCGGGCAGCCAGTCCCATTCAGGGCAGCTGTGCTGGAACCAGCACCCCAGCTGGCCGTCCGCCACCCGGCCAAGGTCGCAGGAGCCGGAGCCCAACATCCTCAGGGCGGCGGCGGAGGTCGCGGCTGCATGCCACGGCATGGCGCAGAGCGGATCCATCAGCCAGCTGGGGTGGATGTAGGTAGCCGCCCCGAGCTGCGCCGCGGGTGTTGCGTTGCGCTCTCCCCTGTTGTCGTGAAATACCGTCAGCCGTTCACCGTTCAGGCTGGCCGGGTGCTCCCTGCCACCGAGCCAAAGCTTGTCCTCCTCCGGCTGGAAGATGGCACCGAGCAGCACATCGGAGCGGTCCTTCAATGCGATCGCCGAGCACCAGTAGGTTGAGCCATGCAGGAAGTTGTAGGTGCCGTCCACGGGATCGATAACCCAGGTCCGGCCGCTGCTGCCCTGTACGGAGGCGCCCTCCTCCCCCAGGATGCCGTCCTCGGGACGGCAGCGCTGCAGTTGTTCCAGCACATAGGCTTCTGCGGCATGGTCAGCGGCCGTTACTACATCTGAAATGGAGGTCTTCTGCTGCGACTGCAGGCCCGCCATCCGCATGAGCAGTGCCAGCTGCCCGGCCTCCCGCACCAGGGCTGCTGCCAGCTGGTAGTCGTCCAAAGAAGGGTCAAGTTCAACAGCGCTGTGCCGGCCAGTGGTCATGGCTTCAGTTTATGGGGCGCGATAATGAAGCCATGGCCAAAACACCTGCCCAGCGGATCAAGAAGCACGGCTCCAAGGCGGTAGTACCGCAGCACCAGCTTCCGGCCGTGGTGAATCCCACCACGGCGCGCACGCCGGAAAAAGCCCAGAGCAACAGCAGCCTCATCCTGATCGCCGGTGTGGTGGCCAGCCTGTTCCTTTTCTGGTACCTGCACCTGCTGACCCTGGACCAGCTCCGTGACCTCTCCGCGGACCTGGCCATGCCGGACTCGCTCATCGGCGGCTTCGACGCGGCTTACGTCAGCCAGCTCCAGGCGGCCATGAACGACGACGCCCGTGGCCAGCTCAATTACGTGCACAAAACGGCGGGAACCCTGTTCCCGTTGATCTTTGGATTCACCTGGTTGCTGCTGATCGGCACCAACGTAGCCCGTAAAGCCTTGCGCTGGGCTCTCTGGTCCTTGCCGCTGCTGTTCGTCGTGGTCCGGCTCTGGGGCAACGCCGCCATCGACGGAGTGCTGGCATCCGGCACTGCCGATGCCGATGCCGGCCAGGTGGCCCTTGCCTCCGGACTCACGGTGGCCGGCTGGGTACTCCTGGTCCTCAGCCTGCTGGCGGGTGCCGCCGCCGTCTTCCTCGGGGCCCGCCAGCCCAAAGCCGCTAGCTGAGGGCTGCCCGGGCCCGCATCTCCTTGCGGTGCCGGTGGACCTGGCGCGCGATCACCAGTCCTGCGGTGGCCATCCCCAAGGTCACCGGATAGCCCATGAGCCGCTCCAGCGTGCCGGGCTCCGGGATGTCCATTCCCGTCAGGCCCCCTGTCCCCACAGCGGTGAGGGACACGGCACCGCACACCAGGATGAACCAGGCGAAGTTTGTTTTCCACAGCCAGAGGACGCCCAGGACCAGCAAGGCGGCGGCCCCGGCGAGGAAGTACATCACAGCGCCAACAATGTGCCAACCGGAACCCACGTCCTCGGGCACCAGTCCCACGATGACCGTGCCGGCGCCGGCGGTCCCTGTCAGGATCCGGACCCAGACAGCCGCCAGCCACGGCCGCCGCCGCGGCTGCACCCGCAGATCCGCCCGGGCCGCCACGCAGAGCAGCCCGGAGCTCAGCAAAAGGGCACCCAGCAGCATGCCGAGGCCCTGCACCACGAATGAGGCGTTCATGAGCCAGTTCAACGGGGAACAGACCTCGCGGCCGTCAAATATGCCGCAGTTCAGGGCGCCAAGGTCGCTGATGTAGCCGGTCCGCAGGTCATAGGGCCTGGGGCCCGCCCATGCTCCGATTACCGCTGCCTCCGCCGCAAAGTACTGCAGTACGCTCAACACCGACCAGGCGCCGATGTACTGGCGGGTGGACGCGGTGTCCGGAATCAGTGTGGCGGGCCTGGCGGCGGACGGCGCGGAACTCATGCCTTGAGCGTAGTACGGCCCAGCACCTTGTATGCTTGTATCCGTGTCCGGCCGGACTGGCCTGCCGATCCAACGGACGCAAGCCCTCGTAGCTCAGTGGATAGAGCACGGCTCTCCTAAAGCCGGTGTCGTTGGTTCGATTCCAATCGAGGGCACTTGAACTTTCCTCCCCCGGAGTTCGCACTCCGCGCCTACCTCCTTGGCCCCACGCAGCCCGGCCCCGCCGCGGACGCTGACTGTGCCGGGCAGTGGACGGTCCAACGTGACCTGCTGGACCGGGCTGAGGGCACCTGCGGAACCTTCTCCGGCGTCGTACAATTTGTTCCCACGGACGACGGCGGCCTTGCCTTCCGTGAAGAAGGCACCATGCGCTGGCCCTCCTTCACGGGCCCCGCCTCCCGCGAGTACCTGCTGCGGACCACCAGGAGTCCGGATGCGCTCGACGTGTTATTCCCGGACGGCCGACCCTTCCACCGGATGAGCTTCGCCCCGGAGTCCAACCTTGACAACCACTGGTGCGATCCCGATACCTACCGTGTCACCTACGTCTATGAGGGCGGGGACAGGTTCAGCTATACCTGGGATGTCCAGGGCCCGCGCAAGGACCTGCTGCTGACGTCACACCTGGTTCGCAGGGACGGTGCGGCAGCATGAAGAACCGCATCGTGGTTTCGGCCGTCTGCGTCTTCGACAGGGCAGGCCGCCTCCTGACAGTAAGGAAGCGCGGCACTGCCATGTTCATGCACCCCGGCGGCAAGCCCGAGGCCGGGGAGACAGCTGTCCAGGCGGCGGCGCGGGAACTCGCCGAAGAAGTGGGCATCGTCCTCGACCCGCAGGATTTGAAGCTGATGGGCGTGTGGATCGCCGACGCGGCAAATGAGGCCGCCACGGACATCGAGGCAACAGTTTTCCTGGCCCCCGGAGTGTGGGAGGCCCACCCCTCGGCGGAGATCGCCGAGATCAGGTGGCTGGAACTGGGCGCCGAGCCCACCCAGGACCTTGCCCCGCTGCTGACAGACCACATCCTCCCGGAACTCGGCAGCTCCGGCAGCACGGCCAGTCAGGCCTAGAGTTCGGGAACTGCTTCCTGGGCCACAGCCGTTGCCTCGTTGAACTGCGTGCGGTAGAGCTCGGCGTACCGTCCCTCGGCAGCCAGGAGCTCGGTGTGGGTCCCGCGTTCAACAATCCGGCCGTCCTCCACCACCAGGATGGCGTCCGCAGCCCGGACGGTGGACAGCCGGTGCGCAATCACGACGGCGGTGCGCCCCTCAAGTGCGGCGCCCAGGGCAGCCTGCACGGCTGCCTCATTGGTGGAGTCGAGCGCCGCCGTCGCCTCATCGAGGATGACCACGCGGGGCTGGGCGATCAGCAGCCGGGCGATGGTGAGCCGCTGGCGTTCACCGCCGGAAAGCCGGTAGCCGCGCTCCCCCACCACGGTGTCCAGACCGTCCGGGAGGGACCGGATCATGGCTTCCAGCCGGGCCTGCCGGATGGCCTCCCACATGTCCTCTTCGCTTGCGTCCGGCCGGGCAAGCCGCAGGTTGGAGGCAATGCTCTCGTGGAACAGGTGGCCGTCCTGGGTCACCATGCCCAGCGTTTCCCGCATCGAGTCGAAAGTCAGGTCCCGGACGTCCACCCCGGTTCCGGGCCGCAGGCCACCAAAGCGGACGGCGCCGGAATCGACGTCGTAAAGCCGGGCCAGCAGCTGGGCGATGGTTGACTTGCCGGCGCCCGAAGAGCCCACCAAGGCCACCGTCTGCCCAGGCTCAACCCGGAAGCTGACCCCGTGCAGGACTTCCTCTCCGCCGCGGGTATCCAGGGTGGAGACGTCTTCGAGGGAGGCCAGGGACACCTTGTCCGCTGAGGGATAGGAGAACCGGACGTCGTCGAACTCCACGGAGAGCGGGCCGCGCGGCGATTCCACAGCGCCCGGCTTCTGGCTGATGAGCGGCTTGAGGTCAAGGATTTCGAAGACGCGCTCGAAGCTGACCAGGGCACTCATGATTTCCACCCGCGCGTTGGAGAGTGCCGTGAGCGGGGCATAGAGCCGGGTGAGCAGCAAAGCCAGCACCACCACGTCACCCGCGGCCAGCTGCCCTCCCAGCGCCAACCAGCCGCCCAGGCCGTAGACCAACGCCAGTGCCAAGGCGGAGACCAAGGTCAGGGCCGTCACGAAGGTGAACTGGAGCATCGCCGTGCGCACACCGATGTCCCGCACACGACCGGCCCGGAGCGCGAACTCACGGGACTCCTCGTCCGGGCGCCCGAAAAGCTTCACCAAGGTGGCGCCGGGGGCGGAAAAGCGCTCAGTCATCTGCGTGCCCATGGTGGCGTTGTGCTCGGCGGCCTCGCGGCGCAGCTCGGCAAGCCTCGAACCCATCCTGCGGGCGGGGAGGAGGAAGATCGGCAGCAGGATCATGGCCAGCACAGTTACCAGCCAGGACTTGTTCAGCATCACCACCAGCGTCAGGGCCAAGGCCACCACATTGCTGACCACCCCGGAGAGCGTGCCGGCGAAGGCCGCCTGCGCACCGATCACATCGTTGTTGAGCCGGCTCACCAGCGCACCCGTGCGGGTCCGGGTGAAAAAGGCGATAGGCATCTTCTGTACGTGGTCGAACACCTTGGTGCGCAGGTCCAGGATCACGCCCTCGCCGATCGAAGAGGACAGCCAGCGAGTTACAAGCCCTAGCCCTGCCTCGGCCACGGCCACGACCGCGATCAGTATTGCCAGCCAAATTACTGTGCCGGCGTCTGCCTTGGCGATAATCGCGTCCACTACCTGGCCGGCGAGCACCGGCGTTGCCACCGCCAGGACAGCCATCACAATGGACAGCAGAACGAAGGCGATCAGCCGGCTGCGGTGCGGCCGGGCGAAGCCAAACACCCGTTTGAGGAGCTCCTTGGAAAACGGCTTGGAGCCGTTGGAGGCGCGGGTGATGTTGTAGAGGGAGCTCCAGGCAACCCTGTCCATGCTCATTTTTTGGTGCCTTTCGGGGCGCTGGCGGCCAACACTTCGGTGACCACGCCGTCAACAACATTCCAACGTACATCCAGCCGCACGTTTTCCAGCAGCCTGCGGTCGTGGGTAACCAGCAGCAGCGCGCCCTCGTAGCTTTCCAGGGCTTCCTCGAGCTGCTCAATGGCAGGCAGGTCCAGGTGGTTGGTGGGCTCGTCCAGGACAAGGAGGTTAACACCCCTGGCCTGGAGCAGCGCCAGCGCAGCCCTTGTCCGCTCGCCCGGCGACAGGGATTCAACCGTCCGTGACGTGTGGTCGGCTTTGAGCCCGAACTTCGCCAGGAGCGTGCGGACCTCGGCCGGATTAAGGTCCACGAGGACTGCCTCCACGGCGCCGCCCAGGGTCAGCTCGCCGGCAAGCAGTCCGCGGGCCTGGTCGATCTCCCCGACGGCCACGGAAGATCCCATCGTGGCACTGCCGGAGTCAGGCTCGACGCCGCCCAGCAGCAGCCGCAGCAGCGTGGACTTACCGGCACCGTTGGGACCGGTGATACCGATCCGCTCCCCTGCGTTGAGCTGCAGGTTAACCGGGCCCAAAGTGAAGTCGCCCTGCCGGACCACAGCGTCGCGGAGCGTGGCCACCACTGAGCTGGACCGCGGCGCCTTACCGATGGAGAACTGCAGCTGCCATTCCTTCCGCGGCTCCTCCACCACGTCCAGCCGCGAGATCCGCGATTCCATCTGCCGCACTTTCTGGGCCTGTTTCTCGGAGGACTCCGTGCTGGCCGCGCGTCGGATCTTGTCATTGTCCGGGCTCTTCTTCATGGCGTTCCGGACGCCCTGGGAGCTCCATTCACGCTGGGTCCGCGCCCGGGACACCAGATCGGCCTTGGTGGCCGCAAATTCCTCGTACTTCTCCCGGGCGTGCCGCCTGGCAACTGCCCGTTCCTCCAGGAAGGCGTCGTAGCCGCCGTCGTACACGCCCACGGCGTTCTGCGTCAGGTCCAGCTCCACCACAGTCGTGACACATCGCGCAAGGAACTCGCGGTCATGGCTGACCAGCACTACACCGCCGCGCAGGCCTGTGACGAAGTCCTCCAGTTTGGCGAGGCCTTCAAGGTCAAGATCGTTGGTGGGCTCGTCCAGCAGCACCACGTCAAACCGGCTGAGCAGCAGCGCCGCCAGCGCAACCCGCGCAGCCTGCCCGCCGGAGAGGCCGGTCATTGCAGCGTCCGGTCCGGTCTCCAGGCCAAGGTCCGCGAGGACAGCAGGAATCCGGTCATCAAGGTCGGCAGCCCCGGAGGCCATCCATCGGTCGAAGGCGAGCGCGTAGGCGTCGTCCGCTCCGGGCGCGCTGCTGCCAAGGGCCTCAGCCGTGGATTCCATTTCGGCGGTGGCCTGCGCACTGCCGGTGCGCCGGGCAATGTACCCCGCCACTGTTTCGCCGGGCACGCGCTCGTGTTCCTGCGGAAGCCAGCCCACGAACGCATCGGCCGGGGCGAGGCTGACGGAGCCTTCCTGCGGCTGGTCCACGCCGGCGAGGAGCCGCAGCAGCGTGGATTTCCCCGCTCCGTTGGCACCCACCACGCCCACCACGTCCCCGGGTGCCACTGTCAGGGAGAGCCCGGAGAAAAGCTGCCGGTGGTCGTGACCGCCGGAAACGTCCTTCGCTACGAGGGTTGCAGTCATCGTTCTATCCTTTCGCCACCGCGTCCGCAGCGGGTTTCCTGCCCGGACACTGGCTGGCAGGGCCCTGACATGTACCCGGAGGAAGGAGCGCGGGCGGCAGGACATGAAAGAACCCGCTGGTCCGGACTTGGGGGGTGTACGGACCAACGGGCTCGACCATCAAGCATAGTCGAAACGGCACCACGGGTAAAACCGCCTCGAAGCAGCACGCTAAAATCGACACACCATCCGTTCTGCAGAGAGCCCTCCATGACCATCCCCGCCAAGGCGTTCCAGCGGTGGCTGCAAGGCATTGCGCCGGACGTCAGCACGGCTGACGTCTGCAGGATCTCAGGGATCAAGCGGACTACCCTGGCCCAGCAACTGGTCCGAGGAAAAGTCTCGGTCAGCACCGTGGTCAGCATCAGCCGCGCCTACAACGTCAATCCGCTCGCGGCCCTGGCCACTTTCGAGGCATACCGGGACCTGGCCGGTCCCCAGGCTCCGCCAACGCGTTGCGAACTTGTCAGCCAGGTTTCCACGGCCGATCTCCTGCGGGCTGTCCTTGCGCGTCCGGCGATGGAGCCCACCGGCGCTGCCGGGGCAGCGTCAGCACCCCTTACCGCCGCCCCGCACGCCACCTCGGTGAAGAACTGGGTTGACGCCATCGACGACGGCGAAGTGCGACACCGCGTTTCGGCGGCCACGGGAGTGGCGCCGCAGAACTATTCGGCGCAGCTGACCGCCAACCGGCTGTCTCCGGAGCTGGCGCTTGCCACTGCCCTTGCTGCCGGCGTAGGACCGGCCGGCGGCCTGGTGGCAACCGGCCTGATCACCGAAGAGGAAGCGGGCTGGCCGCCGGGTGCGCGGCAGGCCGCCTTGGACAGCCTGTCCGACGGCGACCTCTCCGCCTTGGCGGGTGACCGGCTGCAGGCATTGGGCAAGGTGCTGCGACGCCAGGAGCAGGACCAAGCGCAAACTGAAAAAATTTGGGAGAACCTGGGATGATCGACATTCTTCAATGGGCCACGCTGGCCATCTGCGCGCTCACTGCAGCAGCCCGGGTGCCCAGCGCTGTCCGGGGAGAGAACAGGTCGCTGTTCTACATCTTTGCACTGATGACCATCGCCATCCTCTTGAGCATCGAAGCCCCCTACGTGGCCATCGACCAGGCCCTGGGCGGAATCAACCTTGCCAACCTGCTGCTCCGCTTCATCATCTTCGCAGCCATCTACTTCGTGGGGATCCGGGTCACCCGCGGTTTCGGCGCCGACAGCGCGTACCGGCTTATCACGGGAAAGGCCGGCATGGTTGTGCTGCTGGTCATTTCCGTTGTGCTCGTGGCCCTGTTCTTCATGATGGACACTGTGGGGTCCTCGGCAGGACTTGCCGCACCGTCCGTGAGAACCCAACACAACGCTGTTTTGGCGCAGTACTACGGTGCGGCTGGACGCGCCTATCCAGGCTATGTAGCGCTGGTCCTCCTTCCGGCTATGGTCAGGGCTGTCCGGAGCCGCTTGCCGGTGATGGTAAGGGTCGCCGCAGGCCTTCTTGCCCTGGGTGGGCTTGCCATCGGGGTCAGCTTGCTCTTTCCCTTCGTGCCTCCGGGAGGAGGCGCCATCAAGTTTGTGGTCAATTACACCGCCGTGCTGTGCTACGTCCTTGGCCTGGCACTGATCTGGGCGGCACGGGTGCAGAACAGAAAGACCTCATCGGCGAAAAGGACATATACCGAAAAGTAACCCTGCCGGCTTTCACAAATTCATTAGAATGTGAAACAATCATGAATGTGTGAAGGTGGAGCGCAGGTCGTTTTCGAACGGGGATAAATTCCAAAACGTTGGCCGCTCCGGGGGCCTTCACACCTATTGGGGGGATGAGTGGTGGCGGCCGTTGGGGACCGCCCCCACTCAGCCTGGTTAAAAGACTGTTTGGGCGCGTGAATCCATAGTTCCATGCGCTGCAGAAGCGGCTGCCCCTAGGCGCGGGCGAACCGCAGGGTAACCAACTGGAACGGCCGCAGGCCCAGTTCCGCTCCGTCAGCGCACGCTTCCACGCCCGGCGCCTCGAGCGGACGCTCCAACAAATCCACTGGAGTAACGTCCCGCAGGGAAAAGTTAGCGGTCAACTTTCCTGCCGACCGCTGGCCCAAGGACTCGTAGAGGCGGACAATCACGTCCCCGGAGCCGTCCTCCGCCAGCTTGACGGATTCAATCACCAAGGCGGGGTTCGTTACCGAGAACAACGGTTCCGCCGGCGAACCGCCGTGAACCAGCCGGGGAACAAGATTCGTTCGGTAACCTTCCTCCACGGCGTCGGCAATGTCCGCCCCCGGGCGGATGGTGACGGTCAGCTCATGCACCCCGCGATCAGCCTCCGGATCGGGGAACTTGGGAGCGCGCAACAGCGACAGGCGCACGGTAGTGGTGGTGCCGCCGTCGTCATCCCTGATGTTCCGCGCGACGTCGTGCCCGTAGGTGGACGAGTTGGAAATCGCCACACCATAGCCCGGCTCCGCCACATGGATCCACCGATGCGCACAGATCTCGAACTTCGCCGTTTCCCATGAGGTATTGGTGTGGGTGGGCCGGAACACGTGGCCAAACTGCGTTTCCGCAGCGGACCTGTCCGCCCGGACGTCCAGGGCGAAGCCGAGCTTCAACAGCTTCTCGCGTTCCTGCCAGTCCACCGAGGTGGCGATTGAGAGGGATGGACTCCCTGCAGCAAGCGTGATGCGCTGGGTAATGGTGGATGACCCGGCAAGCCGCTCCACGAGTACGACGGCGTCTGTCCCCTCATGAACAAGGCGTACGGAAGCGGCTCCGGTCAGTGGCGTGACGTTCCGCCGGTAGAACTCGTCGATGTCCCAGGCGTCCCACTCGTTGGGAGTATCGCGGTGAAGTTCAAGCAGGTTACCGCGCTGGCCGGGAGCAATTGATTCGCGTCCGCTGGCGCGGTCCACCAGCGAGGCGAGAAGCCCGTCGGCGTCCAGGACAGCGCGGATGACTCCGTTGTCCAGGACGAAGCCCCCGTTATGGGCGTCGGCCTGGACCGCGCCATCCGCCGAAGCCGGCTCGCCTGCGGCCAATGCAGGCACTCCGTCCCTGGCATGGGGCGCAGCGTTCAGCAGGAAGGTCCGCTCGCCGCTGCCCAGCACGGCGGCGGCAGCCTCATCGATGATGGCCTCAAGGGCATTACTGACGGCCTGGTAGTTCCGCTCGGCATCCTGATGGACCCAGGCGATGGAGCTCCCGGGAAGAATATCGTGGAACTGCTGCAGGAGGACCAGCCTCCACAGACGCTTGAGTTCCGCAGCCGGATAGGCGAAGCTGCCGCCGGTGCGCACAGCAGCCGTTGTGCACCACAATTCGGCTTCCCGCAGCAGGTGCTCACTGCGGCGGTTCCCCTTTTTGGTTCTGGCCTGGCTGGTGTAGGTTCCACGGTGCAGCTCGAGGTACATCTCGCCCACCCACACGGGCAGGACCGGGTAATCAGCCTCGGCCTGCGTGAAGAAGCTTTCCGCGGAGCCGATCCGGACCTTCGGGGAGCCTTCCAGGTCCGCGGCGCGTGACGCAGCCGCCAGCATTTCCCGCGTTGGTCCGCCGCCGCCGTCGCCGTAGCCGAACGGCACCAGTGACACGCTGCCGTGGCCGTGGTCGCGGTAATTCCGCTCCGCGTGCGCAAGTTCACGCCCGCTCAACTCCGAATTGTAGGTATCCACAGGCGGGAAGTGGGTGAAGAGCCGGGTGCCGTCGATGCCCTCCCAGTTGAAAGTGTGGTGCGGCATCCTGTTGATCTGGTTCCAGGAAATTTTCTGGGTCAGGAACCAGCGGCTGCCGGCAGACTTGACGATCTGCGGCAGCGCCGCAGAATACCCAAACGAATCCGGCAGCCAGGCCTCCTGGCAGTCCACACCGAATTCCGCCAGGAAGAAGCCCTTGCCTTCCACGAACTGCCGCGCCATTGCTTCGCCGCCGGGCATGTTGGTGTCCGATTCAACCCACATCCCGCCCACGGGAACGAACTGGCCGGCACGGATTTTCTCGCGGATGCGGGCGAAGAGTTCTGGGTAGAACTCCTTGATCCAGGCGAACTGCTGGGCTGAGGAGCAGGAAAAGACAAAATCGGGGTTTTCATCCATCAGTGCCACGACATTGGAAAACGTCCTGGCGCATTTCCGGACAGTCTCCCGGACCGGCCAGAGCCAGGCAGAATCAATGTGGGCATGCCCGGTTGCCACCAGCTGGTGCGCAGAAGCATAGGCCGGGCGGGCAAGTACTTCCGCGAGCGCTTCGCGTCCCGCAGCGGCCGTCCCGGCAACATCGTCGGGATCCATGATGTCCATCATGCGCTCGAGGGCCCTGAGGATCTCGTGCCGCCGGGGCAGCTCAAGGGGCAGCACCGCCATGAGACCCGAAAGGGTGGAAACATCCTGCTGCAGTTCCCAAACGTTCTGGTTCAGTTCTGCAATGGCGATGCTTCCCAGCCTGTATTGCGGTGCTGTCCCGGCCGTTGACTTGTCGCCGTAGGGCGTGGCAGCGAAGGTCCAGCCCTGGGCGACGTCGGGATTCGCCGCAGCCTCAACGTAGAAGTCCACCGCCATGCCGCCGCCCAGGAGCTTCAGCGGAATGTACTGGTTCCGGGGCGAAACCGCCTTGATGATGCTGCCGTCCGGCCGCCACGCGATGCCCTCGCACTGAAAGCCGGGTATTTCGACCGTAAACCCAAGGTCCACGAGCACTTCAACAGTGGTGTCCGGTTCCGTGCCCCACGATTCGGGGACCTCCCCTTGGAGGCGGAGCCACTTGGTGCCCCACGGTTTCCCCCACAACGCTCCGTGTTCCTGGGGCTGGAACTCCTGCCGCATGGCGTCCAGCGCCGGGACGGGTTCATCCGGGGCATCCCAGCTGCTCAGTGTGAGGGGAAGTGTCCGGCTGTAGACCGCAGGGGTAATACGCTCCCGCACGAACCTATGCAGGCGCACTTCCGTGATCCGGCGGTCGTCATGCAATGTGTGCCCTCTTTAGCGTTTGGGACTGGATCCTAGTGTCCATTCGATGGATAAATCTACCTGCTGGTACCCCGTTTACCAACCCTTTTGAAACCGTTTCCCGGACTGTTTCCGGCGTGCTCCGGGAGTGCTCCGGGACTGCACGGCGGTTCAAGGGGCAGTGGGCTGGATTGGCCTACGCCGGCGCAGCAGCTACGGGGCGCCGTATCCTCCCGTCGCCTGCGTAGATGTTGAGGCTGGTTCCCCGGCTGAAGCCAGCGAGTGTCAGGCCGCTGGCCTCAGCCAGTTCAACTGCAAGGCTGGATGGCGCACTCACGGCAGCCAGGACAGGTATCCCGGCCAAAGCAGCCTTCTGGACCAATTCGAAGGATGCCCGGCCCGAGACCTGGAGGACCGTGCCGCTGAGGGGCAGCAGGCCTTCACGCAAGGCCCACCCCACTACCTTGTCCACGGCGTTGTGCCGTCCCACGTCCTCCCGGAGGCACAGAAGGTTCGCGCCGCCGTCGTCCCCGATGCGGAAGAGGCCCGCTGCATGGACACCCCCAGTGTCATCGAAGAGCCGCTGGGACTGCCGAAGAATGTCCGGAAGCGAGGCGAGCACCTCGGCGGAAACGATCAGGGGATCCGCGGCGGGGGTGAAGTGCGAGGACTTGCTGACGGACTCGATGGAATCGGTGCCGCAAATACCACATGAGCTGGAGGTGTACACATGCCGGCCCATGGACGGAGCCTCTACATCCGGCCGCAACTGGGCCTCCACCACATTAAAGGTCTGGACGCCGTTTTCGTCCTCGCCGGCGCAGAAGCGCAGCGACACCAGTTGCCCGGAATCCCAGATGACGCCCTCGGACACCAGGAACCCGGCCACCAGGTCGAAGTCATGGCCAGGGGTCCGCATGGTCACGGAATAGGACATGCTGCCCAGCCGGATTTCCAGCGGTTCCTCCACCGCCAGGACATCCTCCCGGTACCGGACCGGGAACTCGAGGGCGTTCGGGGAGCCATCCAGCACGTACTTGTGCACCTTGCGGCGCTGGGTTACACGTCCCATGTCCCACCGTTCCTGTTCATGACTCCATCATCGCAACCGCCCAGGGTTGATGCCAGCGCAGCGGCCGTTCCCCTGGCCTCGTCAGCCAAGGAGCTCGGACCAGTCCACTGGACCGGCGGCTGCGGGTTTGGCGGCTGTCCGGCCCGTCCGTCCCGCGCTGCGCGTCTTTGGTTTCGCGTTGGGGTCGGGGGGCGCAGGGATGGGCGGCCCCCAGGGCAGGGCGAAGGCCGGCACCAGTTCGCCGAGCTTCACCCCGTGGGGAGGAACAACCATTACGCCGTCGGCGGAGGCCAGTCCCCGCATCATGCCGGGGCCGGTGTGCTGGGCGGGCGAGGCCATCCCGTAGAGCAGGCGGAACGGCATAAGGCGGGTGCGCCCTGGTTCCGGCTCAAGGGTGGTTCCGCATGGCACTTTCTGCACCGCCGGCATGTCGCCGTGTCCCAGCGCCGCCAACAGCGGCGCGCCCACCGTGGACAGCGCGATCATGGCGGCAAGCGGATTCCCCGGCAATCCCAGCACGAAGCGTCCGTCCGGAAGTTCGGCCAGGACGGCAGGATGCCCCGGACGCATGGCCACGCCGTCGATGATCAAGCGGCCTCCCAGCTCCGCTACGGCCCTGCGAAGATGGTCCGTGCCGGATTTTCCCGTCCCGCCGGTGGTAATGACGACGTCGGCCGGCAGGTCCGGTGCACCCGGCAGCTCCGGCACCACGTCCTCCAGTGCGCCGAGCCACTCAGCATAGGAATCGCCGATCCTTTGCTGTCCGCCGGGTATCCCGCCCAGCATGCCCACCACTGCCGGCAGTTGCGGGCCGAAGGTGTCCCGGACCTGCCCGGGGACGGGCACGCCGTGGCCAACCACCTCGGAACCGGTCAGCAGCAGCCGGACCATCGGCTTACCCTGGACCACAAGTTCGTCGTACCCGGCAAGGGCAGCCAGCGCCAGATGCGCGGGGTTGAGCACCACTCCTGCCTTGACAAGGACGTCACCTTCCGAAGCCTCCTCACCCGCTTTCCGCACATGCTGGCCGGTGCGGGGCTCGCCGGGGCGGGCCGTCCCGCCGGTTACCAGGATGGGCAGTCCATCCTCGTCCTCGTCCAGCCGGGCGCTTTCGCTGCGCAGTACCGACTTGCCACCCAGCGGGATGAGCCCCCCTGTGGCGATAGGACTGGCCTGGTGGGGAGCAAGGGGGGTGCCGGGTTCAACAAGGATCCACGGCGCGGTGCCGTTCACCGCCCAGCCGTCCATGGCTGACGACGCATAGTGGGGCATGTCCTGCAGCGCCACAATATCTTGCTCAAGTTTTCGTCCGAGCGCCAGTTCAAGCGCGACCGGTCCGGCGGGAATCGGATGGGCGGCGTCAAAGGCGGCCTCGCGGGCCTCGTCCCACGTGTGGTCAAGGTGCCGGGGATGGTCAGCGTCGGGTTTGCTTGGTTCCTTCTGGGCGTCGCTGGTCATCCGCCGGGAGTCCCGGCGGCTTCAGCATCGTAGTCGGCGGCCAGGGCACGGGCCACGGCGAGCGCGGATTCCATGGAAGCGGCGTTCGTTGGCTGCCCGGACCCGGATGCCAGGCCAGCGGCGTAGCCGGCAATGAAGGTGGTCAGCGGCGCTGCCGGGCGGACCACTGAATGGGCGGCCACGCCAGCCAAGGCAAGGATGGCGTTGACATCCACCTGGACGTCCTCAAGCTCATAGGCCTGGAGCAGGGACCTGCACCACTCCTCCAGCGTTTCATCCTGACTTTTCACGAACGTGCCTCCCAAGTTAACTGCGGCTGCGCCGGTCCTGGCTGTTGTCCTGGCTCCCGGCGGCAATCCCTAGTGCGGCGGCATCATCCCACGTGTCCACGTCGGCCGTGGAACCTGCGGGGACGGTGACAGGCTGCACCTCCAGACTAGCAAGCAGCGAACGCACGGAGCCGTTGATTAGCGTACCGCGTGCAGCCAGTTCCGCTGCCGCCCTTTTTAACCCAGCCGTGCGGTACATGCCGGCCAGCGGCTGGAGGGTCCCGTCAGCAGAGCGGGCCATGACTCCGTCTCCCCTTGCCGGGACCAGCGCTTCTTTCAACACCGCCACGGCATCCTGGACAAAGGGCATATCGCACGCCAGCACGAGGGTGTATTCCGATGCGGGGCTGCAGTGCCGCGCAAGAGCCTCCAGCCCGGCGGAGATAGCAGCTGCCGGACCCGCGAACTCAGGCTCTTCCCGGCACCAGATCACCCCCGTAACCGTAGAATCTGCGCGCGGACCCACCACCACAGTGCTGGTGGCGCCCGCAGACGCGGCCAGCGCCCGCTGCAGGAGGGTGGCATGGTGGAACACGAGGTCCTGCTTGGGCACTCCGCCCAACCGGGACGACCGGCCGCCGGCCAGGATCACGGCATCGAAAGGCAACCGGCTCTCTTCCACTCCCCCAGCCTAGCTGTATGGATCAGGAATGCCTGGTGCAGGTTGGGGTCAAGCTGCGCGCTCGGGCAGCAGGAACGGATCCCACGCAGGGGTGGGCTTTTCGAGTTCCTTGATCTGCCAGATGGTTCCGTGCGGGGGTTCCGGGACGAATCTCAGCTTCCACCCCATTTCAGCAGGAGTATGGTCGCCCTTGACGTTGTTGCAACGAAGGCAGGCCGCGACCAGGTTCTCCCAGGAATCCGCACCGCCGCGGGACTTTGGGTGGACATGGTCGATGGTGTGGGCCGCTTTTCCGCAGTAGGCGCACCGGTGGCCATCGCGCCTCAGCACGCCCCGGCGGCTGACAGCGGTGGCCTGGTTGTACCTCGGACGGATATAGCGGTTCAGGAGGATAACGGACGGGCGGCCCAATATCTCCTGGGGGCCCACCACGGGATCGTCACCCTCAGCAACCACACTGGCTTTACCCGTGAGCACAAGCACCAGCGCCCGGCGGAACGTGATAACCGCCAGCGGTTCATATCCAGCATTCAGAACGAGAGTGCGCATGCACGTACCTCTTCACGGCCGCACCCGTCAGGGGCACGAGGGCCGGCTGCCCTCGGCATGTCCGGGCTATGGATCGACACCACAAGAGTAAACATAGAAGCCCACTATCAGCTAATCGCGGTTTCCCAAAACTGCCGTGTCGGGCCAGCGGGCGTATCGGGCGGCCGGGGGCTGCGCCTGGCCGGTAGCCACCCAACCGGCGTTTAAAAGCAAGAACCCCTGCCGCCAGGGCAGGGGTTCTTGTGCCGCCCCTGTGGGACGGCCTAGCGCGGAGCTAATTAGTTCACGCGGATGAAAACGGGGCCGGAGCCAACGTTGGCGCTGAAGACGACCGTCTGGTTTCCGTTGTATCCACCGTGGACGGCCTGGCCGTTGCCCGCGTAGACAGCGATGTGGGCCATGCCTGCGCCACCGTCTGCGTAGTAGATCAGGTCGCCGGGCTGCGCTTCGGCGGCGCTTACGGTGCGGCCCAGGGAGAGGTAGCCTGCGGGCCAGTCGTGGAAGTTGATGCCCACTGCTGCCAGGGAGTTGGTGACCAGCATGGTGCAGTCCTGGGTGACACCCAGCTGGGCGTACGCTGCCGAGAGGATGGCTGCGCCCTTGCCGCTGGCGGAAGCAGCAGGAGCTGCAGCGGGCGCGGAGGCTGTGGTTACCTTGGCGGTTACCTTGGGGGCTGCAGCAGGCTGGGCGGCGGCCGGAGCCGGCTCGGCTTCCTTGACCTCAACAGGCGCGGGCTCTTCCTCGACAACGACGACAGGCGCGGGCGTGGTGGTAACGGCCGGCTTTTCGAAGGTGATGGCGATGGTGGAGGCAGCGGAGATCGGCGCCTCGACGGAGGACTCTACTTCCAGGGTGGACGCGGGGGCAGAGTCGCGCTGGACGCTGGAGTCAGCTGCGTTTGCAGCGATGCCGCTGGTGAGCACCAGGCCGGAAGCGGCGGCGATAACCGCTGCCTGGCGGCCCATGCCACCGGCGTTGTCGCCAACAGCCTTGGCAATAACAGCGATTGAGTTGGTCTTGGTGACTTCGGCGCGATGCCGTGCGGTGGCACGAGTAGTCATCAGTTCTCTCTTTCGTTTTCCTCAGGCCGTTGTGGGCACCAAGGGGTCTGGGCCTGCCGGCATCTTGGGGGTACGCCGGCAGGCCCCGAACGGGGATGTGGTGTGTGGAAAGGGGTGCAAAGAAATAGTTCTTGGGCCCGAAGGCCCAAGAACTATTTGTTGATCGTGAAGAAGGCGGAGCTTCCGGTGGCGGCTACCGAGTGGAGGAGCGTGCCCTGGGAGGGGTTGAGCGCGCTGATCATCATGCCGTTGCCCACGTAGATGCCCACGTGCGCGCCACCGTTCTGCATAACCAGGTCACCCGGCTGCGGAGTGGAGGTGGGCGTCATTGCGGTCCAGGCGTTGACGCGCGGGATGCTGATGCCGGCCTGGGCGTAGACCCACTGGGTGAACCCTGAGCAATCCCAGCCGTTGGGGGTGGTGCCTCCCCAGACGTAGGGACGGCCGATGCCGGTGTATGCGAGTGCGGCAATGCCGGAGGTAGAGGCCGAGGAAACCGTCTCTGCCAGCTTCTCAGCTGCAGCTTCGGGAGCCGCTGCGGTGGAGGCCGTCCGGGTAGCGGCAGCAGTGCGGTCCTCCGAATCGGTGGACTGCGCCCGCACGGGAGCCGGCTTCGGTGCGGCGGTGGTCTTCACCACGGGACGCTCGAAGGAGACAGTCGCGGTGGGTGCTGCGGTGACCGCCAGGGCGGACTGGGCAGACCCGGACTCGGTGGAAGCGGAAACGCCGGCGGTGGTGTCCGCGGCGTTGGCAGGCAGGCCCATGCTGAGGATGAGACCGGAAGCAGCTGCGATAACCGCAGCCTGGCGACCTACTGTCCCGGCATTGGCACTAACAGCCTTGGACACTGTGTCCAAGGGGTTGGTACGAACCGTTTGCGCACGGTGGCGCGCAGAATGATGGCGTGAAGACACGAAGGTAGCCTCTCCCAATGCCTGCGAGGTGAGCTGTCGGATTCGGATGGGAGTCACCCGGCCGCGCGGCTTCCAAGGAAGTTTTGCGACTTAACCCCAAGGCCTTCGCTGAAGCAAAGACCAAAATTGGTTCCCCCGCCCCTGCCAGACGATGAAATGCGAACGGACCTTGAGCGGTGGCAGAGCTAGGCAATCCGCACAAGAGCGTCAACTTCGGAAAAGTTGACGCGAGTTAGACGGTACAGCAGTTTTCGGTGAATGTCACATTCAGGTCACGGCGGGTCACGATGATTCGATAGCAAACCATCATTTGACTACAGCCAGCCCGTGGGATCGACGACTTCGCCGTTGACCTGCACCTCGAAGTGAAGGTGGCAGCCGGTGGAAGCACCCGTGGTTCCGCTGAGGGCCAGGACATCGCCCCGGGAGACCGTCTGTCCCTCCGTGACGCTGATGGACGAAAGGTGGTTGTACGTGGTTTCCAGGCCGTTGCCATGGTCCACCACCACCCGGTTTCCACCGCCGTACTGGTGCCAGCCCACGAACGTTACGGTGCCGGTGGCAGCCGCCAGCACCGAGGTGCCGCATTGGGCAACGTAGTCCTGGCCGCGGTGGAAGTCACCCGCGCCGCCGGTGATGGGGCTGACCCGGTAACCGAACGCGGAGGCAGTGGAGAGCGCGGCCAGCGGAGCGCCGAGGCTTCCGGCCGAGGCCGCGCGGGACACCGAACCTGCGGACTGGGCGCTGAGCAGCTGCTTCAGCTTGCCATCGGGGTCTGCCTGGGTCACCACGGCAGAGCGGCTGAAGTCGATCTGGGCGCCGGCCTCCGCGGATACCTGCGGCTGCGGGGTAACAGCAGATGCTGCCACCGGGGTAACGCCGCTTGCGTTGTCGGTTGCCATGACGGGACTTGTTGCCGGAACGGTCACGGTCAACACCAGGCCGGTGGCAGCAAGAGCGATTCCGGCCTTCTGTGCGATCCCGCTGGCTGCGGCAAATTCGGTGATCTGCCGGAAGGGTCCTCGACGGCGGCGGGCGTCACGGTGCGGATCGCGGGGGCGTTCCGTGGTGATGACCTCGACAACGCGCGGCGTTGAAACGGGAGACGCCGCGCGGCGGCGCCCCTTGGGGGTCTCTATGGACAAGAAGGGTTCCTCTCTGGAAAGCCTGCGAAGTTAGCTGTCGGATTCGGGTCAGAGAGTTCAAAGACCCGGTCCGCCTAGGCAAGCCCGGCACAGAGGTATCCCCGGAAGGATCCTTCACTGGAAGAGGCTTGCTGCTGACGGACTTCACCCCAAGGCAGTCCCCCGTCTGCCGGTTGTGGTTCCCCCGCCTCTGCCAGTAATGACTCGTGCACCTGATCCGCTGGCAGAGCTCGGCTCCGGATCAGGTAACGCTTTAGTATCTACGCTTGCGTTTAACTATAGGGCCAGAAGGCCCAAAGTAACAATTCCGTTATCTTTGGCTGATGCGCTCCGAGCGGGTACAGCGCGGGAGTTACCGGATGGCGACGAAGACGTGGGCCGCCACCTCAGGCGGCAACTCCAGCGCACCTTCGATGCCGGGCACCCGGACCGAAATGTAGTCCCCCACCCGCTCCAGCGAGACTGCGGCTCCCGGACGGATTCCGCCCTCGTCCAGCTGGACCAGCAGCTCGGGCTCCACCTGGATCGGCTCAGCCAACCGGCTTACGGTCACCTCCGACGCCGGGCCATAGGACTTCATTGCTTCAAGCAGGCTGATGGCGCCGTCAGCGAAGCCTGCGGACGCCTGGCCCCCAAGGGCAGCCAGGCCAGGGATAGGGTTTCCGTACGGTGACTCGGTCGGATGGTCAAGCAGTTCGTAGATGCGCCGCTCCACGCGTTCGCTCATAACATGCTCCCAGCGGCAGGCTTCGTCATGGACGTACGCCCAGTCCAGGCCGATAACGTCCGCCAGCAGCCGCTCCGCCAGCCGGTGCTTGCGCATCACTTCGGTAGCGCGCTTCCGGCCGGTTTCCGTCAGCTCCAGGTGCCGGTCGCCGGAGACAACCACCAGGCCATCCCGCTCCATCCTGCCGATGGTCTGGGAGACCGTGGGTCCTGAGTGGCGCAGGCGTTCGGCGATCCGGGCCCGGAGGGCAACGATGTTCTCTTCCTCAAGCTCCAAGATGGTCCGAAGGTACATCTCCGTAGTGTCGATCAGATCCGTCATCCAGCTCAGCTCCTCGAGCGCAGTACCTTGCGTTGTCCCACCGTATATCGCCATCCGCGCGACGTAGTCCGTTGGAAAGCTTAGCCTATTTTGACTTTGTCCGAATAGTTGGCGGCCGCCGCCGGGGCCCGTCCCAACGTCTTGGTCTCTGTCTCAATTTCTGGACTATGACGGTGCCGGTTCCCGCCCCACCGCCTGTTCAGGCAGAATGAGGGGGGCCGAAAGTCGCAGTCACAGCCGACTGTCCGCCAACCAACCACCCGTCCGGACCCCAACCGCGTCCACGCCGACATTGGAGCACCTGTGAGCGAAAACAGCATCACTATTCCCGCCGACCTCCTGCCCAAGGACGGACGGTTCGGCGCCGGCCCGTCAAAGGTCCGGCAGGAGCAGATCGATGCGCTTTCCGCTGCTTCCAAAACCATCCTCGGAACCTCGCACCGGCAGGCTCCGGTGAAAAACCTGGTCGGGTCCGTACGCGAGGGCCTCAGCCAGTTCTTCCGTGCCCCCGAGGGCTATGAAGTGGTCCTCGGCGTCGGCGGTTCCACTGCGTTCTGGGACATTGCCAGCTTCGGCCTGGTGGAGCAGAAGGCCCAGCACCTCTCGTTCGGTGAATTCGGGTCCAAGTTCGCTGCCGCCACCAACAAGGCGCCCTTCCTGGATGCCTCATCAATCATCAAATCCGAACCAGGTACGCGCCCTGCTGCCCAGGCTGAAGCGGGTGTCGATGCCTACGCCTGGCCGCAGAACGAGACTTCCACGGGCGTCTCCGCCCCCGTGAAGCGGGTAGCGGGTGCCGACGAGGGCGCGCTGGTGCTGGTCGACGCGACGTCGGCCGCCGGCGGCCTGGACGTGGACGTGGCGGAGAGCGACGTCTACTACTTCGCCCCGCAGAAGAACTTTGCCTCCGACGGCGGACTCTGGCTTGGCCTGTTCTCCCCCGCCGCCCTGGACCGCGCGGCGCGTATCAAGTCCACCGACCGCTGGATCCCCGATTTCCTCGACCTGCAGACCGCAATCGACAACTCACGGCTGAACCAGACCTACAACACGCCGTCGCTGTCCACCCTGGTGACACTGGATGCACAGGTGCAGTGGCTGAACGGCAACGGCGGCTTGGACTTCGCCGCCGCGCGCACTGCCGATTCCGCCGGCCGCATCTACAGCTGGGCCGAAGCTTCCGAATTCGCCACCCCGTTCGTCACCAACCCGGACGAGCGCTCCAACGTCATCGCCACCATCGACTTTGACGAGTCAGTGGATGCAGCCGTGGTGGCAAAGGTCCTGCGGGCCAACGGCGTCGTGGACACCGAGCCCTACCGCAAGCTCGGCCGCAACCAGCTGCGCATCGCCACTTTCGTGGCCATCGAGCCCGACGACGTTTCTGCGCTGCTGGCCAGCATCGACTTCGTGGTGGGCGAACTGCGCAAGTAGCGGTCCGCCGGCAGTCCGGCCGCGGCTCACCAAAGGGTCGCGGCTCACCGAACTGGGGGCGTTACCGAACTGCCGGGCCTTACCGAGCTGCCGGGCCTTACCGAGCTGGGCAGGGCATTAATGTACGACGGCGCCGCCCGGGAACAGTCCCGGGCGGCGCCTTTGTGTACGTGGTGAAGACTGCATCCTGAGGTGCGGCCTGCCTAAGGCCTGGCGGCGCTGTCCTCAGTGGGCTGGGCTTCTACAGGCTGGGCTTCTACAGGCTGCGCTTCTACAGGCTGCGCTTCTGCGAACGGGGCGGGCGCACCCGGGGCGGCGGCTCCGGCTTCAGCGGGCTCGACGACGGGCCCGGTTCCGGCAGGCTCCGTTGCGGCCGCGTCCTGGCTCCCGGCCCCAGGGGCGCCGTCTTGGGCTTCACCTTCTGCCGGATTGCCTTCCTGCCCGCCAGTTTCCGGATTCCCTACCCGTACCTGGTCCTGCTCCTGGTCCTGTTCCTGCTCGTCCTCGGGCCGGACGCGTTCAGCCCACGGCACCCACTCCGGGGCAAGGATCGAATCTTCCGACGGCAGCAGGCCGAGCTCGCTGACCGTGACCACCTTGGAGCGGGAGTTGCGGGTAAGTACCGCATACCACTGCCAGCCCAGGTAGCCAGGCAACCTGGATTCAAACAGGTGCGTTACCAGGCGGTCGCCCTCGCTTTTGGCAGCCAGGTGGCGGCCAATGGTGGGCGCCGCCGTGATTTCCTCCACAGCCGAACGCGCCGTGTCCACGGCAGCGGCGAGGAAGGCATCCGGCTTCCCTGTCCGCCATGCCGGGACGCCCGCTCGGCGCTTGGACACAGCCCTGGCCCCTGCAACGGCCGGGCCGGCGGCGCCCGGGCCACCCGTCGTCGTGCTGTCCTGTTCCGGCACAGCTGGGACCGGCTGTTCAGCTTCGGGGTTCATCAGTGCCTAAACGTCCAGCTCGTCGGCAACCTTACGCAGGGCAGCGGCGATGGCCTTGCCCTTGTTGCCTTCCGGGTATTTGCCTGCGGAGAGGGTTCCGGACAGATTATCCAGGACCGTCACCAGATCCTGCACGAGAGGAGCGAGGTCCTTGGCACTGGGCCGCTTTGCCTTGGCAATGGAGGGTGTCTTGTCCAGCACGCGCAGGCCCAGGGCCTGGGCGCCCTTCCGGCCGTCAGCCACACCGAATTCAACCCTGGTGCCGGCCTTAAGCTCTGTTACGCCCTCGGGCAGCGACGATTTAGGCAGGAATACCTCCTGGCCGTCCTCGCCCGCGAGGAAACCAAAGCCCTTGTCCTTGTCATACCACTTGACCTTGCCGGTAGGCACGTAATCAACCTTCTTCGTTCTGCGTCTTCTGACACGGCCGCCCGCCACCGCATCCGCATTGCTGTGCGGGTTTAGGGTATGGCGGCTGCAGACCGTGTTGGTCTATCCCTCAAGGTTATCCTGCCCACCGCCCTATTCCTGCTTTAACCCGCCCCGCGGAGCCATTCAAGGGCTCCGTGCAGCAACGTTCACGCCGGAGGGTGCGGGAGCTGTAGCGTTACGTCCATGACACCCTCGCGTTATCGGCGTGCCCTGATGATCACCGCCGCAGCTGTCGCCGTGCTCTCCCTGGTGGCGGTAGGGGCTGTGATGGCTTTGGCTTTCGCGGGGTCAGTGGCCCCCGCCTGGGTGACGTACTCGGCGCTCTACGGCCTGCCGCTCGCCTTCCTCCTGATGCTTTTCCTGGTTCTGGACAGCGTTGCCGGGCGGCGCCGGGCAGGAAAGCCGGACCAGCGGTAACGTTGGACTGATGTCCCTCATTCGTGCGTTGAGCAAGGAGCTGGAGGCACGCAGCGACGATTCCCTGCGTGCGCTGTTCGACGCCCGGCCGGACCTCATTTCTCCGCCTGTCCCCGACTTCAGTGCCCTCGCGGCGCGGGCCAGCGCCCGGCTCAGCGTGCAGCGTGCGCTGGAGCGGCTTAACAGGCCACAAATGCAGGTCCTCGAAACACTGCACCTGTGCACCAATACGGACACCGGGCACAGCGCCTCGGCGGCCGGACTCCGCAAAATGATTCCGGGATCGTCGGGAGCCGCGGTTGAGCGGATCCTGCATACGCTGCAGGAGCTGGCGCTGGTGCACCGCGCCGAGCCTCCGCACGGGACCCCGGATTCTGCGGCAAAACAGCGCCACTACCTGCCAGTGGGTTCCTTGAAGGACGTGGTGGGGATCTATCCCGCCGGGCTGGGCAGGAGCTACACGGAACTCGTCCGGCTGCAGCCTGCCTTCGCGCAGCGCGTTGTCCAGCTGGTCTCCGAGCTGCACCGCAGCGGCGTGGCCATCCATGACGCCACCACGCCCATGGAGGCCGCGCTTGCGCTGCAGCACTGGACTTCCTCTCCTGACGCCCTCAACAGCATCCTGTCTACTGCCCCGGAGCGGACGACGGCGCTGCTCGCCAGGTTCCGCAACTGGGCTATGGGCGCAGTCCCCCAGGCACAACGCAAGGCTTCCATCACCACGGAGGGGTCCGACGTCGGGCCCGTCGACTGGCTGCTGGCACGCGGACTGCTGGTGCCGCTGGACGCCGCGCACGTGGAGCTGCCCCACAGCGTGGGGCTCTCACTGCGCGGCGGGGCGATCATCAATGATTTCACTTTGCAGCCCCCCGTCCCTGAGCTTGGCCGGACCTCGGCGGTACTTCGCAGGAACGCTGCGCTCAGCGCAATATCGGAAACGTTGCGGCTCATGGGCGAGCTCCTCCACGCCGTACGGGACCAGCCCCTGGCTACGCTGCGCAGCGGGGGCGTAGGGGTGCGCGAAATGAGGCGGCTGGCCGAATTGCTGCGGATCGACCACCAGCAGGCGGGCCTCCTGCTGGAACTGGCCGCGCTGGCAGGCCTGATCCGGCTGGACGTCGATTCCTCGTCCTGGGTCCAGCCTCCGCAGCTGGAATGGCTTGCCCTGCCGCGCCAGGAGCAGTGGCTCTGGCTGGTAAATGCCTGGCTGGCCAGCGAGCGGGTACCGTCCCTGGTGGGCCAGCCCATTAATGGTTCGCGCGGCGGGCCGGCGGCGCACCGTTCCGCCTCTGGAAGCACCATTATTGCGTTGTCGGCCGAAGCCCAACGGCCTGATGCCCCGCTGGTCCGCAAACGCATCCTCGAAATCCTGCACGAGCTGACCGTGGAGGCGGGCCCGGCGGACGGCACCGCCCCGGTGCTGGACGCGGCAGCGGTTCTCCAGCGCGCCGAGTGGGCCCAGCCGCGGATGGCACGGCGCTTCAGCTCGATGATCCGCGGCGTTCTCAGCGAGGCTGAGCTCCTGGGCCTGGTGGGCTCCGGCGCCCTCAGCCAGTTGGGCAGCGCGCTGGCGGAAGACAACCCTGAGGCCGCCCTTGCCATCCTGGGCGAACACCTGCCGGCGGCTTTGAGCCATGTCCTGCTCCAGGCAGACCTGACCGCAGTCGCCCCCGGGTACCTCGCCCCCGCACTGACCGAAAAACTGCTGGTCCTGGCTGATGCCGAAGGCCAGGGGCCGGCCACCATCTACCGCTTTTCGGAAGCCTCCATCAAGCGGGCCCTGGACACGGGATATGACGCTGCCGGCATCATGGACTTCCTTCGCGAGCACTCCGCCACCGCGGTGCCCCAGCCGCTGCAATACCTCGTGGAGGACACAGCCCTGCGTCATGGAAGGCTCCGCGTGGGGACAGCGGCCAGCTTTGTCCACAGCGAGGACGAGGGCACCTTGCTGGAGCTCCTTTCCGGGCCGAAGGCAGCTGCCCTGAAACTGGAGAAGATCGCCCCCACGGTCCTGGTCTCCTCCGCGCCGCCGCGGGAAACCGCGCAGGTTCTCCGCAGCCTGGGCCTCTCCCCTTCCGTGGACGGCGCGGATGAGCCCGTGGTCCGGCTCCGCGGAACCCACACCGCCCAGGACGCCCGCCCGGTGTACACCGCGCCGCGGACGGCGCCCGGGACGGAGGAGGTGGAAGCCCAGCTCGCGGTCCTGCGCCAGGGCGGCGCCGCCGTCGGACACCGCGGTGGCTCCGGAGACCACACCGGCGAGACGGGAACGCAACTGGGACTCGAGGCCCTGCAGCGCGCCATCAGGCTCAAGCAGCGGATCAGCATGAACGTGGTGGACGGCCTGGGGAATGCCAACCTGGAAACGGTTGTTCCGCTCTCTGTAAGCGGCGGACGCGTCCGGGTATTTGATCCAGCCAAGGAAACAGAACGGGTGCTGTCCATCCACCGCATCATCGACATTGAGGCTGCAGGGGAATCTGCGCCAGTGAGGGACTTCCCGGCGTGAACGACGGACCTTTGATCGTCCAAAGCGATAAGACCATCTTGCTTGAGGTGGATCACAAGCTGGCCACCGAAGCCCGCCATGCCATCGCACCCTTCGCCGAACTCGAGCGCGCCCCGGAGCATATGCACAGCTACCGGCTCACGCCGCTGGGGCTCTGGAACGCCCGCGCCGCCGGACTGGATGCGGAGAAGGTGCTGGACACATTGCTGAAGTACTCGCGCTTCCCGGTACCCCATTCGCTGCTGATCGATGTCGAAGAAACCATGTCCCGGTACGGACGGCTGCGCCTGGAAAAGGACCCGCAGCACGGGCTGGTCATGCGGACCGATGACTATCCTGTCCTGGAGGAAGTGATCCGGGCCAAGAAGATCCAGCCGCTGCTGGGCCCCCGGATTGACGGCGAAACCGTGGTGGTGCATGCCTCCCAGCGTGGGCAGCTCAAGCAGCTGCTGCTGAAGATCGGCTGGCCTGCGGAGGATCTTGCGGGCTACGTGGACGGCACCCCGCACCTGATCGCGCTGAATGAGGACGGCTGGAAGCTGCGGCCATACCAGCAGATGGCGAGCGACAACTTCTGGTCCGGAGGCAGCGGCGTGGTGGTGCTGCCCTGCGGCGCCGGGAAGACCCTGGTGGGGGCCGCGGCCATGGCCACCGGCTCCACCACCACCCTGATCCTGGTGACCAACACCGTGGCCGCGCGGCAGTGGAAAGATGAACTGCTCAGGCGCACGTCCCTCACCGAGGAAGAAATCGGCGAGTACTCCGGAGCGGTCAAGGAAGTCCGCCCGGTGACCATTGCCACGTACCAGGTCCTCACCATGAAACGCGGCGGCCTCTACCCCCACCTTGAACTGGTGGACGGACACGACTGGGGGTTGATCATCTACGACGAGGTGCATCTCCTGCCCGCGCCGATCTTCCGGATGACGGCGGACCTCCAGGCAAGGCGGCGCCTTGGCCTGACGGCAACGATGGTACGGGAGGACGGCCGCGAGGGCGAGGTGTTCAGCCTGATCGGGCCCAAACGGTACGACGCCCCCTGGAAGGACATCGAGTCGCAGGGCTACATTGCGCCTGCTGACTGCGTGGAAGTCCGCGTCGACCTGCCCAAGGACGAACGGGTCGCCTACGCCATGGCTGAGGACGCGGACAAATACCGCCTGTGCGCCACCTCGGAGTCCAAGACGCAGGTGGTGGAGCAGCTGGTTGGCCGGCATGCCGGCGAACAGCTGCTGGTTATCGGCCAATACATCGACCAGCTGGATGAGCTCGGCGAGCGCCTCAACGCACCCGTGATCAAGGGCGACACCTCGGTGAAGGTGCGCCAGAAACTGTTTGACGCCTTCCGGGCCGGGGAAATCCAGACCCTGGTGGTGTCCAAGGTGGCCAACTTTTCCATCGACCTTCCCGAGGCATCGGTTGCCATCCAGGTGTCGGGCTCATTCGGTTCCCGGCAGGAGGAAGCCCAGCGGCTGGGCAGGCTCCTGCGGCCCAAAAAGGACGGCCGCTCGGCACGCTTCTACTCCCTCGTGGCCCGGGACACGCTGGACCAGGAGTTCGCCGCCAAGCGCCAGCGGTTCCTTGCGGAACAGGGCTATGCGTACCGGATCATGGACGCCAAGGATGTGGAAACGGCTGACTAGGACCATTGCCCGTCAGGCAGAGCAGGGTCAGGTGACGCCGCGCGAGCTGTCCCTTTCCATAGTTCCGGTCCGCGGATCGAGCTGCGGGCGCTCGTAAGCCAGTTCCCCACCGCTGCGGCCGCCGTAAGGACGCCCGTGGTCGGCGAATTCTTCCCGGAAGAAGGCGAGGCACCACTGCCCCATCTGTATCCGGGCGCCTGTACGGAGCACTGAAGGGCCGCCCTGCACCACGCTGCCGCTGACAGTCCCATGCGGCACCAGGACGTACTCGTCCAGCTCGTCATGCCTGATCTCGGCGTGGAGCCCTTCCAGCCCGTCCAGGACGATGTCGGAGCCCGGGTCGCTTCCGATGGTGGTCTTCTCCCCCGCAAGCGTTACCTCCCGGGGGATCTGCCCGGTCCATGTGGCTGCGTCCTGCACGAAGATCAACCGGGGCCGGCCGCTGCCCCGGGTGTAGTGGGTCGTGGTGATCCGGCGGCTGATTTTCCGCCGGACGGTGGGAAGCAGGGGCAAGGGGGTGGACGGCGGCAGCAGCGGGACCGCCGCAGACTTGCGCCGGCCCTGCCTGACAATCGGCACGAGTGCTCCCAGTTTGCCCAGTTTGATGTGCGGGGAGCGGGTCACCAGACGCTGCGAGGCTGGGCTTTTCACCGCGCCCAGGCTCACGATGCTGCCGTCGGGACCGGAGAGGGTGACGCTGAGCCCCTTCCCTGCCAGCATCTCCGCCAGGGGCCTGATTTCCTCGAGTGACGGGATGCCTCCGCCTCCCAGGGGTGCCAGGTTGTCCATGGACACCGTGACGTCCGTGCCCGAGGACCGGGCACTTCCCCTAGTGACCGATCCGGTCCCGTCTGTGTAGGAAAAGTCCAGGTCCATGTCCAGGCGGTATTCAGCCATCTCCGTCAGCCACGGTTCAGATCGGAGCCGGCAGCATCCTTGTCACTGGTTGTGACGCGCAGGCTGCCGTTCAGCTTCCAGGTGGCGCGCGGAGCATCGGGGCCAATGTCACGCGGCACTTCGATGGTCATGTCCACGAACTGGTAGTTGATCGCGGCACCCTTGCCGGTGAGATATGACCACATTTCCTCTGCCAGGTCCGCCCAGTCACGGATGCTGCGTTCATTGGATGCGGTGTTTTCGGATGCACTCAGGTCAGTCATGATGCTTATCCCCTTCATTGGGCCGGAAATCATTGAAAAACGTGGTGTGGAGCAGCCAAGCGTAGATCTGCGGGGGCGGGAGGGCCCTGTGATACCGGATCGGGACGGAGCCAGCCCGGCACCATCACTGTATTCCCGTGCTTCACCGGGCGGAAGGAGTGCAGCACGGAACGTTCTCACTCTGTTTTGGGTTCCCGTCGGGCACACTGGAGGCATGCGCCGCAACGTTACCCCCGATGTGCCCCGTCCCGGACAGGAATCCGCGTGGGACTACCCCCGGCCCCCGCGCGTCGAGCCGGGGACCGAACGGATCCGCATCGTCCTGGGCGGCGAACTGATCCTCGACACCGTTGACTCGCTCCGGGTCCTCGAAACCAGCCACCCGCCGGTCTACTACCTGCCCCGCTCGGCGTTTCGGCCGGGAGCTTTGGCGCCCGCACCCGGAACCAGCTTTTGCGAGTTCAAAGGCACGGCGCACTACCTCACTGTCCGAGGGGGCGGGGCGGTGGCTGAAGCAGCAGCGTGGTTCTACCCGGAGCCAGCAAAGGGGTATGAGGCACTGGCTGACCGGGTGGCCGTGTACCCGGGCAGGATGGACTACTGCGAAGTGGAGGGCGAGAGTGTCCGTCCGCAGGCAGGGGGCTTCTACGGCGGCTGGATCACTGACCGGGTAGCCGGCCCGTTCAAGGGCGAACCGGGGACCATGGGCTGGTAGGCCTCGGCTTTCCCCACCGGGCTTCCATCCAACGTCCAGACAACTCCCAGAGTCTGGGAGCATGATAGAAGCATGAACAAGAACGGTCCAGAAGCGAAGCTCCTCGTTGTCGACGACGAACCCAACATCCGCGAGCTGCTCTCCACCTCGCTGCGGTTTGCCGGATTCGACGTCGTTTCGGCGTCCAACGGGCGTGACGCCCTTGCCGCCGCGGATGCCCACGCCCCGGACCTGGCCGTGCTGGATGTCATGCTCCCTGACATGGACGGCTTCACCGTTACCCGCCGGCTCCGCGCCGCGGGGAAACACTTCCCTGTCTTGTTCCTCACCGCCAAGGACGACACCGAGGACAAGGTCACCGGGCTCACTGTCGGCGGGGATGACTACGTCACCAAACCCTTCAGCCTCGATGAGGTGGTGGCCCGGATCCGGGCTGTCCTGCGCCGGACGCAGCCGATGGTGGATGACGACGCCGTGATCCGCGTGGACGACCTTGAGCTCGACGACGACGCCCACGAGGTACGCCGCGGCGGCACCGTCATCGAGCTCTCCCCCACCGAGTTCAAGCTGCTCCGCTACCTCATGCTCAACCCCAACCGGGTGCTCTCCAAGTCGCAGATCCTGGACCACGTCTGGGAGTACAACTTCAACGGTGACGCCTCCATCGTGGAGTCGTACATTTCCTACCTTCGGCGGAAGGTAGACATCGATCCCGACGCCCCCGCGCTGATCCAGACCAAGCGCGGCGTGGGCTACGTGCTCCGGACGGCAGAAAAGCGCTGACCTTGCTGCAGCGATGGAAGTCGGCGTCCCTGAGGACGCAGCTGGTGGCCATGATCATGGCGCTGCTGATAGTTGCCCTGACGGTGACCGGGGCTGGAACGTTGGCGCTGCTGCACAGTTACCTGCAGGCGCAGGTGGACGACAAGCTGTATGCAGCTGTTGACCTGGCCCGGAAACAGCGCTCCTTTACGCCCCTGCAGGCTCCCACCAACCCAATGGTCCCCACAGATTATTCGCTGATTCTCTTCGCCCCGGGCGAAGACCCGTATCCGTTCGGCGGCGATGTGGACAACCGCCCGGACATCAGCTCCATCTCTGTGGAGCAGGCCCAGGCACGCGGGGCGGTCCCCTACCAGGTGCGCGGCACGGACGGCGAGAACTGGCGGGTGGTCGCCGTACCCGTCCAGAACGGCCAGACGACTGCAGTGGTGGCCATCGGACTGCCCCTGCGGAGCGTGGACGACGTCCTCAAGCACGCCACCCTGGTGGTGACTGGAGTGGGTCTGCTGACGCTGCTGCTCGCATCCCTCATTGCAAGCTGGACCGTCTCCCGTTCCTTCCGGCCCCTTGCCCGGGTGGAAAAGACCGCGGCGGCAATCGCCGCGGGCGATCTCTCCCGCCGCGTGGAGGTCGAAAACCCCGGCACCGAGCTGGGGCGGCTGAGCAGGTCATTGAATGCCATGCTCGCCCATATCGAAACAGCCTTCGCGGCACGCACTGCGTCGGAGGCGAGGATGCGGCGGTTCGCGGCCGATGCCTCCCACGAGCTGCGGACCCCGCTGGTGACCATCAGAGGTTTCTCCGAGCTGTACCGGCATGGTGCGCTGGCCACGGAGGAGGACGTGTCCACTGCCATGGGGAGGATCGAAAGCGAAGCCAAGCGCATGGGTTCGATGGTGGAGGACCTGCTGCTGCTGGCCCGCCTTGATGAGCAGCGTCCGCTGCAGCAAAAGCCCGTGGACCTGCAGCTCATTGCGCACGACGCCGTAGTGGATACCCAGGCCAGCGACCGCTCCCGCGTGATTTCGCTGACGGGGCTGGACGGCGGTCCCGCCACACCGGCTCCCGCCCTGGGCGACGAAGCCAAGCTCCGCCAGGTAGTAGGCAACCTGGTGGGCAACGCCCTGCGTTACACCCCGGAGGGCAGCCCCATCGAGCTGGCGGTGGGGGTCCGGCCGGCGGAAGACGGGCAGCTTCGCTCCGTCATCGAAGTTCGGGACCATGGTCCGGGCATCTCGGAAGAAGACGCGTCCAAGGTCTTCGAGCGGTTCTACCGGGCGGACACGTCCAGGACGCGGGACACGGGAGGCAGCGGGCTGGGACTCGCCATCGTTGCCGCGATCGTGGGCTCCCACGGCGGCAGCGTTCGGGTTGAAAAGACCGACGGCGGCGGCGCCACCCTTGTGGTCAGCCTCCCGCAGCGTGACGACGTTCCGGATTCGGGAATGGGCGTGGATGAGAGCCGCATGGCAGCGGACCGCGTGGACGAGAAGAAGGGCAACGGCGGCGAAGTTATGCACATATAGCCGCCGGCGGTGGAAGCGTCCGGTGCAGTTTACCTACGCTCGAGGGCAAGGGGCCGGACCGGCCGGGCCCGCAGGCGCAAGTTGCCGCACAGCGAGAGGCACCACCATGAGCATCATCTCGGTCGATACCGAACTCCTTCAGCTGAAGTCCGCCAGCGTCCAGGCCACGGTGGACAGAATCAGCGCCGACGTCCAGGCCATGAAACGAGGCCTGGACGAACTCCAGGGTTCGTGGCGGGGCTCTGCCGCCACAAACTTCCAGGCACTCATCACTGAATGGACCCTTACGCAGGGACGGGTGGAAGCCTCACTTGCATCCATCAACACGGCGCTTGCCTCAGCAGCGGCAACCTACGCGCAGGCGGAGCAGGGGAATACCCAGCGGTTCAGCTGAGCGGTGGCTAGGCTTCGGGTGTGCCCTGGTGGAACCGCAGCCGCCACCGGCCGCCATCCAGCACCCACAGTGAGCTTCGCAGAGTGGTGCCGGAGCGTGCATAGCTGCGGTAGGTAAGGAGGACCGCCTCCGCACCGATGCGTTCCGCGTCCAGGATCTCAATGTCCGTACGCTCGCCAGGGTCCTCCTCGAGGGCCATCATCATGGCGTCCCGGGTCCACATCCTGCCCGAACTGCCGATCTCCGTGAAGTCGGGGTGGAGCAGGACCGCTGTCCGGCCGATATCCCCGCGAACCAGCGGCCCCAGCAGCTCCCGTTCAAGTTCCTCCACGATGGCCTCAGGCGGGGCTTCAGCTGCTTTTGCGGCAGTCCCAGGCTCATCGAACCCGCGGTTATCCAGCTGGCTGAACAGGTCCGGTTCCTCGTAGGCCACTGCCTGTTTTTCTGGTTGCAGCGGTGCGCTTCGGGTTTCCTGCTTTGCCGGCGCCGGGTGGGCATGGTGGGCCCCGGGATATCCTGGCCCTGAACGGGCAGCCACGCCCTGCTGGTAGGCCGTTGCGGCGGCCCTGGCACGTTCGTCGGCGGCCTCGTTCAGGTCATGCCCGGCATGCCCCTTCACCCACTCGAAGGTGTACTTCCGGCCGGCAAGCTCCCGGTCCAGTTCCTTGAGGAGGTCCACATTGAGGACCGGCTTGCCGTCGGCTTTGCGCCAGCCCTTCCGCTTCCACCCCGGCATCCACTTGGTAATCGAATTGATGACGTACTGGCTGTCACACAGGATGTGAAGGTCCTCCTGGGGAAGGTGGGCCGTGGCGCGCAACAGGTCCAGGACCGCCATCAGTTCGCCCTGGTTGTTTGTCCCATGGGGCCACCCGCCCGCACGCCAGCAGTCGTCATTCACATACCAGGCCCAGCCGGCCGGACCGGGGTTTCCCAAGGCCGAGCCGTCAGCCGCTGCAGTTATCGTCACCGGTCCATCCTGCCAGACGGCCATGACAAACCGGAGACCGGCCCCCTGTCATCGCCTGGAAAGCGGTTACCAAAAGTACTTGACGCGGACGGAGCGGGACAGGCAGAATCGCTGTATTGAAACGAGAAAGCGTTTTCTCATTCGCCCGATGTACACAGATGCAGCGGCAGCCGACGGGAAGCGCCCTCAGCACCAGGAAGGCACATCAATGACGATCCCAACCCTCAGCCGGAGGAAATTCCAGCTCGGCGCAGCAGCAGTTGCGCTTTCCCTCCTCGCCACAGGCTGCGGCACCTCCTCAGGCTCGGAGAGCAACGAGGAAGTAACCCTCAGGTTTGCCTGGTGGGGAAACGAGTACCTCAACGCCCAGACCGAAAAGGTGATCGACACCTTCGAGGCGGAACACCCAAACATCAAGATTGAGTCCGAGCCCGGCGAGTGGGGCAGCTACTGGGACAAGCTGGCCACCAAGACTGCTGCCAACGATGCACCGGACGTCATCCAGATGGACCAGAAGTACATCGCGGAATACGGCGGGCGCGGGGCGCTCCTTGACCTGTCCAAGCAGGAAGGCATCGATACTTCGAAACTTGACAAGGAAGCACTGGCCTCGGGCCAGTATGACGGCGCCCAGTACGGACTGAGCACCGGCCAGAACGCCTACGTCATCATGGCCAACACCAAGGTTTTCGAAGCTGCGAATGTTCCCATCCCGGATGACACCACCTGGACGTGGGACGACTTCATGGAAACAGCCTCGAAGATCAGCGCCGCCGGAGACGGCAAGAACTACGGCGCCGCGTACGGCAGCAATGAAGCAGACCTGATCATCTGGCTGCGCCAGCATGGGGAAAACCTGTATTCCCAGGACGGCAAGCTCGACTTCGATACCGCCACCGCAGCATCCTTCTGGGAGCGGCTGAAGGAACAGCGCGATTCCAAGGCGAGCCCACCGGCCACGGTGGCCACAGAAGACTCCGGCGCCGGGCTCGAGGAAAGCCTCTTCGGCACCAACAGGGTGGGCATGGCGTGGTGGTGGACCAACCAGCTCGGATCCCTCGAATCCACCACCGGGAGCAGTATCAAGATGCTCCGGGCACCCAGCATCGACGGTTCAGCGGCTGAGAACGGGATGTACTACAAGCCCACCATGTTCTGGTCCGCCTCGTCACGCTCCAAGCATCCGGAAGCCGCTTCCACCTTCATCAACTACCTGGCCAACAGCCCGGAGGCCGGGGCAATCCTGATGACGGACCGCGGCGTGCCTACCAACACGGACATCGTTGAAAGCATCACGCCGTCCCTGAAGCCTGCCGATACCACGGTGGTGGGTTTCCTGAAGGACATTGCCCCCGATATCAAGGAGGCGCCACCGGTCCCGCCGGTGGGCGCAGGCAGCGTGCAGAACGTCATCAAGCGCTACACCGATGAGGTCCTCTATGACCGCCTTACCCCCCAGGCCGCAGCTGAAGCCTTCAAGAAGGAAGTTGAAGGGATGCTGGCCAGCGCCAAGTAGTAACAGCCCGCGGTAAACACAAATGCGGCCCCCTCCGGAGAGGGGGCCGCATTTGTGTGCAGCGGGACAGGTCCCGGCATGGAAGGCTTAGAAGCCGCCCATGCCGCCCATGCCGCCCATGTCGTCTCCGCCTGCGGGGGCAGCGTTCTTCTCGGGCTTGTCAGCCACCACTGCTTCGGTGGTGAGGAACAGGCCGGCGATGGAAGCCGCGTTCTGCAGGGCAGAGCGGGTTACCTTGACGGGATCGTTGACGCCGGCAGCCAGCAGGTCGACGTACTCGCCGGTTGCTGCGTTCAGGCCGTGGCCTGCGGGCAGGCCGCGGACCTTGTCCACAACCACGCCCGGCTCGAGGCCTGCGTTGAAGGCGATCTGCTTCAGCGGAGCGTCGATGGCAACGCGGACGATGTTCGCCCCGGTTGCTTCGTCGCCGGACAGCTGAAGGTTGGCGAATGCCTTGGCTCCGGCCTGGATCAGGGCCACGCCGCCACCGGCAACAATGCCTTCTTCAACTGCAGCCTTGGCATTGCGGACTGCGTCCTCGATGCGGTGCTTGCGTTCCTTGAGCTCAACCTCGGTGGCAGCACCGGCCTTGATGACTGCAACGCCGCCGGCCAGCTTGGCCAGGCGTTCCTGCAGCTTCTCGCGGTCGTAGTCCGAGTCCGAGTTCTCGATCTCGGCGCGGATCTGGGACACGCGGCCTGCGATCTGGTCGGCGTCGCCGGCACCTTCGACGATGGTGGTCTCGTCCTTGGTGACAACAACCTTGCGGGCCTGGCCCAGGAGTTCCAGGCCGGCGTTCTCCAGCTTGAGGCCCACTTCCTCGGAAATGACCTGGCCGCCGGTGAGGACGGCGATGTCGGCAAGCTGTGCCTTGCGGCGGTCGCCGAAGCCCGGAGCCTTGACGGCGACGGACTTGAAGGTGCCGCGGATCTTGTTGACGATCAGGGTGGCCAGGGCCTCGCCCTCGATGTCCTCAGCGATGATCAGCAGCGGCTTGTTGGACTGCATGACCTTTTCCAGGACAGCAACCAGTTCCTTGACGTTGGAGATCTTGGAGTTGACGATCAGGATGTACGGATCCTCGAGGACCGTTTCCTGGCGCTCAGTGTCCGTGACGAAGTAGGCGGAGATGTAGCCCTTGTCGAAGCGCATGCCTTCGGTGAGCTCGAGCTCCAGGCCGAAGGTGTTGGACTCCTCGACCGTGATGACGCCTTCCTTGCCCACCTTGTCCAGGGCTTCGGCGATCAGCGCACCAATTTCGTCGTCACCGGCGGAGATGGAGGCGGTTGCTGCGATCTCTTCCTTGGTTTCGATTTCCTTGGCGGAGTTCAGCAGTTCGGCGGTGACGGCGTCAACGGCCTTCTCGATGCCGCGCTTGAGGGACAGCGGGTCGGCGCCGGCGGCAACGTTGCGCAGGCCTTCCTTGACCAGGGCCTGTGCCAGCACGGTAGCCGTGGTGGTGCCGTCGCCAGCAACGTCGTCAGTCTTCTTGGCAACTTCCTTGACCAGCTCGGCGCCGATCTTCTCGTAAGGATCGTCCAGCTCGATCTCCTTGGCGATGGAAACACCATCGTTGGTGATCGTGGGGGCGCCCCACTTCTTTTCGAGGACGACGTTGCGTCCACGCGGGCCGAGGGTGACCTTAACGGCGTCGGCGAGGATGTTCAGGCCCCGCTCAAGGCCGCGGCGTGCCTCTTCATCAAATGCAATGATCTTGGCCATAACGGCAGTAGTCCTTTCGGGACAGTCGTTAAGAATGAACCTTCGCTGCAGTGCCCGCGACGGACGACCCGTTTGCCGGCGGCCTCTGTATGCCTTCGGGTGAGGGTCTCACTCCAGTTAGGTGTTTCTTCGCTCCTCGACCGGTGCCGGCGCCGCTGGCCGAAGCCACGCTTTGCTTAGCAGTCGGTACGTCAGAGTGCTAACTCAATAATTAGCACTCCCCACGTGAGAGTGCAAGCGAATAAGCAGTGCAAATCGCCCTGGCGGGGGCGTCTTCGCCGAGGGCGATCAGCCGGCGGCGCGGCCTGCCGTTTCTACGCCGGTGGCCGTGGGAATGTTGTCGGCGCCATACGTGAACACCGTGAAGGTGGCTGAGGTGATGTCACCGTTGGCATCGAACGCGACAGGGCCTGATTCGCCGTCGTAATTGATGTCCGCACCGGATGCCTTGCCTTCCAGGCAGTCTTTGTAGCTGGTGCAGGGCGCCGTTCCGGCTGCGTCCGGGCTGTCGGCGGTGCCGCCTGACACTGCGATCAGCGCTGCAGCGATTGAACGCCCGGCATCATCCTCAGCCCTTGCCGCCGCGAGCGCGGCAAGGGTCACGGCGTCGTACGTCTCGGCCGCGAAGGACACGTCTTTCAGGGCCGGATCGATACCCAGCAGCCTGTCCTGGAACTCTGCTGAGGGAAGCTGCCCCGGGACTACCGCCCGTGCACCGTCCATGGCTTTGGTTCCCAGCCTCGAGCCATACCGGCTGAAGGCGCCGTCGCTCAGAATAAGCCTCGAACCCGCGAGGGCTGCGTTGTTCAGCTCAGCCAGGGCGCCCTGGGCGCCGTCACGGGCTATCAGGACGACGGCGTCCGGTTGCGCCTCGCGGATTGCGGCCGCGGCAGCCCCCGCTTCGCCCGGCGTGAATCCAACTTCTGCCAGCACATCCAGTCCCGCCTGCTCAGCGGACGCGGAGACGGCCGCGGAGACATCGCCGCCGTAGGCACCTTCCTGGTATACCACCGAGATAGTGGCGGCTCCGGCGTCCTTGGCGAGCTTGGCCAGCACGGGTCCCTGCGCGACGTCGGCGGCGGCCGTCCGGAAGTAGTATCCGCCGCTGGCAATGCTGCTGAGCGCGGCCGCGGTGTTGGCAGGGGAGATCAGCGGAGTCCGCGCCCTGGAGAGGATATCGACGGCCGCAGCGGCATGGCTGGAGTCCGTGGGGCCGATGACTACATCCGCCTTGGCCTGGACCAGCGCCTGCGCCTGGGACGCTGTGTCCACGCCGGCTTCAACAGGCAGGAGTTCCACCTGACGGCCCTTGTGCCCGCCGGCGGCGTTGATCTCCTTGACGGCGAGCTTGGCGGCCGCCCGTTGGGGACCGTTCAGAAAGCCGTTGGCACCGGCGTTGTCCAGGATCAGGCCAACCCTTAGCGTGCCGTCCCCCGAGGCCTCCGCCGGCTCCGTGCGCGCATTTCCAGTCACTCCGGAGCAGGCGGTCAGGGCCAGCGTGCCGCAGAGGGCTGCGGCGAACAACGGGCGGATGGCGGCAGCGGAAGAAAACGGGTGCTTCACTCGGCCGGCCGGACGCTTTCGGCCTGCGGGCCTTTCTCGCCTTCGCCGACTTCAAGTTCCACACGCTGGCCTTCATCCAGCGCACGGTAGCCCTCACCCTGGATGGCGGACCAGTGGACAAAGATGTCGTCCCCGGAGCCGTCAACGGTGATGAAGCCGTAGCCTTTTTCCGCGTTGAACCATTTGACGGTTCCTCGTGCCATGATGACCACTCTTTCCGTTAGGTGCGGGGTGTTCCGCCGGTGCCGCCGTGACTCGAAGCCCGGAATTCACTTTAGCCAATGCGCACCGGCAGCGCCGGGGCACTGCATGGCCGGCGGCAAACGTTATTCAGGCGTAACCCCTGGCCCTGGCGGGGGAGGATGTGACGTAAGTGTTTGTTGGGAAGCCCGGCGCTACTGGTATCCGGGGCCGAGAACCACCACCAGGGGAACCTGGAATTCGGCGCTCTCCACTACGGCCGGAACGCCCAGGAGTTCAGCGAGAGCTTGCGCACTGGCCTCCTGCGCTGCTCCCGCGTAGAAGATGACGGAGCCCTGCTGCGGCGCCCCTGCCCAGTTGCCTACCTGGCCCAGCGTCCAGCCGTCCGACTGCACGGTTCCCCCCACACGGCTTGCCAGCCCGGCAATTCCCGCAGCGTTGTACACGGCCACGGCCTGGGTTTTGTCCACCACTGCCGTTTGAATGGTGGGCTGTGGGCTGGACGGAGTCTCGTTGCCCGCTGCATCCGGTTCGGAAGAGGACGAAGGCTCCGGCTCGATGGAGGGACTTGCTGACGTGGCCGGCGCAGCGGACGGGGTCGGACCGGTTTCGGCCAGCGGCGCTGCTTCCAGGCTCGACGCCGCCTGGGTGGCAGGACCGTCGAACCCAAGCTTAGGCAGGATCAGGAAGGAAACCACGCCGATGGCCAGCGCAACAACCCCTGCGGTCAGGATGGGCCACAGACGGACCCGGCGCGGAGCAGATGCTGTCCGGTGTACACCTTGTCGCGATGCGGTCTGCGGAACCTTGTCGAATTCATCGCGGGCGTATTTGGTCATGGGAAAGAGACATCCTTGTGTGTAGCTGCTGAGGATTCAGCGTGAGCGTCTTAAGCGTCGGACCCCAGGCGGCGTGCAGTGCGTGCACGGTGACGCGACGTACGTAGTCTACGCAATCTCTTGACCAGCATGGGGTCATGCGCCAGCGCATCCTCGGTGTCGATCAGGGCGTTGAGGAGCTGGTAATAGTGCGTGGCGGACAGGTCGAACAGTTCCCGGATCGCCTGTTCCTTGGCGCCGGCATACTTCCACCACTGCCGCTCCAAGGCAAGCATCTGCTGCTCCCGCTCGCTCAGCGGCGACTCCCGCAGCGTGAAGTCTGCCAACAGGGTGTTCCGTTGTTCCTGCTCCGGCAGGTGCTCCCGAGCTGGCTCCGCCACGGCGCACTCTCCTTAGCTGGTTTACGTAAATGTCTGACCCCCATGCTACGGACGAACAACACCATTGTCATTTGCGCTGTAGCTGAGCCGCGCAGGAGGCGCAGGCACAGCCGGCGCCTCCTGCCGCCTGCAAGAATGGACTGATGTTTGAATCCGACGCCTTGTTTGAGCTGGAGCAGGAACCGACCGGCACCACGGGCTTCGCCGCCCAGGCCCGGCTTCCGCTGGCAGAGCTGATGGCACCGGACTGGGCCGCGGCACTCTCGGACGTGGACGCCGGACTGCGCGCCGTTCTTCGGTTCGCCGCCGATGAAGTAGCAGCCGGGCACCAGGTCCTCCCGGCGCCGTCGAACGTCCTGCGAGCCTTCCGCCAGCCCCTTGCGGAGGTGAAGGTGCTGATTGTGGGACAGGACCCGTACCCCACGCCGGGGCACCCAGTGGGGCTGTCCTTCTCCGTGGATCCGCACGTCCGGCCCATTCCCCGGAGCCTCGCGAACATTTACCGCGAGCTCGAGGCAGACCTGGGAATCCCGCCGAGGGTGCACGGCGACCTGTCTGCGTGGGCCGGCCAGGGGGTACTGCTCCTGAACCGCGTGATGACGGTCCGTGCAGGGTCGGCAGGGTCCCACCGGCGGAAGGGCTGGGAAGAAATTACGACGGCGGCAGTGCAGGCATTGGGCGCGCGGCGGGCACCGGACGGGTCACCCCTGCCTCTGGTCGCGGTCCTGTGGGGGAAGGACGCCGAGAGCGTCCGCCCGCTGCTGCCTGGCGTCCCCTCGGTGTCCAGCGCGCACCCCAGCCCGTTGTCGGCTTCACGGGGTTTCTTTGGTTCCCGACCCTTCAGCCGCGTCAACGCGCTCCTGCGGGAGCAGGGGGCAGCCGGCGTAACCTGGGAGCTCCCGGCAGTACCCTAGCTTAGGCTTGCCTTATGAGCATTGTTCCCGCCGCCACCAGCGCCAGCAAGAAAAGCCGCCCCCAGGTCAACCTCACGGTGGTGCGCCGCGAACAACTGGCGCCGCATATGGTGCGGATTGTTGCGGGCGGCGACGGTTTTGCCGATTTCGTCAACAACGGCTTTGTTGACCGTTACGTCAAGATTGTCTTCCCGCAGCCAGGTGTCCAGTACCCCGTCCCCCTTGATCTGTGGAGCATCCGCGAGACCATGCCCCGGGAACAATGGCCTTTTACGCGCACCTACACCCTTCGCTGGGTGGATACCGGGGCACAGGAACTTGCCATCGACTTTGTGGTCCACGGCGACGAAGGGCTGGCGGGGCCCTGGGCGGCGAGGGCCCAGCCGGGAGACACCCTGACCTTTACCGGCCCGGGCGGGGCGTACAACCCGGACCCCGAAGCTGACTGGTACCTGTTCGCCGGTGACGAGGCAGCCCTGCCGGCCATTGCCGCCTGCATCGAATCCCTCCCGGCGGAAGCGGCCGGCGCCGCTTTCCTCGAGGTTGATTCCGAGGCCGACATCCAACCGATTGCCGCCCCGGCCGGACTGGAACTGCACTGGCTCTTCCGCCGTGGCGTTCCGGCAGGCGAAAGCAGCCTCCTGGTGCAGGCCGTCGCCGCCGCTGACTGGCCCGCCGGCAGAGTGGACGTTTTTGCCCACGGCGAGCGGGGGTACATGAAGGCGCTCCGCGATGTCTTTTTCGTCCAGCGCGGCCTGGAACGCAAGCAGGTGTCCCTGTCCGGGTACTGGGCCAAGGGCCGCGTTGAGGACGCTTTCCAGGCAGAGAAGAAACTGCCCGTAGGGCAAATCTAGGCAGCCGGGCCCGGTCAGCGGCGGCGGGCCCGCCGGCGCTCGTTGCTGGCCAGGCTGCGGGTCAGCGGCCTCGCCAAGGTATCCCCCAGCACGATCCCGCCGGCAGTCCCCAGGACTATGGCGCCGGCGTTGAGCATCCCGCCGGCGCCGAGCAGGATCTCGGCCTCCTCGATGGTCAGCACATACATCGACCGGAAGATGGTCAGGCCGGGCAGCAGGATCAGTGCCGCGGGCACTGCTACCACCAACTGGGGTGCGCCCATCCGCAAGGCGACCACCCGGGCCAGCAGGCCGATCGCCACGGCAGCCAGGGCCGGCGAGAACCGGTCGCCGATGCCCAGCAGGCCGCCGCCCAACAGGACGAGGTAACCTGCGACCCCCACTGCCGCCGTGGGAAGCAGGAGCTGCCAGGTGGTCTGTTCCGTGACACCGATGGCCATCACCGCCACTGCCACAAGAATTACCAGGACCCACAGGTCGTAGGCCGGCGGGAAGGTCTGCGTCACATCGATGCCCTGCATGCCCGTCAGCTGGCCCGCCACAAAAGCGACCGCGATGCCCGCCACGAGCGCACCAAAGGTCAGAAGCGTGGAAAGGAACCGCCCCGCTGCGGTTACAGGGAAACCGTTGATGGCGTCCTGCACCGAGGAGACCAACCGGCCCGTGGGCAGGAGCAGCAGGATTCCCCCCACCACCACGATGGCTGGCGAGGTTGTCAGCCCAAACTGCCACAGGAGCAGGGCAAGCAGGGTGACGGCGAAGGAACAGCTGGCGGTGGTGAAGAAGTCCGGCACCCGCCACCGGCCCAGCTGGCGGGCCAGCAGGCTCACTCCGATGTTGACGGCGAACGCTATGACGGAGGACACCGGCCCGCCGCCCAGCACGGCTACGAACGCTGCGGCAAAAATCCCAAACGCGGCCGTCACCATCCACCGGGGGAAAGGCTTGGGGCTCGTGATTGCCTCGTCAAGCCTGCGGATCGCTTCATCGCGCCCCACTCCCCCGGCAACGATGTCCGTCACCAGCTGATGGACCTTCGCGAGGCCCGCATAGTTGTTGGTCCAGGACCGGACCACCCGCAGCAGCGCGATGGGCGTCTGGTCCTTGGGGGCGTAGTTGATGCCCACCGACTGGTTGGTGATGTCCACTTCGATGTTCTTCAGGCCCAGCGCCGCCGTGACGGCAATGATGCTGGTTTCAACCTCGAGCGCTCCTGCACCGTAGCGGAACATGGTCTCGGCCAGGTGCAGCGCAAAATCCAGGGTCTTCCGGGCGGACGTGTCCACGCCGCCAACCTGGATCATGGGGTTTGCGTAGGGGCTGCCGGTGAGCCTGTCCACGATGCTCATGGGAGCCGTGGGCGGGTTCTCACCCTGGACCAGGCGCCGCAGCATCCTTCTCGCAGCTGCGTTCTGCCGTACTTGGGAGGGAGTCAGCGGCTCGGTTTTGGGCAGGCCGTCGGTGCGCGGCGTTGCTTTCGGTGATCCGCCGCCGGGATGGTCAGGCCGGTCGGTCATGGGTCCCTCCTCCCGTGATGGTGATGTGCAGTGCGTGTCCCGCGGAGCGCGTCAGGCGGAGCGCCGCAGGGGCAGTTTGCCCAGCAGGAGGCGGGCGGCGCCTGCTGCCGCGCGGGCAAGCTTGTGGGCACGGAACACGGCCGGGCGGACGGGCATCACAAAGTCGCCCACGAGCTGGACCACTTCCCCGCCGAAGCCCTTCTTGAACTCGTAGCCGCCGTGGCCTTCCTCGTCCTGGCCGGAGATGCCGAACGTGCCGTAGAAGTTGTATCGCGGGTAGCCCTTCTCAAGGGCGTGCAGCATCATTCCCCAGTACAGCGACGTGGCGCCGTTGAAGTAGATGTAGTCCTGCACGGTGCCGCCGATGACGCAGACCACCTCGTCGCCGTAGCAGACGAAGTGGATGGCGGCCACGGTGGCCACGCCAACGGAATCCGGAAAGCGTTCGATGTCCTTGAGGCTTCGCTCGTAGCTGTCCACCAGGTCCTGGACCACTTTGAGCCGGTTGGCCTTCTTCTTGCTGCCTGTCTCTTCCACTTCGCGGCGCAGTTCGGCCGCGGTGGCCGATTCCTCGGCAAGCCGGTCCGTAATGGATTTCCGGTAGGCGGGAATGTCGATCTTGGCCATCATGAGTTTGGTGAACTCTGCGGAGGTGGTGCGGAGCAGCTGTTCGTAGTAGGCGCGTTCGCGGTAGACGAAACCCTTTTCGTCGCCGGCCCGGCTCAGGGCGCCGTAGAAATCGTCAAGGGTTTCCAGCGTTGCCTGTTCCAGGAAAACACCGTTCTTTTCCGCTTTGCGGATGGCTTTCCGGGTCCGGTAGCTGGTGCCCATGATCAGTTCTTCCGCGTCCTGGACGCCTTCCAGGCTCTTGATGAACATCCAGTTCACGTTGACGAAGTTCATGTCCAGCCCCTGGTGCTGGAAGCCCAGCCCGCCCAGCTGTGCCACCAGCGGCCTGTTGTCCTCCACCTCGGGGTGTTCCGCGCCATCGGCGTCGCGGGCAATGTACTTGAGGTTCGGGGAGATCCGCAGCTCCGCGGCTTTCCGTTCCACGGCGCGTTTGCGGAGAAGTCCGACGACGGCGCGCACCAGCCCAGCGTCCGTGTAGTCCATCAGGGGGCCCTTGGCGCATTCGCAGATGGTGTAGCCGAGGCGTGTGGTGGTGTAGTTCAGCTTGCCGGCCGCTACCAGTTCACCGTCGCGGCGGACGCCGAAGAGTTCAACCTGCTGCCCCCTGGCGCGCTGGAACCTTGTGAAGTCGAGGGACTGGAGGAAGCTGTTTTGCGGGTGCTTCAGCGCGAACTGTTCGAATTCGGCGTCGCTGAGCACGGCGAACTCCAGGTCGGCGGCGGAAATTGCAGTCAAGGGGTTACCTTCTTCACGAATGGGGGCTGGCAGAGGCAGGCTGTGGGCTGGGTCGGCGGCGGGACGCGGAGCAGTCAGGTGGCCCCGCCTGACAGGTCAGTAGAACTGCTGGCCGGTGCGGGCAGTTTCGATCCGGCGGAACACCTTCTCGGCTCCCTTGACCCAGAGCTTGTGTTTTACGGGCGAAAGAACGTAGTCGTGGCAGCCCACAAAATCGGTGACGGTTTTGGTGAAGCTGGTCTTGAACATGCCCATCCCGTAAAGATTGTGGCTCTTGTCCTTGATCAGTGAGGCTGGCGGGGTGCCGCAGAAGTCGTATTCCCTGCATCCCAGTTCCTGCATGCGCCGGATGGCAGCCCACTGGACCAGGTGCGAGTCGCCGTACTGCTTGCGGTTCTGGGTGGAGCCGCCGTCCTTGTAGGTCGCTTTGGCCCCGTAGTTGATGACGAAGGCTCCCACGCTGGGTTTTCCGTCTTCGTAAGTGAAGAAGAAGTTGCCCTGGCCCCGGTTGCAGAATTCGTCCCAGAAGGCTGCGTAATACTCGTAGCTGCGCAGCGGCATGGAGCCTTTGGCGTTGACGGTGTCCGCCATGAGGTCGTAGAGGGCCCGGTAGGTTTCCGGACCGTGTTCCTGGCGGACCACTTCGCAGCCTTCCCGCTCGGCCCGGCGGATGGCGTTACGTGCCCGGGAGGAGATGGCCTTGAACACTGCTTCTTCCGGGGCGGAGATATCTAGCAGCGCAGTGGAGTCGTTGGACTGGATGTTGGGCGCCTTGACCAGGCCCGCTTCCAACAGGCGCGCCTGAGCCTCTTCAGACTCCACGATGTCCGGTTCGATCTTGATGGTGAAGACGTTGAGCTTCCGGCCGCGCACGAAAGCTGCGCAGGCCTCCAGCGCCGCGCGAAGGTCCGCCGCCGCCTCCAGGTCGGGGCCCTTGATGAGGTACCAAAGCCGGCCCAGCAGGGGAAAGCTCCTTTCGAGCACCAGGTTGTAGCTGGCAGAGGCACCGTATTCGAGGACCAGGAAGCGGACTTTCCAGCCGCTGCCGTTCTTTACCGACGCGTACGCGGCTGACTGCAGCATGTTGCCGCCGTTGGGGTTGGCCGTGACGTGCTTGTCCCAGTTTTCAATCTCTTCGGCTGTGGCAAAACGTGCGGTAAATTCTCGCAAGGGGGCCGTGTCCAATCGGTTTCGTGCGCGGTTTCGGTACTCGTGTCTGCGTGCGGACATGCAGCCTCAAGTCTAAAGCCTGATGCCGCTGCCCCTTTTCAGGAGCCCGCCGGTGCCTGCCTTTGCCCCGTGGCCTTGACTCGGGTGGACCGGTTGGCAAGGGTTGAGGCATGCAGCCGAACCGCGAAGAGTTGTCATTGCCGCCGGATGGAAGGGACCAGCCGTACAGTACGCGGGTGCAGGCAGCGGTGCTGGCTGGATTTCTGGTGGCTTCCTTCCTGGTGGCCGGACTCGGCGGATTCTCCACGGTGGACAACGTGGACGGTTGGTATGCCACGGCTGACAAGGCCCCCTGGTCCCCGCCGAACTGGCTCTTCGGCCCGGTGTGGACGCTGCTGTACGCAGCCATGGCGGTGGCAGCCTGGCTGGTCTGGCGGAAGCGTGCTCCCAAGACCAGGCCGGCGCTGACGGCCTACGCGGTCCAGCTGGGGCTGAATCTCGCCTGGACTCCGGTGTTCTTCGGCCTCTATCCCGCTTTGGGTACGGCTGCGCTATGGCTCGCCCTGGCCATTATCGTGGCCTTGATCGCCGCGGTCACGGTGACAGTGCTCTATTTCGGCCCCATCAGCAGGACCGCGGGACTGCTGCTGCTCCCCTACATTGCCTGGCTGGTCTTCGCGTCCACTTTGAACTGGTGGGCTGCGGTCCACAACTGAAGGTTCCCTGGGGCTCTCAGCATTCGACGACGTTGACGGCGAGGCCGCCCATCGCCGTTTCCTTGTATTTAGAACTCATGTCCTTGCCGGTCTCACGCATGGTCACGATCACCTCGTCCAGCGACACCCGGTGGGACCCGTCGCCCCAGAGCGCCATCTTCGCGGCGTTGATCGCCTTCGCCGCCGCGATCGCGTTCCGCTCAATGCACGGGACCTGCACCAGACCGCCGATCGGATCACACGTCAATCCAAGGTTGTGCGGCTCTTCGGAATCAAGGGTGTAGCGAGGGTCTGAAACCTCCGGCCTCGAGCAGGCTCCTGGCTGTGTAGTTCGCGAGGTTGCGGAAGCCGAG
>NZ_JBIVRG010000008.1:0-176100 GCF_044755505.1 Pseudarthrobacter sp. NPDC092202 | reverse complement strand
GATGGGCAGTGTGAGAACTTCCATCCTGGAAGACCTCGACGTCTATCCACGAACCAGCCGCCGACCCTCGACTACACCCTCAACTGCGAAGAGCCACGAAATGGGCGAGATCCTGGGGCTGACCACCATCGACCAGTTTCCGCGAAACCAGGGCACCCGGGCCGTGGAGCGCCTGCTGGCGCTGGTGCAGGACGACGACGGCGGCGCCGCCGGGCCCGCGGACGAACTGATGCAGACCCGGCTGGTGGTCCGGTCCAGCACCGCCGCGCCCCGCATCCCTGCCGGGCATTCCGGTTCCTGAACAGCACTGTTTCCAGACAGCGGCTGTTTGAGCGGCCTGCGGTCAGCTGCTGTGGTGCCCGATCAGCCAGACCGCCATTTGCCGGGCGCGTTCGGCGGCCAGCGAGTCACCTTCCACGGTCTGGATGACGGAGCCCTTCATCAGGATCAGCAGCGAGCGGGCGAACTCTTCGGAGCGCAGCAGCCCGGCCTCTTCCGCCACGTCCTGGACATGGCCGCGGATCTTTGCCAGGTAATCGATGCTGGCCCGCCCCAGCGGATGGGCCGGACCCATCTCCAGCATGACCCTCACAAACGAACAGGCCTCGAAGTCATCCCGCCGGAACCAGTCCCCGAAGACGTCGAAAATGGCCAGCAGCTGCTCCCGGGGAGTGCTGCCACGGCGGCGCGCCTCGGAGAGGATCCCGTCCATTGTCCACTGTTTGTCCCGCTGCTCCAGGAATGCGAACACCAGGGAATCCTTTGACGGAAAATGGCGGTAGAACGTGGCTTTGGCAACTCCGGACCGCTCTATGAGCTCGTTGACGCCCACGTCCCGCACGCCCCGCGTGGAGAACAGCTCGTAGGCAACAGCCAGGATCCTGTCCACCGAATGGGCAGGACCGGATTCGGCCACCGCGGCTGCCTGGGGGTATGTGCCAACTTCTGGGTATGCGGCAACTTCTGGGACTGTGGCAACTTTTGGGACTGTGGCAACCTCGTGGATTGCCGGGACCTTCGCCTCTGGATTCATCGCATTTTCAGTCTACTCCCGGGGGAGACAGACCGGTCTCCCCCCTGTAATGTTTCCCGTAGCGCAGTGCTTCGACGCCGGGGAGGCCCCACCAGGCCCCCTCGGACTGGTGCAAGGAGGCCCCGATGTCAGCAGAGCGGATGTTCCAGAGCGTTCCCTCAGACCCTGATCCCTGGATGGCCGAAGACACCCCGTCCGAGATCCGGGAGTTCGCCATTGAGTCCCTCCGGTGGCAGGCCCAGGAAATCATCGATGAAGTCCTTTGCAGCCGCGAACCCGGTGAGGAGCTAGCCAGGGCACGCCTGCGCCGCTGCGTCGCCAAGCACCCTGGCAGGCCGGAGCGCGCGCTGCTCGAACAACTGATGATCAACCGGGAAGAGCCCTGCATCTAGCGCTGGCGTCAGGAACTCAGCGGTGCGTTGTCGATCAGCCGCACCGGACCCACTTTGGCGGCGATGAGCGCCAGGGCTTCGCCGCTGAACGGCGTCTCCCGGCAGTTCTCGGCAAGCGGCTCCAGTGTGTCCGGGTCCACCACGTCGAAGTAGTCCAGCGCCACCAGCGGCTGGGATTCCACCATGGCCCGGGCTGAGTCAAGGTCCAGCGGCTGCCGGGCGTTCGCGCGTTCCTCCAGCAGCCGGAGGGCCCGCGACAGTACCAGGGCCCCCTCCCGCTCTTCGTCCGACAGGAAGCGGTTGCGGCTGGACAGTGCCAGCCCGTCGACCGCACGCACCGTGGGCACCCCCACGATCTCCACCGGGAAGTTGAGGTCCGCCACCATGCGCCGGACCAGGGCAAGCTGCTGCGCGTCCTTCTGGCCGAAGTACGCCCGGTAGGCAGGCAGCCTTCCCGGTGCCGGCCCGGCGGCGGGCAGGCCCGCGGCTGGCAGGCCGTAGTGGAGGAGTTTGGCCACCACCGTCAGGGCGCCGTCAAAGTGGCCCGGCCGGGAGGCCCCCTCCCATTTTTCCCCCAGCCGGCCCGAGGTGACCCGCACCAGCGGCTCCCCGCCGGGGTAGACCTCCTCCACAGACGGCGCGAAGGCCAGGTCCACGCCCTGGTCTTCCAGCAGGGCAAGGTCGGCGTCCAGCGTGCGCGGGTAGCGGTCCAGGTCCAAGGCGTCGCCGAACTGCAGTGGATTGACGAAGATGGTGGCCACCACAACGTCGTTCTGTTCGACGGCGGCACGCGCCAGGGCTGCATGGCCCTCGTGGAGTGCGCCCATGGTGGGCACCAGTCCCTGCGATGTTCCCTGCGTGGCGCCCAGCAGCCGGGCGCCTTCAGTGCGGAGCTCAGCCACCGTGGTGGCAAGTTTGATGGGCATCGTCAGTCCTCCTTGGGATCGAGGGCGCGGCGCAGCCCCTCCAGCTGGTCCGGCTTCAGGAGTCCGCGCCCTTCTGCGCGCAGGGCGGTGGCACGGGCCATGGCGAGGTAGGCGGCCAGCACATCCCCGTGCCCGCCGCCGTCGAACTCCCGCAGCGCCTCCGCGTGTGCCGCGACGGTTCCGACGTCACCGCGCGCTACCGGACCGGTCAGGGCGGACTCCCCTGAGGCCAGCGCGTTCTCCAGGGTGGCCCGCAGGAGCGGGCCCAGCATGCGTTCGGGGAGTTCCACTCCCACCGAGCGCAGCAGTTCGGACGCCTGGGCAACAAGGGTGACCAGGTGGTTGGAGCCGTGCGCCAGGGCTGCGTGGTACAGCGTCCGGTCAGCCTCGGCGATGGCCACCGGTTCCGCGCCCATTTCCACCACCAGTGCCTGGGCGATGGGAAGCATGGCGGCATCTGCCGTCACGCCGAAGGTGCAGTCCAGCAGCCGGGTCAGGTCCAGGCTCATCCCGGTGAACGTCATGGCGGGGTGCAGCGCCAGCGGTACGGCACCGGCTGCGCGGACCGGATGCAGGACGCCCACGCCGAACCGGCCGGAGGTGTGGGCAACCAGCTGGCCCGGCTGCCAGGCGCCCAGCTTTGCAAGCCCCTCCACCAACCCCGGGAGGGCGTCGTCGGGCACAGCGAGCACGACCAGTTCCGCCCGCTCCACGATCTCCTGCACTTCAAGGACAGGCACGCCGGGGAGCAGCGTTTCCGCGCGCTCACGGCTCGCTTCGGACACCGCCGAAACTCCGACGACGGCGTGTTCAGCGGCGCGCAGGGCGGCACCAAGGACCGCCCCCACCTTGCCCGCGCCGATGATTCCGACGCCGAGGCGTCCGGGCTTAGCCATGCTGCCCGCCTTCCTGTTGTTGTGTGGTGTGGGCTTCCAGGGGCCCGGCCACTGGCTGGGAGCCGGCGCCGGCAACCCCAATGGCCGGTGCGTCCGGAGCCACCTGCCTGAGCCACTGTTCCGTAGTCTGCCTCTTCCTGGCCAACCGGGCACGGGCAGATTGTTCGTCGAACAGGGCTAGTGCAGCATCCCGTCCGGCCTGGACCAGGCGCGGCACAACGGGGCCGGGGGTGGTGTGGAGAATCAGGTCGGCAACCCCGAACCGGCGTGCCAGCGGACCCTGGTGGAGGGCCATGGACTGCGTGCGCTGGTGCGGCACCACCGCCAGCTGCCGCCACCAGCGGCCGGAACGGAGCAGCAGGGCGGTGTCCGTGGCGGCAAACCCGTTCCGCCGCCAGCCAAGCGGGGCGAGCCAGCGGGCCTTCGGCGGAGTGGTGACGAATCCGCCGTCGGAATCCAACCCCGTGAGCCCCGCGCCAAAGACGGCCGCTGGCTGGGGGGTGCCTGGGTCCGGCAGCACCAGGGCAAGCATGGCCATCACGTCCGCCAGCGTGCCGACGGGCAGGAGCGTTGTCCGGGCGGAGCCCTCGCCGGCGTTCTCCACCACTCCGTAACCGGCCACGTTGACCTGCATCCGGTACCAGCCGAGGGGGCGCCAGAGCGGCGGCTGGGTGACCTTCAGGGCCTGGATGCGCCCCGGCGGCAGGGTCTGCGCCTGGGTGTCCAGCAGGCCGTAGCGCAGCCGGATGCCATCCGGGGAGATCGCCGCGGTGAAGTTGTAGCCCTTGTTGAACAGTCCCCAGTAGCTGGCGGCCAGGCCCAGGGCAGCCGGGATGAGGTAGAAGTAGAACGCCTGGCTGCCCGTGGCGGCGGCGAGCACCACGGACGCAATGCCGCCAAGCACCACGAAAAAGCTCTGCTCGCTGAGCAGCAGGGAACCGACGAGGCGCCGGGGCGGCACCGACAGTACCGGGTATTCGGGCGCCTCGGGCGAGGGTGCCTCCGGATGGGCCGGGTCAACGGCCACCCCAGCGGCACGGGCCAGGATGGTGGCGCGGAGCTGCCGGGCGTCATCGATCTTCAGGTAGGCCAGCCGCACCGCCGACTCTCCTGCATCGGCCACCTCGAACTTCAGCTCGGCGAGGCCGAAAATCCTGGCCAGCAGCGGCTGCTCGATGTCGATGGCCTGGACCCGGTCCAGCCGCGCCTGCCGCTGCTGCCGGAACAGGAACCCGGTATTGACCCGGACGTAACCGCCGGACACCTGGTACTTGGTGAAGTACCAGGTCAGGAGGAAACCCAGCACCGAGACCAGCAGCACCATGGCGCCGCCCGCCAGCAGCCAGGACGCCCGGCCGGCGACTTCTTCCTCGAAAACCGGCTGGCCCTGCAGCGAGCGTTCAAAGATGTCACGGCCGAAGAAGAAACCTATGGCGGCCAGGGCCACCCAGCCGCGGACAAAGGGCGACGCCGGGTGCACACGCAGCCACTCGCCGTCGGACGCGCTCCCTGTCTGGGGCGCAGTGCCTGGCGCGGGTTCATTGGTTGGCTGGGGCGCATTGGATGGCTGGTGCGCGCTGCCTGGCGGGGGTGCAGCCGCGGTGCCGCCCGCGCCAGGGAAGGAAGCGGCGGGGCCCGGACGCGGTTCCTCCGCGGTCACAGCCCTGCCAGCCTGGCTTCGCCCCGTGCCGCCAGCTGCTCGCGGAGCCGGGCACCTTCTGCGGCGGGCAGGCCCGGGATCTGGGCGTTGGTGCCGGGCGACGCTGTGTGGAGCTTGAGGGTGCACAGTCCCAGGGACCGCTCCACCGGGCCCACGCCGATGTCCACATACTGCATGCGGCCATAAGGGACGGCCATGGTGCGCTGGAAGAAGATGCCGGTCCGGACCAGGAGGTCGTCGTCCCGTTCGGCGTAGCCGATGGCACGGACCTGCCGCGGGATGAGCGCCAGCCGCCAGAGAGCAGCCACCAAAGCCACGGCGGGTACGGCGGCTGCCAGCCACAGCGGCGGCCAGGCCCACACGCCCGCGAGGACAAGCACAAGCGGAAGGGACAGGACCAGCACGGTGGCCAGGTTGCCCAGGGCCCACTGCACCACCCTGACGGTTACGTACTTCGGCGAGACGCGCTGCCAGGTGATGCCCGGCGGATCAATCGCCCCGGTATGCATATTCGCCTTCCCCGGAGGCTTCACCGTGCACGGCGCGGCCTGGTTTTCCCTCAATGCCCTTGGTGTCGCCGTCCTCCGGCGGGATCTTGCAGAACCGCTCCACCAGCAGGCCCACCACGATCATCACCAGTCCCCCGCCGGCCATGGCAAGCGCCAGCCAGGTGATGCCCTGGTTGCTGCGCAGGCTCCAGATGCGGAGCTGGTCCAGGAAGATGCCCACATGCCAGCCCAGCAGCACCGTTCCGGCGTAGGCGCAGGCCTGGGCCAGGACCAGGGTCCGGGCGGCGAGGAGCGGATCAAGCACGGGCCTTTTCCTGGGGCCTGCCTTGGTGCCCGTCCGGGCGCCGTTGGTGTCGAGGCTGTTGCGCCACTTCAGCACGCGGATGCCGAGGATCAGGGTGATGGCCACGATCACGCCCATGGTGGCCAGGGCAGTGGCCGGGAGGACCGGGGTGGACATGCCGAACCGGCTGGTCACCACGGTGGCGGACCAGCCCGCCACGGCCAGGATGAAACCGATCAGCAGGAGGCGCAGCGGGTTGATGGGTTTCATCGTTCTTCCACCGCTCCGGCGGTAGGCACGCCGTCGAAATCGCCGAAGCCGTCGAACGGGGCGAGGTCGGCAAAATCGTCAGCCTGTGCCGCCAGTACGCTGATCCGTTCGCCGTCCAGGGTGGCGGCCGGCTCGATAAGCGACCACGGGTAGAGCACAAAGGCGCGGACGGCGGCCCGGGGGTGGGGCAATGTCAGGGAGGGGTCCTCGCTGCGGAGGTCGCCGTAGGTGATGATGTCGACGTCGAGCGTCCGCGGCCCCCAGCGCACCTCCCGCACGCGGTGGTGCTTGTTCTCCACGGCCTGGCAGTGGTCCAGCAGTTCGTGCGGGGACAGGCTGGTTTCCACCGTGATGACCATATTGAGGAAATCCGGCTGGTTGGGCGGGCCGCCCACGGCCTTCGTCTGCACAACCGGGGACACGGCGAGCAGCCTCACCTCCGGCGGATCAACGAGGTCTGCCACAGCCTCGGAAAGGGTGTCATTGCGCTCACCCAGGTTGCTGCCGAGCGCCAGGACCGCCTTGGTATAGCCGCTGTTCATGGCCCCTCCCCCTGGGCTTGCTGTCCCCCGGCGCGCGTTTCCCCGTCGCGGCGAGTGCGGTGGACGCTGACCGCAACGTCGCCGAACGGAACCTCAATGGGGGCTTGCGGCTTGTGCACGGTAATGTCCACGGCCGCCAGCCGGAACTCGTCCAGCAGGCCGTCCGCGATCCTCACGGCCAGGGCTTCAATCAGGTTCAGCGGCTCGCCCGAAATCCATTGGGTGATGCGCTGCGCCACTTCGCCGTAGTGGGCCGTGTCCAGGACGTCGTCGGATTCCGCGGCCTTGGTGAAATCCAGGTACAGCACTGCGTCCACAACAAAAGGCTGGCCCTCGCGGCGTTCAAAATCAAACACGCCGTGATGGCCCACGGCCGTTACACCAGTCAGCGTAATCCTGTCCATGGGGCGCGGCTTAGCTGCGGGCGCGGGGTGCGGCCATGCGCGCGGCAACCTTGACGGCGTCAAGGCTGGGGCCGACGTCGTGCACGCGGACGGCCCAGGCGCCGCGGTAGGCGCTGATGGCGGTGATGGCGGCTGTGGCGCCGTCGCGCTCCTCCGGGGCCGCGGACTTTCCGGCCACCGTGAGCAGCGTGCCGAGGAACCGCTTGCGGGAGGCACCCACCAGGACGCGGTGGCCGAGGCTATCCAACTGGTCCAGGTTCTGCAGGAGTTCCCAGTTCTGGGCGTCGTTCTTCGCGAATCCCAGCCCCGGGTCCACGATGATCTGCTCCGGGGTGGCACCGGCTGCGTACAGCTTGTCCCGCACCCCCGCGAGTTCGGCCACCACTTCGCCCGCCACGTCCTTGTAGTCGGCAAGCGAATTCATGGTGCGCGCGTCACCACGGCGGTGGGTGAGGATGTACGGGACCTTAGCGGCGGCCACGAACTCGAGCATTTCCGGTTCGATGCTGAGTCCGGAGATGTCATTGACAATGGCAGCGCCGGCTTCCACCGCGGCTGCGGCCGTGGAGGCGTGCGTGGTGTCGATGCTGACGAGCGCCCCGGCCTTCACCAGCGCCTGGATGACGGGGATGACGCGCTGCTGCTCTTCCTCCGGGGTGACGTCCTCGGCGCCGGGCCGGGTGGATTCACCGCCGACGTCGATGATGTCCGCACCTGCATAGAACATCCGGAGCCCTGCCGCGATGGCGGTGTCCGCCGTGGCGTGCCGGCCGCCGTCGCTGAAGGAATCGGGGGTGACATTCAGGATGCCCATGACCAGCGTGCGGTCCGTGGGGAGGTCTTCGAACCGTGCGGCCGGGCGCGGTTTGCGAAGGATGGGCAGTGGCGATGTTGCGGGGCCGGTTCCCGGCGCTGCAGCTAGTGAGTCCATGGTCTGATGGTTTACCTTCCGAGGATGAGGCTCATGGCTTCGGCGCGGGTGGCCGGGTCATGAAGCTGCCCGCGGACCGCGCTGGTGACGGTCTTCGCTCCGGGCTTGCGGATACCGCGCATTGACATGCACATGTGTTCGCATTCAACAACGACGATGGCGCCACGGGGTTTGAGGTAGCGCACCAACGCCTCGACGATTTCAGTGGTGAGCCGCTCCTGGACCTGCGGGCGGCGGGCATAAATGTCCACCAGGCGGGCGAGCTTGCTCAGGCCCGTCACCTTGCCCTCATGCGAGGGGATGTACCCCACGTGTGCCACTCCATGGAACGGCACCAGGTGGTGCTCGCAGGTGGAGTAGAAGGGGATGTCCTTGACCAGCACGAGTTCTTCATGGTCAAGGTCGAAGGTGGTGGACAGGACGTCCGCGGGATCGTGGTGCAGCCCGGCGAACACCTCGGCGTAGGCCTTGGCCACGCGCTTGGGGGTGTCGATGAGGCCGTCGCGGTCCGGGTCCTCTCCAATGGCCAGGAGAATCTCACGGACGGCCGCCTCGATCCGGGGCCGGTCCACCTTGTGGTGCTTGGAGTGGTGGGATCCGCCCTCCGCCGGGTATCCGGCGGAGGCGGGAACGTCGTCGTCGTCGAAGTGGGTCACGTAGAAAGCTTAGCCGCGAAGGGTGTCCGGGCCTGCGTCGGTGACGCCGCCCTGGAACGGAGCATCCTCGGGAACACCCTGCGGGTGCGGCGGCCGGGCGTCGAGCGGCTCATCCAGGCGCGCCTGCTTGGCTTCCTCCTGGGCCTCGCGCTCAGCCCTCTCCTGGCGGGACTCCACCGGGCCCGCCATCTGGACCGGACGGGACTCCTTGGACAGCCACACCTCGCGGAAATCGCGCTTGCGGATGTCGCGGAAGATGTCGGCGATCTCGGCCTGGTTCAGTGTTTCGCGCTCCAGCAGCTCGAGCGCCAGCCGGTCCAGGACGTCGCGGTTCTCGGTGAGGATGGCGTAAGCCTCGTCGTGGGCCTGGTCAATGAGCCGGCGCACTTCCTCGTCCACCACGTAGGCGATCTGGTCGGAGTAGTTGCGCTCGTGCCCGGCGTCGCGGCCCAGGAAGGGCTCTCCGCCGCCCTGGCCCAGGCGGACTGCGCCGACGCGTTCGCTCATGCCGTACTCGGTGACCATCTTGCGTGCGGTGCCGGTGGCCTTTTCGATGTCATTGGACGCGCCGGTGGAGGGGTCATGGAACACGATTTCTTCCGCCACCCTGCCGCCCATGGCGTAGGCCATCTGGTCCAGCAGTTCGTTGCGGGTCACGGAGTACTTGTCGTTGTCCGGGACCACCATGGTGTACCCCAGGGCGCGGCCACGGGGCAGGATGGTGATCTTGGTGACCGGGGCGGAGTTCCGCAGCGCTGCCGCCACCAGGGCGTGGCCGCCCTCGTGGTACGCGGTGATCTTGCGCTCGTGCTCCTTCATCACGCGGCTGCGCTTCTGGGGGCCGGCCATGACGCGGTCGATGGCTTCGTCCAGGGCGCGGTCGTCAATGAGGTTCGCGTTGGAGCGCGCGGTGAGCAGCGCTGCCTCGTTCAGGACGTTGGCCAGGTCCGCGCCGGTGTACCCGGGAGTCTTCTTGGCCACGGCCTTGAGGTCCACACCGGGCGCCATCGGCTTGCCCTTCGAGTGGACCTGCAGGATCTGGTCGCGGCCGATCAGGTCCGGCGCTTCCACGCCGATCTGCCGGTCGAAACGTCCGGGGCGGAGCAGTGCGGGGTCCAGCACGTCCGGGCGGTTGGTGGCCGCGATGAGGATGACGTTGGTCTTGACGTCGAAGCCGTCCATCTCCACCAGGAGCTGGTTGAGGGTCTGCTCGCGTTCGTCGTTGCCGCCGCCGATGCCGGCACCGCGGTGGCGGCCCACGGCGTCGATCTCGTCCACGAAGATGATGGCCGGGGAGTTGGCCTTGGCCTGCTCGAAAAGGTCGCGGACACGGGAGGCGCCCACACCCACGAACATCTCCACGAAGTCGGAGCCAGAGATGGAGAAGAACGGGACGCCGGCCTCGCCCGCAACGGCGCGGGCAAGGAGGGTCTTGCCGGTGCCCGGAGGGCCGTACAGCAGCACACCCTTAGGGATCTTGGCGCCGACGGCCTGGAACTTGGCGGGCTCCTGGAGGAATTCCTTGATCTCCTGGAGCTCTTCCACGGCTTCGTCGGATCCTGCGACGTCGGCGAACGTCACCTGCGGCATGTCCTTGCTGACCATCTTCGCCTTGGACTTGCCGAACTGCATGATCTTGGAGCCGCCGCCCTGCATACGGGTCATCAGGAACCAGAAGAGGGCGCCCAGGAGGATAACGGGAATCAGGAGGGAGAGCAGGCCGGAGAACCAGTTGCTCTCAATCGGCTGGTCCGTGTAGCCCTGGGCCGGCTTGGATTCCGTGACGGCCTTGACCACGTCTTCGGCCCGGGCGTCCACGAAGAAGAACTGGACGCTCTTGCCCTTGTCCTGGCCGTCCAGCTGCAGGTTGTCCTTCAAAGTCAGGTCAACGCGGTTTTCGCCGTCGAAGATCTTGGCCTGCTCCACCTGGTCCCCGGAGAGCAGTTCAAGGCCCTTGTCGGTGTCAATCCGTGCCGCACCACCAGGGGCAAGCGTTGCAAAGGCCACCAGGAGCAGACCGACCACGACGACGATCCAGATGCCCGGGCCTTTGAAGAAGTTCTTAGCTTTCATCTGTTCGGGGGCTAACCCCGTCCCTTCTGGTAGTGCTGCACGGCGAGTAGTCTGCGCGCGTGATGGTGCTGCGTCAGCTTCTAGCTATACACCGTCCGGAGTAGATCACGCATGATGGACGGCAAAAGTTCCCTGTGGGCGTAGCGCTGCCAGGACGGCGGAGTGCCTGCCCCAAGGGCGGTGTTTTCAAGGAAGTGCCGACGGCGGCTCGGCGGCGGTCCGGAAGGTGCAGCCTACTCGTAAACGTGCGGGGCCAGGGTGCCCACGAAGTCCAGGTTGCGGTACTTCTCGGCGTAGTCCAGGCCATAGCCGACCACGAATTCGTTGGGGATGTCGTAGCCCACGTACTTGACGTCGATTTCCACCTTGGCGGCGGTGGGCTTGCGGAAGGCCGTGCAGATCTCCACCGACGCCGTGCCGCGCGATTCCAGGTTGGTCTTCAGCCAGGACAGGGTGAGGCCGGAGTCGATGATGTCCTCGACGATCAGCACGTCCTTACCCATCAGGTCCGTGTCCAGGTCCTTCAGGATGCGGACAACCCCGGAAGACTGGGTGCCGGATCCGTAGGAGGACACCGCCATCCAGTCCATGGAAATGTGGCTGTGCAGCGCCCGGGCCAGGTCCGCCATGACCATCACCGCGCCCTTGAGCACACCCACGATGAGGATTTCGCGGCCCTCGTAGTCCTTGTCGATCTGGGCAGCGAGTTCGGTGATCCGCTGCTGGATCTGTTCCTTGGTGTAGAGAACGTGCTTGAGGTCTGCCTGGACGTCGTTTGAATCCACCAATGGCTCCTGTGTAGATGCGGGGGTGCGACTATTTTGCGGGCGGCTTTTGAGGCCGGAGTACTAGCTTCCCACAGCGTGCGGCTCCGCGGGGAACGGGTTTGGCTTCGCTGCCGGCAGCCGGGCCGTCCGCTGCTTCCGCGCCGGCCAGCTGGACGAGGGACAGGCGGTAGGCACTCACTCCGCCGGGGAGTTCCACCGGCCCCGCCGAACCGTGCCGCCGCAGCAGCGCCTCCGCCGCCAAAAGGCGCTGGTAGCTGGGCTGCTGCCCGCCGACGTCGGCCGCGGCCTTGGCGATCACGCGGTACCGGATGGCAGGGGGCAGGGCGCGCAACGCCTCCTCCGGAAGGCTCAGTTCCGGACCGTTGCGCTCCACCATGGACGCAAACGTGGCTTCGGCCACATCCTCAAGGTAGTCGGCGTCCAGCTGCAGGATGGAGGCTGTGCGGGCCAGGGATTCCGCGACGCCGGGACCGAGTTTTTCCTCCAGGTGGGGCAGGACCTCCACCCGCGTCCGGGACCGGGCATAGGACGGGTCCCGGTTGGTGGGATCATGCCAGGGCTCGAGCTCCTCCACCTCGCAGATCTCTTCCGTATCCGCCCGGCGAAGCCCCAGGAACGGCCGCAAGAGCTTGCCGCGGGCCGGCCTCATCCCCGCGAGGGACCGTGTGCCCGAGCCGCGCGCCAGGCCCAGGAGCACCTGTTCGGCCTGGTCGTCCAGGGTATGGCCCAGCAGGATTGCCGCGGCCCCCTGGCTTGCCGCTGCCTCTTCGAGTGCCGCGTGCCGGGCCTCCCGCGCCGCCGCCTCCGGGCCCATGCCGGCGCCGGCCACCGTGACGGTCCGGATTTCCACCGGGGCCAACCCAAGCTCCTTCAGGGTTTCCGCGGTCCTGGCGGCGACCTGCGCTGAGCCTTCCTGCAATTGGTGGTCCACGACTGCCGCGCCCACCGTCACCGGGTGGCCGTCCACATGGCCGCGCCGGGCAAAGTAGGCCGCCACGGCGGCCAGTGCCAGGGAGTCCGGTCCGCCGCTGCAGGCAACCAGGACGTGGCGCGGATAGCCGGCCTGCGCCAGTGCGTCCCCCAGGGCTTTGCGCGCCTTGCCGACGGTGGGCGCCAGCCTGCCGGGCCGTCGTCGTCCGCTCCTGGAACCGGCCGTGGAACCGCCGGTTCCAGCCCGCTGGGCGGAATCCGCGGCGGCCTCATCAACAGCAGCAGCGGCCTCAGGTGGTTGGATGCCCGGCAATCAGAGTCCCATCCGCTCAAGCCACAGCTTGGCGTCGTGGATCTCGGGTTCGGTGGGCAGGTGGTCCGCAGATTCCCATACCTTGTTAAAGCCCTCCATGCCGGCTGCGTCCACCACGGCCCGCACAAACCTGGCGCCGTCGGAGTACTGCCGCATTTTCGCGTCCAGTCCCAGGAGGCTGCGGATGAACTTTTCGATCACGCCGCGGTCCTTGCCGCGGTCGTTGAACCGCTGGCGGATGGTCTTGACGGACGGAATGATGCTGGCGTCCACGGCGTCCATCACCACGTTCGCATGGCCTTCCAGCAGGCTCATCACAGCGGTGAGGTGCGAGATTGCGGCCTTCTCCTCGGGGTCCTGGAGGAGGTCCAGGATGGCACCGCGGCCGGGGGTGTTTCCGGAGGCACTGCGGTCCTTCAGGGAACGGGCAGCGGCGGTTGCACGGTCCATCAGGGAATCGACGTTGCCCAGCAGGTGCACGCTGAGTTGGTCGATCTGCTCGAGCATGTGGTGCCGGAGCCACGGGGCGGCGGCGAACTGCACACGGTGGGTCTGCTCGTGCAGGCACACCCAGAGCCGGAAATCCTCCGGGGTGACGTTGAGTTCGCGCTCCACGGCCACAATGTTCGGGGCCACGAGCAGGAGCCGGCCGGCCGGTGGTGCGGTGGACCCTTCCGCAAGGGCCGCGAAGGGATCGTACTGGCCAAGGACCTTGCTGGCCAGGAATGCCAGGACGGCGCCGAGCTGGCTTGCCGTGATGGCCCCGCTGACGCTCGCGGCGCTTGGGCTCAGGTTGCCCTGCCTGCTTTCCAGCATCTTTTCCATGGCGGGTTTGAGCATCACGGCGAAGCTTTGCGTATTGGCCTTGGCCCAGGACGCGCGGTCCACCACCAGCACGGAGGAGTCGCGGAGATCGCGGGCGGCTTCCAGCCCGGTGATCTGATGGACATGGTCAACGGACACATCCGCCAGGCGCCGCAGGCTGTCCACGGCCTCGCTGATGGCGGCCTGGTCCAGCATGGGCCCGGCCGGAGCCAGGCGCGCGGCGGTGGAAGCGGCGAGGTCCCAGTTGATCAGGGACTGTGCCGTGGCGGACAACGTCTTGGCTGACGACTCGCGTGCAGTTGACTCCATGGTTCCCATCAGAACACAGCAGGCTTGGGATAGTCCTTAAGTTCGCTCACCGGCGAACCATCTGCCCGCGCAGGGGCGTCGCGGCGCCGCATGGGCGATGCTGGCGCATCCGGGGACCAGGGCCGTTCATGTGGGGCAGGACCGCCCTTTCGCTTCGCGTCCCAACCCTAGCGGCAGCCGCAGCCGGCGAGCGCGGTGGCGGCGCGGTCCAGCGCTTCCTTGTTACCCGCCGCGCCCGGGGCCAGCCCGTTCCCAATAAAGGAAAAGACCAGCAGCCGGCCGTCCGCATCCACCACGTAGCCGCTCAATGCCAGCACGGTGTTCAGCGTGCCGGTCTTGGCACGCACCAGCCCCGCGCCCCGGGCGGTGGCCGCGTCACGGTACCGGGTCTCCAAGGTTCCGGAGAGGCCGGCCACCGGGAAGCCGTCCAGGGCAGCCCGGAGCCGGGTATCCGTACCGGACGCGATGGCCCGCACCACCTCGGCAAACTGCCGGGCCGGGACCTGGTTGCCCATGGCGAGGCCGCACACGTCCACCAGCTTCATCCCTTCAGAAGCCAGGCCTGCAGCGGCCAGCTGCGCGCCCACTGCCGCCGTGGCGCCGTCGTTACTGCCCGGCAGCCCGCCAGCCAATGCCGTCAGCCGGCCCAACGCCTCCGCCAGGTAGTTGTCCGAGTCCTGGAGCATCAGGTTCACCTGCTCAGCAACGGTGGCCGACTGCACCTCTCCCAGCACCGCCGGCTGGCTCGCTCCCTCGGGGCTTGGCAGCGCCGGCGTGCCTCCCGCCTGCGGCAGGCGTTCGACGGCGGCTGCCACGGTGAGTCCCGCGGCGGCACCTGCCGTCCGCAGCCGGGCGGCGAACTCCTCCCCTGCCGCCATCGCCGCATCCTGCGGGCGGGGACCAGTGGTAACGGCGGGATCGTAGCGGGCGGAGTTCAAAGCCAGGGGATACACGGGAGCAACTTCACCGGCCGCCACGTCCCCTGATTGCCACGCCGGGTTCAGGGCGGGGCCGGAAAAAAGGGAATCGTCCACCAGTACCTTGATTTCCCCTGCCGCACCGCCCTCCTGCAGCGCCTCCACGGTCCGTGCAGCCAGCGTTGCCAGTCCTGCGTGGCCCATCACCTGCTCCGGGGCGGACTCACCGGGTCCAAGAAGGACGTCGCCGCCGCCGGCCAGCACCACCTGGCCGGGCGCCGGCCCGGCTGCAGCCTGGGTGGTGAAGCGGTGTTCCGGGCCCAGCGACCGCAGGGCGGCGACGGCCGCCAGCAACTTCATGTTGGATGCCGGCACCCGGTTCTCGGAACCGCCACGGTCAAACAGCACCTGGCCCGTGAGGGCGTCCTGCACCAGCCCGGTAAAGGTCCCGCCGCCGTCGGTCTTCAACAGCGGCTCCAGCCGGGCGCTGACGCTGGACGGAAGGGGCGCCGGGGCCGACCCATCCGGCGGGGCGAGTCCCTGCACGGTGGAAAGAGTGGCCGGAACCTGCTGCCAGGCGGGTGCGGGCGGGGCGGGGGCCGGTGGTTCCGGTCCAAGGAAGCCCGGTGCCACCAGCAGGGCTGCCGGGACGGCAAGGGCCACCAGGAGCATGGACAGCAGGACCGCCGGCCAGGACCTCCGCAGACCACTGGCGCCGCTCCGCGCCGCCTGCCGGGCACGGCCGGGCCACTGGTTCGTGCCGCTCGTTTTGGTCATGCCGGTGCCGGTCCTCAAGTCCTGAAATTTCCCCACAAGTTCCTGATTCCAGGGCCTCTCGCTATATCCTCGATAATAGTCGGCGGCACTGACAGTCCTTTTTGTTGCCCGTCAGAAGTGCCGCGAACCCCCCGAATTGCCGAGGAGCATTCCATGAAGCATGACGTGACCATCGAGATCCCCAAGGGATCACGCGTCAAGTACGAAGTCGACCACGAGACCGGCCGCGTCCGCCTGGACCGCGTCCTCTTCACCTCCATGCAGTACCCCACGCACTACGGATACTTCGAGAACACCCTCGGCGAGGACGGTGACCCGTTGGACGCGCTGGTGCTCCTGCAGGACTTCGACCTGCACCCCGGCGTCATCGTTGAATCCCGCCCTATCGGCGTCTTCAACATGACTGACGACGGCGGCGGCGACGCCAAGATCCTGTGCGTCCCTGTGGATGCCCGCTTTGACCACATCCAGGAAGTCAGCGACGTCAATGACTTCCTGATCAAGGAGATCGAGCACTTCTTCACCCGTTACAAGGACCTGGAGCCCGGAAAATGGGTCAAGGCCGAGGGCTGGGGCGACCGTGCCGCCGCAGAGGCGGAGCTGGAAGCCTCCATCAAGCGCTACGTGCCCACCGGCCACTAGTCCCCATTCAACGCTCGACGGCGGGTGGTGCGGTTCTTTAGGAACCCCACCACCCGCCGTCGTCATTCCTGGATTTTTTGTCCAGATATGCAGGCTTCCCCGCATGGCAACCCTGCACAAGTGGACAAAAACTCCCAGGAAACTGTGGAATCGTTGCCCTGTGAGTTCCGAGCCCTTGTTTACTCCTCCATGCGGTCCTGTCACAGGCTGGCGGGACGGCAACGTCCTCCGCGCCACCGGGATTCCGTACGCCACCGCCGGGCGTTTCCAGCCGCCGGTTCCGGCACCTGACTGGACTGAACCGTACGCTGCAACCTCCGCCGCCCCCGCCTGCCCGCAGGGGCCGGTGCCGTTCCTGGACGACATCCTGGGCACCCGATACGGCGAACTGCCGGGCAGCGAGGACTGCCAGAACCTGTCCATCACCATGCCCGTTGACGTGGACCTTTCCAGCCCGGAAAGCTTGCAGCTGCCCGTGATGGTGTGGATCCACGGCGGCTCCTACACCACCGGATCCGGCGACCTTGCCATCTTTGACCCCGCAGTGCTGGTGGCCGAGAACCGCGTGATCGTGGTCTCGGTGACCTACCGGCTGGGGCTGTTCGGGTTCCTGGCAACCCGCTCCGGCCGGCCTGCCAACCTGGGGCTCCTTGACCAGCTCGAGGCCTTCCGCTGGGTGCAGCGCAACATCTCCGCATTCGGCGGCGACCCCCGCCGGGTGACTGCTTTCGGCCAGTCCGCAGGCGGTGACGCGATCGCCCACTTGATGGCGACGCCGGACGCGCCGGCCCTGTTCCAGCGTGCCATCATCCAGAGCGCCCCCTTGGGCATCTCCCGGGGCCGGGCAAAAATGAACCATGCCATGGGCATCGCCGCCGAGGCCGTGACCGAAGAGACTCCCGCCATGGAAGTGGTGGAGCGGGAGGACCACGTGGCGCAGGTGGCCCGGAAATTCGGCATGCTGGCCGCGATGCCGTTCGGAACACAGTACGGGCATGCGCCGCTGCCGGAGGAAGCCGGGATCGAACACGCCTGGAACCGCTCCGCGCCCGGCATTGAGATCCTGATCGGACACACCTCGGAGGAGGCGAGGCTCTTCCTCCCCCGCAGCCCCTACCTCAGCCGGCTGGACCGTATCCCGGTTGCCGGCCCCACCGCCCTCAGAGCCATCAACTGGGTGGTCACCGAAACCGTCTACGGCCGGGCGGCCCGGAAATTCGCGCGCCGGCACGTCCTCGCCGGCGGCAGGGCCCACCGCTACGAGCTGCACTGGCATGCCCCGGGGAACGTCCTCGGCGCCGCGCACACCATCGACCTTCCGCTGCTATTCGGAAACCGGAACACCTGGGATGGCGCGGGCCTGGTCTCCGGTGCCGGCTGGGAGGACGTGGACGCCGTAGGGCGGGAATTGCGGGCCCTTTGGTCACGTTTTGCGCGCGGTGACAACCTTGGCGAAAAGGGCGGCATCCCGGGCGCCCTCCACTACACCTCCGAGCGCCGGCCTCATCAGACCCGCCGGCGTCCCCGGGCAGTGGAAGCTGCCGTGCGGATAGCCTCCACCAGGATGTCCTGGCGCTGGAAGTAGGCATTATGGCCGGCGTCGCCTACAACCAGGAGGCGGGCGCCCGGCACCGTGGCGGCAACGTGCTCCGCCCCGCGGCGGATACGCGGCCTCTCCCCGTCCCCGATCAGCACCACCAGCGGGGTGGCCACTGATTCCAGGCCCCGCTGGAAAGCCTCAACGTCCTGCGGGTCCGCGCTGAGGAACTCCCCCTGGCTTTGTTCGAGGCTGCGCGGGTGCCTGGCAGCTTCAATGGCCGTAGCGGTTGAACGGACCCTGATATAGCGGGCAAAGTCCTTCGGGTTGTCCGCGATCCACCGCTCCGTGAACGAGTTTCCCACACCCAGCCAGATCCGCTCATCCTGGTCGAGCGAGCTGAAGACCTCGAACTTTTCCGGCTGGCCTTCCTGTCCCGGCGGCGGCACCACCAGCGGCCATCCCATCCCGCAGACCACCAGGGCAGCCGCGCTGCCGGGGTGGCGGACGCCCCACCGGAGCGTGGTCATGCCGCCCATGGACTGCCCCACAACAATGGGGTCCTCAAGGCCCAAGGAGCTTATGAATTGCTCCAGCTCCGCGGCCCGGTCAACCAGGGGGCCCTGCCGCGGGGAGTTCGACGACCAGCCGTGATCGTACGTGTCGTACGCCAGCACCCGGAAGTCCCGCTCGAGGTCCCGGATGATCGGTTCCCAGCACGCCGCGGCCGAGGCATGCCCATGCAGCAGCACCACCGGCCGGCCGCGGCCTGAGTCCGTGTAGTGGATGTCGTTGCCCAGCACATCGAGCCATGGCATGAGGATCTTCCTTTCGCGTTGGCCAGCCGGGCGGCCCACCACCCACCAGCGTTGCAGAACCACGGCAGGGCGTCATCCAATGTCCACCGCGGACGCCGGCGGCGGCGGCAGACGGCGTCAGACGGCGGCGCTAGGCGGCGGTAGAGTCTGGTCACGTGAAGACGCTCGGAGTGGACCTGGCCGCGGCTGCGAAAAAGACGGCCGTGGCAGTCATCGAGTGGAACCGCGGATCGGCCCGGCTGGTGCACCTGGGGCTTGACGTCCAGGACCAGGAAATCGTTTCGCTCTTCGGCGCCAGCGACATGACCGGTGTGGACTGCCCGGTCGGCTGGCCGGATGCGCTGATTCCGTTCCTTGCCGGCCACCTGGCCTTCGACGCCGGCCCCGTGCTGGAGTACGACGGCATAGAAGGACGGCGGCTGCTGGCCTACCGGGACACGGACCGGTATGTCACGGGCAGGACAGGGCTGATACCGCTGAGCGTTTCCGCCGACAGGCTGGCGCATCCCGCAATGCGGTGCGCCGTGATCCAGGCGAAGATCGCCGCGCTCCACGGGCCGCAGCTCCGGGACGGTTCCGGAGGCCTTGCGGAGGTTTACCCGGCCGCTTCGCTCAAGCTCTGGGGCTTGAACGCCCGGGGCTACAAGGGACGGGGCAGTTCCGAGGCGGAACGGCGTGCCGCGCTCCTTGGCACCCTCAGGGAGCAGGCTCCGTGGCTGGACTTGGAGGGCTACGGGGATCAGTTAGCCGCCTCGGACGACATGTTCGACGCCGTCATCGCCTCGCTCACGGCCCGCGCCGTTGCCCTCGGGCTGACGGAGCGTCCTGGCGAAGCCCATGTGGAGGCCGCCCGCACCGAGGGCTGGATCCACCTGCCCTCGTGCGGCCTCGACGGGCTGGCCACCTAAAGAAGTTTTTGTCCAGATATGCAGGCTTTGCACCGCCGGAACTCTGAATATCTGGACAAAAACTCCAAGGGGTCAGCCGAGCTGCCAGTTCCGGATCTCCTCCGGGTCCTCACCATGCGTGCGCGTGTGCTCCCGGGCGCGCATCCGCCGGTCCTGGAGGTTCTGGCGGAGGGATGAATGCCGCTCCGCCAGCCCGGGAACCCGGTCGATGGCGTCAATGGCCAGCTGGAACCGGTCGATGCCGTTCAGCATGGCCATGTCGAACGGTGTGGTGGTGGTCCCCTCTTCCTTGTAGCCCCGCACATGCAGCCCGTCCTGGTTGCTGCGCCGGTAGGCAAGCCGGTGGATCAGCGCGGGATAGCCGTGGTAGGCGAAGATAATGGGCTTGTCCGCCGTGAAGATCCCGTCGAAATCCCGTGCCGGGAGCCCGTGCGGGTGCTCGCTCTCATCCTGCAGCCGCATCAGGTCCACCACGTTCACCACCCGGACTTTCAACCCGGGCACACCCTCCTTCAGCAGTTCCGCCGCGGCCACGGTCTCCACCGTGGGCACGTCGCCCGCGCAGGCCATCACGACGTCGGGCTCCTCCCCGGGCACCTCGGACCCGGCGAAATCCCAGATCCCCAGGCCCCGGCGGCAGTGGTTGGCGGCGTCGGCCGGGCCGAGCCAGGTGGGCGAGGGCTGCTTGCCGCTGACCACGATGTTCACGTAGTCCGTGGAGGCCAGGCAGTGGGCCATGACGCACAGCAGCGTGTTGGCGTCGGCGGGAAGGTACACCCGGATGACCTCCGCCTTCTTGTTCACGGCGTGGTCAATGAAACCGGGGTCCTGGTGCGAAAAGCCGTTGTGGTCCTGCTGCCAGACGTGGGAGGACAGCAGGTAGTTCAGCGAGGGCACCGGCTGGCGCCAGGGCAGCTGCCGGTGCACCTTCAGCCACTTGGCGTGCTGGTTGAACATGGAATCGACAATGTGGATGAAGGCCTCGTAGCAGCTGAAGACCCCATGCCGGCCGGTCAGGAGGTAGCCCTCCAGCCAGCCCTGGCACAGGTGTTCGCTCAGCACCTCCATCACCCTGCCGGACCGCGCAAGGTGCTCGTCGGCGTCGTCAATCCGGTACTGCCACACCTTGTCGGTGACCTCGTAGACGTTCTGCAGGCGGTTGGACGCGGTCTCGTCCGGGCCGAAAAGCCGGAAGGTCTCCATGTTTTGCGAGATGACGTCCCGCATCCACGAGCCGAGCGTGATCATCGGGCTGACGCGTTCCGTGCCCGGCTGGGGGACCTCGACGGCGTGGTCCCCGTACGCGGGAAGCTTCAGCGCCTTGCGGAGCAGCCCGCCGTTCGCATGCGGCGTGGCGCTCATCCTGAACGCGCCCGTGGGCGCAGCCTCGGCGACGTCGGGCCGGAGCCGCCCGTCGCCGTCGAACAATTCCTCCGGCCGGTACGACTGCAGCCATTCTTCCAGCTGCCCCAGGTGCTCCCCGTTGGTGCGCACCTCCGAGAGCGGCACCTGGTGGCTCCGCCACGTCCCTTCAACCTGCAGCCCGTCCACCACGCGCGGCCCCGTCCAGCCTTTGGGCGAGCGCAGGACGATCATGGGCCAGCGCGAGGCACCGCCAAGCTCCTCCGTCCCGGCCTGCGGCGTGCGGCGGGCGTCCTGGATGGCCCGGATATCTGCCAGGCACCGGTCCAGTACTTCGGCGAAATCCCGGTGCGCCTGTTCGGTATTCTCCGGGTCCTTGACCGTGACGAAATACGGCTCATGCCCGTAGCCGCGCAGGAGCTGTTCCAGCTGCTCTTCGGGCATCCGCGCCAGGACAGTGGGGTTGGCGATCTTGTAGCCGTTCAGGTGCAGGATGGGCAGCACGGCACCATCCGTGGCCGGGTCCAGGAAGTTGTGGGAGTGCCAGCTGGCAGCGAGCGGCCCGGTTTCCGCCTCGCCGTCGCCAATGACGACGGCGGTGACCAGCTGGGGATTGTCCAGCACCGAGCCGTAGGCGTGGGCAAGGGAGTACCCGAGTTCACCGCCCTCGCTGATCGAGCCGGGCGTTTCGGGGGCCGCGTGGCTGGGAATGCCGCCCGGGTAGGAGAACTGCCGGAAAAGCTCGGCCATGCCGTCGGCGTCATTGCCCACATGGCCATAGACCTCGGAGTAGGTGCCTTCCAGCCAGGCGTTGGCGACGACGGCGGGGCCGCCATGGCCGGGACCTGCCACGAAGAGCATCTCGGCGGAGTCGCGGCGGATCACGCGGTTGAGGTGGGCGTAAACAAAGTTCAGGCCGGGAGTGGTGCCCCAGTGGCCCAGGAGCCGGGACTTGGTGTGCTCCGCCTTCAGCGGTTCACGCAGCAGCGGGTTGGAACGGAGGTAGATCTGTCCTACGGAAAGGTAGTTGGCGGCGCGCCACCAGCGGTCCACAAGTTCAAGTTCGTCGGGCCCAATACTGCTGGTCATAACCGTCCTCACGTCGCGTATGGCCCCTTTGTTGGTCGCCGCCGGGGCCGGCCGTTCCCCCATCGCACCAGATGGGCCAGCGCGAGGCAACCCCGCTTGCCCTGGGGCTGCTACCAACCGGTAGTCTTTGGATTCAGATGTTCACGCTGACAATCAACCAGACCGATAGCCGGCGCGATGGCGACCGGGTGCCGCAGCTCCTCAAGGACCTGCGGCATATTCCTGCGCGCCTCGACTTCGACCGGTCGGTGGAGGACGAGGTCCAGGGCATCGTGGACTGTCCGCACCAGGCGGTGGAAGCCGCAATGATCGCGCTCCGCTGCGGTTCCTGGTACGTGGGGATCGGCGTCGGGCCTGTCAACGAGCCGCTGCCAAACCAGATCAAGGACGCGTCCGGCCACGGACTGGTGTACGCGCGGCGTGCCGTGGACCGGCTCCGGAACAGCAAGGAACGGGTTCCCGTTGCGGTGGAGGGGCCGCTGGCGGACATCGCCCATGACGCAGAGGCCGTACTGCGGCTGCTGGGGCACATCGTGCGGGACAGGTCCGGCGCCGAGTGGCGGGTGCTTGACCTGATGACCCCCGGCGTCCGCGGCCAGCAGAAGGCGGTGGCCCAGGAACTGGGCATCACCACGCAGGCCGTGAGCAAGGCGGTGGCACGGGCCCAGTGGAATGAGGAGCACGCGGCAAGGCCGGCGGCGGCCAGGTTGCTGGCCCTGATCCTTGAGGTGCGCTAGCGGCTGCCTGCGTTAGCGCTGGGTCGCGGCCATCACCGGTTCGCCGTTGAAGTATTCCAGCTGCCAGCCGTCAATGGCATGGTGGTGCGCCAGGTTCAGCACCGCGTTGTCGATGCTGGTCAGGGTACTTCCCACGGCGCGGCTGAGGGTGACCCTCAGGAGCGTTCCGTGGGCGACGACGAGGAGCCGGCTGCCGCGGAATTCCTCGGCCAGTGCCTCGAGCGCCGCCAGGCCCCGGTCCGCTGCCTCCTCCTCGCTTTCGGCGCCGCGGAAACCACCGGGGACGCGCATTGCCTCCAGCTCAGGCCCAGCCTGCATACCCTCGGCGGGACCAAAGCTGCGCTCGGCCAGCTCCGGAATGCGGCGGACATCGCTGAGGCCCAGGCCGGCTGCGATCAGGTCCGCGGTTTCGGCGGCCCTGCTCAGCGGCGAGGACACGATCGCGTCCCATTCGTAAGCGGACAACACGGCGACGGCGTCTCGCGCCTGGGCCCGGCCGACGTCGTTCAGGGGAATGTCAGTGGATCCTTGCAGCCGGCGCTGCGCATTCCAGTCTGTCTGGCCGTGGCGGATGAGGCGAAGGTCGTGAGGGTCATGCTGTCCATTCTGCCTTGTAGTGCGTCAGAGCAGGCTGCGCAGCACGTGGGCGGCGCCGTCGTCGAACACTGAGTGGGTGACCTCGTCCGCAGCGGCGATGACTTCCTCCGGCGCCTGTCCCATGGCCACTCCCCGTCCGGCCCAGGTGAGCATCTCGATGTCGTTGCGGCCATCGCCGATGGCCACCGTGAGGTGCTGTTCGATGCCGAGCCTTCCCCGGAGGTTCTCCAGCGCGCTCGCTTTGGTCACACCGGCCGCGGCGATGTCCAGCCAGGCCGTCCAGCCCACCGAGTAGGTGACCCCGGCGAGGCCCACGTGCTGGATCGCCTCGTTGAACTCTTCAGGGGTGTTCTCGGTGCTGAAAACCACCACGCGCACAGCCGTGGCTTCGAGCATGGTGTGGAAATCCACGCCCACTGCCTCGACGCCGAAACTGGGGTCCTGGAAGCGCTCGGTGGACAGGAAGTTCCCGTCAGCGTCCTCCAGCGCGTACTTGGCCGAGGGAAGCCGCTCGCGGAGCGCGCGGAGGGCGGGTCCGGGGTCGAAGGTGGCTTTGTGGATGACCTCGTAGCCGCCGTCCAGCCCGGGGTGGAGCCGCAGGGTGACTCCGCCGTTGCAGCAGACAGCGTAGCCACGCTCGATCCCGATTTTCTCGATGATGGGCAACGTGGCGTTGAGGGAGCGGCCAGTGGCGATCATGACCTCGTGCCCGGCAGCCACTACCGCCTGCGCCGATTCACGGACGCCTGGGGACATGTGTCCGTCGTGGTCAACCAGCGTGCCGTCCACGTCCAGGGCGACCATCAGCTTCTGCCCGTTGTTGTTGTTTTCGTTGTCTCGCCGGTCATCGTTGCCGGCGACTGAGGTTTCAGTCAGCGTTGTCATTCACATAGTGAACCAGACGTCCCCCTGCCGCGCTAGGACGCAGCCCACAGATATGTTGAACACCGCATTAACATCCTAAGTTTGTTTGCCCGTGCGGGTGTTAATCCGAGAGCGCCGACCACTCCCAAGCTTGTTGGCAGATCATGGCTTTCAAGGTTCCGATCTGCGAACTAGCTTCTGATCCGAGGGCGCAGCCCGGCTGCGAGCAACCTACGTTTGAGTCGGCCGGGGTCTTCCAGGTCGGCCCAACTCCAGCGCACAAAGCCGAAGCCCAACCGCCGGATCCGATCCTCGCGGAGCTTTTCCCGGTATACGGCCTCCTCTGCTGAGGCCTTGCCCCGGACAGCGGCCTCGACATACTTGGCCTTTCCGTCGAATTCCCCCACCACCCGCTGCTTGGGCCACCAGCAGTCTGCCCTGCCGATAAAGCCCTCCCCGTCATGAAAGGCGTGCTGCAATACGGGCTGTTCGAATCCAAGCAAGTCGAAAGCCGCCCGGCTGTAGGACTCACCAACGGACTCTGCCAGGGGGCTGGCCAGAACTGCCACCCTTTCCGCCCGGCGTCGAGCGGAAGCATGAGGGTGGGCCGCTATGCCATCAGCTATTGCCCGGATGGCAAGAAGACCCGCATCCGACGGCAGCCTTCCCTCGCGGCTAAGTATCCGAGCCAACCCGTCAGCCACCACCAGGGCTTCGGTGAAGCTGGCCGTGCCCATAACGTCAACGGTTGTCCGGATCCGGCTTGTGCAATGGAACTCCCCGTAAGCCACTGGTTCCACATCCGGTTTGAGGCAGTACCGCAGCGGGTACGAGCGCTTTCCCCGTACCTGTTGTGCTGCACTGTCCTCCCCCACGACCATCAGGGGCGACCTCCGCACCCCGCTCCGTCCCGGCAGGGTGGTGGCCAGCTCAACGCAGGGAGGCGTGCGAAGGGTGGGCAATCCACTGGCCAGCGCTGCCGTCTCCCCGCACAGCACGGCGCCCTTGACGGATCTGGTGATTGCCGCCGTCGACCAGGCGAAACGCTCCGACGGCCGCGCCCTGAGCCAGTCGGCGGTCTGCACATAGAATCCCCGCCTGATACGGACAAGCCTTCCGGCCCGGAACTCGCGGTGGATAGCGTCCGTAGTCCCGCGCTCACGAAGGATGGCAGCGGAATCGATGAGCCCCGGCAAAATCTCCATGGGTCAAGGCTGGCCGGAACAGTATGGGGAGTCAGCAGTGTGGCCGGGCTATGTGGACAAAGCGGCGCGCGGCCCGAAACGCCAGAACTTCTCGAACGCGCCAGGTCAGAAGCTTGTTCGCAGAACCTCCTCTTGAAGGTTCGGATCCGCGAACAAGCTTAGGAACAGGCAGCCAGCTACAGGACGGGGAGCACCTCAAGGCCGCCCAGGTACTTCTGCAGCGCCTTGGGCACGTTGACTGAACCGTCCGCGTTCTGGTGGTGCTCCAGCAGCGCCACGATCCAGCGCGTGGTGGCAAGCGTGCCGTTCAGGGTGGCCACAGCGCGGGTGCCCTTGGCTACACCCTCCGGGTTGACCACGCGTTCGCGGATGTTCAGGCGCCGGGCCTGGAACGTGGTGCAGTTGGAGGTGGAGGTCAGCTCGCGATACGCGCCCTGGGTTGGAACCCAGGCTTCGCAGTCGTACTTCCGCGCTGCCGAGGTGCCGAGGTCGCCGGCGGCGGTGTCAATTACCCGGTACGGCAGCTCGCACTTGGCCAGCATCTCCTCTTCCCACGCCAGCAGCCGCTGGTGCTCGGCCGCGGCTTCCTCGACCGTGGTGTAGATGAACATTTCCACCTTGTTGAACTGGTGGACCCGGATGATGCCGCGGGTGTCCTTGCCGTGCGAGCCAGCTTCGCGGCGGTAGCAGGAGCTCTGGCCCGCGTAGCGGATGGGGCCGGCGGAGAAGTCGAGGATCTCGTCTGCGTGGTACCCGGCCAGGGCCACCTCGGAGGTGCCCACCAGGTAGAGGTCGTCTTCGGCGAGCCGGTAGATCTCGGCGTCGTGCTTTACATCGAAGCCTGTGCCCTGCATGGTCTCCGGGCGCACCAGCGTGGGTGTGATCATGGGGACAAAACCGTTTTCGATGGCCTGGTCCATGGCCATCTGCAGCAGCGCCATCTCCAGCCGGGCGCCGACGCCGCGGAGGAAGTAGAACCGGGCACCGGAAACCTTGGCGCCGCGCTCCATGTCGATGGCGCCGATCAGCTCACCGATTTCCAGGTGGTCCCGGGGCTCAAAGTCGGGGAACTCGCGTGGGGTGCCCACGGTCTTGACCACCACGTAGTCGTCCTCGCCGCCCTCCGGGACGCCGTCCTCGATGACGTTGGGGATGGTGCGCAGCAGCTCTTCCTGCTTGGTCTGCGCGGCATCGGCCTCGGCGGAGGCGGCCTTGACTGCGTTGGCCAGTTCCTTGACCTCGGCCAGCAGGGCCTTCTTCTCGTCGCCCTTCGCCTGCGCCACTTTCTTGCCGAACGCGTTCTGTTCAGCCCGGAGGTTCTCGAAGCGGATCAGCGCCGCCCGGCGGGAGGCATCCGCGGAGATGATCGCGTCCACCACTGACTCGTCCGCGCGGCGGGCACGCTGGCTGGCACGGTATTTATCAGGGTTTTCGCTGAGGTCTTTTACGTCGATCACCACACAAGGGTATCCAATCCCGCGCACGACGGCGGGCGGCAACGGGCGCGCCGGAGCCGGAGCCTTTCCGCCGGGCTACTGTTGAAGCACCATGAGCGACCTGATTCTCTATCTGCTGATTGCGGTGGCGCTTGCCTTTGCCATCTCCAGCTGGTGGGGCGTGCGGCGCCTCAAGGCCCTGCACGTACGGAGTGCGGTGGGCGGGGAGGCGCAGGACTCAGGGCTTACCCGCCAGCGCGTCGCAGTGATTTTGAATCCCATCAAGGTGCGCTCGGAAGAAGCTAAACGCCTCATCCAGCGCGGCTGCCTGGCGGCAGGCTGGGAGGACCCCGTCTTTTTCGAAACGACGGCGGAGGACCCCGGCCATTCCCAGGTAGAGGCTGCGCTTGCGTACAAGCCCGACGTCGTCCTGGTGGGCGGCGGGGACGGGACAGTGCGGGTGGTGGCCGAGGCCCTCGTGCACACCAACGTGGCCATGGGGCTCATCCCGCTGGGTACCGGCAACCTTCTGGCACGGAACGTGGACCTGGACCTCAACGACCTCCACGCCAACGTCAACACCGCACTGTTCGGCCGGCAGCGGTACATTGACACAGCCCGGATGGGCATCGAAAACTCCCGCGCCGGAAGCTCCTCAGAGCACGTGTTCCTGGTGATAGCCGGCATCGGCATGGACGCCGAGATCCTCGCCGACACCAACGCCGGCTTGAAGAAAGCGGTGGGTTGGCTGGCATATACCGAGGCCGGCATGCGGCATCTGCCCGGACGCCGCAAGAAGGTCTCGATCTCCCTGGATGGGAGCCCGGAGCAGGTCCGCAACATTCGCAGCGTTTTGTTCGCGAACTGCGGACTGATCCCGGGCGGCATCGATTTCATTCCGCAGGCCATGATTGACGACGGCATGCTGGACGTGGTGGTGATGAGTCCGCGCAGTGCCCTTGGCTGGCTGCTGATGTACGTCAAGATCATGTTCAAGCACAGCGGGAAACTGCCCGTTATGACCGTCTACCGGTCCGGCAGGGTGGTCATCAAATGCCCGGAACCCATGGCCATCCAGTTGGACGGCGACACGGCCGGAGAAGCTACCAGGCTCACCGTCCAGGTGGAGCCCCGGTCCCTGTTGATCCGGGTGAAGGCGCAGGATTAGGGGCTATTCGCTCCTGCGCTTCTTCTCCTCGGCGGCCTTTGCCGCGGCATGGGCCTCGGACTGCTCACGGATCATGGCTTGCTCTTCTTCAAAGCGCAGGCGGTCAGCACGGTCGGCGTCATCCCCGTCCCAGTCCTGGTTGTCGGCAGTGGGCCGGGGGTTGACGATCATCCCCTGGCCGTCGTTTTCGGTGCCGCTGGCAGTCATGACGCGCTCCCTTCGTTAGGGGCCATCCCCCGTGTGGATCAAGTAAGCATACGCATTGTCCACAACCCGCGGAAGTACTTCGAACGGCATTCACCTACGCTTTGGGCGAAGCGTGGGAACCGCTTTCGGCGGTTTCATCAGCGGCCCTGAGAATCTCCGCAACCCACGCCCGTGCTGCCTGGAAGGCCTGGTCAGCAGTGTGCGGTTCCACCGGCGCCGCCTGCATGTCGGCCCGGGGATATGACCCCAGGAATCGGGTCGCAGGACTGATGCGGTGGAGCCCAGCAAGGGCATCGGCCACCCGTTCGTCGCCCACATGCCCGTCGGCGTCGATGCTAAAGAAATAATGGCCCAGATACTGTCCGGTGGGCCGGGACTCAATCCGGCTGAGGTTCACTCCGCGGCTGGCAAACTGGTCCAGGATTTCCATCAGGGCACCGGGCCGGTCTTCGGGGAGCGGGACCACCAGCGTGGTTTTGTCCGCCCCCGTGCGTGCAGGCAGGACACCCGGGCGGCTGACCAGGATAAAGCGGGTGACGGCCTCCGAATTGTCCCCGATATCCTCAGCCAGCACCGAGAGTCCGGGCTGGTCCCGGGCTACCAGCGGAGCGCAGATGGCGGCGTCATAATGGCAGCCCTCCTCCACGAGCCCCATGGCTGAAGCAGCCGTGGATGAGCCGGGCACGTATTCGGCCAACGGAATGTTCGCGTCCATCCACCGGCGGCACTGCGCCCAGGCATGGCCGTGGGTTGATACCCGCTGCACATCGGCCAGGCGGATTCCGGGGCGGGCAACCAGCACGAAGCTGATGGGCACCAGGACCTCGCGGATGATCCGCAGTTCGTCGCCGCCGGCGATCGCGTCCAGGGTGGCGGAGACGCCGCCTTCAACAGAGTTTTCGATGGGGACCATCGCGGCATGGACTGAGCCGTCACGCACCTTGTCCAGTGCCGCGTTGACGTTCGACGCCGGAACCCGGGTGGACTGCGCGGCGTCCGGCACCTGAAGGAGGGCTGCCTCGGTGAAGGTACCCTCTGGCCCAAGGAAGGCATAGACGGGTGAGGAGACAGACATAAACATTCCTTCTGAGGTATGAGCGCGGGCAGGCGCGCCGGGGGCAGAGACGGCGGCAGCAGCGGAAGCCCGGTCCGGACGTGAACAGACGCGTGCCGGGCGGCGGGCCCGGCTTACAGCACCATCAGCTACATGACCATCGGCTTCAGGCCGTTATCGGAGACGAGCGGCTTGCCGGCCTCCAGCCACATGTCCATGCCGCCGGAAACGTTGATGGCGGTATAGCCCTGGCCGGTGAGCCACTGGGCAACGCGGAATGAGCGCCCGCCGGTGCGGCAGATGACGTAGACGTCCTCGTCCGGATCGAGTTCCTCCAGCCGCACCGGAAGCTGGTCCATGGGAATGTGGAGGGCGCCATCTGCATGGCCGGCCACCCATTCATAGTCCTCACGGACGTCAAGAATGACGGCGTCATCGGGGATGTCGCCGACGGGGACGTTATCGAAATCGCTCATGGAGGGTCCTGCCTTCGCGGATCGGTGTCGTTTTAAAGCCTAGTGCTTTGGGCCCCATCCGGCGTCCGGCTCCACCCGCGTTAAGCTTCTGAGTGACCCTAGGAGGAACCGTTGTTCCCTGAGCAGCAGGCCCGTGCCATCACAGGAGGCCGAAGCTTCCTGCCCGATCAATGCCCTGGTGTGGATGCGTGCGGCCTTGACTGAACTTCACGAACTGTCGGCCGTGGCCCTTCGGGACCTCCTGCGCCAAGGGCATGTGTCAGCAGCGGAAGCTGCGGGGCATTTCCTCGCCAGGATTGAGCAGCAGAACCCCCTGCTGGGCGCCTTTGTGACCGTGACGGCGGAACAGGCGATGGCAGACGCCCGCGCTGCGGACTCGGCGCGGGCCCAGGTGCCTGCCGGGGAACTGTCGATGCTGCACGGCATGCCCCTGGCTTTCAAGGACCTAACGGATGTGGCCGGCGTGGTGACCACACACGGCAGCGCGGCGCTGGATCACAAGCCGGCGCCCAGCGACGCCCCTTTGGTGGCCCTGCTCAAGGAAGCGGGCGCAATCGCGCTGGGCAAAACCCAGGTTCCCGAATTCGGACTGACTGCCTACAGCGAAAACAGGATCGCGCCGCCGTCGCGCAATCCCCACGCCCTGAGCAGGAGCTCAGGCGGGTCCTCCGGCGGCAGCGCTGCTGCCGTGGCCGCGGGGCTGCTCCCATTCGCACCGGGCACCGACGGCGGCGGCTCCGTCCGGATCCCCGCTGCCGCCTGCGGACTGGTAGGGCTCAAGCCGGGCCGCGGTGTGGTCCCTGCCGGGGAGAGCGCTGGTGATCCTGCCCGCCTGGTGGTGGCCGGCCCCCTCGCCAGGAATTCCCTTGATGCGGCGCTCATGATGGATGCCCTGGCGGGACCCGGCGCGCGACCTGCGACCGATTCTGACGCTTCCGGCAGGCCGGACGGCGGCTACCTTGCAGCGGTCAGCCAAGAGCCGCCAAAGCTGCGGATCGGCATCAGCCTGGACAGCCCGTGGTCCGGCACTTTTCCGTTTGTGCCCGAGCAGGATGCGCTGGACGCCCTTCGGATGGGCGGGGACCTGCTGGAGCATGCCGGACATGCCCTCAGCGACGCTTCCATCCGGTACGACAACCGGTACCCCGACGCGTTTACTACCGCGTGGACCGCCGCAGTAGGGGCGGCCAGGATCAGTCCCCACCGCGAAGCGCTGCTGGCGCCCCTGACCCGGACCTTCAGGCGCCGGGCCCAGCAGCGGAGCCCGGCGAAACTCGCTGAGTCCGTGGCGTTCCTGCGGCAATTCCAGCACGACACCATGGCGCAGTACGCGCAGTGGGACCTGATGCTCATGCCCTCCCTTGCCCAGACACCGCGCCCGGTGGGCTGGTTCACCGGTACCATGCACGGCACCGACCTTTGGCCCGCTGCGCAGTGGCCGGGCGATGCCGACGGCGACTACCGAAAACAGTGCGAATTCGCGCCCTGGTCTTCCATGGTCAACGTGTGCGGCCTGCCGGCCATTACGCTGCCCGTGCATTGGACCGGCGGGACGCCAGGACAGGGACTGCCGATGGGAGTACAGCTCGTGGGGCCCATGGGATCAGAGACCCTCCTGCTCCAGGTGGCCCGCCAACTGGATTTTTGAACTGGCCGCCCGCGGCGCCACTGTTGACCTCCTCCTAACGCCGGCTTAATGCACCCGTAACCCGTGCGGAGCAGACTTGTGGCAGTGCCACAGGCCGCGGTACCTTCCGCCGGCCACTGCTCGACGAGGAGTCGCCGTATGAAAGCTGAAAATCCCGTCACTACTGCCAGCGACGCGCGACCTCAACCGGATGGAGCCAGGCCTGACCTCAGCAACGCCAATATCAGGGAGGACCTGGCCGGGCAGGGCCGCTGCGCCCTGGTCCATCTCCCCACCGGACGGACCTGCCTCCTGCCGCTCCGGCACCACGGACCGTGCGATTTCCACCGGCCGCAGGAAGCCGACGACGTTGCCGCCGGCAGGTGACCGGCGCCGGACGAGTGAGGGCCACTGGCGCGTGACGGGCCGGCGGCCGCGCAGGAGTGCGGCAGCGCCACAAGCAGCGCCAGGGCTATAGGCGAAAGTGTCGACTCCGCCGCCGATCGGGAGGACGATTAAAGGGCAGTCACGGTGAGGAGGTTTGTGATGTGCTATTCATCCAGCAAGGACTTCGGGTGGGGCAGGAAAGACATTGAACGCCAACCCGAGGCAAAGCACGAAACCCCGGCGGAAACCCCGGAGAAGCCGGTGAAGGCCCAGGACTTCACGTTCTGGGCATTCCCCGGATGGCGGAAGACCCGGACGCCCGGCGCCCCTTCAGCTGAACGAAGCAGGGAAAAGGTTTAAGGCCACGTCACGGTCCGCGGAGGGGTCTTCAGTGAAGGCCCCTCCGCTGTTTCCGGCACCATAGGAACCGGAAAAGCGCCTGAGGTGGGCTGGAGCAGGAGCGCCCCGCATTGTGCCCTGGTAAACGCTCCCACTAAGGTGTAACCATAAGCATGCTTATCATTGACGCGTGACGAAGGGAACCAGCATGAGTACCGGAAACTACCCACCCGCCGGACAGCCGGAGCAGGGACCCGGAAACCATGCCGGCGGCCCCTCGGCACCGTCCCGCACACCCTTCCCGGCGGATTACGCTGCGGGTTACACTCCGGATTCCACTGCAGACACCTCCGCCGACCTGGCACAGTCCCGCCCGGACGCATCCCTGCCGGCAGGCACGGGCACTCCCGTGCCACAACCTTCTGCTGGGGATCAGCCCGGAGTGACCCGCGCGGGAGTGGTGTGGGCGGCAGTGGTGGCCGCCCTGGTGCTGCTGATCCTGCTGATCATCTTTATCCTGCAAAACCAGGACCAGGTGGCCGTGCGGTACTTCGGCCTCGAAGGCCTTGTACCGCTGGGCATGGCGTTGTTTATTGCCAGCGTGACCGGAGGGGTCCTGGTTGCCGTGGCCGGGGGCGCCAGCATCCTCCAGCTCCGCAGGAACGCCCACCGCGCACGGCTCCGCCAGCGGAAGTAGCGCCAACCCGCTGCAAGCGGGCCGCCGCAAAGCAACCGGGGACAGGATCAGCCATGCGCAGCGGGAGCCTGGGCACCAGCCGCATGGGCACCGGCAGCCTGGCGCCAGCAGTCGGGCACCAACAGCCGGGCTGAAGGCCCGACGGCGGCTCCTCGCCCGCCGCGGGCCGGTTACCCCGCGCCGAGGTTTCGGTATTTCGCGGACCGCGCGGCAACGAGCTCCGGCACGGGCAGGCCGGCGATCGACGCCAGCTCGTATTCGATGGCCTGGGCCATCCGCCGGCAGAACTCGCGGGGTTCAAGGGACGCGTCGTCCCGCTCATCCACGATGTGGTCCACCAGTCCGTCGGCGTAAAGGGAAGCCACGTTCACTCCCTGTGCCTGGGCCATCGCGGGAGCATGCTGCACTGTGCGGTGCACGATTGCACTGGCCCCCTCGGGAGGCAGCGGGGAGAGCCAGCTGTGTTGCGCCGCGATGGTCCTGTCCGCGGGCAGCAGCGCCAGCGCCCCTCCCCCGGACCCCTGGCCCAACAGCACCGAGACTGACGGAGCCGCCAGCCCGATGAGTTCGTGCAGGGACCGCGCTATCTCACCCGCCAGCCCGCCTTCTTCCGCCTCCGGCGAGAGCGCCGCGCCCGCAGTGTCGATGACCGTGAGCAGCGGCAGCCGCAGTTCCTCCGCAAGTTTCATGCCGCGCCGGGCTTCGCGGAGGGAACCGGGACCCATGCCGGCGGCGTCCTTGCGCAGTGGGCGCGCGTGCCCCAGGACGATGCAGGACTGCCCGCCGAAGCGTGCCAGGGCAAGCAGCAGCCCGGGGTCCTTCTCCCCCTGGCCTGTGCCGTTAAGCGGCAGGGCGTCTACGGCACCGTACTTCAGGAGTTGCCTCAGGTCGGGCCGCCGGGGATGGCGGGAGATGCCGACGGAGGCCCAGGCGTCCGCGGCGGCGGGCCTCACCGTGAGCGTCGCGGGCGGGGCAGGTACGGGTCCCGCCGTTGCGCACAGGATATCCAGTGCCCGGGCCACGAGGTCGGCAAGCTGGCCTGGCTCCACCACGCCGTCGATCAGCCCTTTGTTGAACAGGTTCTCCGCTGTTTGCACGTCGCCGGGGAATACCTCACCGTGCAGCGCTTCGTAGACCCTGGGGCCCAGGAATCCCAGCAATGCCCCGGGCTCGGCGATGTTGATGTGGCCCAGGGACCCCCAGGACGCCATAACGCCGCCGGTGGTGGGATGCCGCAGGTAAACCAGGTACGGAAGCCCGGCCTGGCGGTGCGCCCGCACTGCCCCGGTGATTTTTACCATGGACAGGAAGGCCAGCGTTCCTTCCTGCATGCGCGTGCCTCCGGAGGCCGGGCCGGCAAGCAGCGGCAGCCCCTCGGCGGTGGCGCGTTCGACGGCGGCGACGATCCGCTGCGCCGCCGCGTGGCCGATAGACCCGGCCAGGAAGGAAAATTCGCTGACGATCACCGCCACCCTGCGGCCCCTGATAAGCCCCGCCCCCGTGATGACGGACTCGTCGGTGCCGCTCCGCTCCCGGGCCTTTGACAGGTCGCGGCAGTACTCCGCAGACACCTCGGGTTCCTGTGCCGGCGCATCCCAGGAGACGAAGGAGCCCTGGTCCACCACGTTGTCCAGCAGTTCAGCCGCACTCAGGTGCCGCACCTTTTCCGTCGTCGGCATGCTATTTCGCCCCGGCCGCAACAGCGGCTGCCATGCCCAGCCAGTGGCGGATGTCCTGGCCGTCCTCGTCCAGCAGCGGCGGCGCGTCGTGCTGGGTCAGCGTGGTTTCCGCGGCGTCCCCGGGGGCGAAGAACCTCAGCGGCGGGCCGGGCAGGCTGACCTTGCCGAGCAGCGGATGGTCCACGTCCACCACGAGGCCCTGGGATGCCACCTGCTCCCACGCATACACCTCGTCAAGCGAGCGCACCTTGCCTGCCGGGATCCCGGCGTCGTTCAGTTTCTGCAGCAGCTCCGCTGCGTCGTAGTCCGCAAAGACGCGTTCGACGGCGGCAATCACCCCGGAGCGGTTCCGCACCCTTTCAGCGTTGCTGGCAAAGCCCGCCGCCGCCGGGTCCAGGCCGAAGGCGGCCGCGAAGGAGGTCCAGAGCCGTTCGCTGCCGACGCTGATCTGCACGCTCCCGCCCCGGCAGGCGAACAGTCCGTAGGGCGCGATGGACGGATGGTGGTTGCCCTGGGCCTGCGGAACTTCGCCCGCAACGGTAGTGCGGGTCCCCTGGAAGGCATGCACCCCGATCAGTGAGGCCAGCAAGGAGGTGCGCACAACCTGCCCGCGGCCCGTCCGGCCCCGCTCAACCAGGGCCGCCAGCACGCCGGAGGCGCCGTTCATCCCGGCAAGCAGGTCCGCGATGGGCACGCCGACACGCTGGGGATCCGTGGGCCCGGAGCCGGTGAGGGACATTAGCCCGGCCTCGCCCTGGAGGATCTGGTCGTAGCCGCTGCGCTGGGACTCGGGACCGTCGTGCCCGAATCCGGTGATGGAGAGGATCACCAGCCGGGGGTTGATCCCGTGCATGGCGGCGGTGGAGAAGCCCAGCCGGTCCATGACGCCGGGGCGGAAATTCTCGATCACCACGTCCGCACGTTCCAGCAGACGCCGCAGCACAGCCTGCCCGTCCCCGCTCTTCAGGTCCAGGCTGATGGATTCCTTGTTGCGGTTGCAGGACATGAAGTAGGTGGACTGGAGATCATCCTCCGGGCCGACGAACGGCGGGCCCCAGCCGCGGGTGTCGTCGCCGGTGCCCGGGTTTTCCACCTTGATGACGCGTGCCCCCAGGTCGGCCAGCATCATGGCGGCATGCGGCCCGGCCAGGGCCCGGCTCAGGTCAACCACGAGGTGGCCGGAGAGGGGGCCTTGCGTGCTATCGGTTCTGCTCATGCGCTAATTCCTTGTCTCATGAGAGGGAATGTTCTGGTTTTGATGCCGGCTAGAGCCACCCGGGGACCACCAGCGCGAGCCAGGCCAGGACCGGCCCGGCCACGATGACCACGCCGCTGTAGCCCAGGATCTGCTTGTAGAACCGGTCCTTGTCCACGCTTTCGGGAGCATTGGCCAGGACCAGTGCGCCGTTGGTGGAGAACGGCGAAACGTCCACGATCGTGGAGGCCACGGCCAAGGCGCAGATCACGCCGACAGCGCCGATTTCGCCGGTGGAAAGGAACGGGACGGCCAGCGGGATGAGGGCTGCGAGGATGGCGGTGGAGGAGGCAAAGGCGGACACCACGGCCCCGATGTAGCAGATCAGCAGCGCCGCCAGCAGCGGCATCCCCAACCCGGCCACGCCGTTGGAGACGAATTCGATGGTTCCGGCTTCCTCCAGCACCCCGACGAACGTCAGCATGCCGCAAATGAGCAGCACGGTGGACCAGCTGATCTTGTTGATGGCACCCTTCTGGGCTGCCGGCGAGACCAGGGCCAGCACGATCGCGATGGTGATGGAGACAAATCCGACGTCCACCTTGAAGCCGAGGGCGATGACGGCCAGCGCAATGAGGCCGGCGATGGTGACCATTTGCGGGATGCGCTCGGAGCGCTCCCTGGTTGCGGCCACGCCGTCGCCAGCCGGATCCCGGGGGCCGTACATGCCGGAGCCGAAGCCCTTGAAGGGAACGTCGGAGGCGGCCTTGGCACCGACGCTCACTGCCATCCGTGCCTCCGCGGCCTGCTCCACGAAGTGGCTCACCCGCGAGGACAGCAGCTTCCGTCCGCCAAGGACAACAAAGAGGACCAGGGCGATGATGAGGTTGAACACGAGGCTGGACAGGAAGAGCGCGGTGGGGCTGAAGTCCAGGCCCGTCTTGGCCAGGATGCCGTTCACCGTGACGCCGTAGACGGCGATGGGAGAGAACCCGCCGGCCTGCGCACCGTGGATCACCATCATGCCCATCAGGAGGGGGTTGATTTTGTACTTGCCCGCGAAGCTGAGCGCGATGGGGGCAATGATGGCGACGGCGGCGGGAGACAGTGCGCCCACTGCGGTAATGACGGCGGTGACGGCGAACATGACCCAGGGAATCAGCGCGACGCGGCTTCCAACCATCCTGACCGCCCCGCGGACAAGCAGGTCGATGGTGCCGTTGTTCTGGGCGATGGCGAAGAGGTACGTGACGCCAACGATGGTCAGGAACAGCCCGCCGGGAAAGTTGGCCAGGATGTCATTGGTGGTCATGCCCAGCACTACGGTGCCCAGGAGGAAGGCGCCAACGAAGGCCAGCGCGCCCATGTTCAGGGGCAGGACGGTGGCGAGCAAAAACATCGCCGCCAGGATGATGATCGATAAAACAGGAGCGGACATCGTTGGTCCTCCATTGGGGAACGAAAAGTGTGACGTGAGTAACTGGCTCACTGGACTAGCCTCCTAGACACCAAGTCAATCTGTCAATAGCAGTGGCTGTAGTCTGGAAGCACCGACGACGTAGCGAGGGCTTTGTGGAGAAGGCATCACGGCTGGGACTTGAACGCGTTACCCGCCCCCGGCTGTATGAACAGCTGGTGGAGCAGATCCTGTCCTACATCGAATCTGCGCAACTGAAGCCCGGCGACCTGCTGCCGGCAGAACGAGACCTCGCGGAGCGTTTGGGTGTTTCCCGAGCCACCCTGGCCCAGGCCCTGGTGGCCCTCGAAGTGCTCGGCGTCATTGACGTCCAGCACGGGACCGGGGCGGTCCTGGCGCGGAGGCCCAGTGTCGCCTCCGTGATCAAAGGCCTCCGCGAGCACCGCAGCAGGCTGCCTGAGATCGTCGAGGCGCGCAGCACCCTGGAGGGGAAGCTTGCCGCCCTCGCCGCGGCACGCCGTACTGATGAGGACCTCGCTGCCATTGACAACGCCCTCGACGTCATGGGCAGGGAGATCAAGGACGGCGAGCGCGGCGCCCACGGCGATGAGCTCTTCCACGAGGCCATCACTGCTGCGGCCCATTCCTCCGTGCTTGCGCAGCTGATGGCTTTTATCGCGGAAATGATCCTGGAAACGCGGATGGAATCCCTGGGCCAGCCCGGCCGGCCCGAGCAGTCGCTCGCCTCGCACCGGAAGATCGCCGAGGCCATTCGGAACCAGGACGCTGCGGGAGCAGCGGAAGCCATGCTTGCCCACATTGAGCTGGTCTCGGACGTGGAGCTGCTCCGCTAGCAGCATCCGGCCACAGTGTCCGCAGGGTCAAACACAGGCGGCCGCCGCATGGCTGTGTGCGAACGCAAGCCGCGACCGTGGCCAGAAACTTGTTGACCCGGCCTTCCGGCGATCCTAAAATCTGGACATCGCATGAGCCTGCCCGCCGGTTCCCGCAGGCATTTCTTCCGTCGAGGCGCCCCGGCGCTTCTCACTTCCCCTCATAGGCAAGGGCTCAGACCCGTAACGGAAGCACTGATGATGTCCACCGTCCATCACACCAACAGGGAACTGGAAGTACAGCAGACGCTCCGCGAACTGCGCACGCGGCTGTCCGGCACCCTCATCGAGCCGCATGATCCGTTGTACGAAGAAGCCCGCACGGTATGGAACGGCATGGTCGATCTCCGGCCACGCGCCGTCGTGCGTGCCGGGGCGACCGCCGACATCGACGCCGTACTGGACGCCGTCCGGCGCAGCGGGCTGGCGCTGGCAGTCCGTGGCGGCGGGCACAACGTCGCCGGGCACGGCAGTGTTGAAGGCGGACTGGTACTGGATCTGGGACCGCTGAAACGCGTCGATGTGGACGCCGGGAGCAGGCTGGTGACCGTGGAGCCCGGAGCCACCCTTGCCGACGTCGACCGTGCCACTGCCGCCCACAACCTTGCCGTCCCGCTGGGCGTGATCAGCGGAACTGGCGTGGCGGGACTTACCCTTGGCGGCGGCGTGGGGTGGCTGACCCGCTCCGACGGCCTGACCCTGGACAATCTTGAAGCTGTGGACGTTGTCACCGCCACCGGAGAGCATCTGCACGCCAGCGCGCAGGAGAACCCGGAATTGTTCTGGGGGCTGCGCGGCGGTGGCGGAAATTTCGGCGTGGTCTCCTCCTTCACCTTCCGTGCCCGCCCACTGCCGCCGGAGCCACTGGGGGGAAACCTGTTCTACCGCAGGGAGCACTGGCGCAGCGCCCTTTTGGCTTTTGCCGAGTGGGCCCGGGACCTGCCGGAGGAAATGAACCCCATAGTTTCGTTCCTGGTTTTTCCGGCGGAGTTCGGGATGGGCGGCGATCCATGGATGGTCATCGGATTCGCGTGGGTGGCGGAGGACCAGCAGGCCGGCCTCGCCCTGGCAGACCGGCTCCGTGCCGCTGCCCCGCCTGACGAGGAGGAGGTGGGCCCTGCCCCGTGGACCACCTGGCAGAGCGCCATGGACAGCGCCTTTCCCAAAGGCTCGCGCGGCTACTGGAAGAACGTTTCCTTTTCCCGCCTTGACGAGGATTCGGCGGATGTGCTGCTCGGTTTCGCATCCGAGCTGGCGTGGGAGGGCACGGGCATCGATATCCACCACATGGGAGGGAAGTTCGGGCAGGTGCCGGAGGACGCGACGGCGTTCCCCAACCGGTCTGCCCGGTACTGGCTCAATGTCTACGGCTTCTGGCGCGACCCTTCAGAGGACGAGCGGCTGACCGCGTTTGCCCGGAAAGCCTACGCACTCATGCAGCCGTTCGCGGAGCACGGCGAGTACGTCAATTTCCTCGGCGCCGAGGTGGGGCTGAAGGGCGTGGACGCCGCGCGAAGAGCGTACGGTCCGGAAAAGTTCGAGCGCCTGGTGGCACTCAAGGACCGCTACGATCCCCAGAATGTCTTCCGCCTCAACCACAACATCCCGCCAACGCAGGCGCCCGGATAAGGGATGGGCGCCGGCGCTGATGGGGCGGGCGCCGGCGGTGAATGCACGACGCCGGCACGTCCGCGGGCGCGGGCCGCCGCGTTGCGCCTGGCACAGCGCTCACGCAGGATTGGCGTCAGGTGCCGCCTAGAACGTGTACGTCGGACCGCTGCTGGACCCGGCAATCGCCAGACCGATGATGGCCAGCAGCCAGAACGCGCCGTAGCCCAGGAGGCACAGGTATCCCAGGACCAGCCCCGCGATGGACATGCCCCTGCCGGCGGGTTCGCGCTTGAGCGCCAGATGGCCGGTGATGATTGCTGCAATCTGCGGGAGCAGGAGCCACCCCATGATCACCGAGGCGATGCCGCACACCATGCTGGCGATACTCAGCGTTTTCGGTTCCGGCTGCATGCCGTAGTACCCCTGCTGGGGGTACGGGCCCGCGGGCTGGCCGTAGGGAGCGGGGTGCTGGCTGAACGGGCTCGGCGGCTGGCCGTAGGCTCCGCCATACTGGCCGGGTTCCCCGTACGTGCCCTGCCCGGACCCGCTTTGCCCGTAGCTGTCCTGCCGCACGCTGTCCTGTCCGGAGCTGTCCTGCCCAAAGCGGTCCTGCGCGTAGCCGCCTTGCCCGTACTGCGGCGGGGACGGCTGGCTGCCGTACGGCGGCGCGAACCGGGGCGGCTCGAGGCCGGACGGTGCATTGGACTCAGGTTGGCCGGATTCAGGCCGCTGGCCGGGCTGGTCAGACATGGTTCCCCCTACGGATTTTGGTTCCAGCCTACCCCCGCCCCAGGGGCGGATCTATTGGCCCCAGTAGGGCAACACGTACATGGCGAAGATGACGAACGCCGCAAGCAGGGCCAGCTGTCCGGCACCGGCGGTACCGGGGCGGCGGGCTTTTGAACCCGGCCGGCGTCCCGCTGGAGTGTGGCCTCCCCCGGCCCGGACTGCCGAAGAACCGCGCCGGGCCACCGGACGCGCTGGTGGACCCGGCCTCAGCGCCGGGGCTGCGGCATTCGCGGGTGGCGCCGACGGCGGAACCACCGTGCCCGGGCGGACGTGCCGGAACGCCATGATGCCCGGTTCCTGTTCATGCGTCAGCTCCTGGCCCAGCTGCGCATACAGTCCCGCCACCGCCTGCTGGTCCAGCACCTGGGGCAACGCCTCGATGGCGCCAACCACACGCTGCGTTCCGGCCACGGCCACGTCGGAGCCGGTCACCCCAAACAGGTCCGGCTGGGCGGCCATGCAGATCAGCGGACGGACCAGCCTCCGGTACGGCGGCGAAACCACGGAGGACACCGCGGCACATTGGGCCAGGGCGCCTTCCACAGCCTGCGTCCTTGCGTACCGCCCCTGCCAGAGCACCCCGGACAACACCCGGACTTCGCCCGTCCAGTTCTTGCAGTCCACCACCACAACTCCGCCCGGCCCCACGAGCACGTGGTCCAGGTTGGCTTTCGGCCGGCCGGGCCAGTGCACGTCATGGAGCACGTACCAGCCGCGCGGCACCAGCTCGCCCAGCTTGTCCGCGACCACCTTCCCGCTTACGGCATCCGCGTCCCAGGGCTTTGTCGAAACCTCCGCTTCGTCAAGCCGGCGCTTGAGCCTGGCCACCCTTTCGGCGGCCAGCCTGGACTGCTCGGCTTTCCCGTCTCCTGCCCCCATGGCCGCCCCTGCTTCCCTGCCGGAAGGACGACGGCGGAGGGCCGCCGTCGTGCCTTGCTTACGGATGATTTCCCCGACTTTCTCGAAAGTAACAGGGCGTGCAGCAGGCGGTATATAAGTACTTTGGTGGGCCCGGTACTCAGGTTCACTACTCGTTTGATGACGATCTTCCGTCACAGGCCGGACACAGTGGCCGGATTCCGGACGGATCGTTTTGACTCAGGTCCCTGTCTGGCATGCTGGTGGCATGGCTAGCCGCGCGGGCACAGTTGCCCAACCCCAGGACCTTGTTGACATCACTGCGCTTCTTGACGCGTATTACGACATCACGCCCGATCTGGGTGATCCCGGCCAGCGCGTGGCGTTCGGTACCTCCGGACACCGCGGCTCCAGCCTGAAGGCATCCTTTAATGAGCAGCACATCGTTGCCATCACGCAGGCCATCGTGGAGTACCGGGCCGGGCAGGGCATCACCGGGCCGCTGTTCCTGGCCAAGGACACGCACGCCCTCAGCGAGCCGGCGCAGAACTCCGCGCTGGAGGTCCTGGCAGCCAACGGCGTCCAGGTCCTCGTGGACGCCCGCCACGGCTACACCCCCACCCCGGCGCTCAGCCACGCAATCCTGACGTATAACCGCAAGGCCGCCGCAGGCGCCCCGCAGGCAGACGGCATCGTGGTGACGCCGAGCCACAACCCGCCGGCAGACGGCGGCTTCAAGTACAACCCCCCGCACGGCGGGCCCGCCGATTCCGATGCCACGGGCTGGATCGCCAACCGTGCCAACGAGCTTCTCGAGAACGGCCTGCGCGGGGTTAAACGGATTCCGCTGGCCGACGCCCAGGCTGCGGACAGCACCGGCAAGTTCGACTTCCTCAGCAGCTACGTGGACGACCTCCCCTCCGTCCTGAACCTGGATGCCATCCGCGACGCCGGGGTGCGCATCGGGGCGGACCCCATGGGCGGCGCGTCCGTGGATTACTGGGGCGAGATCGGCGAGCGCCACCACCTGAACCTCACCGTGGTGAACCCCACCGTGGATCCCCAGTGGGCCTTCATGACCCTGGACTGGGACGAGAAGATCCGGATGGACTGCTCCTCCCCGGCGGCCATGGCCTCCCTGATCAAGCGCATGTCTGCTGGTGCGGACGGCTCGGCCGCATTCGACGTCGCCACCGGCAATGACGCCGACGCCGACAGGCACGGCATTGTTACACCTGACGGCGGGCTGATGAACCCGAACCACTACCTCGCCGTGGCCATCGACTACCTCTACCGCAACCGCAGCGGCTGGAACCCGGCCTCCGTGGTGGGCAAGACCCTGGTGTCATCCTCCATCATCGACCGCGTGGCCGAGAGCCTGGGCCGCAAGCTCGTTGAGGTTCCGGTGGGCTTCAAGTGGTTCGTGCCGGGCCTGCTCTCCGGCGAGGGTGCGTTCGGCGGCGAGGAATCAGCCGGCGCTTCCTTCAACAAGCTGGACGGCAGTGTCTGGACCACGGACAAGGACGGCATCCTGCTGGCGCTGCTCGCTTCGGAAATCACTGCCGTCACCGGCAAGTCGCCGTCCCAGCTCTACAAGGGCCTCACGGACCAGTTCGGCGCTCCCGTCTACGCGCGCATTGACGCAGCAGCCACGCGGGACCAGAAGTCGGCACTCGGCAAGCTGTCGCCGTCGGACGTCACTGCGACGAGCCTGGCCGGGGAACCCATCCTGGCCAAACTGACGGAGGCGCCGGGCAACGGCGCCTCGATTGGCGGGCTCAAGGTGGTCACCGAGAATGCGTGGTTCGCCGCCCGCCCGTCCGGCACCGAGGACGTCTACAAGATCTACGCCGAGTCTTTCAAGGGCGAGGAGCACCTCAAGCAGGTCCAGGCGGAAGCCAAGGCCCTGGTGGACAGCGTTATCGCCTAGCTGCCCCGGTTTTCCGGCAGGGCCCACAGCCGCAGGATGCGCCGGACGGTATGGTCACCGTCCGGCGCCATGTCCACCAGCGCGATCCGGTCAAGCACCAGGGTTTCGCCCGGATGCAGGCGGCGGCCGTGCTGGTGGGCGATGCGGCCGGTAGCCGGACCTGGTGTGGGCCGGCGTAAGGATCCTTCCGCCAGAGCCTTCAACTGCCGTGGCCAGCTGCTCGTGCAGGGCCTGCAGGTCCGGCTGCGGCTGGACAAGGCTGACGGGCACGGAGCCGTTCCGGCCGAAACCCGCGTCCTCCCCCATCAGGAGGTTCAGGCCCAGGGCCGCGGCCGCATGTGGGCCTGCCAGTTCGGCGAGGCGGACGGCGACGTCGGCACCATCGGCAGTCCCGACGTCGAACCTCACCAGCGTGATGTGCAGGGGCCAGTCCGTGCGCAGGAAAACGGAGCCTTCCGCCACCGGCTCCGCGAACGCCACGAAGATGAGGTTCCGCATCGGCATGGCACCAGTCTCCCACTCCCCCACCCGCGCCGGCACAGCCCAACGCTCTCTCACTTAATGCGCCTTAACCACCAACGCTCCTTCACCGGGTGAAGGAGCGTTGACAAAAAGTGCACATTAAGTGAGAGAGCGTCCTAGACGGTGCGGACAACATCCTCGTAGGCGAACTTGGGCTTCGCTTCCCCCCAGGCGTCCTCGGCCGGCTGGCCGATGTTGACCACCAGGAAGCTTTTCTGGCCGCCGTTGGGGAAGAACGCCTCATCGATGGCTCCGAAGTCGGCTCCCGTCATGGGGCCTGCTGCGAGCCCGAGGGAGCGGACAGCCAGGATGAAGTAGCCGGCCTGCAGGTGCGCGTTGTTGTTGCCCGTGGCGGCGGCGAGTTCCGGGTTGGCGTCGTACATGGCCTTGGGGGCGTTGTAGCCGGGGAGGAAGGCGTCCCACTGGCCGGCCCAGTCCGTGTCATAGCTGAGGATGGCCACCAGCGGGGCAGAGGCCGTCTTGGCGCGGTTGCCTGCCATGAGGGCGTCCACCAGCTTGGCGCGGGCTTCGTCCGAACGGACATAGGTGACGCGCAACGGCTGGGAGTTGAAAGCGGTGGGGCCGAACTTGGTGAGCTCGTAGATGGCCTGTGCCTGCTCGTCGCTCACCTCTCCGGTGAAGGAGTTGGCGGTGCGGGCCTGCGCGAAAATAGCGTCGACGGCGGCCGAATCGATAACCGCTTCTTCGTGGGCAATGGTCATTGGCTTACCTTTCGCTGTGCCTCCCCGACTGTTGGGGCTGGCCTCGTTGCTTTCCAAAGGTTGCAACTTCAAGCAGCCGCATCCTCTTCCCGTGACGGCCCGTGACCTCGGACACAGCAGTCCGGCGCGAGTGCATGGGCGGTATTCTTATCCCAGTCAATCTCCGCCCCTCGCGGCACCCCCCCAAAGCCCCCGAAAGGCCTCCGCCCATGAGCATGCTCGGAATCAAATGGAAGCTGCACGGCACAGGCAAGTCCATCAAGCCGGGGCATGTGGTGGCCCCTGATGAGCGGCTGGCCTGGCCGCTGACCATCGGCGTGGGCATGCAGCACGTGGTGGCCATGTTCGGCGCCACCTTCCTGGTGCCCATCATCACGGGCATGCCGCCTGCCACCACACTGTTCTTCTCCGGCATCGGAACGCTCCTGTTCCTGGTGATCACCAGGGGCCGGGTTCCCAGCTACCTGGGCTCAAGCTTCGCGTTCATCGCGCCCATCATGGCATCCCAGCAGCAGTTCGGCGTGCCCGGAGCCCTGGGTGGAGTGGTCATGGCCGGCGCGGCCCTGGCGCTGGTGGGGGCCATCGTCCAGAAGTTCGGCGCGGGCTGGATCAACCGCCTGATGCCGCCTATCGTCACTGGCGCCATCGTGGCGCTGATCGGGCTCAACCTTGCGCCTGCGGCAAAGCAGAATTTCGACGCCGCCCCCGTCACCGCCGTGGTCACGCTGGCTACCATCATCCTGGTCAGCGTGCTGTTCCGGGGAATCCTGGGCCGCCTCAGCATCCTGGTGGGCGTCGTGGTGGGCTACCTTGTGGCGATGCTTCGCGGCGAGGTGAGCTACGACAAGATGGAGGCCGCGGCCTGGGTTGGCCTGCCGCAGTTCCAGACCCCCGAGTTCCATGTTGGCGTCCTGGGCCTGTTTGTGCCCGTAGTGCTGGTCCTGGTGGCGGAGAACATCGGCCACGTGAAGTCCGTGGCCGCAATGACGGGCCAGAACCTCGACGGCGTCTCCGGACGTGCGCTGATGGCTGACGGCGCAGCCACCGTCCTGGCCGGCTTTGGCGGCGGCTCCGGCACCACCACGTACGCCGAAAACATCGGCGTCATGGCCGCCACCAAGGTCTATTCGACGGCGGCCTACTGGGTGGCGGGCGTCTTCGCCATCCTCCTGAGCTTCTCCCCCAAGTTCGGCGAGCTCATCGCCACCGTCCCGCCCGGAGTGCTGGGCGGCGCAGCCACCATGCTGTACGGCATGATCGGAATCCTCGGCGTGAAGATCTGGGTACAGAACAAGGTTAATTTCTCGAACCCAGTGAACCTGACCACTGCCGCCGTCGCGTTGATCGTCGGCATCGCAGACTACACCTGGACAATTGGTGACCTGAAGTTCACCGGCATCGCCCTGGGGTCAGCCGCCGCGCTGGTGATCTACCACGGCATGAAGGCCATCGCGAAGGCCCGGGGCACGGTAGCCGAGCCCGAAACCGAACACGCCGGATTGCCGCCGGAGGCCAAGGCCGCCGCGAAACGCGCACCGAAAAGGCGCTAGGCCTCCTTCAGGGAAACGGGCTCGGCGGGCACGCCCTCCGGATGGATGACCGGCAGATGCCCGTGCCCGACGACGGGCCCGGGACGGGGGCGTTTGGGAACCAGCGGAGCCCCCACGGGGTGCCTGACCTGGCGGATCGCCCAGGGAACAAGGTACTCTCGGGCCCAGGCGAGGTCGTTCGCCCGGGCTTCCTTCCAGTTGCGCGGTGGAAGCGCCTTGGGCTGCAGCGGTTCAAGGCTGTGGCTAACGGCCAGGGCCTGCAGCACCCCCAAAGCTATGGTGTGGTGGCCCAGCGGCGAGAAATGCAGTCGGTCAGGGTCCCACATGCCGGGTCGGGTAAGGTCGCGCAGGCACCAGAGGTCAACCATGACGGCGCCATGCCGGGCGGCCACCATGTGCAGGTTTTCGTTGAGGATGGCCACCTTGCCGCGTATCTGGCCGAAAACCGGTGTGGTGCCCCAGTCCGGGCCGGCGAAAAGAACCACCGTGGCTCCGGAGCGGGTGAGCTGCTCCACCCCGGCGTCGATCTTCTCGGCCAGCTTGTCCGGATCGCTGCGGCGGAACACGATGTCGTTGCCGCCGCCGGACAGCGTCACCAGGTCAGGCATCGCCGCCAGCGCCGGGCCCACCTGCTGATCGAGGATCTCCTGCAGCCGCAGGCCCCGGACCGCCAGGTTGGCGTAGGCGAAATCAGGCTGCCGCGCACTGAGCTCCTCAGCCACCCGGTCAGCCCAGCCCCGCAGCCCGCCCTGGTTCAGGGGCTCGGGATCCCCCACCCCTTCGGTGAAGGAATCGCCGAGTGCCACAAAGCGGTGCCATGGGTGCCGCCCTGCTTCAGGAGCTTGCTCCGCCGGGCGCACCAATCCCGGGCCAACCGGCTGGCCAGGCCGCTGCTCCTGCATCGGCGTTGTCATGCCGTCCTCCCCTCTTCAGTGTGCGATGAGTCCTTGGCGCGCCGGGCTTTACGCCGGCGGGGCTGCTCCTCCTGGTCCAGCTCGGCGGGAGGCAGCAGGCGGAAGTCCGCGACGCCGTCGGGCGGTCCCTGCCTCAGTCCGGCAGGCTCCCTGCCCGGCTGGGGTCCGGGCCCCTCCCTCCCGGCACCCGGCACCACTACGTTCAGGGCGGCATCGCGCAGGTCGAGTTCGTGGTGCAGCGCCTGCGTCTGCAGGAACCGAAGCGCCCCCTCGCGGCTAAGGCCGTACTCATCCATGAGGCTGCGCACTGCCAGGTCCACCAGGACAAGGGAGCTTTGCACGACGGCGATCCCCGCCGTCGCTTCAGCGCGCTCCGCGACCCGCACTACGACACGCAGGGCCCTGGCCACCTGCTGTGCATAGGTCCGGCTCCGCAGGAGGTCGTCGCTGCTGAAGGCGTGCGGAGAGGCGGCATAAAGGTTGATCGCAGCGCTCGTTCCGCCCTCGGATGCGATGGGCACGGACAGGAGGGACTGCACGCCATGCCCGGCGGCCGCGCTGGAGTACCCTGGCCAGCGGCGGTCGCGGCTGACGTCGGACAGCAGCACGAATTCGCCGGTGCGAAGCGCTTCCATAACGGGCCCGTCCGCGAAGGAGCACTGTTCCCTGTCCGCTTCGAGCGCCTTCTCCGTGCTGGCCGCCACCGTACGTGCCTGCCCCAGCCGGAGGATAGTGGCAGCCCAGCTGATGCCGCGCTGGCTGCCCTTGATATCGGCCATGAAGTCGCGCGTGACGTCCCAGAGATAGGTTTCAACGTCCTTGCTGTCGAACACCTGTTCCGGGGGTACTGGAAGGGGTCCCCAGCCGAGCTGACCTGTGGGTTCCGCGGCCATAATCAACGCCTTGGTTGAAGCGCTCCGGCCTACTGCAAAACCTCTTTCTAAGAATACGTCCCCCGCGCGTTTCAAGGGAGGGGGGACGTATGGATCAGCCGGCCTGCTCCTGGCTCAGCACGACGTCGCGCGCCTCCACATCCCGGCGGGGCACCGTGGTGGGCGACTCGAGGTGTACAGCCCCTGAGGGCAGGATGCCGGCTCCCCCGTGCAACTCCATCACCCTCCATTGGGCCACGACGTCTTCCCCGGCGTGGTCCGGCGGCAGGCTGTCCCAGAAGGCGAAGCCCCCGGCGGCGGTAAGTGCATCGCGGCGGTACATCGCACAACCGCCCAGCCAGGCCACCCTGTACGGAACCCACTGGCCAGGCTGCAGGGACAGGTCGGCACTGATATGGCTGAGGTTTGCGGCGCTGTGCAGGGGCCACCGCTCAAAACCCGGCGCGCCGGGCCGGATCCGCTCAGCCGTAACCGGGCCCTCCCACGCCTCAAAGGCTGCGGTCTGCTCGGGCCTCCTGTCTTCAAGATAGGACAGGCCCTGCGGTGCCATTCCCACGAAACCGCACCCCAGCTCGTCAAGGGCACAGCTGAGCCGGTGGAGCGCCCCTGGCTCCAGCCAGACGTCGTCGTCCAGGAACAGGCACTTCTCAGCGCTGGACTGCTCCAGCAGGAACTGGCGGTGTTCAGCCAGGCCACGCCTCGGCAGGTGGCGGAGGAGGGTCACCGGCCGGCCCTGGGCTTCAAGCACCCGCACCATGGCCGCCGCAGCAGGATGTTCCCAGCCGGGGCTGCCGGCTGACTGGTCGCTGATGACGACGGCGAAGGACGGCTCGGCCTGCGCGGCAAGACCTGCAAGGGTGACGGCAAGTTCAGCCGGGCGGTTGCAGGTGGGCAACAGGACATCCACGTCCACGGTGTCCGGCAGCTCCACGCGCTGCGCCCATTGTTCTGATGATCTCCTGGCCACGTCCCGCCTCCTGGCGCCTGCATGAGGGCATTGATTGCGAATGGGGTTCGCCGTGATCCTTACCCACCTCACGGCCGGTCTATGCCGGGCACGCCGAAGGCCTCCGCCCCGGTTCCGGGGAACCAGGGCGGAGGCCTTCAGGGAATGGGTGCCATGCCGTCAAAAGGCGGCGGCCAGCCGATCAGCCGGCGTCGAAGCTCTCGTCGTCGTCGTTCGGTGACTTCTCTTTGGGGAGGTCGCTGCCGCTGCCGTCCGGAATTCCGGCGGCTTCCTGTCCGGGTTCGGAGGAGACCGGAGCGGAGCCCCGGGAGTCGTCGTTGGACTCATCGATTTCGGCGGCGCTGGAGGGAAGGTCCGCGTCGCGCGGCACGGGATTCCCGCCGCTGCCGGACTGGGGCTCATTGGTGCCTACGCTGTCCGATCCGCCGCCCGCAGCGCCCTGACCTTCGCCCAGTTCCTGCTCCGCGGTGGGCGTGCCGTAGCCGCCGGGGTCCGTCTCGGGCTGTGCGTGCTGGTTTTCCTGCGTCATCATTTCCTCCTGTTGTCCGTTGGGATGAAACTTCTTGCTGCCGGCCGCTTCCTGCCTAGAGGCCCTTGCCACCGGTTACCGGCACTACCGCCCCGGAGATGTAGGAGCCGTCCTCGGAGGCCAGCAGCACGTAGGCGGCGGCGAGTTCGGCCGGCTGGCCTGCCCGTTCAAGGGGCGTGTCCTGGCCGAACTTGGGGAGCTTTTCCGGCCATTCAGTGGCCGGGATCAGGGGCGTCCAGATAGGCCCGGGGGCCACGGCGTTGACCCGGATGCCCTTGGGGCCCAGTTCCTGGGCCAGTGCTTTGGTAAACGCCACCTGGGCAGCCTTGGTCATGGCGTAGTCGATCAGTCCCGGGGACGGATTGAAAGCCTGGATCGATGCGGTGGTAATGATCGAGGCGCCCGGCTTGAGGTGCGGCACGGCTGCCCTCGCTGTCCAGAGCAGCGAGTAGAGATTGGTCTTGAAGACCCGGTCGAATTCCTCTGTGGGCAGTGATTCCAGGCTCTCGCGGTTCTTCTGGTAGGCGGCGTTCAGGACCACCACGTCCAACCGGCCGAATGCGGCTGCTGTTTCCTCGGCAATACGGGTGCTGAATGCCTCTTCGCGGCCGTCCCCGGCGAACAGGAGGACGCGCTGGCCGGCCTTGCGGATCCAGTCCGCGGTGTCCTGGGCGTCTTCTTCCTCTTCCGGGAGATAGGAGATGGCCACATCCGCACCCTCACGCGCGAACGCTATGGCCACGGCCTTGCCGATCCCGGAGTCGCCGCCCGTGATGAGTGCCGCCTTGCCCTGCAGTTTTCCGTGGCCCTCGTAGCTCAGCTCCCCGTGGTCCGGCTTCGGTTCCATGGGCCCCGTGAGACCGGGCTGCTTCTGCTCCTGCTCCGGGAACGGGCCAGCGTGGTAGCCGCCCCGGGGATCCTTGGGCTGGTCCACCTGCTTGTCTGTGTCGCTCATAGTCCGCCTGCTCACTGTGTCGGTTTTCGAAGAGCTCCGCCGTTCACCTGCTCTTCGAAGCTATCCCGGCCGGAGGAGCAAAGTCCACCGATCAGGGCGAATAATCAGTAAACTTATCAAATGTTGCTGTGGGTGCAACGGCTGCCTTGTTTCTGGGTACGGGAAGAGTAGAAAGGGAACAAGGCGCAGGCAGAGGAAGGAGAGGCAATGTCCGAGGTGGAGGATTACACGGGCAGAACGGGCAGGAACGAAACCCGTGAGGAGCAGCTGGACCGGAACTGGGCCGAACTGCTGCAAGAGATGCGGGTACTGCAGATGGGCGTCCAAATCCTGGCCGGCTTCCTGCTGACGCTGCCTTTCCAGGAACGGTTTGAAGACCTTGATGATTTCCAGGTGGTCCTCTACCTGGCCAACGTGGTGATTGCCGCGCTGACTACGGCGCTCATCCTCCTCCCGGTCAGCGTGCACCGGCGTCTCTTCCGGAAACGCCTTAAGGAAACCCTGGTCTCCAGCGGGGATACGATCGCGAAGATCACCCTCGCCGGCATCGCTCTCCTGAGCGCAGGCACCGCTGCACTGGTCTTTGACGTGGCCGCCGGACGCTCCGCCGGCCTTACAGCCGGCGGAGCGCTGATGGCTGTCATGGTGATCCTGCTGGTGTATGTCCCCCTCCATTTGAACAGGCGCGCTGCGGCAGGGCAGGCATCGCCCGGCACGAACGGGGAATAGCAATGGGCAAGTGGGTCAAGGAGCACGGGCTGCTCCTTGTGAACGCGGGCCTGTTCCTGGTGTTTTTCACCGGCATGGTCCTCAGCGGGGCCGCCAACTACAGCGAGGAGCAGCAGGCGCACGGCGAACCCGCAGTCTCAGTCCTCCAGTTCATGGCCACCGGCGAATTCATCGAGGCCACTTTTGAAAACTGGGAGTCCGAGTTCCTGCAGATGGCCATGTATGTGGTCCTGACTGTCTTCCTGTTCCAGAAGGGCTCATCCGAATCCAAGCCGGTGGGCAAGGACGCTCCCCAGGACGAGGACCCGAGGCAGGCGGCCATCACGAAGGCCACCCCCTGGCCGGTCAAGGCAGGCGGCGCCGTCCTGAAGGTCTACGAGCATTCACTGTCGATCCTCCTGTTCCTGCTGTTCCTGGGCTCATTTACGGCGCACGCGCTGGGCGGGGTAGAGGCCTACAACGAGGAACAGCAGAGCCACGGCCAGCCCACCGTCACAGCCCTTCAGTATGTGGGCACAAGCCGCTTCTGGTTCGAATCATTCCAGAACTGGCAAAGCGAATTCCTGGCCGTCGCCGTCCTGGTGGGGGCGTCGGTCTACCTGCGCGAAAAAGGATCACCCGAGTCCAAGCCCGTCGCAGAACCCCATCAAGACACCGGCGCCTAAGCCGCTTCCCCCCGAAAGGTAAAGAGCATGCGAACGATCCTGAAATCTGCACTCCTGGCACTTTTGCTCATCGCCGCACCCGCGTTTTCGCTGGGAGCGGCGCAGGCCATGCCCTCCGCCGGCGCGGCGCCTGTTGCAGCGCAGGAAGGCACCGCACCGTCCGCGGCCGGATCGGCAGTAACGGGCACATCCCCGACGCCTTCCCCCGGCGATACCGCTTCCACCGGCCCTGCGAATCCGGGCACGGGCGAGTCGGCTGAAAACGAGGCCACCAGGGTCAATTACGCCCCATGGTTCATCGCCGGGATAGCCGTCGTGGTGCTGATCCTGATCCTGGTCTGGCGGCGGCGCCGCAACACCACCATCGTGTAGTTATTCAGGCGCCCTCAAGTACCTGGCTTGTTGCCCAGGCCAGGTACTTGGCGGCGTGGGCGACGGCGTCCTGCGGGCTGGGAGCAACGTCCAGCAGCTGCGCGGCAGCCACTACCCCATGTTCAGCAAGCTCTTCAGGCGTCACCAGGATGCGCCCGGCCACCACGATCACGGGGATTCCGCGCTCCCGTGCCGCGTCCGCGAGCGCGATGGGCGCTTTTCCGGTCAAGGACTGCGAGTCCATGGAACCCTCGCCGGTGATCACCAGGTCAGCCCCGCCCAACTGTCCCGCCAGGCCGGTGAGGCCTGCCACCAGCGCGAAGCCGCCTTCCAGCGTGGCCCCGGTGAAGGCAAGGAACGACGCCGGGAAGCCGCCCGCGGCGCCAGCCCCGGGGACGTTCACGTCCCGGCCAGTTGCCTCACGGAGGATCGATGCCCAGTTGCGGAGGCCGGCGTCGAGCAGTTCCACGGTGTCCGCGTCCGCGCCCTTTTGCGGTGAGAAGACATGCGCGGCGCCCGACGTCCCAAAAAGCGGGTTGCGGACGTCCACGGCGATCCTGAAAGTGGTGGCGACCAGCCGGGGGTCAAGGCCGCTGGTGTCCAGCGAGGCGACATCGGCAAGTGATCCGCCGCCCAGCGGTACTACGTTCCCGGCGGAATCCAGCGGCTTCAGCCCGAGGGCCCGCAGGGCGCCGCTGCCGCCGTCGGTCATTGCCGATCCGCCCAGCCCCAGCACGATTTCGGTGGCCCCGGCATCCAGGGCCGCAGCGATGAGCTGGCCGCAGCCGTAGCTGTGGGCCCGGAGCGCGTTGGCCGGGGTGGGCTCCATGTCCGCAAGGCCGGAGGCCTGGGCCGTTTCGATGACGGCGGTGACCTTGCCGTCGTCGGACTTGTGGATGGCCCATGCGGCTCCGAGGGGTGCCAGGATGGGACCCACGACGGCGTTGAGCCGCTCCTCGAAGCCGGCGGCCACGGCTGCCTCCAAGGTTCCTTCGCCGCCGTCGGCGATGGGGAACTGGGCGGCAATGGCCTCCGGGTACACCCGCAGCGCACCTTCCGCGATGGCAGCAGCGGCTTCAGCCGCCGTCAGGGAACCCTTGAACTTGTCCGGAGCAATAAGAATGCGCATGGGCTCCATCATGCCAGCCGGCGATTGGAAAGCGCTTGCCAAATCCGAAATGCGGACAGCGGGGCGCCCTGTGTCAGGGCGAGGAGCGTGACTGGCGCGGGGGCGGAGGCTGGGTCAGCCTTCGCGCCACTCGTGGCTGGTGATGTGCGATCCTGCCTGCGGGCCCATCTGCAGCATCCCGCCGTCCACTGCCCAGGAGGCGCCGTTGACGTAGCTGGCCGCCGGCGAGGCGAGGAAGGCGATGACGGCAGCAATTTCCCGCGCGTCGCCGGGCCTTCCCAGCGGGACACCCGGCCGGTCCTTTGTGGTGGGGTCCTCATCTTCCTGCCCGGTCATGGGCGTGGCGATCTCACCCGGGGCCACGCTGTTGGCTGTAATGCCGTGCTCCGCCAGCTCAAGGGCCAGCGTCTTCATGAGCCCGCCAAGCCCGTGCTTGGATGCGTCATAGGCGGACGCCCCCACCCGCGGCTGGAATTCATGGACGCTGGTGACCGCAATGAGGCGCCCTCCGCTGCCCGCCTTCACCATCCGGCGGGCCGCTGCTTGCAGGCAGGCAAACGCGCCGTTGAGGTTGGTGTCCAGGGTTCGCATCCAGGTGTCGATGTCCAGGTCCAGGAACTTGGTCCCGTCACCGGCACCTGCGTTGTTGACGAAGACGTCGACTCCGCCCAGTTCGTCTGCCAGTTCCTCAATGACGGCGGCAGCGGCACGCAGTTCGGTGGTGTCCAGCTGCCGCACCACAGCTTTGCGTCCCAGCCGGCGGACCTCCTCGGCAGTGTCCTCGGCCCCAGCTTTGTCCGAGTGCCAGGTGACGCCGACATCCATCCCCGCCCGGGCAAGGGCGACGGCGGCAGCCTTCCCTATGCCCGAGTCCGATCCCGTCACGATGGCGGTGCTTGGGGTGAATCCTGCGGTGTCCTGCATGGTGGCAGCCTTTCAGTCAGTCAAGCGGGGCAGTACGTGGATGGATGACGGCTGAGTTGCTCCTCAGCTGGCTAGGCCGGGCGGCGGAGTTCCTCCTGCCGGGTATCGCCGTCCTGTGCGGAGTGTTCCGCTTCCGGCACGGCCATCAGCGGGACGGCGAAGGTCACCACCGGACGGCCTTCGGGATCATCGGCGGACCTTATGGTCAGGCTCCTGGTTCCGGGCGGCACGGACGGGCTGAAAACCTGCAAATTCCGGGACCCCAGCGTGGCGGAGTCCTGGAAGAAGTACTCGGTGCCGAAGTGGTCCTCAAGGATGATGCGTGGCTCAGGTCCGCCATCGGAAGCCATATGGATGTTGACCACCAGCCCGGTGGCCCAGATCTCGACCGAGAGAACAGTGAATTCCGTGGAGCGGGTAACGTGCTGGCCGTAGGTGGGGGGCAGCAGCATCGTCCGGAGGCCACCGGAAGGAATAAGTTTGCGCATGGTAGTTCCTGTGGGTTCTGCTTCCGCCGGCGGCAAAGCAGCTCCGGCGTGGGTGGCCGGTGCTGGGCCGTGTGCGGCTGGAAGGGTAACGGCTTAAGCGTCTTCGCGGCCGGGATTTTCCAGCCGGAAGAAATTGGACTGCTGGCCGTCGCTGCGTTGTTCCTGGTAGATGAAGTTCAGCCCGCGGGAGTCGAAGGTTTCAAACCATTCCTCCCAGCTGATGTGGCGGAGCTTGTCGTTCTCGCCACCGAAATCGATCCGGAGCACTCCGAGATGGTCGCCGTGCTCGGTGCCTTCCACGGTGGCCGGAACGCCGTTGCGTTCTTCGGCCCACTGCCGGATCACTTCGTGGTGCGTGGTGGCCAGGCTCCGGCCTTCGCGCTCGGGTTCGTCCTCCGTTGAGGTGACCTCCTGTGAGTACTTGAGGGATTTTGATGACTCGGGGCCAGTGCGGATCTTGCCTTCGTCGGGGCCGGCTCCCAGATCTTCCGGTTCCGTTCCGCGTTCGCTGGCCTTGCTGCCCTTGTCCTGTGCCACGGTGGCCGTCCTTTCCCCAAGGTCGCTAACTAGTAAGTCTACTTACCATCTAGCCTCCAGATCCGGCCATGTGTCAAGGGTTCTGGAAGTACCTTGTGGAACAACTGTGGGGAACACCAGCCGGGACAAGCGACAGTTGCGGAAAGAGAACCGGGGACGGCTACTTCCTCGGCCGCAGCACCGCGAAATAGCCCGGAACCCGGCTTTGTCCGCCAACTCCGGTCATTGGGTTCGTTTCAATGGCCACCTCGCCGTCTGCCAGGAGCTCCCAAGCCTCCGGCGGAAAGGCCCGGGAGCGTTCATCGGGGCCAAAGTGTCCGGGCATGGGCAGCCCGCGGATCGCACGTTCCAGCGGAGCCGGGATGTTGCGGGGCGTGGCGCCGAGGTGGGAGACGTACTCCACCGGGTTGCCCTGGAAATTCGTCTCCGCCAGGAACACTGTGCCGCGGCTGCCGGCCAGCAGCCGCAGGTTTTCCACCATCGCCGCCTGGTCAGCCGCATCCAGGACGTGAAGGACGCCCCGGATGAAGGCGTTGGCGTCGCCCTGGATGTCGAGTGCTCCGGCCGCGCCGGTTTTGGTCATGTCCAGGGCCTGGTAGCGGACCCTGCTTGCCCGGCCGCCGGCACCGGGCTGCGCGCCGGATTGGGCTTCGGCATGGGCTACCGCGTGCCCGGACACATCCACACCCACAGCCTCAGCGAAGACGCCGGCCAGTGCCCTGGTGAAGCGTCCGTGCCCGCACCCCATATCTATGACGGGAAGTCCACGGTCCAGGTGACGGAGCAGCACGTCCCGGTAGCCGAGGAACTCATTGTCCGTACCCGGATCCCACAGAATTTCACTTCCTGCTCCCCTGCCCCGGATGCCCGCCCAGTACGTGTCCCATGCCACCGGCCGGTCCTTGGGGGCAGAGCGGGACAGCCTGATGAGCTTGGGAACCATCAGGTATTTCTGCAGGGCGGAACGCACAGACTTTGCGGCAGGGGACTTCGCTGGGGAGGACACGGAACAAATATAGGTGTCTGCTGCTCCCGGATGCGATCTGCCGGATTGCTGCAGGCTGCATGCCCGTAATTCCGGCGCTTCCCCCGCCCCCGCCGGGACCTTTAAGTCCGCCGCCCCCTTAACGTGCCCTTTTCACCGGTCCGCCCGCCCGGCGTCGCCATACAATGAGAGTCAACTGGGAGGGAAGGGGGCACTGTGGCGGCTGAATCGCCGCGTGACCTGAGCGATCGCAGCGCCGTCGTGGCTGATCCCGACGGCGGGCGGCTGGATTCGTACGCCCGGACGCTGCGGGACGCCGGCTACAGCGTCCAGTGTGCGGGGAACGCTGACGAGCTTGCGGCGGCAGTGGACTCCTGCCAGCCCTCCGTGGTGGTGGCGGACGCTTCGCTCTCCGCCGTGGAAACTTCCGCGCCGGTCCTGGTGGTACTGGACCTGGACGATCCTGCGGAGCTCGCAGCCATGAGCCCCTCCGGCATACACGACTGCATCGCCAAGCCGCCGCCGCCCCGGGAACTGGTCCACCGCGCCACCGCGCTGATCGACCAGGTGGCCCGCCGCAAAGCCGCGCGGCAGGAAACCGAAGCCCTCCGCGAACAGCTGCGGGAGGTATCGGCAGCGGTCCGGGCAACGAACGATCCGCAGGAGATAGCCCGCCATGTGGTGGCCGGCTTTGGCCGGACGTTCAAGGCGGATCACGTATGGCTGTCCACTTTCGAAGACAGCCGGGTTCCCCGTATCAACGCTGCCTGGAGCAGGCCGGGCCTTGAGCCCCTCCCCGAACAGGCGCTTCCGGATGAAGAATACGCGCAGCAGACGGCGGACCGGCTCTGGGCCAATGCCGAGACCATGTCCACTGCCGGGACGGACGAGCCTGCGGCGGGAGATGCGCCTGCACCGGGAATCGCCAATGCCGTTTCGTCGCTGGCAGTGCCCATGGGCGAGGGGAGCTCGTCGCTGGGCATCATCTGGATCGCGATGCTTGACGGACCGCGGACATGGTCCGGCACCGAGCTCGGGCTCATGCAGCACGTGGCCGGCAATGCGGCGTACGGACTCATCCAGAGCCACCTGATCAGCAGCCAGCAGCAGGTGGTGAAGCAGCTGCAGCAGCTCGACAAGGCCAAAACGGACTTCCTGGCAACGGTGAACCATGAGCTGCGGACTCCGCTGACGTCCATCATGGCCTACCTGGACATGATCCAGGAGAGCACCGAGCAGCCCGTCTCCCCCGAAGTCCACCAGATGCTGGACATCGTGGTCCGGAACACGGAGCGGCTCCGGATCCTGATCGAGGACATGCTGAGCGTCTCGCGCAATGGCCTGGATGACAGCCTGTTGCACCTCACCCCGGTGCGGCTGGGACAAACACTGGACCTGGTTGCGGCAGCACTCAGGCCCTTGGCCACGCAGCAAAACGTCACAATCGCGGTGGACCCGGTTCCCGAGGACCCGGAGATTCTTGCCGATGAGGTGCAGCTGCAGCAGGTCTTCACCAATCTTGTCTCCAACGCCATCAAGTTCACTCCGAGCGGTGGGCGGATCGAGGTGGGCAGCGAGTCGCACTCGGCATCGGATGGCACCCGTTGGGCCACCGTCAGCGTCGCGGACACGGGCATCGGCATCTCAAGCGATGAGATCGACCACGTCTTTACGCGTTTCTACCGGGCCTCCAACGCCATGTCCGGCGCCATTCCCGGGACCGGCCTGGGGCTGGCCATCACCAAGGACATCGTGTCCCGGCACGGCGGCCGGATCGATGTGTCCTCGACCCTGGGCAGCGGTACAACGGTCACCGTCAGCCTCCCCCTTGACACCCGCAGCCAGGAAAACTGAACCCGATGCAGGAACAGAATGTTTGCGGATAACGACCCGCGGCTCTCCCAGCTCCTGGAAGGCATCGTGCGCCTTGCCTCCGGCGACCTCACCTCCCGGATCGAGGTGTCTCCCGCGCGCGATGAACTCGACGCCATCATCATGGGCACCAACCTGCTGGCCGAGGACCTGCAGATCATCTACGAAGAGCTCGAGCAGCGCGTGCAGGTGCGGACCCAGCTCCTGCACGAGGCCCACCTGGAAATGCAGAAGATGGCCATGCAGGACCCGCTCACGGGCCTGGCAAACCGCTCCGCCCTGATCGACGCGCTGAAGGGCGCACTGGAGGCGGACGACGCCGGCCCCCAGTCCGGGGAGGGCCCCGCCCTCCTGCTGATGGACCTGGACGCCTTCAAATCCATCAACGACAGCCTGGGCCACACCGCCGGCGACCATGTCCTGGTGACCGTGGGAGAAAGGATCCGCGGCGCCGTTCGTGAATCCGACGTGGTTGCCCGCCTGGGCGGTGACGAGTTCGCCATTGTCCTGCCCGCGGCGTCCCCGGACCAGGCAGGCATCGTGGGGCACCGCATCCTGGCGGCCCTGGGACAGCCGGTGGAGCTGCCCGGCCGCAGCGTGCGCTGCGGTGCGAGCATCGGGCTCAGCGCCGGCGGTGGCGGCAAGACCCCCGAGGACATGCTGATGGAAGCCGACGTCGCCATGTATGCCTCAAAGGCGGAAGGCCAGAACCGGCTGCACCGCTTCGAACCCGGGCTCCTGCTGGTCCGCAGGCTCCGCAGCCAGCTGGTGGAGGACCTGCGTGCCACCCTCAAGGATGGCGGCCTGACCCTCTACTACCAGCCCGTGGTTGAGCTGGCTACCGGACGGATCGAAGGCGTGGAGGCCCTGGTCCGCTGGAACCATCCGACCCGCGGCTTCATCATGCCCGATGAGTTCATTCCCCTCGCCGAAGAGGCCGGCCTGATCTCCGAGCTGGGGCTGTGGGTGCTCCGGGCCGCGGTGCACCAGCTCCGCGACTGGATCGGCGCAGGGCTGGTGGACAGCCGGTTCTCCGTCCGGATCAATATCTCGGCCACCGACCTGCAGAGCCTGCAGTTCATCGAGGACGTCAGGAATGTCCTGAAGGAAACCGGCGTGAGGCCTGAGCAGGTAGTGCTGGAGCTGACGGAAGTGGCAATCGTCAAAGGGAACGAGCTGGACCGCTATTCACTGGGCGGGCTGCGGGGCCTGGGCGTGGGCATCGAGATCGACGATTTTGGCACCGGGTACTCGTCCATCAGTTATTTGCGCCGGCTTCCCGTGGACCGGGTGAAGGTGGACCGGTCCCTCATCACCGGTCTGGGAACCGATCCGACCCAGCCCGCACTGGTGGCAGCGGTCCTGCAACTGGTCAGGGCCTGCGGGCTGGAGGCCGTATGGGAAGGCGTGGAGACGGCGGAGCAGGCCGAGCTCCTTCGCGGCCTGGGCTGCCTCAGCGCGCAGGGCTACTTCTTCAGCAGGCCCGTCCCGCCCGAGCAAATTCCCGAATTGTTGGCGGGCCGGGCTGAAAGCGCAGCCCAACAGGGGTAAAGTACTGCGCTTTTGTTTCCCGCGATATACGATCATCGTGCGGTGTCTGGTTTTCGTCGCCGCGAAAATCAGGTTTCAGCATGGACACCGGAATTAAAAGGCGTTTGGAAATTGAACAACATCGGGGCCACTGGGTCATTACTTCGTCAACTGGGGGCGTAGCTAATGTCGGTTCGTACACAAGCATGGGGAATTATTGCCGCTGTGCTGGCGGATACTGATCCGTCCGGAGAGGCTGTCCGGCAGCGGCTGAGCAACAGCCTGGACGAAAATCCGGGAGTGCCGGAACGGGCGCTGCTCGAATATCTCCTGGAAACGCGGCGCAGCGACGCCAACACCGTGGAAACGCTGGAGAGCGCCCGGGAAATGCGGATCACCCCCGCGGTCCCGCCAAAAGTGGCAGAACAAATCGACGCGATCCGCAGCATGTCACGCATCAGCGCGCTGCTCGAAAGCCAGATGCTCATGACCGCCTTCCAGCCAATCTATGGGCTGGAAGAAAAAACCGTGGTGGGAGTCGAGGCGTTGTCCCGGTTCGTCAGCGATGACGGAGCTGCCGCGGAACTGTGGTTTGCCGAGGCCGCCGCCGTCGGCCTCGGCGCGAACCTGGAATTCGCAGCGCTGGGATCTGCGGCCGCTGCGGCGAAGTCGCTTCCCGGGAACCTGTTCGTGTCCCTCAATATTTCGCCCGCTTCCTGCCTGGACCCCCGCCTGCCTGAATTGTTCGACCACATCGACCTGCCCATCGACCGGGTTGTGCTCGAAATGACGGAGACCGTCAAGGACGAGGAATACCCGCAGTTCATTTCCGCCATCAATCCGCTGCGGGACCGGGGCCTGAGGATCGCCGTGGACGACACCCACTCAGGGGCGGGAGCCCTGAGCCGGATGGTGCACCTCCGGCCGGACTTCCTGAAACTGGGCCGGAACGTGATCGGCGATGTGGACAATGACGGCATCCAGCGCGCCCTGGCCGCCTGCCTGGTGGACTTCGCGGAGCAGATCGGCACCACCCTCGTCGCCGAAGGCGTCGAGACCGTGGGGGAACTCAAAGTCCTCACCGAGCTGGGCATCAGCGCCGGGCAGGGCTACCTGCTGGGCAGGCCTTCTGTCCGGCCCAAAGACTGGGCCAGCTGGAACGGCCGCCTGGACGTGGATGGGATCAACCGCCATCTTGCGGGAAGCGGGCAGGCCGGCGAATCGTCGGTGGCCAACGAATCGCACTGACCCCGCCGTCAGCGGGGCCGGCGGCCCTCCGGCGGACATCCGGAGGACCAGCCGCCGCTGGTGCTATTCGCTGTGCCCCTGGTCGCCGCTCATCTGGTCTTCCGCCGGAGGCGTCTCGCCCGGAGGTACTCCCCCGCCCGGTTCCAGCCCAGTGATGTTGCCCTCGGCGGGATCCGGATTCGACGAGCCGGCAGAGTCTTTCCCGCCCTGACCGGCGCCGCCGGGCTGGCCGGCAGCTGGCTGGCTCACGCCTTCCCTGGCATCGGCAGGCGGGGTCTTGCCCGGCTGGTCCGGGTTTGCTGGATCATTTTCGGGATGGTAGCTGCTCATGGTGCTTGCGTCCTTCCTGCCCGGCCGCGGTTCCTTGCCCCGGCTCTGGACTAATTGTAAGCATGCTGATAATTCTGGAAGGGTAATGCTCCGGGCATCCGCTGGGGCGCCCGGCACGCGACGTGAGAAGGAGCAGTCACATGGGTATCGGCGACAGCATCGGCAAGGCAGCAGAAAACGCCATGGAGGACCTGGCGGGGACATCAAAACCCACAGAGTCAGCGCATGTTCCTGAGCCCACCGACCCGAACGATGACGTGGAGGTCCACTCCTCCATCAGCGAGGGCTCCAATGCCATGGAGGCGGAGAAGCAGAAGGCCCCGGGGCTCAAGACCGGAGCTGCTCCGGGCCCGGTCTCCGAGTCCCCCTTTGGCGGGGACGTGGAGCCGGGTAGTGAGGGTGGCGGCCCGGCCGCCGCTGGAAACAGCCGTGCAGGCCAGGACGACGACGGCGGCCTCGCCGGCGGCGCGCCCGCACCGGGCGGCTCTCCTGCGTCCCAGCGCGGCGTCCCGGGCTCCGGCGGCCTGCCCGAGTCCAACCCTGACGAGTTGCGGGCCGACCCGTCCGAAGGCGACCAGGACCCGTCCACCAGCACCGGCCGCGGTTAGCAGCCGCGCGGGATCCGGGGAGTAGACAGCACGGCTGGCGCCGGCGCCGTCAGCCGTGCGGCCACTCTCCGCGTTCAAGCAGCACCCCGCGGAGCAGGTCCGCACGGTCGGTGACCAGCCCGTCCACGCCGAGCTCCAGGAGCCGGTGCATCTCGTCCGGATCGTTGATGGTCCAGACGTGCACTACGAGGCCCAGGGCGTGGGCGCGGCGGACGAAGCCGGGCGTCACCACCTGCAGCCGGCCATAGCGCACCGGAACCTGCAGGGCGTGGACTCCGCGAAGGTTCCAGCGCATGCTCCACCTGAAGACCGGCCCGGGGAGCAGGCGGCCCAGTAGCGTGAACAAGCCCACCGACACCACACCGGCAGATGCCGCCACCGGCTGGCTCAGCAACTTCAGCACCGCCCGCCGCCGGCGGTCCGAGAAACTGGTCAGCAATACCCGGTGGTGCACCTGGTGTTTTTCGATTCCGGCCGCGATGCTGCGGACGGAGTTCCAGTCCTTGACGTCCACGTTGAGCCGGACCCCGGGCAACTCCTCCAGCAGTTCGTCCCACCGCGGGATAGGCTCGCGCCCGCCGATCCGTGCATTAGCCACCTCGTGGGCGGGGAGCTCGGACACCTTTCCGCTGCCGTCGGTCACGCGGTCCAGCGTTTCATCGTGGAAGAGGAGCACTACCCCGTCGGCGGTCGTGTGGACATCGGTTTCGAGGTAGCGGTAGCCGAGGTCGACGGCGGCGCGGAACGCGGCCATGGAATTTTCCAGGCCGTCACGTGAAAATCCCCGATGCGCCATCGCGATGGGCATCGGGGACCCGTCCGCGGCGGCATGGTCAAAGAACGGAAGGCTCACACTGCGAGCGTACCCCTGCCGCAGCAGGCCGGGTCAGCGTCAGCCCTCGTGCGTGACTGCGTCTTCTTCAAGAACGATGTCCACGCCATCGCTGCAGTGCAGCAGCGTCCGGCCGCGGCCGCCGTCGAAATCGATCCACACCGCGGAGTGGTCAGCGGTGATTGCATCAACCAGACCGCCGGCCTCGAATCCGGGAGCGAAGAGGACGCGGACGCGGTCGCCCTGCCTGAGCTTCTTCCAGTGCGGCGCGGGCGTCGCCTGGCGCGGCACGTCAGCGGTTCCAAGCTTAGTTTTTCTTGCCATTGCTACCCCTCGAGCCTGTTACCCCTTGAGCCGGGATGGAGGGGTTGGGCCCTCCATCCCCAACGCTAGGGAGCGAAGGTGAACGTGAGGTGAGCGCCAGCTGTGAAAACGGCGCAACGTTCGGCGCGCCCGGGGAAGTCCGGCGCCGGAATCAGGAAAGCCGCACGCCCAGCGAGGCCAGCCGCGACTCCAGGACCTGGGCCACGCCGTCGTCGTCGAAATGCGGCGCCTGCTGCCCGGCCGCGCGGATGGCTTCCGGATGCCCGCTGGCCATGGCGTAGCCGTGCCCGGCCCAGCGGAGCATCTCGATGTCATTGGGCATGTCCCCGAACGCCACCACGTCCTCGGCACCGATGCCCAGGGCCGAGGCATACTCGGCCAGGGTGACGGCCTTGTTGACCCCGGGCAAGGCGAGCTCGAGCATGGACACCCCGGGGGAGGAATGCGTGGCGGAGGCGAGATGTTCGACGGCGGGGGCCACCTCGGCGAGGAAGTCGTCGGCGGTGCCTTCGCGGACGATTGCCAGGAACTTCACCACGGCGTCGTCTTTAACCAGCGTTTCCGCCAGCGGCGCCGGCGTGAATTCAGAGAGCAGTTCGCTGGAGCCGTTTTCGATGAACCCGGGTTCAAGATGGAACCCGCCGAGCGTCTCGGCGGCGAACAGCGCTGCGGGGCGCAGCCGTTTGATGACGCGGCGGACTTCCAGGACCGCATCGAGGGTCAGCGTCCGGGCGGAAACCAGCTTGTCAGCCTCAAGGTCCCAGACCACGGCTCCGTTGGAGCAGATGACGGTGCCGGTATGGCCCAGCTGGTCCTGCAGGGGGTGCAGCCAGCGCGGCGGGCGCCCGGTGACAAAAACGAGTTCGACGCCGGCATCCCGGCAGGCGTGGAAGGCACGGACGGTGCGGCCGCTGATTTTTCCGTCGTGGCCGAGGATCGTTCCGTCAATGTCGCTTGCTACCAACCGCATCCTGCCAGTCTACGTGGCGGGCCTGCGTCCCCTCCCACCCAGCCGGGCGGTGACCTTCGCTGCGGCCCCGGCGCAGGCCTCCCCCAGCGCCTGCAGCCTGTCCTGGGACACCCGGAACCGGGGTGCCGGGATCAGGACGGCGGCCACCACCTCGCCCCGGTGGTCAAAGACGGGAGCTGCGAGGCCCACCTCGTCGATGGAGGTTTCCCCGTAGTTGACGGCCCAGCCGCGCCGGATGTCATCTTTCAGCCGGACCAGGTAGCCGTCCAGGCTGGACTCGTCCAGGCCCGGATAGCTGATGGCCCCGCTGCTGAGGAGGGAGCGGACCCGGGGTTCGGGTTCGCGGGCCAGGAAGACCTGGACGGAGGCGCTGAGGGCGTCGTTGTACCGAGCTCCCAGCGGAGTGGTGTGCTTGATCTGGTGGTGGCTGGCGATCTGCTCCACGCAAATGGATTCATCACCGCTCCACACCATGAGGGCGCTTGTTTCGCCGGTCTGTTCTGACAGCTCACGCAGTACGGGATAGGCAACCCGGCGCTCCTCAAGCTCGGCGAGGAGCGGCCCGGCCACGGCTATAAGTCCGAGCCCAAGCCGGAACCGCCGCGTTTCGGCGTCCCGCTCCACCAGGTGCTCCTGCTCGAAGGTGGCCAGGATCCTGGAGACCGTGCTCTTGTGCAGCCCCACCCGGTTGGCGATCTCGGTGACGCCGAGGAGGGGCTCGTCCGCCGTGAAAGTCCGGAGCACCGCGATCGCGTTGACGATGACGGAAGCGCCCTTGCTATCGCCGTTGCCTGTGGTCTCGGGTTCTGTTGCAGTCATGGTGTTACCCATCATTCCCTAAGGGAGGGCCGGAAGCGGCGCCAGGGGGTTGGCGCCGCTTCCGGGTGTTCGTTGACGCCGGGGAGGAGATTACGCGCCGATGATGTTGTGCTCGGGGCCGAACGGGAACTTGGTGATGTTCTCCGCGCCGTCCTCGCCCACCACCAGGATGTCGTGCTCGCGGTAGCCGCCGGCGCCCGGCTGGCCGTCCAGGACGGTGATCATCGGTTCCATGGAGACCACCATGCCCGGCTCCAGCACCGTATCGATGTCCTCGCGGAGCTCAAGTCCGGCTTCGCGGCCGTAGTAGTGGCTCAGGACGCCGAACGAGTGGCCGTAGCCGAACGTGCGGTTGGCCAGGAGCCCGTAACCCACGTAGATCTCGTTGAGCTCAGCGGCGATGTCCTTGCAGACGGCTCCCGGCTTGATCAGCTCCAGGCCGCGCTTGTGGACCTCCACGTTGATGTTCCACAGCTCCAGTGAGCGGGCATCCGGTTCACCGTAGAACAGCGTCCGCTCCAGCGCCGTGTAGTAGCCGGACGTCATGGGGAAGCAGTTCAGGGACAGGATGTCGTGTTCCTGGATCTTGCGGGTGGTGGCCCAGTTGTGGGCACCGTCGGTGTTGATGCCGGACTGGAACCACACCCAGGTGTCGCGGATCTCTGAGTCGGGGAAGGTCCGGGCGATCTCGTGGACCATGGCCTCGGTGCCGATCAGCGCAACCTCGTACTCGGTGATCCCCGCGGTGATGGCGTTGCGGATGGCTTCGCCGCCCAGGTCGCCGATGCGGGCGCCGTGCTTGATGACTTCGATTTCCTCGGCAGACTTGATCATGCGCTGGCGCATGGCTGCCTGGGCCACGTCCACCAGGGTGGCGGACGGGAAGGCCGCCTGGATCTTGTTGCGGTTGTCCAGGGGCAGCGAGTCGTCCTCGACGCCGAGGCGGCGTGGGTTGATGCCGCGGGTCCGCAGGACCTCCTGGATGGCGAAGATGTAGTTGTCGCGGCGCCAGTCCGTGTACACGATGTTGTCGCCGTAGCTGCGGCGCCAAGGCATGCCGGCGTCGATATTGGCGGTGACGGTGACGGCGTCATCCTTGGTGACCACCATGCCGTAGGAGCGTCCGAAGGTGGTGAAGAGGAAGTCGGAGTAGTACTTGATGGAGTGGTAGCTGGTGAGGACGACGGCGTCCAGGTCCTTCTCCGCCATGATGCGGCGCAGGCCGGCCAGACGGCGCTCGAACTCGGTATCGGAGAACGTGAGGCTGACTTTCTCGCCATTCTTGAGGATCTTGGTGCGCTCGAGTTCGGCGACGGTGGTGGCGTTCTCGGTGGTGATGGTCATCGTGGCGATGCCTTTCTCTAATGCATTTCTTGAGGTGCGGTTGGTTTGGTTTAGGGAGGGAAGCTATTCGTGCCGCAGGGGCTCTTTGCAGGTTTCCCGGGAGAGGGACACGGCGATGAGGGAGACGACGGCGGCAGCCACCAGGTACCAGGCAGGTGCCAGGTCGCTGGCGGTTGCGGCGATGAGGAGCGTTGCCATGAACGGGGCGGTGCCGCCGAACAGGGCGTTGGAAAGGTTGAAGCTGACCGCAAAGCCGCTGTAACGGACCCGGGTGGGGAACATTTCCGCCAGGAAGCTGGGGAGCGTGCCGTCGTTGAGGGTGAGCATGGCGCCCAGCAGGATCTGGACCAGGACGATGACCAGGAAGTTGCCGGTGCCGAGCAGTGCGAAGGCCGGGACGGTCAGGACAATAAAGGCAACCGAAGCGCTGATCAGCACCTTCTTGCGCCCGTACCGGTCCGAGAGCATGCCCGTCAGGAAGATGAAGCCGATGTAGGTGATCAGGGCGATGGTGGTGGCCAGGAATGATTCCGTTTCGCCCAGGCCCAGTTCAGAGGACAGGTAGGTGGGCATGTAGCTGAGGATCACGTAGAAGCCGACGGCGTTGAGCAGCACCGCGCCGACGGCCTGCAGCAGCTGCCGCCAGTGGTTGCGGAAGAGGCTGGACACAGGGGCCTTGACGGCATGGTCCTCGGCGGCCAGTTCCCGGAACACGGGGGTGTCCTCAAGCTTGGTCCGGATGTACCGGCCGATCAGGCCCATGGGGGCCGCCAGCAGGAAGGGCAGCCGCCAGCCCCAGCTCTGCATCGCGTCGGAGGAGAGCAAGGTTGTCAGCAGGCCGGCCATGAGCGAACCGAGGAGCAGGCCGGCGGCGGTGCTGGCGGGGACGACGGCGGCGTAGAGGCCGCGGCGGTTGGCGGGGGCGTACTCCACCAGGAAGGCCGAGGCGCCGGCGTATTCGCCGGAGGCAGAGAAGCCCTGGACCACCCTGATGATCAGGAGTAGGACGGGCGCCCAGATGCCGATCGTGTCATAGCCCGGGATCAGGGCGATGCAGAACGTCGCTCCGGACATGATGAGGATTGACAGGGAGAGTGCCGTCCGCCGGCCCACCCTGTCGCCGATGTGGCCCCAGATGAATCCGCCGAGCGGGCGTACCAGGAACGAGATGGCAAAGAGGGCGAAGGTCAGCAGCAGCCCGGTTTGCGGATCGGATTCCGGAAAGAAGACCGTTGCGATGGTGACGGCCAGGTAGCCATAGACGGCGTAGTCGAACCATTCAACGAAGTTGCCGATGAAGCTGGCAGCGATGACCCGGCGCCTGGTTTCCTTGCTGACGGCGTTGTCGGCAGGGGTGGGGCGCGGATCACTCAGGGTGCCGCCCGGGGAGCGGCGGCGGGATGGGGAGGAAGTTTCGTTACTCATGTATCCACCAAAGTGTTTGGGGTTGCATTCAGCGCAACGCTGTTGCAACAGACTAAGGTGTGATGGCCGCCACGGTCAATGGTTGTGGAGCGGATACTTTTTCTGGTTCTTCGTAAGAGGTGTGCAGTGCGCTAACTGGACCCAGGCCTGCGCGGCACTCGGAGCGGCGTACGCACCGGATCACTGCAGTTGTCGCAGATGCAATAGAGTTGCATCAGTATTCCAATCACCCCTTGGCGTGCTCTCGCTTTACGCCCCCTACGCGCGGGCGGTCTATTGACACCCCCAATGCCGACTGACATATTTCGAGTAAGCGCTGTGCGCATCGTGTTGTGCATTACGCAATTAGCGGCAACGGGCTGGAGGAGATTGCGTGGCCCGACCACCCGTCTGGTTGCCCGCCACCCGCCCATTTGGGTAGTCCCCGGAGAGGCCACAGCTTCTAGACTTGGTAGTCGGGCCGGGACCTTTGTCCGGCCCATGAAAGGAACACAGGAATCATGGTTCATAAAGTCAAGGCAGTTATCGCCAAGGAAAAGAACACTCCGGTGTCAGTGGAGACCATCTTGGTGCCGGATCCGGGCCCGGGCGAGGCCCTCGTGGACATTCTGACGTGCGGCGTGTGCCACACGGACCTGCACTATAAGCAGGGCGCCATCAACGATGACTTCCCCTTCCTGCTGGGCCATGAAGCCACCGGTGTTGTCAGCGCCGTAGGCGACGGCGTTACCTCCATCGCCCCCGGTGACCGTGTGATCCTGAACTGGCGTGCCGTATGCGGTGAATGCCGCGCCTGCGCCAAGGGCCAGCCGCAGTACTGCTTCAACACCGCCAACGCCACCCAGAAAATGACCCTGGAAGACGGCACCGAACTCTCTCCCGCCCTTGGCATCGGCGCCTTCGCCGAGAAAACCCTCGTTGCCGCCGGTCAGTGCACCAAGGTGGATCCGGAGGCTGATGCTGCCGCCGTCGGGCTGCTGGGCTGCGGCGTAATGGCCGGCATCGGCGCTGCCATCAACACCGGCGAGGTCAAGCGCGGAGAGTCCGTCGCGGTGATTGGCTGCGGCGGTGTGGGCATCGCCGCGATCGCCGGCGCCAAGCTGGCAGGTGCAACGACGATCATCGCGGTGGACATCGATGCGAACAAGGTGGAGATGGCCAAGTCGCTCGGCGCCACCCACGGCATCGACTCCAGCAAAGAGGACCCCATCGAGGCCATCCGGGCCCTCACCAACGGCAACGGAGCGGACGTGGTGATTGACGCCGTCGGCCGTCCCGAAACCTACAAGCAAGCGTTCTACGCCCGCGACCTCGCCGGCCGCGTGGTCCTGGTGGGCGTCCCGACGCCGGACATGAAGCTGGAAGTGCCGCTGCTGGACGTCTTCGGCCGCGGCGGCTCCCTCAAGTCTTCCTGGTACGGGGACTGCCTGCCCTCCCGAGACTTCCCCATGCTCGTGGCGCACTACAAGCAGGGCAACCTGGACCTGGATGCCTTCGTCTCGGAGCGCATTACCATCGACCAGGTGGAGGAAGCCTTCGACAAGATGCACGAGGGCAAGGTGCTTCGTTCGGTGGTGGAGCTCTAGTGGTCACCATCGAGAACCTGGTCACCTCGGGCACTTTTTCGCTCGACGGCGGCACCTGGGACGTGGACAACAACGTCTGGATCGTAGGCAATGACGAGGAGTGCGTGATTATCGACTCCCCGCACGACGCCGCCGCGATCATCAACCAGGTCCGGAGCCGGAAGGTCCTTGCCATCCTTCAGACCCACGCGCACAACGACCACATCGGCGCTGCGCGTGAGGTTGCCGAGGCCGTAGGCGCCCCGATCTACCTGAACCCCGAGGACCTGGTCCTCTGGGAACAGGTCTACCCGGACACGAAGCCGGACCGGGAACTGAACGACGGGGACGTGTTCGAGGTGGGCGGGGCTGTCCTGCGGGCCATCCATACACCCGGCCACTCCCCCGGCTCCACCTGCTTCTACCTGGAAAGCGAAGCAACGGTCTTCACCGGGGACACACTGTTCAACGGCGGCCCGGGCGCCACCGGACGGTCCTACAGCGACTACCCCACCATCCTGGCCTCGATCCGGGAACGCCTGCTCACCCTCCCTCCCGAAACCGTGGTCCGCACCGGCCACGGCGACAACACCACCATCGGGGCGGAAAAGGAAACGCTGGCAAAGGTTTCGCAGTAACCGGCGGCACAAGCCACCCGCGCGGGGCGCGCCGGGAATGCCTGGCGCGCCTCCGTAGCGCCGCAGCGGGCAGCAGTACATTCGCAGGGCAGTAAAAGCAGGCACCAGCAGGATCTGTGCCGGTAAGGAAGTTGGAACAATGAAGTTCGGTAAGCAGCCCGCCCCCGTTGCGGATATTGACGAGGACAACCTGGAAGTCCATAAGCCGAAGGCCGAGGCAGCGGGCGTGAAGGCCGTGATGGTCGCACTGGAACGTGCCGTGGCGCAGGCTGGCGTGGCCCGCACGGCGCACTCGCTGCTGCGGCTGAACCAGCGGGGCGGTTTCGACTGCCCCGGCTGCGCGTGGCCGGAATCGGACAAGAAGCGCAAGACCGCTGAGTTCTGCGAGAACGGCGCCAAGGCCGTGGCCGAGGAGAACACCCTCCGGACCGTCGGCGCCGAGTTCTGGGCGAAGCACTCCATCGCCGAGCTCTCCACGAAGACCGAATACTGGCTGGGCAACCAGGGCCGGCTGAGTGAACCCGTAGTGATTCGGGCAGGTGAGACGCACTACTCCCCCATCTCGTGGGCGGAGGCGTTTGAGCTGATAGGTGAGCATGTGCGCGCCACCACGGCCGACCGCTGCGTCTTCTACACCTCCGGGCGCACCGCGAACGAGACAGCGTTTATGTACCAGCTGTTCGCGCGGGCGCTGGGTACCAACAACCTGCCGGACTGCTCCAACATGTGCCACGAGTCCTCCGGTTCTGCCCTGAACCCGACGATAGGCATCGGCAAGGGCACGGTGTCCCTGGATGACATCCACGATTCCGAGCTGATCTTCGTGGTGGGACAGAACCCGGGGACCAACCATCCGCGGATGCTGTCCGCGCTGAAGGAGTGCAAGGACAAGGGCGGCAAGGTGGTGGCGGTCAACCCGCTGCCCGAGGCAGGCCTGTTCAATTTCAAGGATCCCCAGACCGTCTCCGGCGTGGTGGGCGGCGGAACGCCGCTCGCCGACGAATACCTGCAGATCAAGGTGGGCGGTGACCTGGCGCTGTTCCAGGCCCTGGGCCACCTGCTCCTGGCGGAGGAAGAGCGGAACCCGGGAACCGTCGTCGACCATTCCTTCATCCAGGCGCAGACGGACGGGTTCGCCGCCTACCGCGATGCCCGCGGGGAGCTGGACTGGGCCGAAACCGAAAAGGCCACGGGGCTGGCCCGGGAACAGATCGAAAAAGTTGCCTCCATGCTGGCGGCCTCCAAGGCCACCATCTTCTGCTGGGCTCTGGGCGTGACGCAGCAGCCCCACTCAGTGGACACCATCAAGGAAATGGTCAACGTCCTGCTCCTGCAGGGCAACTTCGGCAAGCCGGGCGCCGGGGCCTGTCCGGTCCGCGGGCACTCCAACGTCCAGGGCGACCGGACCATGGGCATCTGGGAAAAGCCCAAGGAATGGCTCCTCACCGCGCTCGACACCGAGTTCGGGATCACCTCGCCTCGCCACCACGGGTACGACGCAGTGGAGGCCATGGAAGCGTTCGAACGCGACGAGGTGGACGTGTTCGTCTCTATGGGCGGGAACTTCTCCCTGGCCTGTTCCGACACCGAGACCCTGGAAGCCGGGATGCAGCGGATCGGGCTGACGGTGCACATCTCCACCAAACCCAACCGCTCCCACATCGTGCACGGCCGCACTTCACTGATCCTGCCCACCCTGGGCCGGACGGACAAGGACGACAAGCACCCCAAGGGCGCCCAGTTCCTCTCGGTTGAGGATTCGATGTCCGTGGTGCACTCCACCCAGGGCAGGCTGACCCCGGTCTCCGAGCACCTGCTCGCCGAACCGGTGATCGTGGCGCGGATGGCTGAGGCGACGTTCGGCCCTGATCACCCGGTGGGCTGGAAGTCCATGGCCGAGGACTACGACGTGATCCGGGACCACATCTCCCGCGTGCTGCCCGGCTTCGAGGACTTCAACGCCAGGGTCCGGACCAAGAACGGGTTCGTGCTGCCCAACCCGCCGCGCGACACCCGGTCCTTCAAGACCGACATCGGCCGGGGCCGCTTCACGGTCAGCCCGCTGGAATACCTCACCCCGCCGGCCGGGCACCTGGTGCTCCAGACCATCCGCAGCCACGACCAGTACAACACCACCTTTTACGGCCTCGATGACCGGTACCGCGGCATCTCCGGCGGCCGCCGGGTCATCTTGATCCACCCGGAGGACCTGGTGGAACTGGGTTTCAAGGACCGGGACCTGGTGGACGTGGTCAGCACCTTCCGCGGCCACGACCGGCAGGCGGACAAGTTCCGCCTGGTGGCCTACCCCACGGCCAAGGGCTGCGCGGCCGCGTACTTCCCCGAAGCCAACGCCCTGGTCCACAAGGAAAACGTGGCCCGGGTATCCAACACCCCCGGCTTCAAGGCCATGTTCGTCCGGTTCGTGCCGCACCTCGCGGAAACCACTGGCCAGGAGTCGTCCGAAGAACTGGAGCCTGTCGCGGCCCGATAACAAAACGCGAGATGGCAGTTAACGGCAATCCCGGAGGCTCGAACTGCCGTTAACTGCCATCTCGTCGGCAGCCCAAGACGGCAGGGCGTGCCTAGACGGGGTTGTTGCCGTCGTGCTCGGCCTCGGGATCCAAGTCCTTACCGTAGCCGCTGGCGGAGGCGAGCCCTCCCACCTGCTGCCCGGCGTTGGTTTGTCCGGGCGTAAAGCCGCTGTCCGGCGCCTCTTGGGGCTCTCCCCCGGCGTTCGGTGCGACGTCCTGCCGCAGGTGCTCGTCTGAAGGAACGTTCTTGGAAACTTCTTCATCAGCCATCCCTCCAGCCAAGCACCAGGAGCGCGGCGAGGCAAGGTTATGCCGCCAGGCACCCAGGACCGCAGCCGCCAGATCTACCCGCGAGATGGCACTTAATGGCAATGTCCCGCGCCGGGACTGCCGTCAAATGCCATCTCGCGGGAGTAGGAAGCGCTAGCCGCGGAGGCGCTCCATGCCCGGATCAAAAAGCGGCTCGGCCGAGACCGTGGCGGCGATCCGTTTCCCGAAGTACTCGATCTCCACGGAATCACCGATAGACACGGAAACCGGCAGCCACGCGTAGGCGATCGGCTTCCGCACGGAGTAGCCGTAAGCGGCGCTCGTGACGTAACCGGACGCGGAACCGTCCACGTACACAGGTTCCTTGCCCAGCACGATGGACGTTCCGTCGTCGACCGTCAGGCAGCGCAGCGTGCGGGTGGCGGGCTGTTCCTTGCGCTCAGCAAGCGCTTCAGCACCCACGAACCCCGTCTTGTCCTTGGCCACCGAGAAGCCCAGGCCGGACTGGTACGGGTGGTGCTCGGAGGTCATGTCCGTGCCCCACAGCCGGTAACCCTTTTCGAGCCGCATGCTGTTGAACGCGCCGCGGCCAGCGGCGATGATGCCGTGTTCCCGGCCCGCCTCGAACAGCAGGTCCCACAGCTTCAGCCCGTATTCGGCGGTGGTGTACAGCTCCCAGCCGAGCTCGCCCACGTAGGAGAGCCGCATGGCGGTGACCGGGATGCCCCCAACGGAGATTTCCTTGGTGCGGAAGTACTTAAGCCCGTCGTTGGTCAGGTCGTCGGAGCTGACCTTGCCGATCACTTCACGCGCCAGCGGGCCCCACAAGCCGATGCAGCAGGTGCTGCCGGTGATGTCGGAAACATGCACCCACTGGGCCGGATCCGCGGCCGACTGCTTCCGGGCCTCCACCCGGAGGTAGTCGAAGTCCACGTTGCTGTTGACGCCCAGCTGGAAGTCCTCCTCCGCCAGCCGTGCGACGGTCACGTCACTGCGGATGCCGCCGTCGTGCTCCAGCAGCAGGCAGTACGTCACGGCACCCGGCTTCTTGGCAATGTTGCCCGTGCTGAGCCGGTGCAGCAGCGCCTGCGCGCCGGGACCCACGACGGAGAGCCGCTTCAGCGGAGTCATGTCATAAAGTCCGACGGCGGTACGCGTCTTCCACGCTTCGGCGGCGGAGATGGGGGACGAGAACATTCCTGCCCACTCGTCCCGCTCGGGCGCCTGCCATTCGGCGGGCAGTTCCTCGAGCAGGCCGCGGTTGGCCTCGAACCAGTGCGGGCGCTCCCAGCCGGCGGACTCCAGGAAGAAGGCCCCGAGCTCCCTCTGCCGGACGTTGAACGGGCTCACGCGCAGGTCCCGCGGGGATTCCCTGGGCTGCAGCGGGTGCATCACGTCGTAGATTTCCACGAAGTTCTGCTGGGACGTTTCGCTGACGTAGGCGTCGGAGGTCTGCACCTTTTCGAAGCGGGTGAGCTCGCAGCCGTGCAGGTCGGTGCGTGACCGGCCTTCCACCAGCAGCTCAGCCATGGCCTTGGCCACGCCGGCCGAGTGCGTCACCCACACAGCCTCAGCCACGAAAAGGCCTTGGAGGTCCGGGGCCTCACCCATGAGCGGGCCGCCGTCCGGGGTAAAGGAGAAGATGCCGTTGAAGCCGTCCTGGATCTCAGAGCTGCGCAGCGCAGGCAGCAGGTCCTGGCTGTCCTCCCACGCGGGCAGGAAATCTTCCAGGGTGAACTCCAGGCGGGAGGGCATGCGGTGGTCCGACATTTCCTCTGCGGAGACCTTCGGCAGGGCGGACATGTCCACCGGCATGGGGCGGTGGGCGTAGCTGCCGATGCCGATGCGGTCGCCCCATTCGCGGTAGTACAGGTCCTTGTCCTGGTAGCGCAGGATGGGCTTGCTGGCGCCCTTGGGGAGCTCGTTGACGCCCGCGAGTTCGGGCAGCGGGGTGCTGATGGCGTACTGGTGGGCCAGCGGCAGCAGCGGGACTTCCAGGCCGACCATCTTGCCGAGTTCACGGCCCCAGAAACCTGCGCAGGACACCACGATGTCCGCCGGGATCAGCCCGTTGTCAGTTTCCACGCCGGTCACCTTGCCGCCCTCCTGGGCGATGCCGGTCACCGTGGTGTTGCCCTGGTACGTTACGCCCGCCTCGCTGGAGCGCTCCATCAGCAGCTGTACCGCACGGGCGGCCAGGGCCAGGCCGTCGGTGGGGATGAGCAGGCCGCCCAAGACCTCGCGGCCGCCGGTGAGCTTGCCGGTGTTCAGGAGGGGGTAGATCTTTTCGCATTCGTCGGCATCGACGATCCGGCTTTCGACGCCCCAGGAGGTCATCACGCCCATTTTGCGCTTGAGGTCGGCCAGGCGCTCGGGGGTGGTTGCCAGCTCAAGGCCACCCACCTGGTTGAAGCAGGACTCGCCGTCCTTACTCAGGGCGAGCAGCTTGTTCACCGTGTAGGTGGCGAATTCGGTCATGGTCCGTGACGGGTTGTTCTGGAACACCAGGCCGGGCGCATGCGAGGTGGAGCCGCCGGCAAGTTCCAGCGGGCCCTGTTCCACCACCGTGATGTTGGTCCAGCCCCGGGTGGCGAGTTCGTCGGCAAGGTTGGTTCCGACAATGCCGGCGCCGATGATGACAACGCGTGGTGATGAGCTCATGGGTGTTGTTTCTCCTGTTGGCTTGGTGTTCGCGTTAGCGGAAGACGACGGTGCGGGTGTTGTTGAGCAGGACCCGGTGCTGGCAGTGCCATTTCACGGCCCGGGCCAGCGCCTGTGTTTCCGCGTCCCGGCCCACGGTTACCAGGGCGTCCGCATCCAGGCTGTGGTCCACGCGGAAGACCTCCTGCTCGATGATGGGACCCTCGTCCAGGTCCGCCGTCACATAGTGGGCAGTGGCGCCGACTAGCTTCACGCCGCGGTCGTAGGCCTGGTGGTACGGCTTGGCACCCTTGAAGCCGGGCAGGAACGAGTGGTGGATGTTGATGGCACGGCCGCGCAGGTTTCCGCAGAGCTCGTTGGACAGCACCTGCATGTAGCGGGCCAGGACAACGAGGTCCGCGTCGTACTCCGCCACCAGCTCCAGCAGCCGGGCTTCGGCTTGGGGCTTGGTTTCGGCGGTGACCGGAACGTGGATGAAGGGCAGCCCTGCAGCCTCAGCCATGGGGCGGAGGGTTTCATGATTGGAAACCACGACGGCGATTTCGGCGCCAAGGCTGCCGGCCTGCCACCGGAAGATGAGGTCGTTGAGGCAGTGCCCGAACTTCGAGACCATCACCAGCAGGCGCTGCGGCCTGCCGTCGTGGATGGTGAAGTTCATTCCGAAGTCCTCGCCGATTGGCTGGAACGCTTCCGTGAGAACTTCGACAGTGTCCGGGACGTCAGTGTCTGCCGGCGCTCCTGCCGTGAAGGCGGTACGGAGGTAGAGATTGCCGCTGACGTGGTCATCGAACTGCTTGTGCTCCACGATGTCGAAGCCTCGGTCAGCCAGGAACGTCGTAACGGCCCTGACGATGCCTGGCTTGTCCGGGCAGGACAGGGTCAGGACGAATTCGGCCTTACGGGTTGCGGCGGTTGCGGCACCCGCCGCGGCAGTCGCACTGCCAGGTGAGCGGCTTTCAAGAACAATGGTCAAGGTTTACTCCTGGGTGCTGGTGTCGGGCTTGGATTTGGTGGAAACAACGGGCGTTTGGCCTGTGGAGTCTCCAGGGCAGCGCGTGGTGTCCGCGCAGTGGTCGTCACACTCATGCTTTGTCACAAGATCGAACTGGACACCGCCGTGCTCATCGACGCCGGCACGGATAGCGCGGTCAACGACAGACTCCGCCAGACGGTGCCGTAGGGAAATGGGGTCACGCCGGAGATCCCGAACCAACGCGAAACACAGCAGGAACATGACTATGGCGAAGGGAAGTGCGGAGACGATGGTGATGTTTTTCAACCCGTTGAGCGCCGCACTTGGGTCGTCCCCGCCTGCCAGCAGCATGACAGCGGCAATGGCTCCGGTCAGGACCCCCCAGAAAACAAGCACCCGCTTTGACGGTTCCAACTGTCCGTTGGAGCTGAGTGACCCCATGACGATGGAGGCCGAGTCGGCACTGGTGACGAAGAAAATGCCGATGAGGACCATGGCCAGCAGCGCGATGCCGATGCCGACCGCCGCCGGAACTTCCAGGTTCCGGATCAAGTCAAACAACGCGCCTTGGAACGAAATGCTCGGTGCACCATCAACGATGTCAACCAGGCCGTCGGTGCTGTCCGGCGTCGCATCAGCACGTTGCTGGATGTCAAAAGCGGTGCCGCCGAAAATGGAGAACCAGATGACGCTGACGACGCTGGGCACCAGGAGGACGCCGGTGACGAACTGGCGGATGGTACGCCCGCGACTGATGCGTGCGATGAAGATACCGACAAAGGGTGCCCACGACACCCACCAGGCCCAGTAGAAGATGGTCCAGCCGGACATCCATTCACGGAGCGCCTCGTCCCCCACGGCCTCCGTACGGGAAGCCATGGTCGGCAAATCCCGCACAAAATCGCCGACGGCTGAGGGAATCAGGTTAAGGATGAACAGAGTGGGACCGACAAGGAAGACGATTGCCGCCAGGGCCAGGGCAAGCACCATGTTGATGTTGGAAAGCCACTGGATACCCCGGGCGACGCCTGAGGCTGCCGAGATCACGAAGAGGACGGTCAGCGCGGTGATGATCAGGACCAGTACAGGGGATCCGATCTCACCAACCCAGCCGTTGAACTGCAGGCCGCTGGCGATCTGCAGGGCTCCGAGGCCCAGGGAAGCAGCCGTTCCGAAAAGGGTGGCGAAGATAGCCAGCATATTGATGACCTTGCCCGCCGGCCCTTCTGCCCGCTTCCCGAAGAGAGAAGTGAATGCCGAGGAGATGAGCTGGCGCCGGCCAAGCCGGAAAGTGCTGTATGCCATCGCGATGCCAACCACCGCGAACATCGCCCAGGGATGGATGCTCCAGTGGAAGATCGAGGTTGCCATGGCAGTTTGTATGGCTTCGGGGCTAACCCCCTGTACTGTTCCGGGCGGCGGAGCGACGTAGTGGTAAAGCGGCTCAGCAACGCCGTAGAAGACAAGGCCAATACCCATGCCTGCGCTGAACATCATCGCGATCCAGGACATGGTCCGAAACTCGGGTTTCTCACCATCCCTGCCAAGCGGAATAGTGCCGAAGCGCCCCAAGGCCAGCCACAGGACGAAGATAACGAAAAGGGATGCCAGGCTGACAAAGATCCAGCCAGTGTTCTCGATGACCCATCCGAGTGCGGCGGTGGAGGCCGTGCCCAGGGATGCGGAATCTGCGAAACCCCAAACAACGAAGGCCAGCGCAAGTGCACCCGTTACACCGAACGTAACCTTGTCAAGCCCCTCGAGCGAGCGACGGGGTCGTCGTCCGGCGGAAAGATCCGTCTCACTCTCACGCAGCTCCTGAAGCAGCTGCCCATCGTTTTCGTGCAGCACTTCGGGCTCTACTACCTTGCTGTCATCGTCGACAGCGGGATCGTTGGTGCCATCCTGGATGGCGGTACCGGTATTTAGTGCCATGTCTAAGTCCTTAATTCGGATACATCGGCGTTGTAATCCGGCGTCCCCGTGCCGGTCGGAATGTTGAAGTTTCGTCCTCAGAGTGGGTTTGGCTTCGCGCGGCATTTGTTCCGCAAAGATCAACACGTCTCGCAATAAGCAACAGCGTGGCTTGGGCCACACTCGCATGTCAAGGTTTTTCCGAATTCTTAAGCCCTATGTCGGGGATTTCGGCTGTCCCTTGGCGATGGGCCGGAACAGGGGTCAGGCATCGATCACCAAGTCCGTCTGCGCAACGGAGCAGCAGGGCAGGAACTTGCCGGCAGAGATTTCCCGTGCCCGGATGCCGCCCTGGTGGTTCATCTCGATCTCCCCTGAAAGTTTGACGACCTTGCAGGAGCCGCACATGCCTTCCTTGCAGTTCGCGCCAATCCGGACACCCGCACGCTGGGCCGCCTCGAGGATGTGCTCGGTGGGGTCGACCCGCACATTGATGCGGGTACGCATGAAGGACATGGTGAGGCTGCCTGTTCCCACGGTGTCGAAGCTCGAGGCGTCAGGGGAACCGGCGTCCGGCTCCCCGCCCGGAGTGTCGGCGGAGGGGTCGGTGCCGGCTACGTCCGGGTTGCTGACTTCCAGCGGCAGCCCCGAGGCCTGCAGTGTCCCGTCGGCGTCGTAGCCGGGCTCGTAGAGCCCGAACGCGGCGGGCTGGCTTTCAAAGTAGTCCTCGGCGGATTCGGCGATCTCCTCGGCGATCTCCTCCGCGACGTCGGCTGCAAATGCCACCTCCGCCTGGTATTCAAGGAGCGTCTGGCGGTCTCCGGAGAAGAACTCCATGTAGATGGAGGTGTCGTCGACACCGACCTTTTTGAGGAGCTCGGTGGCGGTGTTCAGGTAACCCTCAGGACCACAGGCGTACACCTGGCGGCCGTTGGCGTCTGGGGCCACCTCCTCGAGCATGGCCGCCGTCAGCCTTCCGCTGAGTCCTTCCCACCCCTCCGGTACGCTGCGGTCGCCCAAGGAGTAGTAGACCTTGACGCGCGGGTCCACGGAGGCGATATAGGCCAGTTCCCGGTGGAAGGCAAAGCCTCCAGCATCCGAGCCGTGGTAGAGCACCACAACGTCGGCGTGTCCGGGCAGGGAGTGGATGGTGCGCACCATGGACATGATGGGAGTGATGCCTGCGCCGGCGGCAAGCAAGAGATATCGTGCCCGCCGGTCCGCATCGGGCAGGTGGAATGCTCCAACCGGTCCCAGCATCTCAAGAACGGTGCCGGGTTTGACGTTCTCGTGCACCCATGGCGAGACCAGTCCCGTGGGGTCGCACTTGACTGTGATGCTGAAGGTCCACGGCTGGGTGGGCGAACTGGACAGCGAGTAGCTGCGGTCCACCGGTTCCTGGTCCTCGCCATTCACGGGAAACGCGACATTCACGTACTGGCCCGCGCGGAACGCCAGGGGCGCACCGTCGCAGCGGCGGAACACGAAGGTCATCATGGCGCCGGCCTCGGGAACGATCTCGACGCATTCGGCCGTGAACTCCTGCGGATGCCATGGGCCCAAAGCACGGGCTGCCCGGGCGGGCGTCTCGGTGCTTCCCATCACCCTGTTCCACGGCATCTCAAGACCGCGGATACGCTGTGGTTCCTGGATTGCCGTTTCAGTGAGGAGTTCGGTCATGCCAAGTGCTCCTGGACGCGCTGCACGTACCAGTTGATGAAGGCCTCGACCTGGTATTCGCTCTTCATGTAGGGACCGGGCTCGTAGGCAGGGCTGTTGGCACCCTGCTGGCAGAGTTCCACGAACGCTTTGTCCTGCAGGTTTGTCTGCTTCCAGGTGTAGGTGAGCTTTTCCAGGTCGTAGTCGACGCCTTCCACGGCATCGTCAGCCACCAGCCACGTGGTGCGTACCAGGCTCTGGTGTTCGTTGATGGGGAAGACACCGAACGTGATGACGTGGTCGCCGAGGAAATGGAACCAGCTGTTGGGCTGCAGGTGCATCGAGCAGCGGCCCAGGCGGAAGTCGCGCAAGTCGCCGAGCAGCTTCTTGGAAAGCCTGCGCCCGTCGGCGGAGAATGATTCACCCTCTCCATCGAGCGATTCCCGTGAGATCCTGATTCCCGCGATGCGCGTGTCAAGCTGCTCGACCACTTCGTAGGGAAGGCCGTAGCGGCGGCAACGCTCCTCGAGGGAGGCCTGGGCCGCCTTGTTTCGGTCCCACACTTCCTCAAGATGGGTCGGGACCAGGCCCTCCGTCAGGCCCCAGGTGGGAAAGAGGGAGCAGGCGAGCTCAGGATGGCCGTCGCAGTGGTAGCACTCACGGTTGTTCTCCATGACGAGCTTCCAGTTGCCCTCTTCGATGATGTTCTGCTGGTAGGCGATCTTTGTCTTCGAGAGATCGTGGGGCGCCAGGTAGGGCTCAAAGATCTTTGCGGTTTCGTCGAAGTCCGCCGGCGGTTCATCCGCAATGCAGACGAAAATCAGTCCGGCGACCTCACGGCCGTGGGCGCGCTTGAGGCCGAAGCAGCTCTTGTCGAACTTCGTTTCCCCCGGCGCGGAGGCATGGATCAGGTTGCCCTCCGGGGAGTAGGTCCAGGAGTGGTAGCCGCAGACCAGGTTTCCCGTTGACCCGGCAGCTTCGGTGAGCACGCGGGCGCCACGGTGGCGGCATACGTTATGCAGGACGTTCACGCCGCCGTCGTCATTGCGCAGCACAATCAGGGAGTAGGGCCCGTAGTCGACAGTGACGTAGTCGCCAGGCTCCGGCAGCTCCGCGGTACTGGCGGCAAAGATCCAGTGCCGGCCGAAAATCGCCTCCATGTCGATGTTGAAGATCGAGCGGTTGGTGTAGAAGGGGGCATCGAGGGAGTAACCGGTGCGCCGGAACTCAAACAACGCGGCAATTTCTGCCAGCTGCTCGGCAGGCAATGATGCAGCGAGTTTTCCGCGTGAATTGAGGGGCACGTTCACTGAAGCAGTCATGGGTTTTCTCCCGGGAGGCATGGGTAGCGGGTGTTGCGTGTCAACCACGGGGTCGCGGGTGCCAGCGGCGTGGTCGAAGACCTTGTAGTGATGAGATTAGGGACACACGAACTGCAACAAAAGCGCAAGATTTTGAAGATAACCATGCAGAATAAGTGCATGATCGACCCAAGGCTCATCACCCTCCGCGTGTTCGCCCGGTGCGGCACCATAGGCGCGACCGCGGAGCTCACGGGCTATTCCCCCTCTGCCGTCTCCGCGCAATTGCGGGAGCTCCAGCGCGTGCTTGGAATGCAGCTGCTGGCGAAGGACGGCCGGGGCGTGCGGCTTACCGCCACGGGACGCTTCCTGGTGGCGGGTTCGGATCCGCTCATTGCCCAGTGGGAGAGCCTGCGTGCCTCAGCCATGGAGGCCGGCGACCAGGTGCAGCCCCACTTTGGCCTCGGCGGATTCTCCTCCGCAGCCGCCCACTTGCTCGCGCCGCTGGCCGCTGCCCTGCGCACCACACGCCCCCTGCTCGAAGTGCAGGTTCTTGAGGCTGATCCGGCCCGCTGCTTCGACTTGTTGGTTGCGGAACGAATCGACCTTGCAGTCATTGTCGCCATGCAGTCCGAAAGTTACGGTGAGGACGATCCGCGCTTCGAACAGAGAGTCCTGCTCGACGACCCATTGGACGTCATCATTCCCCGTGACCATCCGCTGGCATCGCGGGAGACAGCAACGCTCGAAGAGCTGGCTTCGGAACCCTGGATCACGGAGGCCGCGGGTTCCACCTACCATTCCCTCTTCACCGCGGCGTTCACGGCAGTGGGGGTGACACCGCGGATTGCCCATGAAGCCATCGAGTGGGAAACCCACATCGCATTCGTAGGTGCGGGGCTGGGCGTCGGCCTGCTCCCCCGGCTGGCGCCCCTGCATGGTGCCGAAAACGTGGTCCGGCTGCGCATCACCGGCACGGCCAAACCCACGCGCCGCATTGTGGCCGCGGTGCGCCGGGGCAGCATCGCCTCGCCCCTGATCCAGGAATCGCTCGGCATCCTGCAGGCCAACGCCAACCGGATCCTCACCGCCCGGCTCGAAGAGGATCTCTAAGCGCTGCCGGCGTGGGGCGCCCTGGCGGCTCCCTTATCCTCTCCAGGGACGCCGGCGCATCAGCGCGGGGTATAGCCCATCTTGGCGCTCACCTGGAGGCCCGCCTCCTTGAGGCCCCCGGCCAGCCCCGGCTCTTTCGCAGGGTCAAAGCGGAAGGCCGGACCGGAGATGCTGATGGCGCCGATGACTGTTCCCAGGTGGTTGTACACCGGCACGGACATGGAATTGATCCCGATTTCGAACTCCTCCCGGGTGACGGCGTAGCCGTCCCGGGCCACGGCAATCAGCTCGGTTTCAAGCTCTTTGCGGTTGGTGATGGTGCGCGGGGTCCGTGCCGGCAGACGTGTCTCCTTCAGGATCCGCTCCCGGTCATCGGCGGACAGCGCGGCCAGCAGGACTTTGCCGCTGGAGGTGGCGTGCAGCGGGGTCAGGCTGCCCACCCAGTCATACGTGGCCAGCGTTGAGGGCCCCATCGCCTGGTCAACGTTCACCGCGTAGTTGGAGCGCAGCACGGCAAGGTTCACGGTCTCCTTGAACTGGTCCGCCAGGGCCTCCAGGACCGGGCGGGCCTCCCGGACCAGGCTCAACCTGCCGGGGATGGAGCTGGCCAGGCGCAGGATGCCGAATCCCAGCTGGTACTTTCCGCGTTCACTGTTCTGGTGCACCATTTCCCGGCCCACCAGTGAGCCCAGCAGCCGCGAAACCGTGGACTTGTGGATGCCCATTTCCTCGGCGATGTCGCTCACGCCGGCGTGGCCATCCCGCGCCAGGATCTCAAGGACCGCGAGGGCACGGTCCACTGACTGGACGCCGCCGTGGCCCGCTTCAGCATCGACGTCGGGTTCGCGCTCATTGTTCGAAGCCATGGCTAATACTCTCAAGGAGCAAGCGTGGCGTGAAATCACCCACAGGCAATATCAGCGCAGGCCTTTTGCTGTCGGCAAGAACGACGGCGGCCCCCACCTTCGCGGGGTCGCCGCCGTTCTCCGTGGCAGGCTACTGGAACGAGCGGATGGTGATGCCGGAGAAGGTTGCAGGCCCGCCGTCCGCGTAGAAGGAGATCCCGGCGTCTCCGTCCGCAAAGTGCACCTGCTGCGAGATCACCGTGTGGCCTGCGTTGACGAAGACTTCCACGCTCTGGGTGTCCACAAGGATGCGCAGGTGCACTGACCGTGCTCCGGCGTCGACGGGCGCCGCGGCCCGGGTATATGGGACCAGCGAGTAGCCGGCAAGGTCCGAGGGCGCACGGTCCACGTACAGCTCGCTGCCGTACTTGCCGATGTTCGTGTGGCGGACACCGTCAGTTGAGCGGCCCACAGAGACCCCGATGTTCGTGGCGGTGTCCCAGGTGATGTCGAGTGCCAGCTCGTAGGCCCGGCCGCTCCACGGCAGGACGTAGCTGCCGTTCACGGCCCGGTCCGGGAGTGCGGTGGTTGAGCTGGCGTGGTTCGAGAGCGCTGGAACCGGGCTACTGAGCAGGCTGTACCAACCGCCTCCCTGGCGTTCCAGGCGCAGCTCCCGCACGATCGAGTTCTGTCCGTTGTACCCGTCGGAGGCGTCGGTGGGAACGTCGCGGGCGGCGTACTTCCAGTTGTTCATCCAGCCGATCGCGTACCGCCGTGTCGCGGGAGCTTCTGCAGCCGGCCACGTCACCGCGCCGTACCAGTCCCAGCCCCAGTCCAGCCATTGCGGATTGGTGACGTCGTCGGCCAGGAACTGCTCCCCGTCCCACGTGCCTGTCCAGTAGGCGTAGGTCATGGGCAGCCCGATGCTGTAGGCGTCCATGCTGGCGCCGAGCACCCAATGGCTGGTGCCGTCGTCGGCCGTCATCTCGAACAGGTCTGGGCACTCGATTCCGCCCAGCGCGGGGTTGGGGTAATCGAAGTTGCGCTTCAGCTGCCAGTCCAGAAGGTTCGGGGACGTATAGAAGGCCGCATACCGTGCCCGGCCGATCACGCAGACCCACTCACTGCGCGCCGCGTCCCAGTGGACCTTGGGGTCCCGGAACCATTCGGCGTTGTCGATTTCCGCCTGCGTGACCGCGGCCCTGCCGTCCGTGTTCACGATGACCGGGTCAGGCAGCGCAGTGAACGTGTAGCCGCCGTCTGTTGACCAGTACAGGTACTGCTCCTGGTACTTGCGGATGCCGCCGGTGGGCTGGGTGGCAAGGACCACGACGGCCCCCGCGCCGAAGCCCGCCGTGTTGGCCGTGTCCACCACTGCGGATCCGGACCACACGGGGAAGTCTGGTTGCAGCGGCAGCGCATCTCCGTGGTGGGTGAATGCGACGCCATCTGGTGTGGTGGCATGGTCCCAGCCGCCCTGGCCGTTGTTCTGCGTGGAGTGCAGGTAATAGAGGTGGTACTTGCCGTCAAGGAATACCGGGCGTTGCGGGTCGCACAGCCAGCCGGACGGCGGCGTCATGTGGTAAACGGCCCGCTGCGAGCCCTGCGCCGCCCGGGCCGGTGAGGCCAATGCGGCGCCGACACCGGATGCGAACAGGGCGAGTGCTCCTGCGCCGGTACCTTGCAGGACGTGGCGGCGGGAAAAGGCATGTGTCATCGTTGACTTCCTCTCAGGGGCGGCTGCTCCGCCGGGCGCTCGGGGTGACGGAACCGTCGCTGGTTCGCTGATGGGATCACCGGGATGCTTAAGCGCTTTAGCAGAAGAACATACCCAGCAGCAACCGCACGGTCAAGCGTTTCAGCAAAAGCGGTCCCCGCCACAGAACGTCGCAAAACAGGCTTCGGAAATAATTTTGCTAAAACGCTTGATCGGCCTCGCTTTTCGCGCTAGCTTCAGGGTGATCAAACGCTTTAGCAGAAATGGACATCAACGCCGATGAGCTACCCAGTCTTCTTTCAGCCCGCCGATGCATGAGTTGGCGACCTCATCCCCTTCCAAAAGGACGGGGAGTTTTGGCTCTTCTACCTTCATGAGGTCCGCACCGACCCGAAGCCCGGCACGGCCTGGAACCTGGTAACCACCAAGGACCTCACCCAGTTCCAGGACCATGGCGTTGCCCTCCCCCACGGAACCATGGAGGACTTGGACTTCAACTGCTACACCGGAAGCATCGTTGCTGACGAGTCAGGCATCCATCACCTGTTCTATACGGGGCAGAATCCAGGCAATCTCGGTACGGACGGACTGCCGCTGCAGCTGGTCATGCACGCCACCAGCACGGATGGCATGGGCACCTGGGTCAAGCACCCCGAGCTTACGTTCGGCGCGCCGGACGGGCTCGAATCCGGGGACTGGCGGGATCCGTTCGTCTTCCGTGACGAGGCAGCCGGCCTGTGGCGGATGCTCCTGGCGGCCCGGCACTCCAGCGGCCCCGAACGCCGCCGCGGCGTCATCGCCCAGTGCGTCTCCACTGACCTGATGACCTGGGAGCACACAGAGCCGTTCTGGGATCCCCGCAGGTACATCACCCATGAATGCCCTGACGTGTTCGAGTGGGGCGGCTGGTGGTACATGGTCTACTCCGAGTTTTCCGAAACCTTCACCACCCGGTACCGGATGGCCAAGGGGCCCACGGGACCGTGGACCGTCCCGGACCTGGACAGCATCGACGGGCGTGCGTTCTACGCTTCCAAGACGGCGGAGCGGGACGGCCGTCGGTTCTTCTTCGGCTGGATTGCCAGCAAGGAAGGCAATTGCGACGACGGCGCCTGGCAGTGGGCGGGCACCATGTCCGTGCTGGAGGCACGGCAGAACTCCGACGGAACCCTGGCGTTCGGCCTCGCGGACGAGCTGGTGGACAGCTTCTGGGACGGGGTCCCGCTTGAGCTGGAGCGCCCGCTGCCCATCCGGCTGGACGTACCGGACTCCTACAGCGCCGCCCTCGCAGCGAACGATCTGCCCACGCAGTTCTATGCCAAAGCGGTGCTGGACATCCAGCCGGGCACCACGGAATGCGGGATCCTGCTGCGCGCCAGCCCGGACGGTGACCACTCCTACATCCTCCGCCTCGAGCCGAAGCGTGGACGCCTGGTGTTTGACCGGTGGCCCAGGGCCATCACCGGGGAGGCCCAATGGCATGTCTCCGGCGACGTTCCCTACGCCATCGAGCTGGAACGTCCCTGCGACCTTTCGCCCGGCAGCCACACGCTGGAAGTGGTGGTGGACGGCGACCTGTGCGTCGCCGTCGTGGACCGCCAGGTTGCCCTCAGCACCCGCATCTACGACCTCCCCGCCGGCGGAATAGGCGTGTTCGCCGGCGAGGGCACCGTAACCGTCACAGAGTTCGAAGTACGCAAGCGCACCGACAACTGAACAACACCCAAACCATCCGTTCCAATCAAGGGAGATTGACCCAATGAAGAAAATGCTCCGCGCTGCCGCCGCCGCAGCCGTCACCGCCCTGGCACTCACCGCCTGTGGCGGCGCAAGCTCCACCGACCCCTCCAACGTCAGCCCCACCGGCGAGATCAAGGCCCGCGAGATCTCGTGGCTGCTCTCCCGCCCTGCCGACGGCGCAGTCATCAACATCATGAAGAAGCTCGCCGAGGACTATGCCAAGGACCACCCGGGCTTTGAACTCAACCTGATCACCACCCCAGACCGGCCCTCCTACATCCAGAAGCTCGAGACGCTGGCGGCAGCCAACAAGCTGCCCGAACTGTTCGACACGGACGCAACGCCCTTCGCCCAGCAGCTGGCCAAGCAGGGCAAGATGATGGACGCCGAGCAGCTTCTGAAGTCGCTGGACATCTACGACAACTACCGTCCGGGCGCCCTGGACTACCAGCGCTTCGACGACGGGTCCCTGTTCATGATCCCCTTCCAGTTCGAGCTGGAATTCATCTGGTACAACAAGGCACTGCTGGAAAAGGCCGGAGTGGCGGTACCAACATCGCTCGATGACATTCCGGCCATGTGCACCGCCCTGCGCAGCGCAGGCATCACCCCCATTGCCATCGACGGCCAGGACCAGTGGCCGCTGGAGCGCTACATCGCCTACCAGCCGTTCCGCGAAGCAGGCCCCGAGTTCGTCCAGAAACTGAAGAAGGGCGAAGCGAAGTTCAGCGATCCCGCCGGGCAGAAGACCGTGAACTGGATGGCGGAACTGGGCAAGGCCAAGTGCTTCCAGGACGGCTTCTCCGCCCAGGGCTACTCGGACGCGCAAAACCAGTTCACCTCCGGACAGGCCGCCATGTACAACATCGGCACATGGGAACTGCCCAGCCTGGCCACGGACAAGCTGGACCCGGCCGTCCGCAACGACATCGACTTCTTTACGCTCCCCACCACCGCAGGGTCCGTGACGGGAGCCAACGAGTTCGTGTCCCCGTCCGGCATCGGCATGGCAGTGAACGCCAAGACCTACGATCCCCTGGTGAGCGACTTCCTCAAGTTCGCCCTGGAAAAGTACCCAGCTGAATATGCCGCCACCGGGGCACTCTCCCCCACCACCGACGTCGAAACCGTTGTTCCGGCCAACGCCACGCCGCTGTACCAGAAGGCCCTGGACCAGGCCAACAGCCTGGGCGAAAAGCAGGCCATGCCCTGGGACACCCAGCTGGATCCGACCACCAACGGCCGGCTCCAGCAGGAGCTGGTGCTGCTGGTGCAGGGCAATGTCACCCCTGAGCAGTTCACCGAAACCATGGACAAGACCATCGCGCAGAACGCCCCGAAGTTCTTCAAGTAAGCGCTGTTTCTTCACCCAGGCACTGCTTCTTCACGTAACCATCGCGGCGGGGGATCCCAGCGCTCCCCCGCCCGCAAGGCCCCGAAAGGCCCCGCCATGCAACCCAACAGGATGCTGCCCAACAGGTCACGGACCTCGGTCCTGGTCTTCCTGCTTCCGCCGCTGCTCCCCTACGGCGCAGCAGTCCTCTTTCCCATCCTCCAGTCCCTGTTCCTGAGCTTCTTTTCCTGGAACGGCATCAGCGACATGGAGTTCGTGGGCCTGGACAACTACGTCCGGATGTTCGTTGCCGACGATATCTTCTGGCGGGCGTTCCTGAACGCCCTCATCTACCTGGCCATCTGCCTGGTCCTGCAGCTCGGCGGCGCCCTGGTGGTGGCCAGCCTCCTGACCTCGCTCCGCCGCGGACGGGAGCTGATCAAGACCCTCTACCTGCTGCCGGCCGTCATCTCCACCGTAGCCATCGCCTTCCTCTTCGTGCGGATCTACTCCCTGGAGCCCGTGGGCCTGCTCAACCAGCTGTTCCACTGGGTTGGCCTCGGCAGCCTGGAACGGCCCTGGCTCTCGGACGTCCACACGGTCCTGGCAGCAGTGTCCGCACCGGAGGGCTGGCGTTTCACCGGCCTGTACATGCTCATCATCTACGCGGCCCTGCTCGCGGTGCCCAAGGAGCTTGAGGAAGCCGCCGTCCTGGATGGCGCTTCGCGGTGGACGCTGTTCACCAAGATCCGCTTTCCGTACATCCGTCCGGTATGGATCACCACCACCATCATGGCCACCACCTACGGGCTGCGCGGCTTCGACATCCCCTACCTGATGACCAACGGCGGTCCGGGGCAGTCCTCGGAACTGCTCACCACCTATATGTACAAGACGGCGTTCACCAGCACGGACTTCGGCTACGCCAGCACTATCTCCGTGTTCATCGTGGTTGAGTGCCTCGTCGCCGTCGGCCTCATCCTGTTCCTGCTGAAGCGGAAGGCAGACTCATGATCACCCAGGCAGCCCCACCCACCCCGCCCGCCGCCGTCGTACGTCCACGGACGCCCGGAAAGCGCCGCCGGCGCAGGCCGGACCTGTTCCGGACGCTGTCCCGCGTGCTGATCATGCTCATCGTGATCGTGCAGGTGTACCCGCTGGCGTGGCTGTTCCTGACCAGCCTCCGCACCGAACAGGACTTCGCCACCGGCGATCCCTTCGCCCTGCCCAGCTCCCTGACATGGGAGAACTATGCACGGGCCTTTGAAACGGGGGAATTGGGACGGAACATCCTCAACAGCTTCATCGTCACCATGGGGGCGAACATCCTGATCGTCCTGCTGGGCATGATGGCCGCCTACGCCATCCAGGTGCTGGGGTTCCGGCTCAGCAAGCTGGTCCGCGGGCTGTTCCTGATCGGCATCATCGTCCCGGTGCAAATCGCCCTGGTCCCGCTGTTCATTGACTATTCGGCAGTGAACCTGCTGGACACGTACCTGTCCATGATCATCCCGCTGGCCGGGTTCTCGCTGCCCATGGCCATCTACCTGTTTTGCTCGTTCTACGAGTACATCCCCAAGGAAACGTACGAGGCAGCGTCCCTGGACGGCGCCGGCCCGTACCGGATCTTCGGGCTGATCACCATGCCGCTGTCCCTGAACACCGTGGTGACCGTGGTCCTGGTCAACAGCATCTTCATCTGGAACGACTTCATCTTCGCCAACACGTTCGTCCTGTCCGAGGACCTGAAGACCATTCCGCTGGGCCTGCAGAACTACATCGGCGCCATGGGCAAGGTGGACTGGACGGCAACGTTCGCCGCCGTATGCGTGACCATCACCCCGCTGCTGCTGGTGTTCCTGGTGCTCAACAAGGCCATGATCCAGGGACTCGAAAGCGGGGCGACCAAGGGATGACGGCAACGGCTGGTGGATATACTCCTCAAGGAGGGCAGATGAGTTCAATGGAGAATGGTGCGGAGGCGCCGGTCACTGGCGCCCGGGCGCCGAAAACCCCGGAGCGCGTGCACCCAGTTACCCTCCGCGACGTGGCAGAAGCGGCCGGTGTTTCCACGGCAACAGTGTCCTTGGTGGTCAACAAGAAAAAGGCCGCCCGGATCGCCGAGGAAACCCGCCGGCGGGTGCAGGACGCCATCCGGACCCTGGGTTATCGGCCCAACGCGATGGCCAAGACCCTGGTCAGCGGCACGTCCCGGTTCATCGGCCTGGTGGCGGACGGCGTTGCCACCACGCCCTTCGCTGGCCAGATCATCCACGGCGCGCAGGACGAGGCGTGGAAGCACGGGTACGCCCTCCTCATCGCCAACACGGAGGGCAACAGCGAGCTCGAGCAGGACGCCATCCAGATGATGCTCGAATACAAAGTCCGCGGCATCCTCTACTCCACGTGGTTCCACCGCCAGACGGACATTCCAACCCCGCTCCGCGAAGCCGACTTCGTCCTGGTCAACTGCTTTTCCAACGAGCCCGGAACCCGGGCCGTGGTGCCCGACGAGGTCCAGGGCGGCCGTTCAGCCACGGACATCCTGTTGGGGCACGGGCACCGGAAGATCGCCTTCATCAACGCCACCATTCCGGCGCCGGCCAAGGACGGGCGGCTCCAGGGGTACCGTGACGCACTCGAGAAGGCGGGGATTCCATTCGACCCGGCCCTGGTTTTGGAGGCCTATCCGGACCAGGAAGGCGGCTACCGGGCTACGGGGGAACTCCTCAAACGAGGCGTGACGGCCGTCTACTGCTACAACGACCGGATGGCCATGGGCCTCTACGACGGCCTGCGCGAGCAAGGCCTGTCCATCCCCGACGACATGGCCGTGGTGGGGTTCGACAACCAGGAAGTCATCGCCGCCCACCTGCGGCCCCCGCTGTCCACGGTGTCCCTCCCCCACTATGAGCTGGGCGCCGCGGGTGTGCGGATGCTGCTCGGGCTTGACGGGGCGCCCGGAACCGGCACGGGCGGGGTTGCGAAAATCCACTGCCCCGCGGTGGAACGGACCTCGGTGAAGGCCCAGGCGCGGGCCTGACCTGGATAGAAGTACGACGGCGGGTGGTCATGCCGGTGCGCTGATCAGCCGGTCCCGCCCCGCGAGCACACCCGTCACGGCAAGGACCGCCATGATGCCCGCGGTCACCAGGAGCGGAAGCGTCCAGTCTCCGCTCAGATCGCGAAGGGCACCGAACATCACCGGCCCCGCAGCAGCCAGGCCGTAGCCCACCGACTGCGCCATGCCGGACAGCGACGCCGCCTGCGGATAGTTCACCGTCCGGAGGCTGAACAGCGAGAGGGCAATGACAATGAGGCTTCCGCACCCGATTGCCCCCAGGAGGACCCACAGCAGGATGAGGTCCGGCGCGAGCGCCAGGCCGAGGAACGTCACAACCATCACCGCGCCGCTGGTGAAGGAAACAAGCCGCTGGTCCGAGCCGCGGTGAAGGATGCCCCCTGCTATGAGGCTGGCGAAAACACTGACCAGCAGGAAAACGGACAGGTGGATGCCGGCGGTAGTCGCCGGGACCCCGCGGCTTTGTTCGATGGTAGGCAGCCACGCCATCAGGACGTAGAAGGCGATCGACTGCAGCCCCATGAAAATCGTCACCTGCCAGCCCAAAGCCGAGGTCCAAGGCGATTGGTGGGACACCTCCGGCGCGGCGGCATTCATGGTGCCGGAGCTGTGCCGGCGCAGCCAGGGCAGGAGCACCGCCATAGCGATGAGGGCAAGTCCCACCCAGATACCGAGGGCAAGCCGCCATCCAGCAGGGGAAGTCTGGGCAACGGGCACGACGACGGCGGCCCCCACGGCGGCGAAGGCGGCCTGGGTGGCGGTGTAGCTTCCGGTGAGCTGGCTGACCCTTCTGGGAAAGTCCCGCTTCACCAGCGAAGGGACCAGGACATTGAGGAACGCGATCGCGAGGCCTATGAGTGCTGTGCCCACCCAGATGAAGCCGGGAACAGGCAGGGAGCGGAGCACGATGCCCGAGGCCAGGAACAGCAGCGACATCCACAGCGCACGGTCGAGGCCCAGGCGGGTGGCGAAGCCGGGTGCCAGGGGTGAAAAGACGGCGAAAGCAATGAGCGGAAGGCCCGTCAGGAACCCCGCTGCAGCGCTGGACAGGCCAAGGTCGGAGCTGATGTTCGCGAGGACCGGCCCCACGCTGACAAAGGACACCCGAAGGTTGACTGCAATGAGCAGGACACCGATGAAGGCGAAGCCGAACCTGACCGTTCGGTCCTGTGCGTTCCGGGTGGCGGAGGGCATCGTTGCGTTCTTCCATCCTTTTCAGTGCGAGAGGGTCGCGGTAATACCGACAGTATGTGCGAGAGGGTCGCGGTAAAACCGCCAGTAAGTGCGAGAGGGTCCCGGTAAAACCGACAGTAAGTGAGAGAGCGTCGCGGGGGGCTACAGCACCTTGCGGATGGTTTCCTCGAAGCTGGTGACGTGGTGCAGGGCCAGTTCGGCTGCCTTGTCGGCGTCACCGTCGGCCACTGCTTTAAGCAGGTCCACATGCTCGGTGATGTGGCCGCTGACTGACGGCACCTTGTCCAGCACCACGCACCAGATGCGGGTGGCCAGGTTGTCGTAACGGATCAGGGTGCTTTCCAGGTGCGGGTTGGCAGCCGCCTTATAGATCAGCCGGTGCACCATGAGGTCGTAACGCATGAGTTCGCGCGATTCGGCCTGGCCCGGCCCCAGTTCCGCGATGGCCTCCGCCACCCGCAGGAGTTCGCGGCGCATGCTCTCACTGGCCCGCTTGGCTGCCCGGCGTGCGGCCAGCGGCTCCAGCAGTTCGCGGATCTCCGAAACATCCGCCAGTTCGGTGAAGTCCACGTTCGTGGCGAAGGTCCCGCGGCGCGGATAGGAAACGGCGAGGTGGTCCACTTCCAGGCGTTTGATGGCCTCGCGCACCGGAGTGCGCCCGAAGCCCAGCTCGGCCGCGAGCTGGCCCTCATTGATGGGCTCACCCGGACGGATCTCCAGCATGATCAGCTTGTCCCGCAGCTGCCGGTAGGCGGCCTCCGCCTGGGATGGCGCCTCGTCCTCAGTCTGAGGCAGGGCAAGAAGTGCATTCACAGTGCCGCTCCGTTCTCCGTGCTGACTCTTGCATGCAGTGACCACGCCTCCAACCGGAAGTCCTGTGCCACTTTCATGCAGCTATTGACTCTGCTGTGATCCCAATCATACCATTGAGCACACACTGATATATCAGTTAGACAGCAAGTGGTATTTCAAAGGAGCACCCGTGGTTGAGCAGTTGAACGAGCGACTCTCGGTAGTCGATCCCGAGGTCCAGCAGGCCATCAACAGTGAGCTGGGCCGCCAGCAGTCAACGCTGGAAATGATCGCTTCGGAGAACTTCGCCCCGTCCGCCGTCATGGAGGCGCAGGGCTCTGTCCTCACCAACAAGTACGCCGAGGGCTACCCGGGCAAGCGCTACTACGGCGGCTGCGAGCACGTGGACGTTGTGGAGCAGCTGGCCATCGACCGGGTCAAGGCCCTGTTCGGCGCAGAATTCGCCAACGTCCAGCCGCACTCCGGCGCCCAGGCCAACGCTGCCGCCATGTTCGCCCTGCTGAATCCGGGCGACACCATCATGGGCCTGAGCCTGGCCCACGGCGGCCACCTGACCCACGGCATGAAGATCAACTTCTCCGGGAAGCTCTACAACGTGGTCCCGTACCACGTGAGCGAATCCGACCTCCGCATCGATATGGCCGAAGTGGAAGCGCTGGCCCTGGAGCACCGGCCCAGGCTGATCGTTGCCGGCTGGTCCGCCTACTCCCGCCAGCTGGACTTCGCCGAGTTCCGCCGCATCGCCGACCTCGTTGGCGCCTACCTGATGGTGGACATGGCCCACTTCGCCGGACTGGTTGCCGCCGGCCTGCACCCGAACCCGGTGCCGTACGCCGACGTCGTCACCACCACCACCCATAAGACCCTCGGCGGCCCCCGCGGCGGCGTCATCCTGGCCAAGGAGCAGTACGGCAAGAAGATCAACAGCGCCGTGTTCCCCGGCCAGCAGGGCGGCCCGCTGGAGCACGTGATCGCTGCAAAGGCCGTGGCCTTCAAGCTCGCCGCCTCCCCCGAATTCAAGGAACGCCAGGAACGCGTCCTCCAGGGTTCCAAGCTCCTCGCCGAACGGCTCCTCCGCGACGACGTTGCCGCGGCCGGAATCTCCGTGGTCAACGGCGGCACCGACGTCCACCTGGTCCTGGTTGACCTCCGTAATTCCGAGCTGGACGGACAGCAGGCCGAAGACGCCCTGCACCGCATCGGCATCACCGTGAACCGCAACGCGGTCCCCTTCGACCCCCGCCCGCCGATGGTGTCCTCCGGCCTCCGGATCGGCACCCCGGCCCTCGCCACCCGCGGCTTTGGCGCCGAGGAATTCACAGAGGTCGCGGACATTATCGCGACGGCGTTGATCGCCTCGGCGGGCAGCGTCGCCTCCGGGAGCACGTCCCTGGGCGACAGCACCGCCGTCGAACTCCGTGCCCGTGTCACCGCCCTGGCGGAAAAGTTCCCCCTTTACCCCCACCTCAGCAACGACGCCGAGGACATTACCGAATTCGAAGCAGACCTGATTGGAGCGGCCCAGTGAGCGCAGACCTCCTCCCCGAGCACCCCGACTTCCTCTGGCGCAACCCGGAGCCCAAGTCCTCCTACGACGCTGTGATTGTGGGCGGCGGCGGGCACGGCCTGGCCACCGCCTACTTCCTGGCCAAGAACCACGGTATGACCAACATCGCCGTCCTGGAAAAGGGCTGGCTGGCCGGCGGCAACATGGCCCGTAACACCACCATCATCCGCTCCAACTACCTCTGGGACGAGAGCGCGGCCATCTACGAGCACGCCCTCAAGCTGTGGGAAATCCTGCCCGAAGAGCTCGAATACGACTTCCTGTTCAGCCAGCGCGGCGTCATGAACCTCGCCCACACCTTGGGTGACGTCCGTGAAAGCATGCGGCGCGTGGGGGCCAACAAGCTCAACGGCGTGGACGCTGAGTGGCTGGACCCCAAGCAGGTCAAGGAACTCTGCCCCATCCTGAACATCAGCGACAACATCCGCTACCCCGTCATGGGCGCCACCTACCAGCCCCGTGCAGGCATCGCCAAGCACGACCACGTTGCCTGGGCCTTCGCCCGCAAGTGCGACGAAATGGGCGTGGACATCATCCAGAACTGCGAAGTCACCGGCTTCGTCAAGGACGGCAACCGCGTGGTGGGCGTCAAGACCAACCGCGGCACCATCAACACCGAAAAGGTTGGCCTGGCCGCCGCCGGGCACAGCTCGGTGCTGGCCGAGATGGCCGGGTTCCGGCTCCCCATCCAGTCCCACCCGCTGCAGGCCCTGGTCTCCGAACTCCACGAGCCGGTCCACCCCACGGTGGTCATGTCCAACCACGTGCACGTCTACGTTTCCCAGGCGCACAAGGGGGAACTGGTCATGGGCGCCGGCGTGGACTCCTACAACGGCTACGGCCAGCGCGGCTCCTTCCACGTGATCGAGCACCAGATGGCCGCCGCCGTCGAACTCTTCCCCATCTTCGCCCGGGCGCACGTGCTCCGGACCTGGGGAGGCATCGTGGACACCACGCTGGACGCCTCACCGATCGTGGGCAACACCCCCGTGGAGAACATGTTCGTGAACTGCGGCTGGGGCACCGGCGGCTTCAAGGCCACCCCCGCAGCCGGCATGACCTTCGCGCACAACATCGCCACCGGCACCCCGCACAGGCTGAACAAGCCGTTCGCCCTGGAACGCTTCGAGACCGGCGCGCTGATCGACGAACACGGCGCCGCCGCCGTGGCCCACTAGCCGCCAGCGAACACTGCACTTAAGAAAGAAGACGCACATGCTGCTCATCTCCTGCCCCAACTGCGGCTCCCGCGACGAGACCGAGTTCCACTACGGCGGCCAGGCCCACGTCCCCTACCCGGAAAACCCCAACGAGCTGACCGACCGCCAGTGGGCCGAGTACCTGTTCTACCGCGACAACACCAAGGGTGCCTTCGCCGAGCGCTGGCTGCACAGCACCGGCTGCCGCCAGTGGTTCAACATGCTCCGCGACACCGTCACCTACGAGATCCAGGCCATCTACCCGATGGGCACGCCCCGCCCGGACGCCGCCGGCAAGGTGACCGCCGAAACCGGCACCGCCAGCCTCGCCCCGGACAGCACCACCACCGGAACCGCGGCACCGAGCACGTCCGGAACGAGCATTTCGGGAACGAGCCTCCCCGCACCGGATACCAACGCCAGCACCACCGCCCCGGAAGGAGCAACCAAGTGACTTCCCAGAACGCCCGCCTCGCTTCCGGCGGCCGCATCGACCGCACCATCTCCTGGCGTTTCACCGTGGACGGCGAGGAATTCACCGGCCACCCCGGCGATACCCTCGCCTCGGCCCTGATCGCCAACGGCCGCATCAACGCCGGCAACTCGCTCTACGAGGACCGGCCCCGCGGCATCATGTCAGCCGGCGTGGAGGAATCCAACGCGATGGTGAAGATCGCGGCGCGCTTCCCCGGCGACGTCGCCGAGTCCATGCTCCCCGCCACCACCGTCACCCTGGTGGACGGCCTGAAGGCGGAACTGCTCAGCGGCCTGGGCAAGCTTGACCCGGAGGAGGACCGCGCCGAGTACGACAAGAAGTACGTCCACACCGACGTCCTGGTGGTCGGCGGCGGCCCCGCCGGCCTGGCCGCTGCCCGCGAAGCCGTCCGCACCGGAGCCCGCGTGATGCTCCTGGACGACCAGCCCGAACTGGGCGGCTCCCTCCTGTCCGGCTCCACGGCACCCGGACTGGCCGAGACCATCGAAGGCAAGCCCGCCCTCGAATGGGTGGCTGACGTCGAAGCCGAACTCGTCTCCGGCGCCGAATCCACCGTCCTGAACCGCACCACGGCCTTCGGCGCCTACGACGCCAACTACGTGATCGCCGTCCAGAACCGCACGGACCACCTGTCCTCCCCCGCCGCCTCCGGAGTCTCCCGGCAGCGGATTTGGCACATCCGTGCCAACCAGGTGGTCCTGGCACCGGGCGCCCACGAGCGTCCCCTGGTGTTCGAAAACAACGACCGCCCCGGCATCATGCTCGCCTCCGCCGTCCGCAGCTACCTGAACCGCTACGGAGTGGCCGCCGGGCAGCGCGTGGTCATCAGCACCACCAATGACAGCGCCTACGCCGTGGCCGCTGACCTGCGCGCCGCCGGCGTCAAGGTCGCCGCCGTGGTGGACGCCCGTCCGCAGCTCACCGCCGTGGCTGCTGCCGCCGTCGAGGCCGGCACCCGGGTGCTGATCGGCAGCGCCGTGGCCAACACGTCCGCCGCCGGAACCAATGGCCGCCTGGACGGCGTCACGGTCCGCAGCATTAACGACGACGGCGAGCTCACCTCCGGCATCGAGCAGATCGCCTGCGACCTGCTGGCTGTGTCCGGCGGCTGGAGCCCGCTGGTGCACCTGCACTCGCAGCGCCAGGGCAAGCTGCGCTGGGACGACGAGCTGGCCGCTTTTGTGCCGAGCACCGTGGTTCCCAACCAGCAGACCATCGGCTCCGGCCGCGGCAGCTTCGAGCTGGCCGACTGCCTGGCCGAGGGCATCTCCGCCGGAGCTTCTGCCGCGATCGCGGCCGGTTTCGCATCCGCCGTCGAACCTTCACCGCTCGCCCAGCCGAAGGCCTCCGCCCCCACCCGCCAGCTGTGGCTGGTCCCCGGCGAGCAGGGCACCCCGGACGACTGGCACCATCACTACGTGGACTTCCAGCGCGACCAGTCCGTCGCTGACGTGCTGCGCTCCACCGGAGCCGGCATGCGCTCGGTGGAACACATCAAGCGCTACACCTCCATCAGCACCGCCAATGACCAGGGCAAGACCTCCGGCGTCAACGCGATCGGCGTCATCGCCGCAGCGCTCCGCACCGCCGGCGAGGCCTCCCGCGGCATCGGCGACATCGGCACCACCACCTACCGCGCACCGTTCACCCCTGTGGCCTTCGCGGCACTGGCCGGACGCCAGCGCGGGGAGCTGTTCGATCCCGCCCGCAAGACGTCCATCCACCCGTGGCACGTTGAGAAGGGCGCGCTGTTCGAGGACGTCGGGCAGTGGAAGCGGCCCTGGTACTACCCGCAGGCCGGGGAGGACATGGACGCTGCCGTGCTGCGCGAGTGCGCCGCAGTCCGCGAGTCCGTGGGCTTCATGGACGCCACCACCCTGGGCAAGATCGAAATCCGCGGCAAGGACGCCGGTGAGTTCCTCAACCGGATCTACACCAACGCGTTCAAGAAGCTCGCCCCGGGTTCCGCCCGCTACGGCGTGATGTGCATGGCGGACGGCATGATCTTCGACGACGGCGTGACCCTGCGCCTGGACGACGACACCTACTTCATGACCACCACCACCGGCGGCGCCGCGAAGGTGCTGGACTGGCTGGAGGAATGGCTGCAGACCGAATGGCCTGAGCTGGACGTGCACTGCACCTCGGTGACAGAACAGTGGAGCACCATCGCCGTCGTCGGGCCCAAATCCCGCGCGGTCCTGGCGAAGGTGGCACCGGAACTGGCTGCCAACGGCGGGCTGGAAGCCGAAGCCTTCCCGTTCATGACCTTCCGCGAAACCACCCTGGCCTCCGGCGTCCGCGCCCGGATCTGCCGGATCTCGTTCTCCGGTGAACTGGCCTACGAGATCAACGTGCCGGCCTGGTACGGGCTGAACACCTGGGAGGCCGTGGCCGCGGCCGGTGCCGAATTCAACATCACCCCCTACGGCACGGAAACCATGCACGTGCTCCGCGCCGAAAAGGGCTACCCGATCGTCGGCCAGGACACGGACGGCACCGTCACCCCGCAGGATGCCGGCATGGAATGGATCGTCTCGAAGGCCAAGGACTTCATCGGCAAGCGCTCCTACTCACGGGCCGACGGCCAGCGCGAGGACCGCAAGCACCTGGTCAGCGTCCTTCCCGTGGACGGGACGTTGCGACTGCCGGAAGGTACCCAGCTCGTGGAGAAGGGCCGTTCCACCAACCCGGCCTACGGCCCGGTCCCGATGGAAGGCTTCGTCACCTCCAGCTACCACAGCGCGGCGCTCGGCAGGTCCTTTGGCCTGGCCCTGATCAAGAACGGCCGCAACCGCATCGGCGAGACCCTCGTGGCTGCCGCCGGCGACCAGCTGGTGGACGTCGTCGTCGCCGAAACCGTACTTTTTGACCCCGAAGGGACCCGCAAAGATGGCTGAAACAGCAGCACCCGCAACCTCCTACGAGAAGAACCTCTCACTCCGTGTCAGCCCCGCCGCACAGCTCCGCGCAGATTTTGAAACCGGCTCCGTCCGGGGCGTGGTGGAACTGTCCGAAACAGCTTTCCTGACCATGGTGGGCCTCCGGGTCAACCGGGACAGCGACGCCGGACAGCGCATTGCCGCCGTCACCGGCGGACTGCCGGCCGGATGCGGCAGCGTTACCGGCAGCGGGGACGTGTCCGTGCTGTGGCTCGGGCCGGAAGAGTTCCTGGTGGTGGCCCCACGCGAAGCCCACGAGTCCCTGGGCGGCGACCTTCTGCGTGCGCTGCTTGAGGCACTCGGTGACGGCGCAGGCCAGGTGGTGGACCTTTCCGCCAACCGCACCACCTTCGAGCTCACCGGACCGCGTTCCCGGGCCGTCCTGGAAAAGGGCTGCGCCCTGGACCTGCACCCGCGTGTCCTGAAGGCCGGAACGGCACTGTCCACGGAGATCGGCAACATCCCCGTGGTGCTCTGGAAGACCGGCGAGGAGACCTTCCGGCTCTTCCCCCGGGCGTCCTTCGCGGATTTCCTGGGCCGCTGGCTGCTCGACGCGATGCGGGAGTACGCCTCCCCCGAGGTCCCCTAAATGGCGCTCAGCGTCCTGGACCTGTTCTCCGTTGGCATCGGTCCGTCGTCGTCACACACGGTCGGCCCGATGCGGGCAGCAAAGCTGTTCGCCGACGGGCTCAAGGGCGACGGACACCTGAGCTCCACCCGCCGCGTGCAGGCGGAACTGTTCGGTTCGCTGGGCGCCACCGGCCGGGGCCACGGCTCGGACAAGGCCGTGGTCCTGGGCCTCAAGGGGCTGGACCCGGAAACCGTGGACACCTTCACGGCCGATGACCAGGTGGCCGCCGCGGCCCTGGACGCCGAACTGTGGGTCGGCGGGGACCACCGGGTGGACTTCAACTGGGACGAGGACGTTGTGCTGCACCGGCGCAAGGCCCTTCCGGCCCACCCGAACGGCATGACGTTCCGGGCACTGGACCACACCGGGTCCGTCCTGAGCGAACGGAGCTTCTATTCGATTGGGGGCGGCTTCGTTGTTGACGGGGACGCGGACGCCGGCGACAGGGTGGTGGCCGACGCCACCGTCCTCCCCTACCCGTTCAGCACCGCTGACGAACTCCTCGAGATCTGCACGCGGGAAAGCATGTCCATCTCCGACGTCATGCTCGCCAACGAGCTGACCTGGCGGACCGAAGCCGAACTCCGGGAAAAACTGCTCGGGCTCTGGGCTGTCATGCGCGAATGCGTGGACAACGGCTGCGCCGCGGAAGGCATCCTTCCCGGCGGGCTTAACGTCCGCCGCCGCGCGCCGTCGTTGTTCCAAACCCTGACCGCGGACACCGGTGTGACTGATCCGCTCCGGGCGATGGAATGGGTGAACCTGTTCGCGCTGGCCGTGAACGAGGAAAACGCCGCCGGCGGGCGGATCGTCACGGCACCCACCAACGGCGCGGCGGGCATCGTTCCCGCGGTGCTGCACTACTACGTGAAGTTTGTGCCCGGCGCCAACGATGACGGTGTGGTCCGCTTCCTGCTGGCCGCGGCCGCCGTCGGAATCCTGTTCAAGATCAACGCCTCCATCTCCGGGGCCGAGGTGGGCTGCCAGGGTGAAGTGGGTTCCGCCTGCTCCATGGCCGCCGCCGGACTCTGCGAGGTGCTGGGCGGCACCCCGGCGCAGGTGGAAAACGCCGCCGAGGTGGGCATTGAACACAACCTGGGCCTCACGTGCGATCCCGTGGGCGGGCTGGTGCAGATCCCCTGCATCGAGCGCAACGCCATCGCCAGCGTGAAGGCCATCAACGCCGCCCGCCTTGCCCTGCACGGCGACGGCAGCCACAAGGTGTCCCTGGACAAAGCCATCAAGACGATGCGCGAGACGGGTGCCGACATGAAAACCAAGTACAAGGAAACGTCCCGAGGGGGCCTTGCCGTGAATGTGATCGAGTGCTGAACCATGACTGCTACTGAGATTGAAACTTCCGTCCCGCAGCCGGTGACCACCGTGGAGCATGTCCTGACGCTGGACTGTTCTGAGTCCCCCGGGATTGTCCACGCCGTGTCCGGCTTCCTGCTGGAGCATGGCTGCGACATCATTGACAACCAGCAGTTCGGCGAACGGTCCGAAAAGCATTTCTTTATGCGGGTGCATTTTGCGTCCGACGGCGACGCCTCCACCGCGGATACGCTGCGGGCCGCTTTCGGTCCCGTTGCAGAGCGCTTTGGGATGCGCTGGCGCTTGGAACCGCACGGCTCCAAGCGGCGGGTGCTGATCATGGTGTCCAAGTTCGGACACTGCCTCAACGACCTGCTGTTCCGGGCACGGATCGGCGAGCTGCCGGTGGATGTGGTGGCCGTGGTCTCGAACCACACCGACCACCAGGCGCTGGTGGAATGGCACGGCATCCCGTTCTTCCACGTGCCGGTCACCGCTGACACCAAGCCCGCGGCCGAAGCGCGCCTGCTGGAACTGGTGGACGAGTTCGATGTGGAGCTCGTGGTGCTGGCCCGGTACATGCAGGTGCTCAGCGACAACCTGACCCGCAAGCTGGACGGGAAGGCGATCAACATCCACCACTCGTTCCTGCCCAGCTTCAAGGGCGCCAAGCCGTACCACCAGGCCTACGCCCGCGGCGTGAAGACCGTCGGTGCCACCGCGCACTACGTCAACAGCGAGCTGGACGAGGGACCAATCATCTCCCAGCAGACCGTGGAGGTGGACCACACCTACGGGCCCGAGGACCTGGTGGCCGCGGGGCGCGACACCGAATGCAAGGCCCTGTCCAACGCGGTGCGCTGGCACTCCGAGGGCCGGGTCATCCTGCAGGGCAACCGCACCGTGGTGCTGCGGTAGCCCATTCAAAACGATGGACGGCGTCGGCCGGCCGCCCCGAAAGGGTGGCCGGCGGCGTCGTCAAACTTTGCCTGCGCAGGCAAGCGGCGCTTTGCTTCCCCTCAGGATGAGGAGGCGGTCGCTGCCGGCGCATGGTCGCCGTCGTCTTCGTAGCGCGTGGCGTTGGCGAGGTCGCGTCCGGCTATGTAGCCAAAGGTCAGTGCCGGTCCGAGGTTGATTCCTCCAGCAGGGTAGTGTCCGCCCATGACCGAGGCCTGGTCGTTGCCCGCAACGTAGAGGCCCGGAATGGGATTGCCCTGCGTATCCAGGACCCGCGAGCGCGCATCGGCTGCGAGCCCGGCGAAGGTGCCGAAGGAACCGGGGACAATTCTCACCGCGTAGAACGGGCCCTTTTCCAGGGGGCGCAGGGAGGGGTTGGGCCGGTTGCCGGGGTCGCCGCCGTACCTGTTGAACTCGGTCCCGCCGCGGCCGAACTCGGGATCCGTTCCCGTGCGTGCATTGGCGTTGAAAGCCGAAACCGTCTCCGCCAGCCCTTGGGGATCAATGCCGCAGGCGGCGGCCAGCTCCTCAAGGGTGTTGCCTTTTTTGAGGTAGCCGGAGCGCACGTAAGGGAATAGCGGTACCGGCAGCGGCTTGGCCATGCCCAGGGGGAACTTGCGGACAAAGGTTGCATCGGCGATTTGCCAGGCCTCCACGGGTTCACCCTCTGGCGTCGCATTGAGCAGCCCTTCCACATAGTCGTAGTAGCCGTTGGCCTCGTTGACGAACCGTTTCCCGTCCCGCCGGACTCCGATGCTTCCCGGCTTGGCCCGGTCCATGATGTGCGGGAACGTTCCGGTCCGCCCGCTCCGGTAGGGGACCAGCGACACCGGGCACCACGCGGCAGGCGACGCCATGTCTGTCTCGAAGCGGGCGCCCACGGCCTGGGCCATGGTGATGCCGTCCCCGGTTGTCTCTTTTGGCGCGAGCGTCCAATGCTCCCTGCCCGTGGGTGTCTTCGGGAACAGTGCTTTGCGGCGGGAGACGTCATTGGGGAAGCCGCCTGCGGCCAGGACGACGCCGCGGGAGGCGTTGATCTGCAGTTCACCGTCCGGGGAACTGACGACGGCGCCTGTCACTTTGCCCGAGCCGTCGGTGAGCAGGTGCCTGGCAGGGGTGGAGACGCGGATCTCCACCCCCAGGTCGTCAGCGGACTTGAGGAGGCGGCCGGTGAGGGCCGTCCCGTTGACGAGCTGCATGTTCCGGCGGTGCGTGAGCAGGTCCAGGACATGGAAAGCTACCCGCCACCCGGCATGGACGATGCCCCGGATGTTTCCGCGGGAGGCGGAGAGGAACTTGGTCAGATCCGGGCCGGCCATGATGCCCATGCCCAGGAACGACGTCTCGTACAGCTGGTGGCGCATCTTGGCCCGCAGCTCCGGCCTGATCCGGCGGGCGTTCATTGGCTTGGGACCCACCGAGCGGTGGCCGGTGCCAGCCCCCGGCGTGCTGCCGTAGATGTCCTTGATCTTGGCTCCGGGCACGAACTGGAGGCTGGTTTTGTCTTGGAAGAAGCCCACCATATGGGGGACTGCCTCCAGGAAGGCCTCAACCCTGTCTTCCTTGTAGTTTCGGCCGAGCCGGTGGCGCAGGTAGGTGCGGAACAGCTCATGGTCCTCGTTGACGCCGTCGGCCTTGGCCAACGGGTTGCCGGGAGTCCAGGCCCAACCGCCGGACCACGATGTGGCCCCGCCGCAGACCGCGGCCTTCTCTACCACGATGACTTTCAGGCCGTGGTAGGCGGCCGTAACCGCTGCGGAAAGGCCGCCGGCTCCGGAGCCCACCACCAGGACGTCACAGTCGACGCCGGGCAGGGCGGGTGCAGATGCTGGTTCTAGGGGTGATGGTGCAGTCATGTCAGTGCTTTCTCAGTGGAAGAAGGTATCCGGATCCAGGCGTGGCGGCGCGCCGGTTTCCAGGGCGTCGATTGCCGCCATCTGTTCCGGCGTCAGGGAAAAGCCGAAGACGTCCAGGTTCTCGCGCTGGCGGTGGAGGTCGGCGGACTTTGGGACCGCTACCCGGCCATGCTGCACGTGCCAGCGCAGGACGATCTGGGCCGGTGTCCTGCCCAGCTCCATGGCGGGCCCCCTGACCGCAGGATGGTCGAGGAAGTTGCCGTTGCGGCCCAGCGGGCTGTAGGCGGCGGTGAGGATGCCGTGCTCCCGGTGGTAGGCGAGCTGCGCAGGCTGACCGTGCTCGGGGTCGACCTGCACCTGGTTCAGCGGCACGGCCAGGCCTGCATCCTGGACCAGCCGAAGGTGGCCTGGAGTGAAGTTTGACACGCCCCAGGCCCGGATTGAACCGTCGTTGACCAGGTCCTGCAGTCCTTCACAGGCCTCGACGAACCGGCCCTGCCCAGGGTTGGGCCAATGGACCAGGAACAGGTCCACATAGCCGGCCTTGAGCCGTGCCAGGGATGCTCCGAGGGCATCGCGCACTCCGCCACGGCTGTGCCATTGGGTGTTGAACTTCGTGGTGAGGAACAGCTGCCCGCGGTCGATTCCGCTGCGGCGGATCCCCTCCCCCACGGCTGCCTCGTTGGCATAGTTCTCGGCCGTGTCGATGTGCCGGTAGCCGTTCGAAATAGCCTGGTTCACTGCTGTGGCGGCATCCTCGCCCGTCAGGGGCCATGTTCCCAGGCCAATAAATGGAATGTGGACACCCGGGGTCAGTTCCGCCGTCGTCAGGTCTGCATTGATGACGCTCATCTCGCCTCTGCCCCATGCGGTGTCCCGCTTTGCCGAAGGGTGCGGGCCTCCGCCAGCACCGCATCCATGCCGGCTTTGAGGCGGCGTGCCCACCCGAGCCCGCCCATCTCTGCCACGCGCCGGTCCGAGGGAACCTCAGCGCTCACGGGAAGGTTGTCAGGAAGTGCGGCAACTGCTTCAGAAAGGTCGAACCCACCGTCACCGGGCACCGCCCGCTCTGAGCGGGATTCGATGACCAGCTCCTCGCGGCTGCCGGGCCGTTCTGCAGGGCCGTCGCAGAGCTGGAGCAGCGGCACGAGGTCTGCGCTGGCCCGCAGCTCTTCCCACTGGGCGGCGGCCGCTGGACCGTTGTAGCGGTTGAAATGCAGGGTATCCACCACGATGCGGCAGCCGGCCTGGCGGGCGATATCCGCGGCCTGGGCGATCGAGGCAACCGGCTGGTAGGAGATTGCTTCCAGGGTTGGGGTGATGCCGAAACTTCGGCCGTCCTCGGTCATCCGGGAAAGGGTGTGGACCAGCCGGGCGTTGTCCGGATCGGCTCCCGCCACAGTGAGGGAACGTGCCCCCAGGGCCTCGCCCGCTTCCATCATCCGCAACCAGGCGTCCCTCTGGTCGCTGCCGTCCAGGAGCAGGAATTCGATGTCCCGAACGGTCACGCCGGTGTCCTGCATCCGCGCGAGTGTTTCGCGCAGCATCGCCGAACCAGGCTGAAGGTCATAAGGGCGTTCCGCGGGCGTTACGGGACGGACGCGCACACCGACAAAATCAAAGCCCGCCTGGGCGGCGATGCCCACGAGGTCCGGCGGTGCGGTTCTAAGCAGGGACAGCTGGGCCAGGCCGACGTGGCGGGCCGGGTTGGGCGTCACGAGTGTGCTCCGTTCAAACTCAGTTCGTTGGTAGTGGCGGTTCCAGACGCCAGCAACGTGGCGATCCGTTGTGCTGCGTCATAGCCGCTCTTGATGGCGTTGGAGGCGATGGCCGGCGTCTGGTCCACCACGGTTCCGGCCATCGTCACCGGCACCCCGGCTTCGCGGCTCAGGTCCGCGTCGCGGAGGTCTGCCGGGACAGTGCCGTCCAGCGGAATCACGGACCGCGAGACCAGAAGCGGTCCCGGCGCGTCCAGCCATTCGCCTTCAGGAGGAAGGCCCGCACCGCTGATCCGGATCCGTGCGCCGTCGTACTCTTCGATGACCGAGCCGAGCCGGATGCGCACCCGTGGGTTGGCCTGGAGTCGGGGCACGGCCAGGATCTTGGCCCTGCGGCCGGATTCCGGGGCGACGGCCTCCTGGGGGCCCACCAGAAGGACGGCGGTCCCCTTGTGGGCCAAGGTATCAGCGACGCTCATGGCAACGGAGTCTGCTCCCCAGATGGTCACGGCATCCGGAACATCGGATTTTGCCGCGTCGGCGCTGAGCACTTCCGGGTGGGTGGCGAGCCAGTCGCGGACGTCTGTAACGTTGGCGGACTCTGCTCCAATGAACCCGGCCACGGGCCGGAGCCCGCCGGTGGCCAGCACGACGGCGTCTGCCGCGGCATCTCGCACCAGCTCGTCCAGGTGCGCAGTATCCATGCGGGATCCCAGTCGGACGTCGATGCCCAGCAGCGCATTTTCCTCGACGGACCATTGGGTGAAGCGGTGGAAGTCCGGGGTGGACTTCATCCGCTCCGCAAGGGCGAATTGGCCCCCGGGGCGCGCACCGTCGTCGAACACGGTCACCTGCGCACCCGCTTCGGCGAGTTCCCGGGCGGCGGTCAGGCCCGCGGGGCCGGCGCCCACCACCACTACCCTGGCGCCGCCGCGGACGGCAGGTGTGGGGACGGGGACGCGGGAGCGCCCCACTGCAGGGTTGACAGTGCAGGTGACCTGGCCGAGGCCCAGGTTGTCGATGCAGACGTTGCAGGCGATGCAGGGCCGGTACCGTTCACCGCGCAGGACACCGCCCACGAAGGCCGGGTCCGCGTGGATGGCGCGGGCCAGGCTGACGAAGTCGCAGGTGCCGTCGCGGAGGACTTCCTCGATGATGGCGGGTGAGTTGAGCCGGCCGGCCATGCCCAGCGGCAGTCCGAACCGGCGGTAGGCCTTGGCGTAGTCGGCCAGGATGCCGGGCTTCCATTCACCGGACTGGACGATCCACTCGCCCGCCTCGTAGCTGCCGGCGGAAAGGTCCAGGAAATCCAGGTGTTCAAGGTGCGCCTTCGCAATGATGTCCACCTGTTGCCCGGCCGTGATGCCGCCCGCCGGGCCTTCCACCACGGAGACGCGCATGCCAACGATCGTGTCCGGGACTGCCGCCCGGACGGCGTCGATGACCAGGTTCAGGAAGCGTTCGGGCGCGGCGAACTCGTCCATGCGGTGGTTGGAAATGGGCGACATGAACTGGTGGATCAGGTAGCCGTGCGCACCGTGGATGTTGATGGCATCGAAGCCGGCTTCCACGGCACGGCGGGCAGCTTGGGCATAGGCCTCCGCGAGCTCGTGGCACTCTTCGCTCGTCAGCTCGCGGGGAACCTCCCCGCCGGCCACCTCGCACGGCACCGGTGACGGCGCCACGTTCTTGAGACCGCTCACAGCGGCCTGGGCGGTGCGGCCGCCATGGTTAAGTTCGACGGCGGCAAGGGCGCCCTCCGCGTGCAGGGCGTCGGTGAGTTTGCGCAGGCCCGGGATCATGGCATCACTGTGCAGGCCGAGCTGGTGGGTGCGGCCCTTGCCGTCGGCACGGACATAGGTGGCCTCGGTGGTGACCATGCCGAGGCCGGCTTTGGCGCGGGTGACGAGGTAGTCGATGTACTGCTCCGTGATCCGGCCGTCCGCGGTGCCGTAGTTCCGCTCCATGGGAGCTGAGGCAAGGCGGTTACGGAGGGTCCTTGGGGTACGGCCGTTACGGCCGAGCAGCAAGGGGCGGGAGGCGTGGGGTGTGTTCTGTTCCATGACTTTTCCTTAGCCCGCAGCCTGTGCCTGGGGTTGGGTACCTGCCGGCAGCGGGGCGAAGCGGACCGGCTGGCCGGTCCTGGACGATTCGTAGACTGCCAGCAGGATCCGCAGTGCAGCCATGGCGTCACGCCCGGTGATTGCCGGTTCGCCGCCATTCCGGAGTGCGTGCACAAAATCGCTGACCTGGGCCGTGTGGTGCGGGATGAGCTGGCCGTTGATCGTGGCCAGGGGGACGTTCGGCTCCACGCCTTCGGGGTAGGCAGGCTCAGTGTTGATGGTCCCGGATACGGCCCACAGGTCCACCCGCCCGTCGCTGCCCTCCGGGAATTCTGTCAACGAAGCGGAGGCACCGGTCTCCCCTGTGATCCTGAGCTGAACGCCAAGGCTCGGGGACACCGCCGTCGACGCTTCGAGGGTAGCCATGGCGCCGGAGGTGAACGTGATGACGGCCGTCGCCGAATCTTCCACCTCAATGTATTCGTTGTGTTTGTATGCGGTGATTTTTCCGTAGACCTCGGCCACGTCACCCATGAACCACTGGAGCAAATCGATGTAGTGGATGGCCTGGGTCATCAGGACTCCGCCGCCGTCGTTGGCCCAGGTTCCGCGCCAGGGGTCCCGGGAATAGTATTCCGGTTCGCGGAGCAGCATCACCGAGCATTGGCCCATGACGGGCCGGCCCAGCGTGCCGTCATCGATCGCTGCGCGGATGCGTTGGGCGGCGGGCCAGAACCGGCGCTGGAAGAGGACGCCGAGCTTCACGCCGGCGTCCTCGCAGGCCTTCACCATGCGCTCCGCCGATCCCAACTCGATGGCGATCGGCTTTTCGCAGAGAACGTGGACCCCTGCCGCAGCTGCCTGCAGCACCACTGCTTCGTGGGTGGGGTGCGGCGTGCAGACCGAGACGACGTCCAGGTCCAGGTCCAAAAGTTCCTGGACCGAGTTCACTGCCGCCGCTATGTCCCACGCCTCGGCGGTACTGCGGGCTCGGGCCGGGTCCGTGTCGCAGACTCCGACTATGTCAACGTTCTCAAGTGCCCGGAATGCCTCAAGGTGGTTGCAGGAGATCGCTCCGCATCCTGCGATTCCCACGCGGAGGGAGCGGGCGGTGACGGGTGGGGCGGTGGTCATCTGTGGTGCCATCTTTCTGCTGCTGTTGCGAAACTGTGCTGCGGTCCGGCAGGAGGCCGGTGCCGGGCTAATAGGTGGCCCGGCCGCCGGAGAGATCAAAAACGAAGCCTGTGGTGTAGGAGGCGGCCGGCGAAACGATGAACTCGATGAGCGAGGCCGCTTCGGAGGGCTGTCCGAACCTGCCCATCGGAATCCTGGCCGCCTGGGCCGCCTGCTGCTCGGCCGGAACTTCCGCGAAAAGCGGAGTCACTATATTGCCCGGTGCCAGGGCATTGACGGTGACGCCGGAGAGCGCGAACTCCCTGGCGAGTGACTTGACGAGGCCAAGGATTCCGGCCTTGCTGGCGGAGTAGGCGGGCATGTTGACAACGCCTTCCTTGCCCGCCGTAGAGGAGATGTGAAGCAGGCGGCCGTAGCCCGCCTCGGCCATCCGCGGCAGGACCGCCCGGGAGACGATGAATGCCCCTGTCAGGTTGATCCTCATGATCCGTTCGAAGTCTTCGACCGATGTGGCCGCCGCCGGGGCCACCGGACCCAGGATGCCCGCGCAGTTCACCACTGCGTCAAGCCCTCCCATGTCCTCCGCTGCTGCCGATACGGCCGCGGCAACCGACTCAGGGTCGGCGACGTCCATCGCCAGTGACGAGGTTCCGGGTTCTCCGGGCCAGGTGGCTGTGGGCAGGTCCGCACCGACGACGGCCGCCCCGGACGCCCGAAGGCATGCCGCCGTAGCACGCCCGATGCCGCTGGCTGCTCCGATCACCAGGCAACGGGATTCGGCGATGGTGCTGGGTGCTCGGCGCATCAACTGGCCGTCCGTCGGAGCGTGCTGAGCATGTGGTCGGCGTCGGCGGGGATCCCGGTGAAAAGCTCGAAGGCGGCGGCTGCCTGCCCCACCACCATCCGTCCGCCATCGAGTACTGCGCAGCCCTTGCCCCGCGCTGCCTTGACCAGCTGGGTTTCGAGTGGCCGGTAGACCACATCTGCCACCCAGAGCCCCGGGTGGAGCAGCTCGGGATCCACGGGAATTCCCGGGTGGCCGGTCATTCCGATGGGGGTTGTGTTCACCAGTCCATCGGCATGTTGGATGCTGCCGGCCACTGCGTCCGTCCTGGTTACAGATATGTGGCTGTCCGGAAAATGCGGGGCCAGCCGGGCTGCCAGGCCTTCGGCCCTTGCCGGTTCGATGTCAGCGATGACCAGGTTCCGGGTTCCCGCCCCGAGCAGTCCGAACGCCACAGCCGCGCCGGCCCCTCCCGCCCCGATTTGCACCACGGAGCCGGTTGCGGCATGCGGGAGTCCGGCCCGGAGGCCGTCGGTGAAGCCCGCATGGTCGGTGTTGTGGCCCACAGCCTTGCCGTCGTGGAACGTGACGGTGTTGACGGCACCGAGGACCAGGGCATCCGCTGAGAGTTCATCCAGGCCGTCCTGCACCAGTTGCTTGCTTGGGTGGGTGATGTTAAGGCCGTCGTATCCGAGGTTAGCTGCGTTTCGAACCAGCGCCGCGGACTTCCCGGCCTCCTGTCCGATGGCATCCAGATCGATGACACGGTAGGTGTAGTAAAGGCCAAGCCTGCCGGCCTCCGCCTCGTGCAGGCCCGGGGTGAGCGATCCGCTGATGCCGGCACCGAGCAGCCCCACCAGGAACCGGTGGCCGGTGTCCGCTTCGCGTGGCCGGAACGCCCACGTGCCCGCCAGGGTTTGCTGGTTCATGCCCGTGCCTTGTCGGCAACGGCACCTGCGGTGGCGCCGCCAGTGCTGGATTGCAGGCTGGCCGGCTCCGGGGTGGCGGACGACGCCGGGTGGAGGCGCGGGTTTGATTTCTTTAGTCCCAGCAGGGCCGTGGGAGTCTTGAAAGTCTCAGGTGCCATCAGCGCCGCGACGGCCGAGATGGCACAGGCTACGGCGGCGAAAGTTGCAACAGGCACCCAGTTGGCCCTGTTGCCGCCGATCAGCAGCTCGGAGATCACCGGCGCGAATCCGGCCAGAAGGAGGCCGAACATGAGGCTGATGGCCATGCCCGAGTACCGCACCTTGACCGGGAACTGCTCAGGGAAGTAGGCCGGGTAGATCGAGTTGGTGGCGGTGTAGGCAAAACCTATGAGCAGGATGCCGGTGAGGAAGATCAGGGGAACGTTCCCGGAAGACAGCGCTGAGAAGAACACGAAGATCATCACCATCTGCAGGACCAGGCCGGAGAGGAATACAGGTTTGCGGCCAACGCGGTCCGAAAGGATGCCGGCCACCGGGCCCATGGCCACCGCCGCAAGGTTGGCCACCGCGATGACGGTCAGCATCAGCCCCTTTTCCACGCCCACAACCGACGTGGCGTAGGAGAGGGCGAAGACGTTGATGATGGTGTTGATGATGGTGAAAAGGGACATAGCAGTGACACGGATAACGGTGGCCCAGTGATGCCTGAACAGCGTCACCATGGGCACTTTGACCACTTCGTCCTGGGCTTTGACTTCCGCGAATACGGCCGGTTCTTCGAGGAGCCGGCGGAGGACAAAGGCGATGACGGTGACTACGGCACTGGCGAGGAAAGGGATCCGCCAGCCCCAGGCGAGCAGCTGGTCCTCCGGCATGGACGCCACGGGAATGAAGACGAGCGTTGAGAGCACAATGCCGAACATGATGCCGCTCATGGTCCAGCTGGTGTAGAAGGCGCGCTTCCGGTCAGGTGCATGCTCAAGGGTGAGGGAGCTGGAGCCGGGTGATTCGCCACCGGCCGAGAGCCCCTGAAGGAGCCTCAGCAGCACAATGAGGATGGGTGCCGCCATTCCGATGTCGTTGTAGGTGGGCAGGCAGCCGATGAGGAAGGTTGAGGCGCCCATCAGCAGGAGGGTTAGCAGCAGCACCTTCTTACGGCCGAACTTGTCGCCAAGGTGGCCGCAAATCACCGCTCCAAGCGGGCGGGCGATGTAGGCAACGCCGACCGTGGCGAATGACAGCAGCATCGCCGACGGGCCCGGGGCAAAGAACAGCTTTCCGAAGATCAGGGCTGCCGCTGAGCCGAAGATGAAGAAGTCGTAGTACTCGAGGGCGCTGCCCACGAACCCTGAAACGGCCGCGATCTTCGCATTGTTTTTTGGACGTGCTGGAGCCGATGTCGACACTGACATGGTGTTCCCTTCGTGTGACTGGGACCGTCCCGGGGCTCTTGGAGAGGGCCTGCGGCGGGACGGTGCGCCGTCTTATGCGGCTTCTCCAACCAGTGTGGCTGTCATCACTTAGTTAGTCCACGACTAAAATGATCTATCACTATGCTCATAATCGACTAAATCCCGGGTGGGACGTCAGGGACTGCGGGAAAGACGTCTTCGACGACGGCGAGTACGGCGGCCAGCACGGCTGAGTCATTCTCGGCAGACCAGGCTATGGCGTGATTCATGAAATGTGGCGGGTCATCCAGGGCCACGTACGTTGCCCCGGAAGGGATAATGCCTGATATTCCGCTGCTCATGAGGGTCACGCCCACCCCGGCTGCAACGAAAGTCAGCACCATGTAGGGGTCGGACAATTCCTGGACAATGCGTGGCCGGAATCCGGCTGCCAGGCAGGCGGTGAGCATCACGTCAGTCATTGACGATGAGCCATCCAGCGGGGGCGAGATGAAATCGTCTTTCGCCAGCGCCCGCAGGGAAATGGATTCTTCATGGGCGAGCGGATGGTCCAACGGAAGCACTGCACCGACTTCTTCGCTTGCAACCAGCCGCGTCACCACGGATGGGGGCGGATCTTCGGGAAGGCCAACAAAAGCGAGGTCGAGGGTACCGTTCGCTACATTGGCCAACCCATCGACCGTCCGCACGCGGCTGGTGAGCTCCATTTTGATGTCAGGGTAGCGGCGGCGTACGGCACGGGTGAGCGGCGGCAGGGTCAGATGATTAACTGCGCCGGAGAATCCGATCCTGATGTTGCCCCGGACGCCGGCAACCTCGGCCTGGGCAGCTTCGCGGGCCAGGCGCATGTCCTGGATGACCCGATAAGCCCGCGGAAGGAGGGCGTGCCCGGAGGGCGTCAGGGCTACGCTTCTGGTGTTGCGTTCAAAAAGCCGCGTCCCCAGATCCGCCTCCAGCTTCCGGATAATTTGGCTCAAAGGGGACTGGGATGTGTGCAGGCGCTCTGCAGCACGGCCGAAGTGAAGCTCCTCGGCCACGGCAACGAACGCTTCCAGCCACCGAATCTCTGTCATGTCTCCAGAATGTACCCTTACGTGGACATCGAATTACCCCCAGGACCGGTGCAGGGAGCAAGAGAGTGGAACTGCGGCAGATCGAAGCGTTCCTTGCCGTCGCGGAGGAGCTGCACTTTGGGCGGGCGGCCAGCAGGCTGAGGATGGCGCAATCTCCGTTGAGCCAAACCATAAAAAAACTGGAAAAGAGTTTGGGCGCGGAGCTGTTCGAGCGCAACACCCGGGCCGTCTCCCTGACGGCTGCCGGGCTGTCGTTCCTGCCCCATGCCCGGAAGGTCGTTGAGGAACTTGACCTCGCCCGCCGTGCGGCCACCACCGAAGCCGGTACGTTTTACGGCCGCCTGGGCATCGGCTTCTCCGGTGCATTGAACCACAAGACGCTCACGCCCCTGACGCGCGCACTGCGGCAACGCTATCCCGAGTTGGAACTGACGCTGTCCGGTGGACTCTTGACCCAGGACGCGCTGAACCTCCTCCGCAACGGCTCCCTGGACCTGTCCTTCGTGGGCCTGCCGGTGGACGCCCCGTCCCTGGCTGCCCGGCGTATCGCGACAGAACCACTCGGCGCCGCTTTACCTGTGGATCACCCGCTCGCCGGCAGGCAGTCCGTTGCCTTGGCGGAGTTGGCCGGCGACGGATTCGTCACCATGCCCGAGGCCCAGGGCTCCACCCTCCGGGAGGCGACATTCTCGGCCTGCACAGCCTCCGGATTCCGCACCCGCGTGGTCCAGGAAGTCTCGGACCCCTACACGGCACTTTCCCTGGTGGCCGGTGGAGTGGGTGTCAGCCTCATGCCTGACTCCGTCGCCGGGATCATGCCCTCCAGTACGGTGTTTATTCCGCTCTCGGGCGCCCTGCCCCGCTTGGAATCCGGCATCGCGTGGAACCCTGCCCTTATCTCCCCTGCGTTGAGGCTGGCACTGCAGGTGGCAGAGGAAGTGCTGCCCACGCCGGCAGGGTGAGCGGCGGTGAGCGAGGGCTCGCGAAGCCGCGGTTGAAGGAGAGACACTAAGTGCCCTGCGCACATAGTGTTTGACCTACTAAGTATTGGACAGCTCACAATTAGCTCTCCATCATTGAGGAACACAGCATGGCTGGTCCCACAGGGGACGACGCCGGCACACAGCTCCTGACTCAATGAAGAGGAAATTTCCATGCCTGCTTTCGCCGTCACATATTCGTACGCGGATGGAACCGCCGCCAGCCGGGACCAGCACCGCCCCAGTCATATCCAGTTCCTGCAGTCGCAGTTCGACCGCGGCCTGCTGGCCAAGTCCGGCCCGTTCGCGCCGGAAGAGGCCCCTGGCGCCTTGCTGATCATCAACGGCGAATCAAAAGCAGACGTCGAAGCCGTCATGGACCAGGACCCGTTCTTCCAGAACAACCTGATTGAAGAACGCAGCATCAGGCAGTGGAACATCTTTTTCGGCGCAGACGAAAAGTAAGGCGGGATATCCATGCTGACTGCACGCACCCTTGCCAAAGAAACCATCAGCTACGAAGAGGTGGCCGAGCCCTCCCTCGAAGCGGGCCATGCCCTGGTCCGGGTCCACCATGTGGCACTCTGCGGAACGGACCTTCACATCTGGCAAGACGACTACCCCACTGAACTGCCGCTTGTTCAGGGGCACGAGATTTCCGGCATCGTGGAAGCCATCGGAGAAGACGCAGCCCCCATTAGCGTTGGCGACCGCGTGGCTGTCACCCCTATGACATATTGCGGGGAGTGCCAGCCGTGCCGGCAGGGCCGGCCGAACGTCTGCCGCAGCATCGGCTGCATCGGCTGCTATTCCGATGGCGGCCTGGTTGAACTCCTCAGCGTCCCCGTGGAGAAGCTTTGCCTTGTTCCGGCGGACCTGCCCCTGGAAATTGCCGCGATGGGCGAGCCCGCCTCGATTGCGATGCAGGCCGTGAACCGGGGCCGTCCGATGGCCGGGGAATCCGCGCTGGTGTTGGGCAGCGGGCCGATCGGGCTGCTTGCCAGCCTGTACCTGGCAGAACTGGGAGTGAACGTCATTGCCGCCGACACCGAACCGGACCGGCTGGAGCTCGCCACCGAATTCGGCGCAGCGGATACGCTCCTGGTTGATCCTTCCGGGCCCTTCCCCGACGTCGAACAGGCCGCCAGGATGGACACCTTGACGAAGGGGTACGGTCCCATCCTGGTCATCGAGGCCACTGGCGTGCCCTCCTCGTTTGAAAATGCCATCCGGCTCGTGGCCAGTGCCGGCCGCATCGTGCAGGTTGGCATCTCGGCGCGCCCTGCCACGATTTCCATGAAGGACCTCCCCTTCAAAGAACTCGACATCATGGGCAGCCGCAACAGCCTGAACCTGATTCCCGACGGCCTCTGCCTGCTGGCCCGCCATCCCGGGCAGGCGCGGGCACTCATGACCCACCGCTTCGGCTTCAGGGACCTGCCCGAAGCCTATGCACTGATGGCTGACCGCACGGAAAAGGTGGGCAAAATCGTCATCGACATGCCCGCCGCCAAGACTGCCGGAGAGTCAATGCCTTCCCGGGAAGCGGTTCCGGCATGAACTCCGTGATCACACCCCTGGATGCGTTGCTCGAATCCTATGACGTGGTGGTGGCCGGCAGCGGCGCCTCAGGGCTGGTTGCAGCCGTAACTGCCGCGGACGCCGGGCTTAGCGTCCTGGTGGCAGAAAAGGCTGCACAATTGGGCGGCACCACGGCGGCCGGCGGCGGCGTCATGTGGGCGCCGAACAACCATCTGGCCCGCGCCGCCGGCTTCCCCGACAGCCATTCTGACGCCGTGGCCTACCTGGCCGCGGCTGCCGGCCACGTGCTGACCACCCAGGAAATCGATTGGTACGTCGCTACCGCACCGCGCGCCGTCGAATACCTTACGACGAACACCCGGGTATCCATGACGCCCATCGCCCGCCCGGACTACCACATGGAGTGGGCTGGTGCCACCGCCGGGGGCAGGGGCCTGGACAACGATGCCTTCGACCCCGCAGACTATCCCGGCATGGCGGAGGTGATCCGCCCGTCGTCGTATTTTCCACTGCTGACCATGACCGAACGCGACGAACTCAACGGCAGGGCAGCGGATCCGGTGCTGCTCGCCCGCCGGGCTGCGGCCGGCGTGCGGACCATGGGCGGGGCCCTGGTAGGCCGGCTGCTCGCCAGCGCACTGGACCGCGGCGTGCACGTCGCCGTCGAGTTGCCTGTCCAGGATCTGGAACCCCTCGGGGGCCTGCCCGGCGATGGGTGGAACGTGACCTTCGCAGCAGGTGGGGACCGCAAGGCAGTGGCAGCCACCGCCGTCGTCCTTGCTTCCGGAGGATTCGAGTGGAACCCACGGTTGAGAAAGGCGTTCCTGCCTTTTCCGGTTGTGCCTATCGGCGCGCCGTCCAACGAGGGGGACGGACTGGAACTTGGCCTCAAGGCAGGGGCCTCCGTGGCTGACATGACGGCCGTTTGGGGCGTCCCGGTCATCAGCACCCCTGCGCACCGGTATGACGGAGTCCAGTCCGGGCGGATGGCCAACGTGGAAATGACATTGCCCGGATCCATTACCGTGAATGCGGCCGGGAAGCGGTTCGTCAACGAGTCACTCAATTATCATGACGCGGCCCGGCTGTTCGCCTCCATCGACCCCCATACCAGGGGCCAGCAGAACAATCCCGCCTGGCTCGTTTTTGATTCCACCTACATGTCGAAGTACCCGGTGGCCGGTTCCGCTCCCGGAACTCCCGCGGAGTGGATGGCTGTGGCGGACTCGCTGCAGGAACTCGCCCGGAAAATTGGTGTTGATCCGGCGGGATTGGAGCAAACCCTTGCCAGGTTCAATGCGGACTCCTCCGCGGGCATGGATACGGAATTTCATCGTGGATCCACCCCGCAGGACCGCTTCCTGGGCGATGCCGGCGTGACGCCGAACCCATGCCTGGCGCCGCTTGCCACCGGCCCCTTCTATGCAGTGCCGGTTTCGGCCGGCGTCCTGGGTACGTCAGGCGGGCTGGCTACCGATTTCAACGGACGGGTCCTCGACCGCCATCACCAACCGATCCCCAGGCTCTACGCGGCGGGAAACGTGTCCGCCGGCGTCTTCCGAAACAACTACCCCGGTGGGGGCGCGACACTCGGATCAGCAATCACCCGGGCCTTCGCAGTGGGAGAGCATCTTGCGGCGACGCTGGCAGGCCAGGGCTCCGCGGGACGGGATGCTAGGCCCTCCGGCCACCGTAATCGTCGCCGATCCGACTCGCGGCGGCCTGCAGCATGGGGACGATCTCATGTTCAATAGCTGCGGCGCCGATCCGATGACGCTGCAGGGAAACATTGAGCGCGGCCACTACCTGGCTGCCCCGCCTGACAGGCACCGCCACCCCACGCAGGCCTTCCTCGAGCTCCCCGGACACGATCGTCCAGCCGGCCCTTCCGGCCTTCTCCACAGCATCGCGCAACTGGTCAACGCTGCTTACGGTGTTGTCAGTGAACGGCCGCAATTTCACCTCGCTGAGATAAGCTTCCCGCTCCGCTTCCTCCAATCCGGCCAGCAGGACCCGCCCCATGGATGTTGCCCAGGCGGGAAACCGGGTGCCCACGTTGATGGAAACGCTCAGCAGCCTAGGCGCCGCCACCCGAGCCACATACACCACATCGGTCCGGTCGAGGATACACAGAGAGGTGGTCTCATCGAGCTGGGCCGCCAGGGATTTAAGGTGCGGCTCCGCGATCCGAGGCAGAGTGAGACCGGCCATGAAGGACGCGCCAATGTCCAGGGTCCGGGGTGTAAGCTCAAAAAAGTTGCCATCGGTCCGCAGGTACCCCAAGTCCGTAAGGGTCAGCAGGAACCTGCGGGCGGCCGCGCGGCTGAGGTCTGCTTTGACCGCCGCCCGCGTGACAGTGAGCTTGGGCTCCTCGGATGTGAAGGCGAGCAGGACGGCGAACGTCTTCTCGACGGACTTCACATAATGGGGAGCGGACTCCGGTTCAGCGTCTCCGGCCGTTTTATCTCCTACAGTCCTCACTCCTCCTATTATCCGGATCATTAGCGGCCCTGCTCGATCATCTCAAGGAAATGCTTTCGCATCCGCTCCCCGTCAGGCTCCACACCGGTAATGAGGCGGAAGGCGTCAACTGCCTGGCCCACGGCCATGTAGCCGCCGTTCAATACGCTGCAGCCCTTGGCAGCAGCAGCTTGGATCAGCTGGGTCTCGATTGGACGATAGACAATATCAGCAACCCAGTGCCTGGGTTCGATCAAGTCCATATCCAAAGGCAGGCCCGGGTGGGCGTGCATGCCCACGGGCGTTGCGTGCACCAGCCCGTCTGCACGTGACAGTGCATCGCCAATTTCCTGCAACGGACGGGATTCGATCTTGCGGTCCGGAAAGAGCCTGGAAAGGGCTTCAACACGGTCCCGGGATCGGTACTGCTCCAGGTCGAACAAAGTCAGCTGCTCAGCGCCTGCCGTGAGGAGCGCATATGCAATTGCCGCTCCCGCGCCGCCGGCACCCAGTTGCACCACGCTTCCCAACGCCGCTCCCGGTAGGCCGTGGTTCAGGGCTGAGCTGAATCCGGAGTAATCCGTGTTGTGCCCAATAAACTTCCCGTCCCGGATGAGGACGGTATTCACGGCGCCCAGCCGGGCCGCATCATCTGAAAGCCGGTCAAGATGTTCCAGGACAAGCTGCTTCGCGGGAACGGTGATGTTGAAGGCGTTGAACCCAAGGTCACGACCTGCGGAAAGCAAGGTGCCCACGTCCTCTGCCGGACGTCCCAGAACAGTCAGGTCGATGGAGCGGTATAGATACCTCAGCCCCTGCCTGTCCGCTTCCTGCTCATGGAGTGCTGGTGTCAGGGAATGCGTGGTGCCTTCCCCGATCAGCCCCACCAGGTAAGAGTCGTCCAGCGTGCTCATGGGTCCACCTTTCGCTCCGCCTTTGGAGCCCCTTGGTCGAATATCCAGATCTGATCACAATTTGGGCATCGCCTTGCCTCAGCCATGCTGCGTGACTTACATTACATGCAGTGTTCGTTTTCTGCACAGTTGTTCGCATAGCGCACAAACGAAGGGGGATCGATGCCGGAGTAGTGTCAGCCGGCATCCCCTCTCACCAATACGGCGTCAAAGGAGAGACCGTAGTGAAGACCCTTATGAAATCACTCGCTGTGGGGACCTTGGGTCTCCTGGCATTGACCGGCTGCGCTTCGGGCAGCAATAGCAGTTCCGCGGAGGAATTCCCGGCGGAGGATATCCGACTCACAGTTCCCTGGGCGGCCGGCGGCTCCGGCGACCTCACGGCCCGGACCGTTGCACCGCTCCTCGAGAAAGAGCTGGGCGTTGAGGTGATCGTCGAAAACAAGCCCGGAGCGAACGGGTCCGTCGCCTACAACTGGCTCAAGGACCAGAAGCCTGACGGATACAACCTTTCGATGATGGGAGTGGAGGTGGCCACGCTCCAGTTCCAGGACTACGACATCGATCCGGCCAACTACGAACCCATCGGCCAGGGCCTGGCCGGCCCCGGCGCGATCGCAGTCCCTGTTGACAGCCCGTACACGTCCCTCAAGGACCTGGTCGCTGATGCCAAAGCCAACCCCGGCAAGGTGACCTACTCCAGCCCGGGCGTCGGTTCGGTCTGGGACTCCCCGGCCCAGGGTCTGCAGGAACTGGCCGGCATCGAGCTGACATCGGTACCGTTTGACGGTTCCGCCCCTGCAGTAGCGGCAGCGGCTGCGGGGGATGTCGACTTCTCGATCGATGCCATCGGCACGCAAAAGAACCAGGTTGACGCCGGAAAGCTCCGCTACCTTGCCATGTTGACCGAGGAGCGGGACCCGAAAAATCCGGATGTTCCCACCGCCAAGGAAGAGGGCATCGACCTGCAGAATGCCTCATGGGTGGGAATCATGGCCCCGGCCGGCACTCCTGAAGACGTAGTGAAGAAGCTCTCCGAGGCAATGGGCAAGGCCGTTGAGAACCCGGAATACAAGAAGGTCATTGAAGGGTCCAACCTTGTGCCCACCTTCAAGGACTCCGAGGAAATGAAGGCATTCCTGCAGGAAGAGGCCGACCGTTACGGCCCGTGGATCAAGCTGGCCCAGGGTAAGTAGCCCCGGACAAAAAAGCTTCAGGCATCCGGGGCCGGCGTTCGCCGGCTCCGGGTGCCTGAGCCACACAAAGGAACACAATGAATAATCACGCAGTAGCTGGTCCGCCGGGTGGGCTCAACCCTTCAGACCCTGAACAGGACCACGCTGAGGCGCATATCCACCCCCCGGCCGAAGCCTTGGTTACAGACCGTGCGCACCGAATACGTGAACTGGTTCCAGCCGCTGTAACCATAGGCTTCGGAATCCTGATCCTGGTCCTCGCCCAGGAGATCCGTTCCGGCGTGCGGGTGGAGCTCGGCCCGCCGTTCTGGCCCACCATGCTTGCCTGGAGCCTCATCGCCTTCGGCGTACTGCAGGTGGTAGTCAACGTGTTTCGGGGAGTGAGCCGAGCCAACCTGCCCGAACCGCTGAGCGGCTGGGGAATCGGACGAATGGTGGCCACGGCCGCGGTACTCATGGGATACCTCCTGCTGTGGAACGTCCTCCAGTTCTGGCTGATCACATTCGCAGCTACTGTGACCCTGACTGCCCTCTACGGCGGCCGTGGCTGGAAACCGTTGATTCTGTTTCCGGCCATCGTTGCCGCCCTCCTCCATTTCCTGTTTGTCGTCGCATTGCGGGTAAACCTATGATCCAGATCGCCGCCTCACCCGTCACCGACGGCATCATGTCCGTCCTGCAGGTGGACACCCTCCTCTACATCGGTCTGGGCATCCTGGTCGGCATGCTCGTCGGCGCCTTCCCGGGCGTTACTGCAACCATGGCTGTGGCCTTGGCCAGTGGCTTCACCCTGACCTTGGAACCAATCCAGGGACTTGCCGTCCTGCTGACCATCTATGTTGCTGCGCAGTTCGGTGACCGCGTGCCGGCGATCCTCATCAACACCCCCGGCACACCAGCGTCCATTTCCACAACTTTCGACGGGTACCCCCTGGCCCTCAAGGGACAGGCCGGCCTTGCGCTGACAACTTCGGCTTTCGGCTCAGCCTTCGGCATGCTGTTCGGCATCCTCATCCTGGCGGTTGCCGCGGTGCCGCTGTCGGAATTCGCCCGCCAATTCGGGCCCCCGGAGATGTTCGCACTGGTGGTCTTCGGCCTGACCATGATGGTCGGCGTTTCATCCGGACGCATCCTTAAAGGCCTCGCTGCCGGGGCTTTCGGCCTCCTGCTGGCAACCGTGGGCCGTGATCCGATTACCGGGGACGCCCGCTTCACCCTCGACGTGCTGGAACTGAACAGCGGCATTCCCTTCATTCCGGTGATCATCGGGTTCTTCGGTGTCGCGGAAGTGCTCAACCAGATCCTGACCCGCCGCAAGCACGAACACCACGTCAAGCCGGTAACCCAGCTGGGGCAATGGATGCCCGGACGAAAGCTCATGTAGAGGCTGCTCAAACCTATGGGTATCGGTTCTGTCACAGGGTCCATCGTTGGCCTTGTCCCTGCCGTGGGTGGAGACATCGCCGGCATCATCGCCTGGGACAACGCCCGGAAAGTATCCAAGCACCCCGAAGAATTCGGCAAGGGGTCACTCGAGGGCCTGACGGCCGGGGATACCTCCAGCACGGCAACTCTTGGCGGCAGCGTCACCACAACCATGGCCCTCGGCGTCCCTGGCGACTCCGTTATGGCCGTGATGATCGGTTCCATGATGATCTGGGGCATTCAGCCGGGGCCCAGCCTCTTCAGCAGCCGGCCGGACCTCGTGTCCTCGCTGGTGACCATCATGTTGATCGCCACCGTCCTCACACTCGGACTGAGCCTCCTGCGGATGCGCGGCATGGTCAAGCTCCTCGAACTGCCCAGCCACTACCTTTGGGTCATCATCCTGATTTTCTGCATGGTGGGGACCTACTCGATTAACAACAGCGTCTTTGACGTCTTCATGATGATGATTTTTGGTGCAGTCGGCCTCTTTATGCTGCGGTTCGGCTTCCCCGCCGGCCCCGCAGTGCTGGGACTGATCCTGGGGCCACTGGCGGAGGCGAATCTTCGCCGGGCCCTCATCACCGACGGCTGGGCGTCGGTATTCACCAGCCCGATTGCCCTGGTGCTCCTGGCCATCTCGGCGGCGGCCTTGGTGGTCCCACCCGTGCGCGCGCAACTCAAGCGCCGCAAGGCAGCGAACACCGGCGCCGATCGGACAGCCGTTAGCAGCTAAGGGAAAGGTCGGCGCCCTGCGCCAATTCCGAACCCGGTGGCACGGACCACCAAGCAGTAAAAATGATGGGAAGGCCGCCCGCCCCGAAGTGCCAAAGCACTGCGGGGCGGGCTGGTTTCCCGGAGCTGTGTTGCCCCACCACCCAAGGCATTTCCGCCGGAAGGGAAGGCACCGGCCGCGACAAGTTTGGGGATGCTGCCATCGAAGCTGGGAACACCAGAGGACTGAAGTCAAGCACGGGGCACCAGCAGGACCGAAGACGGCCCCTGGCCGCCGGGCGTTGGATGGTCTTTATCGGCATCCTTCTCGTGGCCCTTAGCGCCAGGCTCGCAGTAGCAGGCGTTTCACCCATCCTGTCCCCCATGGGCGCCGACCTGCCCTTCAACGCAGCGTCCATCGGCGTACTCGGGATGCTGCCAACTGCCGGATTCGCCCTGATGGGCTTCCTGACGCCGCAATTGATACGGCGGCTTCCGCTTGAGCATTTGTTGCTGACCGCCGTATTTTTGGCTGTCATCGGACAGCTAAGCCGTGCACTGGGCACCAGCGTGGCCGTGTTCCTGTTGTTTTCCTTGCTGACCATGATCGGGTTGGGCCTGGGCAACATTGTGCTGCCGCCGCTGGTCAAGAAGTACTTCCCGGACCGGGTCGGGCTCCTTACAGCCCTTTATGTCACGCTGTTCGCCGTCAGCACGGCGGTGGCACCGCAGTTGGCCGTTCCCATCGCAGACGTGGCTGGCTGGCGGGTGGCGGTAGGAGTCTGGTCACTCGTGGGCGCCGCGGCGGCACTGCCCTGGGTCATCCTGCTCGTCCGAAACCGTGCAGAACGACGGGCCGGTATCGGTACGGCCAGTGATTCCCCAACCGGTCAGCGCCCCACGATTAAGCCGTGGCGATCACCCATCGGATGGGGTCTCGCCTTAGTCTTTGCCGGATGCTCCAGCAACACTTTTGCCACTTTTACTTGGCTTCCCACAGTCCTCGTTGACCGCGGCATGAGCCCAGGAACGGCGGGCTCGATGCTGGCGCTTTACGCCATCGTCGGACTGCCCACCAGCCTCGTCGTTCCGTGGCTCGTGGGCAGGGCCCGGCAGCCGTTCCCCATCGGCGTCGCCTTCACCCTGATGTTCGCTGTCGGTTACAGCGGGCTCCTCCTGGCGCCCGCGGCTACCTCCCCGCTCTGGATGATCATCGCTGGACTTGGACAAGGCACCTACTCGTTCGCCCTCCTGATGATCAACAAACGCACCCGCACGACGGCAGGCTCTGGAGCTTTGTCGGGATTCGCCCAGGGCGTCGGCTACTCCCTCGCCTGCACAGGCCCACTGATGTTCGGACTCCTGTATGACATCAGCGGCACATGGGTCGCGTCCTTCGGAATGCTTTCCGCCTGGCTCCTGGCACTCACAGCGGGGCTGCTCATGATCAACCGCCCCCGGATGCTGGAAGATGGGCAGCTGTACGCCGGATCCCGGCCTCAGAGCAAGCCCTAGGAGTTCCTCCTTCACTATCTGTGCGAGCACTGCGTTCGTCCCAGCCGGATGGTAAGTCCCACCGGACGATGAGCGGCCCTCGGCAGGCTCACGTGCTGTGCAGGGCGGCGAGCCGGGTGGCCAGGTGCAGGGCAGCCAGGCGGCCGGTGCTGCGGGGGTCGCCGCCGCAGAGGGAGAAGATCCGCTGCAGCCGCTGGTGCATGGACTGCCGCTCCAGATGCAGCTCCCGCGCAGCCTGGGCGGTGTTGCAGCCGGAGTCCAGCCATACCCGCAGCGTCTCGGCCAGCTGCGAGCGGCGCTGCGCGTCGTAGTCAAGGACGGCCCCCAGCTGCTGGCGCACAAAATCCTCGCGCCGGGCGGCGTCCAGGGAATGCAATGCCATCCGTTCCACCGCAAACGCCTCCGCGTCGAGCGCCCCCGTCAGGCGTGCCCCGGAAGAGCGCAGCTCGTCGCCGGCTCCCACATCCAGCGTCAGCCGCGCCTCAGCCAGCGACCAGGGTGCCGCCGAAATCCCGGAAGCCACCGGACCTACCGCGCTCATACTGCCCTCGGGCAGTTCCAGCGTCCGGAGCCCGGCCAGGATCTCGCTGCGGTCCTCCTGCGCTTTACCGGTCCGCAACGCGGCGAGCGCCAACAGCTCCTGGTTGTCCGCATAGCTGGCGCTGTGCCGGCCCACCCGGTCCAACAGCTGCTCCACTGTGGTTCGGAGCTGCCGTGAGCCGGGGGACCGAATCACTACTGCCACCAGCTGCGCAGCCGGAGGAATTCCCGCAGCCGGTGCGAGCTGCTGGAGCCGCCAGTTTTGCGTGCCGGAATCAACGGCGCGGATCAATGCGGCCCCTGCCATCTCCTTCAGGCCGGGCGGCATGCGCTGCAGCAGGGCCAGCGCCAGAATGTCCACCGAGCGGTTCCCGGCAATCCTCGCCAGGTTCACATCTCCTCCAGCCAACGTGTGGAGGCTCAAACGCGCGGAAGGTATGCCGCGCACGGAGACGTCAATATGGGTGGTGCGTGCACGGTCCTGGTCGGCGTCTGAGGCTGGCACCGGCCCGGCATCCGCGGCGTGGCCGGCAGGCAGTGCGCTTGCCAAGGGCGCGCCCGCGTTGGAAGTCAGGACAACTTCGGCGCCCACCGCCTCAGCGAGGACGGCCAGGATCCGGTCAAGGCTGCCGCCGTGGGCCAGCTCAACCGCCATGGCATGGCTTGCCCGGTCAGCCTGCTGCAGGTGCGCAGCCGACTCGCTCACCAGCAACGAATTGATGGCTTCCATGACGCCCACGAAGGGCACCACTTTGCGCAGCTCTATCAAGGGAAGCCCGGCAGCTTCGGCGGCTCCCACCATGGAGGACGGAATGGACGGCAGGGCCACGCCCGTCTCGATGGCCAGCGCAGCAACCCCACGTTCGGCCAGCTCCCAGATGTAGCCGATACGCCGCTTATCCGTCGCCGCGGCCAGCGCCTGGCCGCCGGTGAGCAGCAGCTCACCTCCGCCAAGTAACGGGGCGATGTCCAAGACCTCACTGGAGTGAATCCAGCGCAGCTGCGTCTGGGCCGCAATGGCAGCAGCCGCGCGGATTACTGGATCCGCGGGTGTGAGGGTGGAATGTTTCAAAACATCCTGCAGCCGTATTGGCATGACACTCCGTCGCATAGAAGGCAAATCTTCACGACACATTGTATGTGGTGGTTGTGGCATGAGCCACATAATCTGGATCTATCCCTTTCACTTATGGAGGCTTTCCCCATGCAAGACAACCTCTCCACGAAGCAGTCAGGGCCGGCAATGGCGCCGGCCGAGGACTGCGAGGCCTGGCTCCAGCCCATTCCCGAGTCACAGCGCACGCACAAAGTTTCCGGCCAATTCTGGATCTGGGCCGGCGCCAACCTGGCCCCCATCAACTGGGTGCTCGGCGCCCTCGGAATCCACCTGGGGCTTGGTTTCGCGGACACCGTCACCGTCCTGGTCTTGGGCAACCTGATCGGCATGCTGCTCTTTGGCTGCTTCGTCCTGCTGGGCCAGAAGACGGGCGCCACCGGCATGGTCCTGGCCCGGGCCGCCTTCGGCCGGCGGGGCAACTACCTCCCCGCGAGCATCCAGGCGCTCCTGGTGATCGGCTGGTGCGCTGTCAACACGTGGATCATCCTGGACCTGGTGATGGCACTGTTCGGAACGCTCGGCTGGGTGGATCCCACGGCGCAGAACTATGCCTGGAAGATTGCTGTGGCCACAGGAATCATGGCGACCCAAGTGGCCATCGCCTGGTTCGGCTACAAGGCAATCGCCGCCTTCGAAAAGTGGACTGTCCCGCCCACCATCATCATCCTGGCCGTCATGTCCGCCGTTGCCTGGTTCGGCATGAAGATCGACTGGGCCTACGCCGGCCCCGCAGGCAACATCCTGGAAGGCTCCGAGCGGATCGCAGCCATGAGCGCGGTGATGACCGCCATCGGCATCGGCTGGGGCATCACGTGGTTCACGTACGCGGCCGACTACTCCCGCTTCGTCAGCACGGAAGTTCCCAAGAAGAAGGTCTACCTGGCGTCCGTCTTGGGCCAGTTCATTCCGGTGGTCTGGCTTGGCGTCCTGGGTGCCAGCCTGGCCACCAACAGCGGCGAGATCGACCCCGGAAAGCTCATCGTCCAGAACTTCGGCGTCCTGGCGCTGCCCGTCCTGCTGATGGTGCTGCACGGCCCCATCGCCACCAACATCCTGAACATCTACACCTTCTCCGTGGCCACACAGTCACTGGACATCACTATCAGCCGCCGCAAGCTGAACCTGTTCGTCGGCGTCTTCTCGCTGATCGCCGTCGTCTTCTTCATCTTCCAGGAGGACTTCGCGGCGGTCCTGGACGCCTGGCTCATCGGCCTGGTGGCCTGGGTGGCCGCCTGGGGCGGCGTCATGCTGGTTCATTACTTCTGGATCGAGAAGCGCTGGCCCGGCAACCCCGCACGGCTGTTCGACGGCGTCGGCACCAAGCGGCTGCCCGGCGTCAACTGGGCGGGAGTCACCTCCCTCCTGGTAGGCATCTTCGCCACCTGGCTGTTTATGTACGGCCTCGTTCCCGCCATGCAGGGCCCCTTCGCCGTGGCCATGGGCGGCCTGGATCTATCCTGGCTGGCCGGCGGGCTGGCGAGCGCCACGAGCTACGCCATCCTGGGCCCGAGGGTACACCGCAAGTACCTCGAATCCTCCCCGGCCGCCAGTACCGACGCCCAGCCCTCCCCGGCCCTGGCCGGAATCCCTGCCCGGCCCAGCGCCCAGGCCGGCCTCTAAACCTAGGAACACCTGCCATGACCTTTGAAGCATTCCCGGACTCCGCCCACCCGATCACCTGGCCCGAGGGCAAGCAGGCAGCAGCCTCCTTCACCTTCGACGTCGACGCCGAATCCTGCACCATCGCCCACGATCCCAAGAGCACCAGCCGGATGTCCCTGATGACCCACCAGTCCTACGGGCCCAAGGTCGCAGTCCCCCGGCTGCTGCAGATCCTCCGGCGGCAGGACATCCGCGCCACCTTCTTTATCCCCGGCTTCACGGCCGAGTGCTACCCGGACACCGTCCGGCGCATCGTGGACGCGGGGCACGAGGTGGCGCACCACGGCTACCTGCACGAGCCGATGCAGGGTATCGACGCCGAGACGGAGGCACGCTACATTGACCGCGGCCTGGAGGCACTGGCCAAGGTGGCCGGGGTTGAGCCTGTTGGCTACCGGGCGCCGTGGTGGGAACTGAACTGGCACTCCCCCGCGCTGCTCGCCGATCGCGGGTTCCTTTACGATTCGAGCCTGCTCGACGGCGACGCCCCCTACCGCTTCAGCGTCGCCCCGGATGACTCCCGGGACATCGTGGAGATTCCGGTGGACTGGGCGCTGGACGACTGGGAGCAGTATGCGTTCTATCCCGGCGTCACCGGCAGCGGCGTCATCGAAAGCCCGGCGAAGGTACTGGAGATGTGGACGCTTGAGGCCGAGGCGCACCACGCGCAGGGCAGCTGCTTCGTCCTCACCAACCACCCGTTCATCTCCGGCCGGCCCTCCAAGGCTGTGGCCCTGGAGCGGCTAATTGAGCGGGTGAAAGGGATGGACGGCATGTGGGTGGCCACCATGGAGGAAATCGCGGAGCACACCCGCCGGACGGTTCAGGAAGTCCACACCCACGCCCGGATCCAGGTGCCTTCCTTCCCGGACACCGGGGCGAAGTTCACGCCGTCGGTGGTGCGGGAGTCGCGGCCCGCCGTCGCCGGCTAACACCAGCTGAAAGCAGGAGTGGTGCTGTCCCCTGAGGACAGCACCACTCCTGTATTTAAAGGGTGCCTCCGTCAGGTGCGGCAGCGTTGCTGTTTGTTAGGGCGCGACGGCGGACGCCACCAGGGCGTCGCGGCCTGCAGTACCGGGGGGATGGCTTTGTCAGTGCCAGGGTCTACACTGAAGTAATCGAACATATATTCGAATAAAGGTGTGTTGTGGGCGTTATTATCGGTCCCCGCGTGATAGATGCGGGCGCCTCATTGTTCTCGGTGCTGATCTCGCCGGTGCCCGTCGCCGCGGGGTTCCCTTCGCCGGCGCAGGACTACTTTGATGGCCGGATTGACCTGAACGCCCACCTGATCAAGGACATCACCAGCACCTTTGTTGTCCGGGTGACGGGAGACTCCATGGAGCGTGCCGGCATCAGTGACGGTGATGAGCTGATCGTCAACAGGGCGCTGGAACCGAAGGACGGGTCCGTGGTCATCGCCGTACTGGACGGGGAACTGACTGTGAAGCGCCTGCGCCTGACTGCCACGGGAGTGGTGCTGCAGGCGGAAAATCCAAAGTATCCGGACATCCGGGTGCCTGCCCTCTCGGAGCTGACCATCTGGGGCGTGGCCACCAGGTGCTTGCACCATGTTTAGCCGCGGCCGTCTGCGGGCACGGCCATGAGCAAGCCTGCCATCATGCGGCAGATGCCGCAGATCGCCCACGTGGACGTCAACTGCTTCTACGCCTCGGCGGAACGTGCCTTCGATCCTTCGCTGGAGGGCAGGCCGCTGGTGGTGCTCTCGAACAACGACGGCTGCGCCGTGACCCGCTCCCCCGAAGCGAAAGCCCTGGGCATTGCCACCGGCGAGCCATGGTTCAAACTCGCGCCCCGCGCGAAGGAATGGGGACTGGTGGCCAAGTCCAGCAACTACGAACTCTACGGGGACATCAGCGCCCGGGTCATGAACCCTCGCATGTTGCAGTGAATGCAACTGTTCACACTTGCAAACGACGTCTATTCACCAGAGAGGTGCGGATCTGCTCTGACCATAACAGCGAGATCTGGCGGATGCTGAGATCTGAGTTGACAGGGTGATGCACTGTCCCATACTTTGTTGCATCTAATGCAAGATTTTGGGGCTTCTCCAGCGGCGCTTCGGCTGATCACGTCAGCATCGAACGTCGCACTGGCGAACCCGGAAGCGCAGGTTTTCAGCGCGATGATCGATGGTTGGCGGAACCAGCAGCTGTCGCGCGGACTCCGTGAGCAGACGATACGGAACCGGACGGCGACGGTGACGCGGTTCCGTGATTTCGTGGACAAACCGCCATGGAGGTGGACGGTCGCGGATGTGGATGAGTTCACTGCTGAGTCCGGCGGTCGCACTCGGACGCTGTCGACGATGCGCGCCAACCATGGGTCTATCCGTGGGTTCTGTGATTACCTCACGAACCCGTTGTACGACTGGATGGAGATCTGCGATCGCGAGTTTGGGGAGGTCCCCTCGCAGGTGTGTCTGCCGTGGAACACGGTGGCGCATCGGTTCGAGTTTGAAGGCGATGGGAAGCGTCGCCCGTTCACGTACGACGAGATTGAGCGCCTGTTTGACACGGCCGACGCTCGCGTCGAGCTGCTCGTGAGCTCCGGGAGAAAGGGTGCGCTCGGCGCGTTGCGGGATGCCCAGTTGCTGAAGACGGTCTACGCGTTCGGTCTGCGCCGCACTGAGGCGGTGATGCTCGATACCGTCGATTTGCACCACAACGCGAAGATGCGGCAGTGGGGGCGCTACGGCGCGGTTCACGTGCGATGGGCGAAGGCGGCGGGCGGTGGCGCGCCACGACGTCGCACGGTGCTGCTGGTGCCGGAGTTCGACTGGTGGGTGCCCGGAATGCAGCAATGGCTCGAGCAGGCCCGGGCCCGTTTCGCGCCCGGAGACCGCCTCGACGCGCTCTGGGTGACCGAGCGCCGTACGCGTCTGTCTGCTGGGTATCTCGACCGGAGGTTCGCAGAGCTGCGTGATGAAGCCGGCCTGTCGAAGGATCTGACGCTGCACAGCCTCCGGCATTCCTATGTCACGCACCTTCTGGAGTTCGGGTACGCCGATCGATTCGTCCAAGAGCAGGTCGGGCATATGCATGCCTCGACGACCTCGATCTACGCCTCCGTCAGTTCGGACTACAAGAACCGCGTGCTCGCCGAAGCGCTGAAGGCCCTCATCGAAGGAGAAGTTGATGACCGTTGAGCTCGACACCGGCTGGAATCTGCGCAGCGTGATGGCTTCGCGCGGGATCTTCCAGACCTCCAAGCTGAAGCCCCTGCTCGAAGAGCGCGGCATCGACCTGTCCCGGGAGCAGGTCTATCGGCTGGTGACTCAGCCGCCACAGCGGGTGCGTCTTGACGTGTTGGCGGCGTTGTGCGATGCACTGGAGTGCTCGCTCAACGATCTCGTGACGATCACTCGCCGGGAGGCCTTGGCCCCGGTGGCGGTGGGCGAGGAGGCGACACGGGGGTCGATCGGTGATCTCCGTCCTGTTCGCGCGGCGATTCGTCGGCCGCGTACGAAGTAGCCGCGGTGGCCAAGCCTCCGCAGCTGCCGCGAGTCGCTGAAGTCGTCGCTCTCGTCCACCCTCTCGTTCCCGAAATCTCTCGCGAGCGAATCGCTGAGATCGTGCATTCGGTTGCGCCAGTACCCCTCACGCAGCGGCTTCTTGAGCTCGCGCTGATCAAGCAGCCCGGAGTCCTGGAGGGGCAGCATGCGAACGTGCCGGTGACCGTTCAGGATCTGGCCCGCGCGCTGGTCGAAGAAGGGGCAAGCCGGGTGATGCTGCCGACGTGCGAGTCCTGCGGACGCGCGGTGAGAATGCCCCACAAGACGCCGGGCGGTGGTCGGCACTGCTCCCGATGCGAGCGGAACGCCCGGTCCGTCTCGTGCGCGTCCTGTGGCCGGGTCCGGCCCGTGCAGCGCACGATCGACGGACAGCGCTTTTGCCGTGACTGTTGGCGAGCCGACCCTCGATCGTTCGGCGACTGCTCGCGGTGCGGTCAGCATGCGACCATCATCGTCCGTCGCCCGGAACTGGTCTGTCTGGCCTGCTACACCGCACCGATCAAGACCTGTGGTCTCTGCGGAGAACCTGGCCGCGTCGCCTCCCACCTCGACGGACGACGAGTATGCGCGCGCTGCTACTACGCGATGCGCAGACCACAACCTTGTCCCGAGTGCGCGCGCAGGGTGTTCCTGACCGGCTTCATGAATGGCCAGATGGTCTGCGCCGACTGCGCGGGCACTCCGATCACGATGGCCTGCCCCGGATGCGGCTCGATCGAGGAGATCCGCAAACATCACCTCTGCGTCGAGTGCCGCCGGCCCGTCGCGATCCAGCAACTGCTCGCCGACGATGCGGGAGAGATCCGCGCGGACCTCCACCCCCTTGCTGACTATCTGCTCACGCACCATGGCAAAGCGGCGTCGCTCGAACGCTGGCTGCACAAGAGCAAGTGCGCGATGGTGCTCCGCGAGCTCGCGGACGGGACCCTGCCGCTCACCGCCGAGGCGATCATCACCCGAGCCCGGTCGGGACAGTCGGTCGCGTTCCTCCTCTCACTGCTGGTCCGTTCCGGCGTGCTGCCGGAGCTCGACGTCGAGGGCACGCGTTTCACCCACTGGCTCAACGACTGGCTCGATGGCATCGACCATCCCGAGGACCGGTTGATCCTGCGCCGATACTGCACCTGGGAGCTCCTCCGATCCACTCGGGCACTGCGCATCGCGTCCAGCCCTGCTTCCGGATTCCAGAGGCAACGGACTGCGCTGAAGTACTGCGCCGCGTTCCTTGGAGAGATCCGGTCGCACCAGGAGACGCTGGCGACGTTTCCGCAGCGCCTACTCGACGCGCATCTGACCGATTCGCCCAGCCAACGCGACGCGCTGGCACCGTTCACTCGCTGGCTGCGAAAGCACCGGTTGAGCACCCTTCGCGTCGAGTTTCGAGCCCATCGCCTCGAAGGGCGAGACTATGCCTCCGACCACCGATGGCAGATGGCCCGCAGGTTCCTGTCCGATGCCGACATGGACCCGAAGACCCGGGCCGCGGGTCTCCTCGTACTGCTCTACGGCATCCAGCTGACCCGCATCGTCACGATCACCCGGGCACAGGTCGATACGAGCTCGCAGCCCGTGACGCTCACCGTCGGAGCCGAGCCGATCAAGGTCCCAGAGATCCTCGGCGACGCCATCGTCGAGCTCGTCGATGCCACAAAGGGCCATCCTGAAGGGTGGTTGTTCCCCGGCCGGAACCCGGGCCGTCACCTCACCCCGGGGCCGCTCAGCCGTCGCCTTCGCGCCGAAGGCCTGCTTGCCGGGAGCGCCCGCACGACAGCGCTCATCGAGCTCACCCGGCAACTGCATCCCCGGATCGTCTCGGATCTCCTCGGCATCACGACGGCATCCGCTGCCTCATGGTCGCGTCTCGCCGGTGGCGAGTGGTCCGATTACCCGGCTCTCCGCTCCACCCACCCCTGATCAAGCATCACCCGTCAGAGCCGGGCCGGAAATCGCTTCGCGCAGTTGCTCGACGGTCGGAGAGCCTCCCAGCCCGGCAGGGGTACGGAACACCCGGCAGGCGAGCCCGACCGGCGTGTGCTCGTCGGCGAAGGGATCGACGCCGTCGACGAGGACGGTCGGTGACCCGTGGAATCCGAGGCGCTCGGCGTCCTCGGCGGTCTCGACCAACTGTCGTGTGACGCGGATATCTGATCGACCGTCGAGCAGCTCAGCAAGCCGGCGGTCGAGTACTTCCCAGTTCGGGCAGCCGTCGAAGTACTGCAGGGTGATCTCCATGGTTGGCCCTCTCAGTTCTCGGTGCCGCGGAGCATCAGGAGCGCTCCGGCAATCGTAGCGGTGACGATCACGATGTCGGCGAGGTTCCCGATGAACCAGTTGCCGTAGGCGAGGAAGTCGACGACGTGCCCCCGGGCGAATCCTGGTTGGCGGAAAAGCCGGTCGCCGGCGTGCGAAGCAGCGGCCCCGCCGAGCGCACCGATCACGATCGCCCACCCGGGGCGTCGGACCCGGAACGCGAACACGATCGCGGTGGCCGTGGCCGCGACGGCGATGAGAGCGAACACCCAGGTGAAGCTCTCCCCGAAGGAGAACGCCGCGCCGGGGTTGTACGCGAGCTGCAGGCCCAACAGGTCGCCGATCAGCGGGATGCGCTCGTGCTCCGACAGGGTGGCCTCGGCCCACACTTTCGTTCCCTGATCGATCACGACGACGACCACTGCGATCAGAAGCGCCCAGGCAGTGAGCCGCCAGCGTCCTCTCTGCGGACGCTCTCCCGACGCCGATGCCGACTCAACGTCGGTATTCGTGTCCGGGGTCATGCGAGGGCCTCGAAGAGACGGACGATAACGCCGGATTCAATGAGGATGAACAGGCCCAGGCCGATGAACACGACGGGGACGAGCCAGTGCTCGACACGTTCGAGCGTTTCGGTGACGGCCTTGTGGGTGCCGATCAGTCGCCCGGCAGCGCACCAGACGGCGACGAGGATCAGGAACACGACGATCATGACCGCGACGTCGCCGGGCGAGCTGGTGCGGAAGATCGGCGTGTAGAGGGAGATGTTGTCGGCCCCGTTGGCGATCGTGATCCCGGCGACCCCCCATAGTCCGACCGCGGTGATCTTGGAGTCGTCATCATCGTCGTCGCCGTTACGGCGCAGGCCGCGAATGAGCGTCCAGATGCCGATGCCGAGCGGGATCAGACCCAGGAAGCCGACCCATTCGTCCGGGACGATCGTGAGACCGAGCGCGGCGATCACGCTGATCACGACGAGTGTGATGAACCCGAGGTACTGGCCTGCGACGATCTGCCACGGTCGCGGCTTTCCCCGGCTGGAGGCGAGGAACAGCACGGAGCACGACGATGTCGTCGATGTTGGTCGCCGCGAACAGGCCGATCGCCGACCCGATGGTTGCGAGCATCAGCTTTCCATTCGTGGTGTGCGGGTGCGTGCGGCGCGCAGGCCGTTGAGGATCACGATGACCTCCGCGACCTCGTGGACCAGGACGACAGCCGCGAGCCCCAGGACCCCGAAGAGCGCGAGCGGGAGCAGTGCGGTGATGATCAGCAGGGACAGGATGATGTTCTGGTTGATGATCCGCCGGCCCCGCCGCGCGTGATCGAACGCCCGCGGGATGAGCCGCAGATCATGACCTGTGAAGGCCACGTCCGCAGACTCGATCGCCGCATCGGAGCCGGTCGCTCCCATCGCGATGCCGATGTCCGCGGACGCCAGGGCCGGGGCGTCGTTGATGCCGTCACCGATCATCGCGACCGATCCCGCCTTCGACAACTCGCCGATCGCGGTCGTCTTGTCCTCAGGGCGCAGCTCCGCGCGCACATCAGCGATCCCGGCCTGCGCAGCCAGCGCACGAGCGGTGCGGGCGTTGTCCCCGGTGAGCATCGTCATGCCGACGCCCTGATCCGCAAGCGTGCGGACCACCTCGGGGACTTCCGGACGCAGCTCGTCGCGGACGCCGATCGCCGCGACCGGTGCCTCGTCGCGGTGCACGATCACGACAGTCATGCCCTGCTCCTCAAGCCCTGCAACCCGGTCGCCGAGCTCGCCGGCGTCGAGCCAGCGGGGGCTGCCGACCGTGATACGAGCGCCATCGACGGTGCCGTCGATGCCGTGCCCGGCCTGCTCGGTCACATCCGCGGCCACGGGAACACCCGGGGCTGCAGCGGTGATCGCCGCCGCAAGTGGATGCGTGCTGTGCTGCTCCAGAGCCGCCGCCCAAGCCAGCGCCTGCTCCTCGGCAATGCCGTTCGCAGTGAGGACCGCGGTGACCGCGGGCTCGTTACGGGTCAGGGTGCCGGTCTTGTCGACCGCGACGTGCCGGACCGTGCCGAAGCGCTCGAAGACCGCGCCGGACTTGATGATCACGCCGAACTTGCTCGCCGCGCCGATCGCGGCAACGACCGTCAACGGCACCGAGATCGCCAGCGCGCACGGAGAGGCCGCTACCAGCACGACGAGCGCACGAGTGATCCATACCTCCGGGTCGCCCAGCAGTGACCCAATGATCGCGACGAGCGCTGCGAGAATCAGCACACCGGGTACGAGCGGGCGGGCGATCCGGTCCGCGAGACGCGCACGCTCGCCCTTCTCCGTCTGCGCTTTCTCGACCAACTCCACGATCGTCGTAAGCGAGTTATCGGTACCGGCCGCAGTCGCCTCGACCTCCAGCACGCCGGAGCTGTTAATCGCGCCGGCCGACACCGCGTCCCCGGGCTCGACCTCGACGGGGATCGACTCCCCGGTGATCGCCGAGGTGTCCAGGCTTGAGCGGCCAGAGCGGACGATCCCGTCGGTTGCGATCCGTTCGCCCGGGCGGACCACCATGACCTGGCCGACCGTCAACTCCCTCGCCGGCACCTGCGCAGAGACGCCGCTCTGCAGCACGGTCGCCGTCTCCGGCACGAGCTTCAGCAGCGCCCGCAGGCCGCCACGGGCACGGTCCATCGCCTTGTCCTCAAGCGCCTCAGCAATCGAGTACAAGAACACCAGAGCAGCGGCCTCCTCCACATAGCCGAGGATGACCGCGCCGATCGCGCTGATCGTCATCAGCAGCCCGATCCCGAGCTTGCCCTTGAACAGCTTCCGAATCGCGCCAGGAGTGAACGTCGACGCGCCCAGCAGCAGGCCGATCCAGAACAGTACGAGCGCCGGGATCTCGAGCCCGGACCATTCAAGGATCAGACCAGCCAGGAACGCGACACCGGAGAAGACCGGCACCATGATCCCACGGTCCCTCCACCAGGGCCGCTCCACCTCTTCGGTCTCATCCTCCGCCGCAGTGGCAGGCTCGTGCTCGCAGCTACACGCCGCGCTCACGCGTCCGCCCCTGTACCGCAGCAGCCCGGCACCGTGCACGACGAGTCCACACACGGCGCGTGCTCATCGACCGCCAGCGTCACATCCACGAGCGCGACGAGCGCAGCCGCAAGATGCGGGTCAGCGATCTCGTAGCGCGTCTGGCGACCCTCAGGCTCGGCGACCACGATCCCGCAGTCACGCAGGCACGTCAGGTGGTTCGAGACGTTCGAGCGGGTCAGCTCCAGCTCGCGCGAGAGCAAGGCCTGATAGCTCGGGGCGTTCAGCAGAGTCATCAAGATCCGGGAGCGCGTCGGGTCCGCCATGGCCCGGCCGAGCCGGTTCATGACGTCGAGGCGCGAAGCAATAGTCAGCATGTACTGAACTATACAGCAAGCGCTGATCAATCATTGGTGATCAGCGCCCCACCATTCATTGGGAGAAGAGTCGGAAGCCGCTGAATACGCAACTCAGCAACAATCGGCGCTACCAGTAGAGCTGCTCAGCAGGTACTCGGCGTGGTTGGAGGTTTACAGCATCGACGAGGCCTTCCTCGGGGTGAAGGGTGGGCCGGAGCAACTGCTGGCGCTGGGCAGGACCATGAAAAACGCCGTCCGCCGCAACGTCGGCGTGCCAGTATGCGTTGGAATCGCGCCTACCAAAACCCTGGCCAAGCTGTGCAACAAGTGGGCCAAGAACAACCCCGCGTTTGGCGGGGTATGCCACTGGGACAGCGTTCCTGCTGCCGTGCGGGAGCAACTGCTGGCACGCCTGTCCGTCGAGGAAATCTGGGGTATCGCCGGCCGCCTGGCCAAACGCCTGAACGCGATCGGCATCCACACCATCCTGGACCTCGCCCGCGCCGACCCCGTGGCCATCCGGGACAAGTTCTCGGTAGTCATGATGCGCACCGTCCTGGAGCTCAACGGCACACCCTGTATCCCCATGGAGGAGGAACGCCTGGGCCGGGACCAGCTGATCTTTTCGCGTTCCTTCGCCACCCCGGTCACCACCGCTGCCGGGCTGCGGCAGGTCCTCAGCATCTACGGCCAGAATGCGAGCGCGCGGCTGGCCAAACATGGGCTGCAGGCGAAAGTCCTCACGGCATTTGCCCGCACCTCGCCCTTCAGCGGGCAGGAACAGTCCTATCCGTCGGTGTGCGTCCCGCTGCCGATGCCCACAGCGGACCCGCTCCTGCTCACCCGGGCGGCGCACGCCCTGCTGCCCAACATCCGCGACGGCATGAGGTACGCCAAAGTGGGGCTCATGCTCACGGACCTGCGGCCCACCGGCAACCAATCCCCCCTGGAGCTGTTCGAGAACCGGCACGAGGAACGCCGCATCGGCACCCTCCTGGAAGACGTGAGCAGCCGCTTCGGACGCGGCTCCATTGGCCTGGGGCACGGAGGGATCAAAACGGGCCTGGACTGGACCATGAAACGGAACATGCGCTCGCCCCGCTACACCACCCACTGGGACGAACTCCCGCTTGTCAAAGCCGCCTAAACGGCTGCTGTTTTGAACCACCCAGGCGTCCACGGCCGGAGGTCAGGCCCGGGCTTCGGCGAGGTCCTTGAGTTTGGCAAGGGCCACGGGCCAAGTGTCATTCAGCATGGATGCCCACTCGTCCACGCTGTCAAGCTCCACCTCGACCCTCGTCACGCCGCCGGCTTCGGTGAATGAATAGTTTTCATGGGCTCCGATGAATTCCTTCGCCGCATCGCTGGTCCTGTCCTCCCCACCGCCGACGATCTGGCCGAGATATCGCAAGGAGACGAACTCATGGGGCCTGATTTCCTCAACTGTTGCGATCATCCCTCCCACGGACCCCTCGCCGTCCGGGCCGAGGAACCGAATTTCGCTGCCCGGGTTCCAGTCGCCCTCATAGAAAGAACCCGTCTCGCTGAAAGCGCTCGTCCATTCCCGATACGTGGCATCATCGAGCATCGTGGCCCAGACGGCTTGGGCGGGAGCGTTGATTTGCACCTCAAATTTCAGCTTTTCCATGCCTGATCGTACGTCCGCTTCAGGCCCGGAAACAGGCCCCGGTGAACGGCAACCCTTGTAACCCATTGCACAGGGGGCACTCTTTCAGGCGCCCCTGGAAAAAGACGTCCGGCGACGTTTCTTGTCGCTGCGCTAGGTCCCGTTGAGCTACCGAGACGTCCCGTGAACGCCCGCTACGGAACCGATTGCGGCGCTGCCGGGCGCTCCATAATCTCGTCTCAGCATCCGCATCAGCAAAGGAACTCCAGTGTCAGATCCGTCCAGCCAGAGCCCCGAGAGCCCCCAGACCCAGCAAAGCTCCACCCGGATCGTTGCCGGACAGTCCGCCGCTCCCAAGCGGCTGCTCAGCCTGAAGGTGGGAATCGCCGTCGGCATCCTTGCCCTCATTGGCGGGGGCGCCGCCGTCGCCTCCGCGGTCAACAGCGGAGGCCCTGGCGCAGTCCAGGAAGCCGCCCCCGCCGTCAACGCGGCCGCGGAGCTGAAACTGGGCTACTTCGGCAACGTCACCCACGCGCCCGCCCTGGTGGGGGTCAGCCAGGGCTACATCGCGGAGGAGCTCGGCGGCACCGAACTCAGCACCCAGGTGTTCAACGCCGGCCCGGCGGCGAATCGGTGAACATCATCGCCGGCGCTGCGGCCGGCGGCGCCCAGCTGGTGGTCAAGCCGGAGATCAGTTCCGCCACGGACCTGAAGGGCAAGACCCTCGCTTCCCCGCAGCTCGGCGGCACGCAGGATGTTGCCCTCCGCGCCTGGCTGGCCTCCCAGGGCTACAAGACCAACGTCGACGGGAGCGGCGACGTGGCCATCAACCCCACCGAGAACGCCCAGACGCTGAAGCTCTTCCAGGACGGAAAGCTCGACGGCGCATGGCTGCCTGAGCCCTGGGCCTCACGCCTGGCGCTCACCGCCGGCGCCAAGGTACTGGTGGACGAAAAGGACCTCTGGGACGGCTCGTTGTCCGGCAAACCGGGCGAGTTCCCTACCACCATCCTGATCGTCAACCAGAAGTTCGCAGCGGAACACCCGGACACTGTGAAGGCGCTGCTCAAGGGCCACGTGAAGTCAGTCGAATGGCTGAACGACGCGGCCGATGGCGAAAAGGCCAGCGTCATCAACGCCGCCCTCAAGGAATCCGAGGGCGCGGAGCTGAAGGCTGACGTCATTGACCGTTCCCTGAAGAACATCGTGTTTACCGTGGACCCGCTTGCCGGAACCTATGAAAAGCTCCTGGCCGACGGCGTCGCTGCCGGCACCACCAAGCAGGCCGATATCAACGGGATCTTCGACCTGGCCGCGCTCAACGGCGTAACGGGCGAGAGGACCTCGGCTGCCGGGCTGGGCAAGGAGTAACGCCAAGCCCCACCAGTTCTGCCTACTCCCCCAGGACGGCGTCCAGCTCCGCCCGCGTGGGCGGGTTGGCACCGGGCCGGGAAACCGTCACCGCGGCGGCCCGGGCAGCATGCGCCAGGAGCTCGGCCAGCCCCTCGGCGGGAAGTTCGCGCAGGTCCTTCCGGTTCTGGGCGCCATCCAGGCCGCGGTCCACCAGGCCGGAGAGCAGTGCCGCCATGAACGAGTCGCCCGCCCCCACGGTGTCCGCCACCTCAACCCGGGGTGCCGGCACTTTGGCTTCGCCGGCGTGGCACACTCCCCAGGGCCCGTCGGCACCGCGCGTGACCACCACCATGGCCGGCCCCTCGGATCCGCCCAGGGACAACCAGCGGCGCGCGGCATCCAGCACGTCCATGTCCGGGTACAGCCAGGCCAGGTCCTCATCGGAGGCTTTGACCACGTCCGCCAGGGTGACGAACTTCTCGGCATGCCTGCGTGCGTAGTCCACATCGGTGATGATGCTGGGCCGGCAGTTGGGGTCGAAGCTGATGGTGGCGTGCGGGTGGGCGTATTCGACGGCGGCCAGCACGTCGGTGGCGCCCGGCGCCAGCATGGTGGCGATGGAGCCGGTGTGCAGCAGCGTGGTGCCCTGCAGCATGAAGGCGAACCGGTCGGCGATGCCGGGAAGCTCCCAGGTGAGGTCGAACGTGTAGGTGGCGGCGCCGTCGTCGTCAATCAGGGCGGTGGCCACGCTGGTGGGCAGGTCATCCGGGCCCATTGGAATCATCACGGAGCTGGCGCGCAGGTGCGCCGCGACCGCATCGCCGTAGGCGTCGCGGCCGTACCGGCCGATGAACTGCACCGGGTGGTCAAGGCGGGCCAGGCCCACCGCCACGTTCAGCGGGCTGCCGCCCACGTGGGCTTCAATCCCCGAGGCGCGCTGGACAACGTCAACAAGGCCTTCGCCAATAACAGTGAGCATGGTCATACTCTGCCAGAAAGAGCGCAGCTGACGCTGTCCGTGACGGCGGCCGCGGTGTCAGGGGCCAACCGGCCGGGGTCAGTGCAGGGCGCCGTCGGGTTCCGTGGTCCGCCAGGCGTGGAAGGGCACGGCCAGTCCCGCCCTGGTCGGGGCGCAGATAAAGGGGCCCGCCTGGGCTGCCTCCGCAGGATCGAGCGGAACCACCCGGACCAGCTGCAGGGCCCCGTCCCCTGCCTTGGCCCGGATGGTCAATGCGTTGCCGCTGCGGCTGATCCGGACGAGCACCCGGCTTCCCTTCCAGGCCGGAACCGGGGCCAGGGACCAGTCGGACATCCCGTCGGTGACCACCGCCCCCAGCTGGCAGGCGCCGTCGGTGAATTCGACGCCGGCCTTGACCCACCGCTCGGCGGAAACGCGCACGAAGATCCCGGCCTGGTCGAACTGCTCCGAGAAGCCTGCGGTGAATTCCACCTCCATGGCGGAATCCTGCCGGAATGGCGCCAGAAGCGCGTGCTCGCTGTCATGGACGAAGCCGTACGACGTCACCCGCCAGGCGTCGCTGCCCTCCTTGGCAGTGACCAGCAGATCCGTGCCGTGCTCGACGGCGGAAACGGGCGGGTTGGTCCAGGTACCGTGCTGCCAGGGAATGTCCATGGCCGCCACTGTACTGCAGGCCGGCGCGCCTCATTGCGCCTCCGCCGCGCTCAGCGAATCAGCTCCCGGACGAGTTCCCGGCATGTTCCGTAGGCCGGGGCATGGGGATCGATCAAGCCGAAATGGTCCCCGGGCACCGTCACGAGCCGCGCCGGCACAGGCCCGGGCCCGCTCGCCTCCACATAGGAGGTGGACATCGCCAGCGGCACGGATTCATCCTCCGTGGCATGGACGGCGTAGACGGGAATGTCCAAGGGCAGCGCGGCCATCGGATCCGCGTACCGGTACCGGCCGGGGAATTCCGACGGCGGCCCGCCCAGGAAGTTGGCCACCGCACCATCGCTGAGGTGCATCTTCTCCGCTTCCGCCAGGTCCAGCAAGCCGGACTGGCTCACCACCCCGGTGAGGCGGACGCCGTCGTCCCTCGCTCCAACCTCGCTGTGCTCACCCACCAGCCCCAGCCGGGGCAGCCGGTCGCGGCCCGCCGCCCACACCGCGAGGTGCCCGCCCGCGGAATGGCCCAGCGCCACCACCCTGTCCAGGTCCAGGGCATGGGGCGCGGCAAGCTCCTGCAGTTTGTCGATGCCCGCCAGGACATCGGTGAACGTGTGCGGCCAGCCGCCGCCGTTCCCTGCCCGGCGGTACTCCAGGTTCCATGCCGCCATTCCGTGCGCGGCGAGATCCTCGGCCAGCGGCTCCCCCAGCTCGGCCCCGTACTTCGACCGCCAGTAGCCGCCATGGATCACCACCACTACGCCCCGGTCCGTACCGCCGTTTGGCAGGTCAGGAAGGAACAGTTCGCCCCACTGGCTGGTGTCCCCGCCGTACTCATACCTATGCCGCTGCACCATGTGCCGAGCGTACCGCCAGCCAATGACAAAGCCGTTGCCGTGCCATCCGTGCACTGCCATTCTGGGTAAATCCGCACTCCAGAACCCAATGAAGGGATAGGAAAATGCCACTCTATCTGTCGAAGTTCAGCTACACGCCGGAGACCTGGGGCCGGCTGATCAACAACCCGGAGGACCGGCGGAAAGCCGCGCAGGCGTACATCGAATCCGTGGGCGGAAAGCTGCACGGATTTTGGTACGCCTTTGGGAGCCATGACGGCTACAACCTGTGGGAAGCACCGGACAATGTGTCCATGGCGGCGGTAGCACTGGCCATCAGCGGCGGCGGCGCGCTGAGCTCGTTTGAAACCACAGTTTTGATGAGCGTGGAGGACACGATGGAAGCGCTGCAGAAGGCTGCCGAGATCAAGTACCGGCCGCCGGGCAGTTGAATTTCCGGGACTACCGGTCCAGGATCGGCGGCCCTCCTGCGGCTAGGCTCGGGAATTACATTGCAGCCAAAGGGGACCACGATGATCAGCACCACCCAGCCGGGAACCACGCCGGCAGCAACCGGCCGAAAGCTTGCAGCGCCTGCGGCTCTTTCCCACCTGCCGGACCTGGTGACTTGCGGACCGGGCCGGGGAACGCAGGCTTCCTACTCTCCGCTGGACGGCAGCCTGGTGGGCGCAGTCCCCGTCTGCACGCCGGACGACGTCGTGGCCGCCCTCGAAAGCGCCCGGGCAGCCCAGCGGGAGTGGGCCGCCGTTCCCCTCCGCGAGCGCCGCGCCGTCGTCGCGCGGTTCCACGCACTGCTCCTCCACAGGGAGGCGGAGATCCTGGACCTGGTCCAGGCGGAGAGCGGCAAGTCGCGGCTCAACGCGTTCGAGGAACTGGCCGATGCCGCCCTGACCGCGGCCTACTACCGGCGCACGGCCGAACGTTTCCTCCGTCCGCGCCGCCGCACGGGAGCGGCGCCGGGCCTGACGCGCACAGTGGAGTACCGGATCCCCAAGGGCGTGGTGGGCATCATCAGCCCGTGGAACTATCCCCTGACCCTCGCCGTCTCGGACGCGATCCCCGCCCTGCTGGCCGGCAACCCCTGTGTCCTCAAGCCTGATTCCCAGACCCCGTTCACCGCGCTGCTCGCCCTGGAGCTGCTGCGGGAAGCCGGACTTCCCGCGGACCTGTTCCAGATTGTCACAGGCGACGGGCCGGTGCTGGGCCCCGCCCTGGTCGGCGGCGCCGACTTCCTCATGTTCACGGGATCCTCCGGGACCGGGAAGGTGGTGGCGCAGCAGTGCGCGGAGCGGCTGATCGGCTTTTCGGGCGAACTGGGCGGGAAGAATGCCACCCTGGTCCTCGCCGACGCGGACCTGGACAAGGCGGCCAGGGGTGCCGCGCAGGGCTGCTTCTCCAACTCCGGCCAACTCTGCATCAGCATGGAACGCATCTACGTCCACCGCGCTGTCTTCGACGACTTCCTGGCAACCTTCACTAAACACGTTGAAGCGATCCGGTTGGGTGCCGGACCGGGCTGGGACATCGACATGGGCTCACTCACGGGCCAACGGCAGCTGGACCGGGTCAGCGCGCATGTGGAGGACGCCCTGGCCAAGGGCGCGCAACTCATCACGGGCGGACGTGCGCGGCCGGACCTTGGCCCGTACTTCTACGAACCCACCGTCCTCACCGGCGTGACCGGGGAGATGGTGGTCGCGCGGGAGGAGACCTTCGGGCCCGTGGTGGCCGTCTACCAGGTGGACGGCGACGAAGAAGCGGTGGCCCTGGCTAACGACTCCCACTACGGGCTCAACGCCAGCGTCTGGTCCGCACGGCACGGCCGCGAGGTGGGGCGGCGCCTTCTCACCGGGACGGTCAACGTCAACGACGGCTACTCCGCTGCCTGGGCGTCGCACGATGCCCCGATGGGCGGGATGAAGGATTCCGGCGTGGGGCGGCGCCACGGCAGGGAGGGCATCCTGAAGTACACGGAAGCCCAGACAGTCGCGAGCCAGCGCCTTGTTCCCGTCGGCCCTCCGCCCGGCATGGGGAACGAGCGGTACACCAGGCTGATCAAGGGCGCGCTCACGCTGATGGGGCGGCTGCGCTGATGGCCGGCGGAACAGCGCTCTCCGGCAGCACCGTGCTCATCACCGGGGGCGGCAGCGGACTGGGCCGCCGCATGGCCCTGGAGGCTTCCCGGCGGGGCGCCCGGGTGGTCATCTGGGATGTTTCGGCCGACGGCGGGACGCGGGTCCGCGATGAAATCCGCAGCGCCGGCGGCGTGGCGGAGACGCAGACGGTGAATGTGGCGGACAAGGAGGCCGTGCAGACGGCGGCCGGGGCTGCAGGTCCGGTGGACGTGCTGATCAACAACGCCGGTGTGGTCACGGGAAAACTGCTCCTGGATGCCGCCGACGAGGATATTGAGCGGACCTTCGAGGTCAACGTCCTGGCACTGTACTGGTTGACGCACGCGTTCCTCCCCGGCATGGCCGCCCGCGGCCGCGGCACCGTGGTGACCGTTGCCAGCGCGGCCGGGCTGGTGGGCGTCGCCAGGCAGACCGACTACTCGGCCAGCAAATTCGCAGCGTTCGGCTTCAACGAGTCACTGCGCGCCGAGCTGCGGGCGGGCAGGACCGGCGTCGGCACCCTGGTGGTCTGCCCGTATTACATCGACACGGGCATGTTCGACGGCGTGCGGACCCGGTTCCCGCGCCTCCTCCCCATCCTGAAGGAGGAGGCGGTGGCGGCCAAGGTGCTGGACGCCGTCGAAAGCGGACGGCAGAAGCTGGTCCTCCCTCCCTTGGTGAACCTGGTCCCCGCCGCCCGGCTGCTTCCGGTGGGAGCCTTCGACCGGCTCATGGATACCCTGGGCATCAACCGGACCATGGACCGGTTCACCGGTCGCCCCGCCGACGTTCCGGGGGCACCCGGCGCCAAGAACGGCGGCGGCGCCTGAACTTACTCCCTAAGCGCCAAGCAGGCGGGCCACGTCAGCCGCCTCCGGGTACGCAGCCTGCGTCCCCTTCCGGGTGGTGGCCAGGGCCGCAGCCACGGAAGCGAACTCCGCGGCCCCGGCCAGTGCGTCCCCGGCGGCCAGCCGGACGGCAACGGCACCGGTGAAGGCATCACCCGCTCCAGTGGTGTCCACGGCCTGGACCGTGGTGGGCGCAATCCGGACCACCTTGGAACCCTCGGGAGCAGTAGAGTCCAGCACCACCGAACCCTGCGAACCGAGAGTCACCAGCACCTGGCGGATCCCCCGCTGCGCAAACCGCAGGCGCACCCTGTCCCACTCGGAATCAGCAGCGTCGGGGCCCGGGGCAGCGGCGTCGCCGCCCAGGAACAGCGCGGCCTCATGCGCGTTGACCAGCAGGACATCGGTGAGGACGGTCAGCTCCTCCGGCACCTCGCCGTACGGCGAGAGATTGAGCAGGACTGTTGCGCCGGCGTCGTGCCCTGCCTGTGCGGCGGCGAGCACCGTGTCCAGGCTGACCTCCAGGCAAAGGCAGACGACGGCGGCCTGCTCCAGGACGTCCGAGGCCTCCGCCACGTCCGCCGGCGACAGGGTGCCGTTGGCGCCTGCCGAGATGATGATGTTGTTCTCGCCGCCGGCATCGACCGCGATGACCGCCACACCCGTGGGCTCGGACGATATGCGGACGCGCCCAACGTCCACCCCGGCACCGGCGGCGGAGGACAGCAGCATGGCGCCGTTGGGGTCCTCCCCCACCGCGCCCACCAGGCTGACGCTTCCGCCCAGCCGGCTGGCGGCAACGGCCTGGTTGGCGCTCTTCCCGCCCGGGTTCACCGCGAACCCGTTGCCGTGCACCGTCTCGCCGGGCAGCGGAAGGCGTTCACAGTAGATGGTGAGGTCCGCGTTCAGGGAGCCGACGACGACGATCCGGCCTGTCTGTTCGACGGCGGCGCTCACTCAGCCACCTCGGCTTCAACCGGCTTGGGGATCAGGAGCGAGGCGCCGAACGCCGCGATGGTGAGCACGAGGCCGACCACCACGACGGTCAGGTAGGAGGCCTTAGCATCGCCGAGGGCCGTCGTCGCCACCAGGACCGCCGGCAGCACCAGGAAGCTGAGCCCGGCGCCAAGGTTGAAGGCGCCCGCGTTCATGCCGGGCAGGAAGCCCGGGTTGCCTGCGGGCGAAAGGACAACACCGAGTCCGTTGAGCATGATGTTGACCGTACCGGCGTACATGATGCCCAGCAACACCGTGCCGGCGATCATCAGGGGCAGGCTGTCCAGGCCGAAGAACGCGATGATGGCCAGCGCCGCGATGCTGCCCAGGAGGCCGATGCGCAGCACCTTGGTGTAGCCAAGCACCGGGGCGAGCCTGCCGCTGAGGGGCCCCACCGCCCAGCCGAGCAGCGCGTAGGGCGTGAGGATGATGAGCGACATCTCGGTGGGCCCGATGCCGAAACCGGGGTCGGCAGCCTGGACGTAGGCGGGGACAATGCCGTTGATGACGGCGAAGATGCCGGTCATGGTCAGCGTGGTGGTGAGCAGCGGCGCCCAGGTGGAGCGCTGGCGCAGGTGCACGGTTTCCACCATCGGCTGGCTCGCCCGCTTTTCGGTCCGCCAGAACAGGTAGAACGCGGCGGCGGACACCAGCACCAGCGTGAGGCTCAGCATCAGGGTGCCGGAGGAGAAGGCGCCCACCAGCTTGGCGCCTTCGTTCAGGGCGGTGAGCAGCGCGCCCACGGCGACCACGATGAAGAACACACCCAGCCAGTCCATCCGGGTGCCGGCACCCGGCTTGCTTTCACCAGCCAGGACAGCGATGAGCGCGGTGGCAACCAGCGCCAGGACCACCATCAGCCAGAAGATGCTGCGGAAGCCGAAGTGCTCGGCAAAGTAACCGCCCACAAAGGAGTCCACGCCTGCCACGCCGCCGTTGACGGCCGTGATGAGGCCCATGAGGGTGCCGTACTTGCGCGGGTTGGTGACAGCGGAGCGCAGCATGATGAGGCAGAGCGGAACGGTGGGGCCGCTGACGCCCTGGATGATGCGGCCCACGAAGAGCCACGTAACGTCCGGGGCGAGGGCTGCGATGACGGACCCCACGGCCATCAGGAGCATCATGCCCATAAGGATCTTCTTGCGGCCCACGATGTCGCTCAGGCGGGGCAGGAACAGGGAGAACAGGGCGGCCGCGGTGAAGAACCAGGTCTGGGAGAGGCCGATGACGGCCTGGTCAGTGTTGAGCTCCTCGCCCATGGTCACCAAGGCGGGGCTGAGCATGGAGGCGTTGAGCTGGAAGGCCACACAGGCTGCCAGCAGGGCGACCATCAGGGCGGTGACGTTGCCCTTCGCGGTCCGGGTTTCGAGGACGGTGGCGGTCATTTACTTGACCCCTCCGGCGGTGAGGTCGGCACGTTCCTGGCGGTCGACGTCGGCCGTGTCCGTTGTGGTGCGCGCGGCACCTATGAGCGGATTACCGATGGTGACCAGGGCCTCGGTGACCAGGTTCCAGAACTTTTCATGGTCCAGGTCCACGGCGACGCTGGTGTGGCAGTCCGCCGGCGCGGGCGCCCGGAAGTCCGCCACCGTCATGCCGAGCGTCAGCCTGCCCTGCAGCTCGATGTCGACCGGCACCTTGCGGGTGGTGACGATGCTGGGGTCGATCACGTAGGCCACGGCGCAGGGGTCGTGCACCGGCGGGTGGTCGAAGCCCTGGGCGTCCTTGTAGGTGTGGGCGAAGAAGTCCATGAGTTCGGTGACGAATTTCGCGGGCCTGGTGCCGATCGCTGCGATCTTCTCCACGACGTCCGGGGTGGCGAGCGCCTGGTGCGTCAGGTCCAGGCCCACCATCACCACGGGCCACTTTTCGTTGAAGACGATGTGCGCGGCCTCGGGGTCGATGATGATGTTGAACTCGGCCACGGCGCTCCAGTTGCCCACGTGGTAGCCGCCGCCCATGAGGACCACTTCCTTCACGCGTTCCACGATGCGCGGTTCCTTGCGGGCGGCCAGGGCGATGTTGGTCAGGCCGGCGGTGGGCACCAGGGTGACGGTGCCGGGCTCGTGCGCCATGACGGTGTCGATAATCAGGTCCACCGCGTGGCGGGGGTCCAGGTCAATGTCCGACGGCGGAAGTTCCGGGCCGTCCATGCCGCTGTCCCCGTGGATGTCCGGGGCGGTTTCGATGCTGCGCACCAGGGGGCGTCCGCAGCCGGCGGCGAAGGGGACGCCGGTGATGCCGGCGATGGTGCCGACGGCCAGGGCGTTGCGGGTGACCTTTTCCAGGGTCTGGTTTCCCACCACCGTTGTGACGGCCAGCAGGTCGATGTCCGGGTTGCCGTGGGCGAGCAGCAACGCCACAGCGTCGTCATGCCCGGGGTCGCAGTCAAGAATGATCTTTTTGCGGCCGGAAGATTGCCGGTCAAGGGAAGGGGCAGTGGGTTCCACGATGATCTCCACGTCGTTGGGGCCCGCGCAGGTGTATCACTTGTTGCGCGGGGAGCTGAAGCGTTCAGGAGAGATCATGGCAGTGTTGTGGGGCACACGTCAAACGCTTGACGTACACGCAGGTCAAGCGCTTGATGCCAGCGCCTGCGCGAAGGGGCGCTGGCTGGTGTCGCGTGTGTACGGTACCGGTTTAGTGGCGCTTCACCTTGCTGGGCTTCCCGGTTTCGGGGTGGGCCTGGGCCTCGTGCTGTTCGTACCTTTGGCGGGCCTCCTGGAGGTGCTGTTCAAGCTTCTCCTCCGCCTCGCGCCGGCGCTGCCCCACGGTCCGGATCTGCTGGGACGTCGGCGCGACGTGGGCGTGCTGGTGGGGGCCAAGGTCCCGCGCTGTTGCATGGCTGGTATCGCTCATACGGGCATCGTCCCACCAGAGCCCCCGGTCCGGAAGGCCTGTATGACCCCCATTTTTCGGAGCGCCGGGGAGCGCCCATTTTCCTGTCCGGTGGCCGCTTCCGCGGCGCGTGATGCCATGGCATGCCTGGCCTTGGAGGACAGCCTGCGGGTGCGCTGCCTACTACGATCGAGGTATGGAATCCGCGGAACAGCTGCAGCAGCCCGTGCGTTCGCGGCGGATCACGGCGGCGATGGTGGCCGCACGGGCAGGGGTCTCCACGGCCACGGTCTCGCTGGTGGCCAACGGCAAGACCGCCGGCCGGGTCTCCGAGGACAACATTTCCAGGGTCCGGGAGGCAATCGCCGAGCTTGGCTACGTGGTGGACGGCATCGGCAGTTCGCTGGCCAAGGGCGTGAGCTCGATCGTGATCCTGGTGGCGCCGGACATCTCCAACCCGTTCTTCGCCAAGGTGATCGCCGGCGTGCGGGAGTCCTTGGGCCCGCAGTACCAGCTGCTGCTGTCCGTCACGGAGGCCGGCGAGTCGCCCCGGGCCGACGACGTCCGGCGGCTGATGTCCCTGCGTCCGGCAGGACTCCTGGTGGACGCACCCAGCGCAGGCTTCCTCGAGGACCTCGCGTCGCCGTCGCCCGTTGTGCTGCTGGACGCGCCCGGGCTGGAGGCCTACGCGCCGTCGGTGAACCTGGACGTGGCAAGCGGTGCGCGGGAACTCGCGGCGCATCTGGCGGACGCCGGACACCGCGAGGTGGCGTACGTGGACAGCGTCACGGGCACGGAAACCTTTGCGCTCCGGCGGAAAGCCTTCCTGGAGGAGGCGGCTGCCCGCGGCATCACCGTCGGGGCGGGACGCATTATCAGCACCACCATCGACGTCGGCACGGCGGCTTCAGCCTTCGCCGCCGCCTGGCCGGGGTGGCAGCGGGAGGGGGTGACCGCCGTTGTCTGCGGCACCGACACTCACGCCTACGGTGTGCTGCAGGAGGCCCGCGTGGCCGGCGTGCGGATTCCGGAGGAGCTGGCGGTGGCCGGTTTCGATGACCTTCCGTATTCGGCCACGAGCAATCCGGGCCTCACCAGCGTCCACCTGCCCGCCACTCCCTTGGGTCTCAAGGCCGGGGAGCAGCTGCGCCGCCTCATGGAAGGCCAGGTGCTCGAACAGGCCGGGGTCACGCTGGAGAGTTCACTGGTGGTGCGCGGATCCACGGCCGTGGCGGAACGCTGAAGGCGCCCGCCGCCGTCGTTCTGTCAGTGCCCGGCCGTAAGCTGGAACCATGCCGAGTCATTGGGACAGCCTGGACGCGAGCCTGCGCGAATCCGTGGAGCAAAACGTGGAGATCTACGAGCGCGTCCGCCCTGCCCTGAAACTGGTCACCCGGGACGTCCTGCTGACCCTGCGGGACATGCTGAAGGACTCCGAGGTCACGCCGCTGTTTGTCACCGGGCGCACCAAAACGGTGGAATCCTTCAAGGAAAAGATCTCCCGCATCGAGGAGCCGCTGGAGCCGGGCGGACCCCCGGTCCTGAAGTTCCCGGACCCGTTCCGGACCCTGAACGACATGGTGGGGATCCGGGTGATCACCAAGCTGCCTGCCGAGAATGCGGTGGTGGCCAACATCATCAAGCACCAGCGCCAGCTCTTCGACTGCCGGGGTGACCGCGAAAAGGACATCGGTTCCATCGAATCCGGCACCTACGGGTATTCCAGCCGGCACCTGATCCTGCGCACCATCCAGAATGAGGCCGTCAAGGAATACCAGCAGGTTTTCAACCCGGACGCCGTGCCCAACGGCAGCTACTTCTTTGAGTGCCAGATCCGCACCATTTTTGCCCACGCGTGGAGCGAGATCGAGCACGACATCCGGTTCAAGGCGGAGGACCCGCGTGCCTGGACCCCGCACTTCGACCGGCAGTTCACCGCCACCGCGGCCATGCTGGAGACGGTGGAGACTGCCTTCGCCGACCTCCACGAGCGCTACGAGGAAGTCCGCAGTTTCTGGGATGCCGAAGGTGAGGGCGCGGCGCCGCTGACGCCCAACCGCATCAGGGATGTCTGGCGGACGCTGCTTCCGCACGTGGACCGCAAGGTGGACGACGACTGGGGCTGGGCCGCCGAGCTCCTGGCCGCGCACGGCCTCAACCAGACCATGCAGCTGGCAGGGCTGCTCAGCGCCAACCGCATCACCGAGGTCCGGAGGGCCCTGGACCACCGCTACTCCCCCGGCCCCGACCGGCTGCTGGATGACCTGCTGCTGTGGCAGTACGGCACCAAACACATCGACCTCACCGCGGAAGCGTCCGACGCCGTCCCGCATCCGCGGCGCGACAGCCTGATGCGGCGGCTGCGGCAAATTGAGCGGTACCGGCTGACGAAGAAGTAGGGGCTCCCCCGTGAGTTCCGCCACCTTATTTTGATGCACTCAAAATAAGCCGTAACGTTGATACCAGGCCATCGAAGCCCTGTCCGGGCTGTATGCGGGTGAACAGTTCCCCGAGCGCCACTGCGCCGGCTCCCCGCACTGCATCGAACCCCACCCCCATTGCCCCCTGCGGACCACCCGCAGGTCTGAGGCACGTGGGAACGGCAGGGATCCCGGACGCGCAGCCACCTAACCTCACGCATCAGGAGAACAGCATGACCCAGACACTCGAACGTCCCGTCACCATCAAAGCAACCCCGGCCACCGCGGCCGGTACACCCCGCGGCGGCAGCTACGTCACCCTGCCCGGTCACCCGGCCGACTCACGCCGCACCGAGGCAGGCTACATCTCGCTGCCAGGAGGCGGCACCCGCACCGGGAGCAAAGCCCAGGGCAGCTACGTAACCCTGCACTCGGCACCCCTGGGCGACACCGAAATCGGCTACACGCGCCGCGGCTAACACCGCCACCGTCGGGCGTCAGGCATCAGGCGTCAGCAGCGGCGGGCCGGCATGACGAAGCGCCACCCCTCGGAATTCAGCTCAGCAAATACCGTTGAAGCGTCCCGCGTGCGGCTCCAGCACCCCTAGCCCTGCCATGGTTCAGCTGACCGGCGCGGCGTCCAGGTTGAAGTAGGACCGGGCGTCCGGGGGCCTGATGTCAGCCACAGCATCATGGAAAATCCGCATTGGATGGGGCGTGTAGGGGTGCTCGGCAATCGCCTCGAAGTCGAGTTCGATGCCCAGGCCCACGCCCTCGGGAATGAGGATGTCACCCCCCTCGGTCAACCGGAGGCGCTCATTGGAAATCTCTCCGCGCCACGGGACGTCGGAGGCCATAATTTCCAGGTATCGGAAGTTCGGCAGCATCGCGCCAAGCTGCAAGGTGGCTGCGGTGCTGAGCGGACCGCTCGGGTTGTGCGGTGCGAAGGGGATGTAATGGGCTGCCGCCAGCGTGGAGATGAATGACAGCTCCAGCAGGCCCCCCGCGTGTGTAACGTCCGGCTGTATGTAGTCCACTGCGTGCCGTGCCAGGGCGGGCACAAAAGTGTTCCGTCCGAACCAGCGCTCCCCGGCCGCGATCGGTACTGGCGACTTCGAGCGTATTTCCACAAGGGAGTCGATTCCGTCCGGCGGGCAGGGCTCCTCAAAGAACACGGGCTGGAACTGCTCTATTTCACGGCTAACCCGGATTGCGGTGGGGACATCGAAACGGCCGTGTCCTTCGATGAACAGCTCGATATCGTCGCCTACTGCTTCCCGGACAGCGGCGACGGGCTCGAGCATGCGCCGCAGCTCCCGCGGCTCGAGGGTCAGGTCAGCGGCCTCGAACGGGTCCCACTTGAGTCCCCGGAAACCTTGGGCAACTGTCTGCACGGCGGCGTCCGCGAAGTCCTCCGGCGATTTTGCTCCCGAGAACCAGCCGTTGGCGTACGCGCGGACCCGGTCGCGGACCTGGCCACCGAGCATGCGGTGGACAGGCACACCCAGCGCGCGTGCGGAAACGTCCCACATAGCCATTTCGAGGGCGCTGAGGGCGGTCATGGTCACGGGACCCCCGCGCCAGTAGGCGTCGCGGTTAAGTTCGTAGATGTTCCGGGCGATGCAGGTGGGATCCTTGCCGCGGACAGCGTCGGCGAGGACCGCCACCGCGCCCCGAACAGCATGCTCCTGGCCTTCAAGTGTTGCTTCGGCAATGCCGGTAAGGCCCTCGTCGGTGCTCAGGCGGACGAAGATGAGGTTCGTCCGGTAGAAGTCGACAACAACAGTGTCGAGATTGGTGATTTTCATCAGCAGGACCTCAGGCGGCGGGTGGTGCCGTGGAGTCGCGGACAATCAGGTGGGTGGCGAGCTCCACGCGGTGCGAATCCAGGACTTCCCCGCGCGCCTGGCGCAGCACAGACCGGAACGCCGCACGCCCCATCTCCTCCAGCGGCTGGGCTATGGAACTCAGCGACGGGACCGACTCCTCGCCCTGGTTTGTTCCGTCAAAGCCGATAAGGCTCAGGTCTTCGGGAACCCGGATGCCGTGCCGGCCCGCCTCGCCGAGAATGCCCAGGGCGATGGTGTCGCTGCCGGCGAAGATCGCCGTCGGAAGCTTGTCCAGCTCGAGCAGCGCCTGCAGGCCTCTAACGCCGCTTTCCCGCCGGAACCTGCCGCCGGAGTAGATGTACTGCGGGTCCACCGGCACGCCATGCGCCATGAGTGCGGCCATGTAGCCGTGCAGCCGCGCCTGGTTGCACTCGGCATTCTCGATGCCGCCGATGTACGCGATCCGGCGGTGCCCCAGCTCCAGCAGGTGTTCCGTGGCCGCCTTGCCGCCGGCCCAGTTGGTGGCCCCGATGCTGACCACGTCGGCGGAGGGCGGGTTCAGCGGGTCAATCACGACGACGGGAATCTGGCGGCGCCGGAAAGGGTGCAGTTGCGTCTCGCTGAAGGCTGAGGTCACCACAATCATTCCGGCCCTGCCCTCGTCCACCATGCGCTGGGCACGGCGCTCAGGGCTGCGCCGCCCCTGGCCCGCGGGACCGGTAACGCTGACCAGGATCTCGACGTCGGCATCGGCCGCGGACTGCAGCACGCCGTTGAGGACCTGAATGGTGTACGCGGAATCGAGGACATCGATGACCACTTCAATCACGGTGCCGGTCTCCCCGGCGGAACGGCGCTGCAGCGGCGACTGGTATCCGGCCTGCTCAAGCACGGCCAGTACACGGGCCCGGGTTTCCGGCGACACATCCTCGCGGCCGTTCACCACCTTCGAAACGGTGGGCGCGGAAACCCCGGCCTGCTGGGCAACGGAGGCAAGCGTCGGCTTGGCCCGTTCCGGGATTTTCGTTGCCATCTGCTGAGACCTTTCGAAAAGTTTCGTTGACTCATTGTTCAGATTTCCGCGAGACAGGTCAAGGGACCCAGAAGTGCCAGCGAAATAAAGCCGGAAAATTGGGTCTTGACCTATCGCACCCCCGACCTTTAGTTTAGACCGTGACCTAAATCACGCGTTCGAAATATTTCGAAACCGCAGGTAGAGTTCACGCCTACATTTGCAACGAAGCAATCTCAGATGGAGACGCAATGAAGCAATCCCAGACCTCCCGGCGTTCATTCCTCGCCCTTGCTGCCCTCACCCCCTTCGCCGCCATGACGGCCACTGCCTGCGGAACGTCGGGACCGGGTTCCTCCAGCAGCGGCGGTGGCGCCAGCATGTGGTACCTCTCCGGCGAACCCAACCAGACCACCATGCAGAAGGCCGTTGATGCCTTCACCGCCGCGAATCCGGACAACAAGCTCGCGGTGACCTACTTCCAGAACGACGCGTACAAAACCAAGATCAAGACCGCGATCGGCGCCGGCCAGGCGCCCACCATCATCTACGGCTGGGGCGGCGGCACCCTGAAGACCTACGCGGAGGCCAACCAGGTTGACGATCTCACCGCCTGGTTCGACGAGAACCCGGACCTGAAGGACAAGTTCTTCCCCTCGTCGTTCGGCGCAGCCACGGTCAACGGAAAGATCTACGCACTGCCCAACCAGTACGTCGCCCCGATCGTCCTGTTCTACAACAAGGAACTGTTCGAAAAGGCCGGCGCCCAGCCGCCCAAGACCTGGGATGACGTGATGTCGCTGGTCAAGACCTTCAACGACATGGGCGTGGCACCCTTCTCACTGGGCGGCCAGTCCAGGTGGACCTCCATGATGTGGCTGGAATACCTGCTGGACCGCATCGGCGGCGCCGAGGTCTTCACTGCCATCTTTGAGGGCAAGCCGGACTCCTGGATGCATCCCGCCGTCATCGAAACCGGAACCAAGATCCAGGAGCTCGTCTCCGCGGACGGGTTCATCAAGGGCTTCTCGTCCATCGCCGCGGACTCCAATGCGGACCAGGCCCTGCTGTTCACGGGCAAGGCCGCCATGATGCTGCACGGTTCCTGGACCTACGGTGCCATGAAGAAGGGCGGCCAGAACTTCGTCCAGGACGGGAAGCTGGGGTTCGTCCAGTTCCCAACGGTTGCCGGCGGCAAGGGCGATCCAAAGAACGGCGTGGGAAACCCGGCCCAGTACATGTCGATCTCCTCCAAGGCAACGGACGCGGAAAAGGAGACGGCGAAGAAGTTCTTCAAGGACGGCATCCTGACCGAGACGGTCATCGATACCTACATCAATTCCGGCTCCGTCCCGATCGTCAACGGCATCGAGGACAAGCTCAACAGCTCCGAGGACAAGGACTTCCTGAACTTTGTCTACGACCTGGCCAAGAACGCCCCCAACTTCCAGCAGTCATGGGACCAGGCCCTGAGCCCCACCGCGGCTGAAGCCCTGCTGAACAACATCGACCAGCTGTTCCTGAAGTCGATCACCCCGCAGCAGTTCGCCGAGAACATGAATGCAACCCTCGGAAAATGAGTAACGCCGTGGCCACCACCCGTAAGACCAAGCCGGCGACCCCCGCCGGGACTGGCCCAGGCAAGGGCGGAGACCGTAACGCCGCCCTTGCCTGGTTGACCGTGCCTGCGCTGTTCTTCTTCCTGGCATTCGCCGTGGTGCCGCTGGCCGGCGTCCTGGTCCTGAGCTTCGCCAGCTGGGACGGCATTGGCGCCATCGGGGCGGCGGGGCTGGGCAACTGGTTCTCCGTGCTCGCGGACCCCGGGCTGTACAACGCCCTGGGGCTGACGTTCCTGATCATGATCGCCTCCTGGCTGGTCCAGACCCCCATCAGCCTCCTTTTGGGTGTCTTCACCGCGGGAAGCCAGCGCTACCGGGCCGCCCTGGCCGTGCTGTACTTCCTGCCGCTGCTGCTTTCATCGGCAGCAGTCGCCATCGCCTTCAAGGCCCTGCTGGACCCGAACTTCGGCCTGGCAACCGGGCTGGGGCTGCCCTTCCTGGCGCAGGACTGGCTGGGCGTCCCCCACCTGGCCCTGGGTCTCGTCATCTTTGTGATCGCCTGGCAGTTCGTCCCCTTCCACACGCTCATCTACCAGGGCGGGGTCCGGCAGATTCCCAAGTCGCTCTACGAGGCAGCGGAAATCGACGGGGCGGGAACCATCAAGCAGTTCTTCCACATCACCCTCCCCCAGCTGAAGTACACCATCATCACCTCCTCCACCCTGATGGTGGTGGGGTCCCTGACGTACTTCGACCTGATCTTCGTCCTCACCGGCGGCGGCCCGGGCAACTCCACCCGGATCCTGGCCCTGGACATGTACCTGCGGGGCTTCCGGGCCAACCTCATGGGACCGGCCAGCGTCATCGCCGTCATCCTCGTACTCATCGGCCTTGCACTCGCTTTGTTCCTCCAGCGCCTTGGAGGCAAGGACAAGCAGGGCAGCCAATTGGAAGGAATGTAGGGTGAGCACCGTCCTGACAAGCAGCACGGAGGAAACTCCCACGGGCACCCCGGCCGGCTCCCCCGCCAAGCGGGGGCTCGGTTCCCGGATGAGGCGGCTCAACGTCCCGGCCGGCCTGGGCGGCTGGATCTGGCTGGCCATCATCATCATCCCGGTGTACTACGTGGTCATCACCAGCCTGAAGACCCAGGAAGGGTACTTCGGCCAGAATCCGCTGGCGCTTCCCACGTCCCCGACGCTGGAAAACTACCAGATGGTCCTCGAAGCCGACTTCGCCACGTACTTCATGAACAGCACCATCGTCACCCTGGGTGCCGTCGTTCCCACCGTGCTGATTTCCTTCATGGCCGCCTTCGCGATAGTCCGGGGCAAGGGCAGGTTCCTCAAGCTGGTCAACGGCATGTTCCTGATGGGACTGGCAATCCCGCTGCAGGCCACCATCATCCCGATCTACCTGATGATCATCCGGCTGAACCTTTACGACAGCCTGCTGGCGCTGATGCTTCCCTCCATCGCCTTCGCCATCCCGCTGACCGTGCTGATCCTGTCCAACTTCATCCGCGACGTCCCGAACGAACTCTTCGAGTCGATGCGGCTGGACGGCTGCAGTGAATGGCAGACGATGTGGCGGCTCGCCCTGCCGCTGACCCGCCCCGCGATCGTGACCGTCGCCATCTACAACGGCCTGCACGTCTGGAACGGATTCCTGCTTCCGCTGGTCCTCACCCAGAGCCCGGGCCTGCGCGTCCTCCCCCTGGCGCTGTGGACCTTCCAGGGCGAATACAGCGTCAACATCCCGGCAGTGCTCGCCTCGGTGGTGCTCAGCACCCTGCCAATCCTGGTGCTCTACGTGGTGGGACGCCGGCAGCTGCTCAGCGGCCTCACCGCCGGCTTCAGCAAGTAGCCACCAGGACCTCCACGAAAGGACAGACACATGACCCCCGCACAGCCCCTTCGCGTCGGCATGGTGGGTTACGCCTTCATGGGCGCGGCCCACTCCCACGCCTGGCGCACCGCACCACGGTTCTTCGACCTGCCGCTGCAGCCCCAACTCACCGCCGTCGCCGGCCGGAACGCCGAGGCCGCCCGGGCAGCCGCGGGCAAGCTGGGCTGGGGCTCGGTGGAGACGGACTGGCGCCGCCTGGTCGAGCGCGACGACATCGACCTGATCGACATCTGCACCCCCGGCGACACCCATGCCGAAATTGCGATCGCAGCCCTCGAGGCCGGCAAGCACGTGCTGTGCGAGAAGCCGCTGGCGAACTCCGTGGAGGAAGCCGAGCGGATGACCCTCGCTGCGGAGACTGCCGCCAAGCAGGGAGTCATGTCCATGTGCGGCTTCAGCTACCGCCGCACCCCGGCACTCGCGCTGGCCAGGCGGTTCGTGGAGCAGGGCAGGCTGGGCGAGATCCGCCACGTCCGGGCGCAGTACCTGCAGGACTGGCTCTCCGATGCCAACGCCCCCATGACCTGGCGGCTGGACAAGAGCAAGTCCGGGTCCGGTTCCCTCGGCGACATCGGGGCGCACAGCATCGACGCCGCGCAGTGGGTCACCGGCCAAAGCATCAGCGGCGTCTCGGCGCTGCTCGAGACGTTTGTCCCGGAGCGTCCCCTTGCCGGCGACCTTGTGGGCCTGGGCGGCCATGGCGACCTCAGCGGCGACGCACCGCGCGGGAAAGTCACCGTGGATGACGCCGCCATCTTCAGCGCAAAGTTCGACGGCGGTGCTGGCGCGGGTGCGATTGGCGTCTTTGAAGCCACGCGGTACGCGCTGGGCCGGAAGAACGCCATGCGCCTGGAACTGAACGGCACCAAAGGCTCCCTCGCCTTCGATTTCGAGGACATGAACGTCCTGTCCTTCTACGACGCGGCGGAGTCCCCGGACGCCGGCTTCCGGAAAATCTTTGTCACCGAACCCGAGCACCCGTACGTCGGCAACTGGTGGCCCACCGGCCACGGCCTGGGCTACGAGCACGGCTTCACCCACCAGGTGGTGGACCTGGTCACCGCACTCGGTGAGGGCCGCCAGCCCGAGCCGTCCTTCGCGGACGCCCTGCAGGTGCAGAGGGTTTTGGCCGCCGTGGAGGCAAGCGCCACCAACTCCAGCCAGTGGCAGAAGGTCTAGGACCGTGGACACGGGAACAGGAGAAGGAACAGCCATGACACGACCAATCACGCTATTTACCGGCCAGTGGGCCGACCTGCCGTTCGAGGAGGTGGCCCGGCTCGCCGGCGAGTGGGGTTTCGACGGGCTGGAAATCGCCTGCTGGGGCGACCATCTGGACCCGCGCCGGGCTGCGGAGGACGACAACTACCTCCAGGGCCGGCTGGACATCCTGGAAAAAAACCACCTCAAGGTCTTCGCGATCGCCAACCACCTCACCGGACAGGCAGTGTGCGACGACCCCATCGACGAACGCCACCAGGGCATCCTGTCGGCGGAGATCTGGGGCGACGGCGAACCGGAAGGAGTGCGCCGCCGGGCAGCAGAGTCCATGAAGGACACCGCCCGGGCAGCCGCCCGCCTGGGTGTCAAGACCGTCACTGGGTTCACCGGCTCCTCCATCTGGAAGGCCGTCGCCATGTTCCCGCCAGCCCCTGCGGGAATGATCGACGCCGGTTACCAGGACTTCGCGGACCGGTGGAACCCCATCCTGGACGTCTTTGAGGAGGAAGGAGTCCGGTTTGCCCTGGAGGTCCACCCGTCCGAGATCGCCTACGACTACTGGACTGCCAAGCGCACCCTGGAGGCCATCGGGCACCGCAAGAGCTTCGGATTGAACTTCGACCCGTCGCACTTCATCTGGCAGGACCTGGACCCGGTGATGTTCCTGCAGGACTTCGCGGACCACATCCTCCACGTGCACGTCAAGGAATCGGTCCGCCAGCTCAATGGCCGCAACGGGCGCCTGGGCTCCCACCTGGCCTGGGCGGACCCCCGGCGCGGCTGGGACTTCGTCACCGCCGGGCACGGGGACGTCCAGTGGAACCGGATCTTCCGGACCCTGAACGCCATCGGCTACAGCGGGCCCACCAGCATCGAGTGGGAGGACGCCGGCATGGACCGGCTTGTCGGCGCACCGCAGGCGCTGGCCATGGTCAAGGAACTTGCCCGGATCGCCCCGCCGGCAGCCGCTTTCGACGCCGCCTTCTCCAGCCGCTGACCCAGACTTTCCGGCCCCACAGGCCGTCAGCCAAACAAAGGAACCCCTGACATGACAGAACGCAAGAACGCCCTGGTGGTCCGCGGCGGCTGGGACGGCCACCAGCCGTACGAGGCCACGGAACTGTTCATCCCCTACCTCAAGGACAACGGCTACGACGTCCGCGTGGAGGAATCCCCCAAGGTGTACGCCGACGCCGAATACATGGCCGGCGTGGACCTGATCATGCAGTGCATGACCATGACCACCATTGAAAAGGACGAGTTCGCCGGGTTGCGGGCCGCCGTCGAAAACGGCACCGGCCTGGCCGGCTGGCACGGCGGCATCGCCGATTCGTACCGCAACAACTCCGACTACCTGCACCTGATCGGCGGGCAGTTCGCCTGCCACCCCGGCAAGCACCCGGACGAGTGCGTTGGCGAGCAGTCGGACAATTACGTTCCCTACACGGTGAACATGCTCCCGGCCGCCGCGGAGCACCCCATTACCAAAGGCATCGCCGACTTCGACCTGGTCACCGAGCAGTACTGGGTGCTCTCGGACGACTACATCGACGTCCTGGCCACCACCACCCAGAAGGTCAGGGAGTGGGACCCCTGGAACCGCGAAGTCACCTCACCCGCCATCTGGACCCGCCAGTGGGGCAAAGGCCGCATCTTCGTCGCCACCCCGGGCCACCGGGTCGAAATCCTCCAGGACACCAACGTCCGCACCATCATTGAAAGGGGCCTGCTGTGGGCAAGCCGTTGAAAGTCGGAATCATTGGCTGCGGAGCCATCATCGCCCAGTACCTGGCCAATTTCCGCAAACTCGAGCAGATTAACCTGGTGGCCGTGGCCGACCTGGACCCCGCACGCGCCCAGGCCGTGGCAGATGACTACGAAGGCGTCCGCGCCCTCTCCGTCGAGGAACTCCTGGCCGCGGACGACGTCGAACTTGTCCTGAACCTGACCATCCCCGCCGCCCACGCAGAGGTGGCGCTGAAGGCCATCGCCGCCGGCAAGAGCGTGTACGGCGAGAAGCCCCTGGCAGCCACCACTGCGGAAGCACGCCAGGTGCTGGACGCTGCGCGGGAGGCGGGAGTCACCGTCGGCTGCGCCCCGGACACGGTGCTGGGCACCGGCATCCAGACCGCGCGCAAGGCGATTGATGACGGGCTGATCGGTGCACCCATCTCGGCGAGCGCCACCATGGTGACCCCGGGACATGAGCGGTGGCACCCCAACCCGGACTTCTACTACCAGCCCGGCGGCGGCCCCCTCCTGGACATGGGCCCGTACTACGTCACCGCACTCGTCACCCTGCTGGGCCCGGTGGTCTCGGTCATTGGCGCAGCAAGCCACACCCGCAACGAACGCACCATCGGCTCCGGGCCCCGCCAGGGCGAGAAGGTCCCCGTCGACATCGATTCCCATGTGACCGGTGTCCTGGTGCACGCCTCCGGTGCGCTCTCCACCCTGTTCATGAGCTTTGACGCCGTGAAGTCCAAATCCCCCAACATCGAGATCCACGGGGAACGCGGATCCCTGGTAGTGCCGGACCCTAACCACTTCGACGGCGACGTCCAGCTGTTCTCCCTCGGCGCCGAGGACTGGGAAACCCTTCCCGTGTCCGCCGGCTACGTTGACTCCGGCCGTGGCTTCGGCATTGCGGACCTGGCCTCCACCCCTGCCGGCGTTGAACCCCGCGCCGGCGGAGCGATGGCCTACCACGCCCTCGAGGTGATGGAATCGGTCCTCGAATCAGCCGGCAGCGGCGCGGCGGTAGCGATCACCAGCACTGTGGAGCGGCCGGCGAGCGTGGAGCTGACCGTCCTGGCCGGGGAGCTGGACCGGCTCCAGGCCCAGGAAGCGTCGTAGGCATGGCTTACACAGCCGACAGCTGGCCCATCACCGCGGCCATGCTGCCCTTCCCGGGCACCAGCGCCCAGGGAACCCACATCAACGACGCCGATGCCTCCGCCTGGGCGGCGGCGTTGACGGAGGTGAAGGAGGCCGGGTTCGCCAACGCGGACCTGACGGACAGCTGGGTCCGCCCCGGCGATCTCAGCCCGGACCGGCTCGCCGAGTTCAGGCAGACGGCACAGGACGTGGGCATCGGCACCCCTGCCGTCTCCGCCATCCGCCGCAGCGTCATTGATGAGCGGAACTGGGAAGCCAACCTGGCGTACAGCCACCGGACCATTGACGCGGCGGCCGAGCTGGGGTGCGAGGTTGTTTCCTTTGGCCTCCACCAGGCCATCACGCCGGAGCAGCAGAAACAGCTCTGGTTCTGGACGGTTGAAGGGCACAAGGACCCGGAGGGAGACCGGGAAACCTGGGGCAACGCCGTCTCCCGCCTCCGGGAACTCGGCCGGCACGCCGCCGAGGTGGGCCTCCTGCTCTCGCTGGAGATGTATGAGGACACGTACCTGGGCACCGCTGATTCCTCCGTGCGCCTTGTCCAGGACATCGGGCTTCCCAACGTGGGCCTCAACCCGGACCTGGGAAACCTCATCCGGCTGCACCGGCCGGTGGAGGACTGGCGGGAGCTGGTGGCCAAGACCCTGCCGTTCGCCAACTTCTGGCACATGAAGAACTACTTCCGGGACGAGGACGCGGCCCGCGGTTCGTACGTCACCATGCCGGCTCCCATGGAAAGCGGCCTCATCAACTACCGGGAGGCCTTCAAGGTGGCCCTGGCCGCCGGGTTCCAGGGGATCCTTTGCACCGAGCACTACGGCGGGGACGGGCTGAGCGTTTCGGCCAGCAACCAGGACTACCTCCGCCGCCACGTCCTGCCCAAGGCCGGCGGTTACGCCCTGGGCAGCAGCCAGGTGGCCCAGGGGCGGCAGCAGCCGGCGCAGCCCGCCCACGTGTAAGCGCTAAACCCGCCTTTCCCAACCCAAGGATTCAACGAGGAAACCATGACCCAGATCTTTGACAACCCCGCGGACTTTGCGGAGGAGGCGCTGGACGGCCTGGTGGCAGCCAACCGCGGCTATGTGGCCAGGGTGGACGGCGGGGTGGTCCGGTCCACCGAGGTTCCCGCGGGCCAGGTGGCCGTGGTGGTGGGCGGCGGTTCCGGACACTACCCGGCCTTCGCCGGCCTGGTGGGGCCGGGCCTGGCCGCAGGTGCGGTGTGCGGCAACATTTTCACCTCGCCCTCCGCCGGGCAGGCGTACCGGGTGGCAAAGGCGGCAAACGCCGGCGGCGGCGTGCTGTTCAGCTACGGCAATTACGCCGGGGACGTGATCCATTTCGGCGAGGCACAGCAGCGGCTCAACGCTGAAGGCATCGAGACCCGCACCGTCCTGGTCACCGATGACATCGCCAGCGCCCCGCTGGACCAGATCGACAAGCGCCGCGGCATCGCCGGGGACCTGACCGTCTTCAAGATCGCCGGCGCCGCAGCCGAAGCGGGACTGGACCTGGACGCCGTCGAACAGCTCGCAGTCCGCGCAAACTACCGCACCCGTTCGCTTGGGGTGGCCTTCGACGGCTGCACCCTGCCGGGCGCTGCCGAGCCGCTGTTCCACGTGCCGGCCGGCGGAATGTCGCTGGGGCTGGGCATCCACGGCGAACCGGGGATTTCAGACCATCCCATGCCCACGGCGTCCGAACTCGCCGAACTGCTCGTCTCCGGGCTGCTCCGGGACAAGCCCGATGAGGCCGGGAACCGGGTAGTGGCCATCCTCAACGGGCTCGGCAGGGTGAAGTACGAGGAACTGTTCCTGCTCTTCGGCAAGATTGACAAGCTCCTCACCGGTGCCGGGCTGACCATCGTGGAGCCGGAATGCGGCGAGCTGGTCACCAGCCTGGACATGTCCGGGCTGTCCCTCACGCTGCTGTGGCTGGATGACGAGCTGGAGCGCTTCTGGACGGCCCCGGCCGACACCCCCGGGTACCGCAAGGGCAGCCTGGCACCGCGGGCCCGCCGGGAACTGGCGGCAACGGAAGGCGCCCTGGCTGCCGAGGAGGAAGATACGACGGCGGCAGCGGCCGGGCTGGGCAGGCTGGCAGCCGACGTGCTCGCCCAGGCGAGGGACGCCGTCGTCGACCATGAACGTGAACTTGGCAGGCTGGATGCCATTGCCGGCGACGGCGACCATGGCGTCGGCATGCGCCGGGGCGTGGACGCCGCGGTGGCAGCGGCAGGTGAAGCTGTTGGCGCGGGACTCTCTGTCCACCGCGTGCTCGCCGCGGCGGGCGAGGCCTGGAGCGAGCGGGCCGGCGGCACCTCGGGGGCGCTGTGGGGATCCGCCCTGGCGGCTGCCGGCCGGGCCCTCGGCAACAAGGACTCCTACAGCGGCGGGGACGCGGCGGCTGCAGTGGCCGCCTTCGCGGACGCCGTCACCAGCCTGGGCAAGGCAGAACCGGGAGACAAGACCATGGTGGACGCGCTGCTTCCCTTCCGGGACGCCTTTGTGGCCGCGTTCGACGGCGGGACGCCGGTAAGCGGGGCCCTGGCCGCCGCGGTGACCGCCGCCCGGCAGGCGGCCGATGCCACCGCATCCCTGCGCCCGCTGAAGGGGAGGGCACGGCCGCTGGCCGAAAAGAGCCTGGGCCACCCGGATCCCGGAGCGGTGTCCTTCGCCCTGATCGTTACGCGGGTTTCTGAGTACTTCGAGCCTTCACCGGCACTCTCCTATCCCAGGGCGGCCGCTTCTATGGCCGGACAGGAAGCCCAGTCGTGAGCGCCGGGGCAGGGTGGCGCATCGTCATCGGCAATGACGAGGCCGGCGTCGAATACAAGGAAGCGCTGAAGGCGCTGCTGGAAGCGGACAGCCGCGTGGCATCCGTTGTGGACGTGGGCGTGGGGGCCGGTGACACCACCGCCTACCCACATGTCGCCGTCGACGCCGCCCGCAAGGTGGCCCACGGCGAGGCGGACCGTGCCCTGCTGATCTGCGGCACGGGCTTGGGCGTGGCGATCGCCGCCAACAAAGTACCGGGAATCCGTGCGGTCACCGCGCACGACGGGTACTCGGTGGAGCGCTCGGTGCTGAGCAACAACGCGCAGGTCCTCACCATGGGCCAGCGCGTCATCGGCCTGGAACTGGCCAAGAAACTGGTGGGCGAATGGCTCGGCTACCGGTTTGACGAGACCTCGGCCTCCGCCGCGAAGGTGGACGCCATCTGCTCCTACGAACCCGAATCCACGAAAGCAGTCTGATCATGACCGAAAGTTCATCCAACCCGACCATCGGTTCCAGCTCTGGCGCGCCCGGCGCCCGGAAGATCGCCATTGTGGGCTCCGGCTACATGGGCGGCGGGATCGCGCAGGTCCTGGCGCTCGGCGGGGCGCGCGTTGCCCTGTCCGACGTGTCCGCTGAGCTGGCGCAGAGCAACTACGACAGGCTCCTGGTTGAATCCGACCAGTTCGTGGCCGATGGGCTGTTTCCTGCCGGTTCCACCGAGATCCTGAAACAGAACCTGTGGGCCGCGAAGGACATCGAGGAGGCCGTGGCTGATGCGGACTTCATCGAGGAGGCGGTGCCCGAGGTCCTGGCCATCAAGCACCAGACGCTGGCCCGGATCAGCGCCGCTGCCCGCCCGGACGCCATCATCGGCTCCAACACCTCCACGATCTCCATCGCCGAACTGTCCGGGCCGGTCAGCAACCCGGAGCGGTTCCTGGGCGTGCATTTCTCGAACCCGTCGCCCTTCATTCCCGGTGTGGAGATCATTCCGCATGCCGGGACGTCCGCTCTTACAGTGGGTACGGTCCGAGATCTGGTCCACGCCGCCGGCAAGCAGACCGCCGTGGTCAAGGACGCCACCGGGTTTGTGCTGAACCGGCTGCAGTACGCGCTGTTCCACGAGGCGGCGCAGCTGGTGGAGCAGGGCATTGCGACGGCGGACGATGTGGACACCCTGGTCCGCACCACGTTCGGCTTCCGGCTGCCGTTCTTCGGGCCGTTCGCGATCGCGGACATGGCCGGGCTGGACGTGTACAACTTCTGCTACAAGTCCCTGCAGAAAGAGTTCCCGGAGCGGTTCGCGACGCCTGCGATTTTGAGTGAACTGGTGGAGGCCGGGAAGCTCGGCACCAAGAGCGGCGCCGGCTTCCTCAACGTCCCCGCGGAGCGCACCCCCGAGCTGATCGCGTACCGCAACAAGGCGTACGTGGCCATGCAGAAGCTGCTCGATGAGCTGGGGCCGGCGCCTATTGGGTGAGGTGGTGGGCTTTTCGCTGCTGCTGTGGGTGCGAAACCCCGAAAGAGCGGCGTGGTGGTCAACGGTCGAAGAGGGAGGGATTCAATGGCTGACGAAAACGGCAAGGGAGTCATTGAAGATGCCGTGCGGCTGTTGCGCGAACTGGATAGCACGCCCCCGAATCAGATGACCCCGCTGTTCTACCAACACGGGTACGAGGAACTGCGGATGATGGTGCGCGATCTGCTTCGCATGCTGGGCAGCGACCCCGAGGTGTAGAAGCAAAGTGGAGAGGAGCCAGCCGCCAGCCGATAGCGGACCTTCTGTAAAGCTGGAGAAGGTGGTCCCGGGGGTCACTTCCTGCGGGCGGCGCACCATATGGGAGACCTGGCTAGTCTTCCGGCACCGCTCCATCAGCTGGCCGCCATCTGAGGGGTTACCAGCCTGCTCAAAGTCGTAAACCTGGATAGATGAGCAAGTCCTCGTCTAATGTCAGCTCAGACCGAACACGACGAGCGCCCCATCAATCGACGATCTCTCCTGGATCGTCGCAAGTAGCAAATGCCCTCAGCGCCTCAGGCATCAATGAGTTGTCCGCTCCATCTGGTATCACGGTAAGCAGAAGGCTGACGTCGGTCATGCTGATCGGGGTGGGTTCCATTCTCGGCAGGGTTTTCTCCGGCGGAAAGATTCGCGCCAGTCCGACTCGAGCAACGGCTTGGTCAAGACGCTGCTCATGGTCATCTCCAGAGCTGTAAGCAGAACCGACGACGAGCAACACTACGCGGCCGAGCCTGATTGATTCCGAAGCGTTGATCGGACCTTCACGGACACTGAACCCGATAGGTGCGCCATTCTCATTGCAAAGGACCCTGGAATCTCCCTTTAGAGCAAGAACGTAGGGAGTGCTTTGTGATTCCGTAGGCTCGACCGAGTCGTCAACCAGCGCGGCGTACACTCGGACACCTTTCGGTGTGCCGGCGTGGTGCGTGTCGAAGCGGCGAAGGAGCAGTTGTCGACTCGCCTCTACACCTAGAACCCCCCTGCCGCGTGCAAGGCTAAGCAGCAACGTGATCCAAACGATCCAGTCACCGAGATGCTGCAGGGTCTTTTTGGTGATGGGAGAACCTGTCTCGATGAGATCCATCATCTCCGATCGTTGATGGAGAACGCTGGTGGCCTGGTTGTGTGTAAAGCAAAGATCGGTCCGGAAACGCGCCAGGTCGTCGTGATCCGGATCGAGTCCAAAGCGCTTCCAGAGGGCCTGAGGAATGATGTGTTCGACGGTGGGCTCTTCAAGACTTCCACACAGCAGGCACGGCCTGCCCTCGTCGTTCCCAGCCTGGGAAATTTCAGCCATTTGTCATCCTCCGCCGTGCTTGCGCGGCCATCTGGCCAACCGGAAACCAATACGTGGTATTCAATCACGGCCAGCCCGGACGACAGGCAGTCCGAGCTGCGGGTATCTCGGACTGTTAGTAGTGCGTCTGACTTAAATGTCACACCCTTCCGGTCTACTATCAGAAGACATAAGGAGGAGAACGCATGGCACCCACAATTGCTCTGACACGGCACGATCTGAAAGCGCAACGCCGGCACGTTCTGCGGGACCTGGGGGTCTCCATTGACGACTTTACGAACACTGTTCGGACCAACACCCTGAGCGGAGCCGAATGGGAAGCTAAGGACCGGTTGGAGGAGATCTACTTCTTGCTAGACGAACGCGCGCCTTGGTCACTTGAGTGACCTAACGCTTGAGCAGCGTTCAGCACTGTTCGCATCAGAAATTCAAGAAACGCTAGACGGTTCCCTTCCTGGGGACCGTCTAGTTGCGTCATACAAGGCACCCTCGGGAAACAAGTTCGTTGTCAGGCTTGAAGAGGCAAAGATGCCGCTTACTGTCGCTGGAAAGACGGTTGCCTATCTCGGGTGCTCGATGGACCAGGAGCTGGATAGGGCCGGGAGGTATCTGAAAACGACGGGATCGAAAGTTACGGTTTGGTCGAAAATCGATAGAACACCACTGATTCGGCTTGAGTACGACGCGACGATGAGGGGAGCGCCCATCTCTCATTGGCAGATACACGCTGAGCGCGGTGCGATGAGCCATCTACTGGGCCATGCATATGCCCTTCCCGGAGCGACTGTCAGCCGTCCGCATGATTTCAGTTCGCTTCATTTTCCGCTGGGCGGCGAAAGATTCCGTCCGTGCTTGGAGGATGTAATCCAATTTCTCATCGAAGAGTGCGGGATTGATTCCAAGGACAACTGGCGGACTGTGATCGAAGCGGGACGTGAGAAATGGCGCCGCATACAGCTTAGGTCAGCCGTCAGGGATGCCCCAGAGGAAGCGGCGTCCGTGCTGCGCCACCTTGGATACACCGTTGAATCGCCCTCAGAAGAAGTGGCAGATCGGCTGACGCCCCTGCGGAAATGGTAACCGGCCGCGTGATCACGGGGCTAACGTCAAGAGATCCCACGCGACCACGGCAGGTGAAATTGCCCCGGCAAGTCTCCCATGAGGTCCGCTAGCCGAATCTAGCCGATTTACCTGACCGCACGTCACCCGGATTAGCGGCAGCTTCAACACGCTCTACAGCATCGACGTCGATCGCGGCGCGGTCCCGCCAGCCAACAGAACTCTCGTCGGCAGGTGAAAAACACCGTCAATTTGGGCTTCTCCCCCACGGGTGCCAAAACGCCGATAACCGACGTTATGTAAAGCTGAGGGCTGCGTATGGCATGAGATGCATCATCTGCGCGCGCGTTCCCCGCCGCGGCCGCAACTCACATACTCACAGGTACTCAGCGCGCCCTTTGTAGCAGAGCTGACTCTTGACGCTCCTCCCGGATGTCTGGACAATTCCACGCAACTAAGAGTTGGAGGGCGGTCATGGTTGGTCAGCGTATCGGTTACGTCCGGGTCAGCACCCTTGATCAGAACGAGCAACGCCAACTCGAGGGGCAGGTTCTCGATCGAGTCTTTACGGACAAAGCTTCCGGCAGGGACACTGCGCGGCCGCAGCTGACAGAACTGCTTCGGTTCGCCCGCGACGGGGACACAGTCGTGGTGCACAGCATGGACCGGCTTGCCCGCAACCTGGATGACCTTCGTGCCCTCGTTCAAGGGCTTACGAAACGAGGGGTAGGTGTCGAGTTCATCAAGGAGCACCTCGTCTTCACTGGTGAGGACTCCCCCATGGCTAACCTCATGCTCTCGGTCATGGGAGCCTTCGCCGAATTCGAACGCTCCCTCATTCGAGAGCGTCAGCGGGAAGGCATCGCCTTGGCCCAGCAACGCGGCGTGTACAAGGGAAGAAAGAAGACGCTGACACCGGAACGGGCAGCCGAGCTGGTCCAACGCGCGGGCAGCGGAATCCCGAAAGTCGTCCTCGCCCGTGACTACGGAATCAGCAGGGAAACGGTCTATCAATATCTCCGCCACGCCAATGGAATGCATCCAAAGCAGCTTCCTCCCACGCAGCTCATTTAGAGGGCCTAACGTCTTGTCCATCCACACTGCAAGAATGGCAAGGACTCAGGACCACCTTTGTTCTGAGCGTGAAAACTAGTCGAGAAAATAGGCGTGAACCTTCTCGTCGGAGTCCAAAATTTCGTCTGCAGGCACATCCAGCCGTCGTGCGAGTTCGGCTGATCCAATGAGTGCGACCTGCACGTCAGGCGAGAAGGCTCGTTCGAGTAAGCCAAGATAGTCGGACACGCCTCGATCCAAATTCTCTATGAGCTCCTGGTACTCGCCGGCGAGCTGATCGTCGAGCACGCGCTGTTCGCTGAGATAGCGTTCGATCAGCTCGGCCTCTCGCTTCGAGAGGGATGATGCGGCCGCCTTGTACATTATTGTGCCGACCGTGTTGCCGATAACGGCGCCGAGTACTGGAACTGGGATGAGCGCCTGGCCGACAAAAGACGACAGTGCGCTCACCGCGGCTTCCAGGGCGACGAGCTCGGAGTTCTCGATGAACTCGAGCTGGTCGATCTCGCCACAGCGGAGCTTATTCGCCTGGTCTGCGATACCGAAGGCGACGGTGACAATTGAGCTTGCGACGGCCGCTGATGTGGCAGTGAAGTTCGTCAGCGTGTAGATGCTGAGGCCGCGTACTCCGCCTTTGACGAAGCTGAAACCGGCCTCTCCTGCGATGTCGATCCAGTCCTGCTCGCTGAACTCTTTGAGCCTCTTGCCTTCACGACGCTTGGCGGCCACGGCCAGCACGAAAGCTGTACCGCCCTCAACTACGGCGGCTGCGAGTGTGGCTTTTGCTCCTTCTTGCAGGTTTGGCAGGCTCTCCTGATAGGCGTTGTCACGAAGTGCCTGGTCGGTAGAACGGAGGGAGGTTTCCTCGGCCGCCATGGTCGACTCGTAAGCGCCCCTCTGTACCTCGTGGTACTTGAGCGTCGATGGTTCGAGTGCTTCAATACCGATCGATCCGTCTTGGAAGAACACATCGATTCGTTGCCAGTCCTTAAAGGAGGGTCCGTCTCCGCTGCGCGACAGGAGCTTTCCGGCTTCCTCGGGCGGCGTGGAGTACATCTCCTTTATCACCTCGAAGTAATCAGCGGGTATCTGGTACTTCCCGCCGTTCTGGACGAAGTCGGGATACTTCTGGAGGTGTTCGGTAATTGCTCCTAGGGAGAAGCGGCCACCTGCAGCGACGAACTTTTGCTGGATCTCCACCCCGCTGCGGATTAGGTCCACGGGCCCGTTGTCGTTCACCCATTGGTAGACCGGCGCTTGGCCCAGGATCTGTTGCCGGGCATTGGAGATACCCACCTCCGCGATCTCCGCGATGAAGCCGTGCATTCCGTGCTGTCCGCCGCGATTGGCGGTGACCACCTCAAGGTCAATCTTCCGAATAGCTTCATCGATGATGGTGAGTGCGTTCAGCAGGTTCTCGTCCTGCTGACTGAAAGAGCCCAGCAGGTCGTCAATGCGGAGTTGGTTGAGGTAGTTCACCCATGAAGCGACTGCCTGCTCCTGATTGCTCCTGACCAACTTCGGCAGGTCATCCATCAGTCACATCCCGCTCGATGCGCCTGCTCAGCAGTGCTGCACACGACTTCGTATTGTTCACGAGGACGCCGAGTTCCTGCTGCTGGGAATCGGAGAGGGAACGGAAGTCGGCACCAAAGTACGGCAGTGCCCGGCCGTAGCACTTCACCAGCCCTACGCGAAGCGTGATGGTCTTCTGGAGGAGGTCGTCGATCTTTGAATCATCGCTTTTGACCGACGCGGTGTTGCGCTTTACAGCAGCAAGCGCCTCCTCCTTTGCCGCGAGATTGTCGAACTTTTTCTTTGCGAACAACGCGATTGAGGCGAGGAGGGTGGCTCCTGCAACCGTCCATCCGACGGGGCCGGCCAGCCCCAGTATTGCGCCGCCTGCCGCGGTGCCTCCACCTCCGGCAGCCAATGCGCCGCCCCCAAGCCATGCAAGAGCGGCGTTGCTCGCAGCGGCTCCGGAGAGAGCTGAGATTGCGGTACCAGTTGAGGCAGTGCCGAAAGTGGTGGCGACCCACATCGCGGCCGTTGGCGCCACGCTCGCGACTGCAGCTCCCGCGGCAAACCCAGCGCCGGCGCCGGCAGCAGACCGCTGCGCAGCTTCCAGGTCCTTCCGGGCGAACTCCTCCGCATCCAGGAACTCGGCCTTGTAGTGGCCGATCTCGCCGAAGGAGGTCTCGAACGACTTCGGGGTGTTGGCGATGCTGTTCACCAACAGCTCGACGAACTCGATCAGGTCCGCCGACCGTTCGCGCTGGCGCAGGAGTGAAAGCCCCTTGTCGCTCATCCCAGCGAAGGCTGCGTTGTAATCCGCTATCGCCTCCTCGTAGGCGTCCGGCGCCTTCACGGCCATTTTATCGACTGTCTCTTTGGCGGCTTCCTTGACGCTTTCAACCTGCTCGATAAGCTGCGCCGACGCACTCCGAAAGACCTTGCCAATGCCCTCTACGGCCTTACTCACGTCGACTTGTTCAGCCATCGTCTTCCCCTCAACTCGATTGCGGTTCGCTTCCGAGAAAAGATTATCGATTGCCGCTGACAAATCGGGCGTTCACGTGCGCTGTTGTTTATGCCTTCCTGGATGTACTGTCGCGTGAACTCATGGCAAGGGACTCGACCAGATCCATAATTTCCTGTTGCACAAGCACGGGAATATCCATACCCTCGATGTTTCGTCCTCGAAGCCATGCCAAGCACTCTTCGGTAGTCCAGCTATCGGCAGTGACGTACCCGGCTATGGCTACCGTTGCCGTCCGGGACAACCCCAGGGACATCATTACTACTTCACTTGCGCGCGAAACACCCAGTTCCAGCAACATGGTTATGTCGGGGCCGTCGGCGATGTCATGAACTCCTCGTTCTGCTGCGTAGACCTTGAGGATGTCGTTGTAGCACGACAGATACTTAGGCGCTTGAAACCGTGCCACAGTTTCAATATCGGCCATGACGTCCCGAATTGCCTTGGCTATGGGCACGTTCCGTCCCGATCGTTGTTCGATAAGTCTTGCGAGCGGAAATCCATGCATCCAATTCACCACTAAATTCGCGAGCTGCCACTTGCGTTTGTCCTCTCCGTTTGCTGGTGGCAGGCCAAAGGCCGTTGTCATCATTTGTCCAAGAATCACAAAAGCCGCCTGATAACGCGGCTTTGCGTCGCCTTCTTCCGGCAAGGCCAGGACTAGGTCGTGAGGGTCTTTTGCGTCGTTGCGGAGCTTGCTCAGCAGACGTTGCATGGATACTGGGGAGATACCGGCGTGACGAGCAATCAGCTCCTGTGGGAACTCTGCGTCGTTGACGACCTGCTCAACGGCCTGACGTAGCTCGGCCCTATCGGCATGCGAGGGAAGCTGACTCAGGAGTCCCTCAATGTCGGCTCCTGCTGCATGCTTGGCCGCTAAGTACGAAAAGAGGTTCTCGGAAGGTGAGTTCGACGATTTCAGTGCAAAATCACTGCGCACATAGTCGAGAATTGGCTCAGGTCGGAGTAGACCCTGCTGCGTAGCAAGACTGAGCTGGGAACGACGACGCGTCGTTGGGAGATTTGGCCATAGATCAGGGTCGTCAGTATCGATGCACACAATGTTCCCTTGAAACTCCTTCCCCCAGCGCCCCGCTCTTCCTGCCAGGTTCCAGAAGTCGGCCTCGGACATGGGATTCCCTCTGCCCTTCTGGGGATTCCTGACGAATATCGTCCTGCAAGGTAAGTTCACGCCCTCAAGAAGAGTGGATGTACAGACCAGGAACTTGATCTTTCCTAAGCCAAATAGCCGTTCTATCTCCGCTCTAATAGCCAGTGGCATGTTGCCGTAGTGAAAGGCGACTCCCTTTTCCAGAACGTCTGCGAGGCTATACCGCGGATGAACAGCAGTTTTGACGAGCTCTTGTAGGTTTCGGATGTCATCGTCCGCATCCACGGATACTGACAAATCAGCTATATTTTGGGCAACCTTCTCGGCCTCATCGGCGCCGTTGACGTAAACAATGTTTCCTCCCTCCTCGCCACCCAGAGCCTGCGCGACATAGGCAAGCCTCATTGGAACCCTGGTGGCCCGCTGTAGGAGTTCGAACTCTCCGATGGGGATTATTTCTCCGTCGTGGACTAGAGAAACTCTTCGCTTGGCTGGGGAACGATGCACTCCCTCGACTCTGAGCAGGTTTTGGTTCACGGTTATGGCTTCAGACACGATGGCGTGGGAATCCACCCCGGCGGGCCGACTCGAAAGCAACAATTCAGGGTTGGAGCTTAGCGGACTGGCGAAGATGACCTGGGCCCGGGGATTGTCATTCGTGGTCCGGTCAATGACCTGCTGGAGCAAGAGACCTCTTTCGGCCCCACCAAGCCCTTGCGCCTCGTCAACGAAGAGAAAATCAATCTCAAATGGGTGTTGGGATTCTTGGATGAGGTGCAGGCGTTCTTGCGTCAGAACAAGGACTCGATTGTGAATCTTGTTGAGGTCGGGGTCCCAAGGCATGACAATGACTCCAGTGCCAGCGGGGACCTCTTTACGGAAGTCTGCGGACACTTCCTCTACTAAAGCCCTAGTGGGTGCGAGATACACAGCAGTGATTCGCTCCCGTTGACGGATCTGCTCCAGGAACCATTCCCGAACAATCCTGGACTTTCCAGCGGAGGTGGGTGCTGAAACACTTAGCCACTCATTCGCTTTTGCTCCCGCCCACAGCTGTTCTTGAAAAGTATTCACCTCTAGGTTTTCACCTGTTGATAGTGGAATGGAGAGGCGCAGCTTGGTACGGATAATTTCCAGCCGTAGCAGTGGTGGAAGCTTGGTCCAGACCTCTGGGTCGACCATGTTCCTTGATTCGGCGAGCTGAACAGCCCGATGATTTCCCACCCGCTCCAGCAGTGCTGCAGCTGCGTGCTTGTGGCCGGCTTCAGTCTCTACGTCCTCTGACAAGCAGCCTGAAGCGATGCGCAGTACTGCATTCTGTGCTCGCTCCGTACTCGTCGAAGCGAGTATGCTGGCGCCGAATAGCGTGAAGTTCCAGTCAATTTGATCGGGTTCCGCGTCCATCGTGATGACTGGAAACTCTTTACTCAGTGAGTGAAGCCTGATCGATTTCAGCGCAGTGGTGAACTTTCCGGAGTCGAAAACTCGGACTGAAGCGTCGCTCATGAGACTCCCAACTTCGCTCGTACGGCTTTCCGCAAGGCATCGACATCAGGTACGGGAATGCAAAAAACATCAATCCCGACTTGCACCAAGTTATGCTGGGTCAGGCGGCGCCCGACGGCCGCCCTCCATCTTTGGACCGCATTGCTCAGCTGCTTGGATTGCTCCGCTTCAAGGGAATCTAGATTCGGGTAGTCCCCGTGGTCGAAGCCGACCAGGCACGCACCATTCCATCTGACCTTTAGTCGGCGCGGACTACTCTCGTCGAAGTACTCAAGAAGGTGACTCGCGAGATCGGCGTGCTGAACATTAAGGTTGTCCCTAACGAGCAGTAGATCCCGTTTGCGAGTCTCCGCTCCGTCCGCGGCGAGGAAGGGGGCGATGCTCTCAAAGCAATCAGTGAAGGCATCAGAACTAGACTTGTATAGTTTTGACTCACCCCAGTACACGTCAAGAATGCCATCTTCACCGAGAGACGCGTGAACGCCGTCGGAACCATGGACATGCACGTTACTGCTGGTCTTCAGCGACATTTTGGCGAGCAATTGCGGAAGACCCAGTAACCGCTCCATGAGGAGGAAGAGTAGTAGTTCTCCCCCCTCCCCCGTCCCGTCTGCGTCCACGAATAGCTCCCGGGCCTGTTGCTCAAGTCTAGAGAAGTGGCTTGTGGATCGGGTGCGTTGGAGGTACTCAACAGCCTCTTCCACCCGTGCCCGTGGAATGCAGAAGTCCATTGCCGCCCTAGCCATCGCTGAAGCCAAGAGGTCAACAGCGGGTGTTCCGCCCGCATCTACAGCTAAGAAGTGTGTGCGAACTACGGTTCGAGTTCCGTCGAGTGCGGTTGGTATTTCATACTCTTTCAGGAGGTGCAAAAACTCGTTTGGGTCGCCCCTTACTAGTCCTGCTAAGAGGTCGGAAAAGGACCCCTCAACGGGTGCGGAACTCATCGTGGCTTTCCCCTAAAAAAATGACCTTGATGCCAACACTGAAGGCAATATCGGCCGTGAGTGACAGACTTCTTTACATTCTGGAGCCACTTATAAAAAGACGCCCATTGTGACACGGCGCGCACCGAGATCAGGGTTGCGACGGGTCGTTCGCTCGGCCCAGTGACAGTCCCTTCTTCTGTGACTAGATGCGGCCACTGTCACTGTTGAGAAGGTCTAGACAGGAGTAGGACCTGGGGAGAGCTCGAGTACCTGGATAGCAGCCTCCGGTTGCCGAGAGAGTCCTTTGGTTATCAATCCGTGGACGGCCACCGTCGATCTAACTGACGCGGTCGTGGTTAGGAACCGCGGTGTCCCGACTCGGGCAGCTTGACAGAATCTTTATTATCGGCTTTTCCCGTTTGCCTCACCGTGCACGGCATCCGTGAGGACCTCGACTACAGCGATCTGGGCGGTTGTGTCCGGGACGCCAGGGAAGTGAACCTGTGGGTCCTCAGTCGGCACCCTCGGCTGCGGGATCGCCGTTCGTAGGCGAAAAAGCGCGACCGCAGAAATGAGGAACCAGGCCACGTTCGTCACCACGGAAGGCCATGCCCCGTGGACTGTGCCGTTGATGATAAAGGCAACGGCGCCAAAAAGATTCGCGGTCTGGAAGCCCTTGCCGGCTTTCAACCAGCCCATGGAAACGGCGAGGTAAGCACTGAGTATTGCGACCGCGCCGGCCCAGCCGGCGATTTCCCACAGCAGTTCCACTGTGTCCTTTCAGGGATGCTGCCCCGTCTTGCCAGTGGCTGGGCAGGGGTGTTGATGGTGGCTTCGTAAGCTGTTTCGTCTAATACGGCGCGCATTCTCGGCGTAGTTGCGACCGCGATTTAGCCCCCTCAAACCGCTCCAGCCTTCCGGTGGCGGGGCGTCTCCCGCATCGAGCCCGCGTACAGGCTTCCGTGGACAGGGCATGCCACTCGCGCCGCATCCCCGACATGGTCAAACAATTGTTGAGCCGAGGCGAGCGGTTTGCTGAGCAACAGCCGCTAGGACGGATCGAGAAATGGTGGGCTATCTACTTATGCGGTGCCACTAGACGGCGGTGCAGACACGATGCACCGGGTTCAGGATGCTCTCTCCAAGTTGTCGAGGCTCTTTGTGACCTCATAGTGGAATCCGTCCCGGTCCTCGATGGCCCAGGCCTCGTAGAACTCAGCCTTTTCGAAGAGCTTGCGGTTGTTTGAAGGGGATTTGACCCAAAGGATTTCCCCGTCATCCGTTACTAAGCCTCGATCCACCGATGAGTTTGGGGTGTGAGCGGGTGCCGTGACACGGAAATGCCCCTCGGATCAGGGAAAATAGAGCTTGTCTAAGGTTCTAGT